>NZ_JBHSXL010000003.1:0-474108 GCF_042662125.1 Halopenitus salinus | reverse complement strand
TTGTGTCGGCTTGTTTCCGTCAACATTGTCAAGCGCCTCTTGGAGTTCTTCGACGGAGATCTCGTTGAGGTGATCCATTAGATACTATATTAATCTCTGAGTAAAAAATTCTATCGGCTACTATATAAGATCGTACGGATCATGATGTGCCATATGAGAAAAGACGGGACGACGACACAGTTCGACAACGTCAGCTACACAAAAGCTGTTGCGCTTCAAGAGGTCGGTATTTGGTGGGTCAAGGATGTATATGAAGCAGATTTGGAAGATCTGATGGCCGCCGAGGGTGTCGGGGAAAAGACGGCGAAAAGTATGAAAAACCAAGCTGAGCGTGAATTTGGTAGCTGGTGACAATTTCGTTATAGGAACGGATGTCGTGGATCTGTTCACTCACGGAACCACGATCAGTCCGTCACCGGCTCACGAAGTCGTATCAGTATCAACGGCGTCAAGATCGGGCTCGTCGAACTCGAGTGCTTCCGCGACAGCATCCGGAAGAGCCGGGCGAGGCGCCGATTCGTGGCGCCCGATTTTCTCGGTCTTCCGCGTGTTTTCGTAGAGGGCCCGAGCGACCGGGACTCCGCGGAGATACTTGTAGTCGTGGAGGATCTCGATTCCCCGCTCGGTGAATCCGTAGAACTGTGCCGGAAGATCGCGTTTCCCCTCACTTGGTTCGTACGTGTAGCGTGCGAGAAGCCCGGCGTCGATCAACGTCTCCAGCTGGTCTTTGATTGCTGCCTGACTCTTCCCGGTCATATACTCGAGTTCGGCGAGCGACATCAGATGGGCGGGGTGGCCCAGCAGCTCCTGGATGATGAGATGGCGCGTATCCTGGGACAGCAGCTTGAACAGCCGCTGCTGTTCCGCGAACGGCCCTGTCTCGGCCGTGCCCGTGTCGGTTTCGCTCATGTGTGACGTTACGAGGAGGGATGCAATAACAGTTAGGTTCATCCAAGTTGGTTAAACTAGAAAAAGACAAAGTGATTCAAAGGAAATAAGCTGGAGTGGCTTGAACCGGCAGCTAATGGCCGATCCAAGCCCTCCGACGGAAGCTGCGGACATTATGACTGTCGTTCACGAGGCCGTCGGGGGCATCGAGCTTGAGCCAGCGGAGAAACGAGATATCTGGCGGTTCACACGGCGTGAACTGCCGTATCTCTCGAGTCAGCGGACGTCGTATTTCATCCTCGGGAGCTATCGCGACCCCCATCTCCGCCGGCTTCGCGCCGTGCAGAACGAACTCACGAAGCAACTCGGTTCCTATCCGTTCATCATGGGTGATCTCCTCGAGCTTCCGGCTGAGCGGCTCAATACGTTCGATATCATGTTTTCGTTGCTCGCGACATACAGCGACTACATCGTCGGTGTCTTTGAAAAGGAGAGCGGCGGAGAGGCTCCTGAATTGGGCGAAATTGATGACTCACCGTATTTCGCCAAGTCGTACGTGTTCCCGCGTGATTACGCGTGGGTGACTGACGCCAACCTGGAATCGAAACGGCACGTCATTCAGGCCGCCCTTGAGATTGCGTTTTCGGACGATTTGTCGGGGGATGAGGTCCAATCGCAGATCGAATCGCTCGTTGATCGCACACGAGATACCGATCTCGACATCGACGAACAGGCGATTTGGGATGTGATCGACGATCGGACGGGTGAGGGCGAAGAACCGGCAACGTACAGTTGGGTCCATCTCAACAAGTTCCGCAAATTCGAACTCCACGAGCGGTGCTTCCCGTGGACGACGGAGGACGAACTTCGAAGTGCGGTTAACGAACTCCCGTCTCCCACACCACGTCCCGAGTGGGAAGAGAGCAGGGAACGGTGAATACAGCTCCGAGAAGCTGGTCAAGAACGAGGATGCGCCGCGGCCGGGCGAAAAGATGAGCGTGCGTACTGAGGTTTCTTCAGCCGTCGCGTCCCGGTTCGACTCTCACGGCGGGCTACACGCGTCGATCACTCCCGCCAGCCGGGACACGGTCTGGTCACGGCGCCCTCAGCGGCCGAGGCGAACATCGAGGGGTACTTCGCCAGGACGCCGCGGCCGTACTCGAGTTCGGAGGGGCTCCAGTCGTCCAGGCGCGCATCGATCTCGTCCTCCGAGAGGCCGACCGCCAGGGTCCGTTCCGGCACGTCGATCGTGATCGTGTCGCCGTCCTCGACCGCCGCGATCGGGCCGCCGGCGGCGGCCTCGGGTGCGACGTGGCCGATCATGGGGCCGCGGGTGGCGCCGGAGAAGCGACCGTCGGTGAGCAGCGCCACGTCGTCGTAGCCTGCGCCGACGATCGCCGCCGTGACGCTGAGCATCTCCTGCATTCCGGGGCCGCCGCGGGGGCCCTCGTTGCGGATGACGACGACCTCCCCGCCGTCGAGGTCGCGGTTCTCGACGGCCGCGAACGCCTCGTTTTCCCCGTCGAATACCCGCGCCGGCCCCTCGAATCGGTACTCGTGCTCGCCGGTCACCTTCAATACGGCCCCGTCCGGCGCCAGATTTCCCCGGAGGACGACGATGGCGCCCTCCTCGTCGATCGGGTCCTCGGGCGGCCGGACGATCGCCGGATCGGGCGTCGGGGGATCCACCCGTTCGACGGCCTCCTCCAGCGTCTCGCCGGTGATCGTGAGCGTTCCGCCGTCGACGTGGCCGCCGTCGATCAGGTACCGGAGGACCGCCGGAACGCCGCCGTTGCGGTGGAGATCGTGCATCGTGTACTCGCCGCCGGGCTTGAGGTTGCAGACGTGTGGCGTCCGCGCGGAGATCGAATCGAAGGTCTCGAGTTCGAGGTCCACGCCGGCCTCCTCCGCAAGCGCGAGCAGGTGGAGGACGGCGTTCGTCGACCCGCTGATCGCCGCCTGCACCGCGATGGCGTTCTCGAAGGACTGTCGGGTGAGGACGTCGCTCGGTCGCAGTCCCGACCGGAGGGCGTCGACGACGACCTCGCCGCATGCTTTCGCGACCGCCTGTCGCTCGTCGGTTTCCGCGGCCGGCGAGGCCGATCCGATCGGTGCCAGTCCGATCGTCTCGGCGATGGTCGCCATCGTGTTCGCCGTCGCCATCTCGGCACACGATCCGGCACCCGGGCAGGCCGACCGTTCGAGTTCCTTCAGCTCCGCTTCGGTCATCTCGCCGCCCAGGACCGCGCCGACGCCCTCGACGACCTCGACGCCGCTCACCTCCTCGCCATGGAACGTCCCGGTCGGCCGCGAGCCGCCGTATAAAAGCACCGTCGGAAGATCCGTTCGGATGCCGGCCATCAACATGCCGGGGAGGTTCTTGTCACACCCCGCGACCCCGACGATGGCGTCGAGCCGCTCGCCGAAGGCGACGAGTTCGACGGAATCGGCGATGACCTCCCGGGAGATCAACGAGGCCTTCATCCCCTCGTGGCCCATCGAGACGCCGTCGGAGATAGTGATCGTTCCGAACTCGACGTGGACGGCGCCGGCGGCATCGATTCCCTCCTTCGCCGCCGCCGCCACCTCGTCGAGGTGGGAGTTGCAGGGGGTGATCTCGGCGGCCGTGTTGGCGACGCCGATCATCGGCCGCTGGAGGTCCTCGGCGTCGAGGTCCATGGCGTGTAACATCGCCCGGTTCGGGGCGCGTTTGACGCCCTCCGTGAGATCCTGGCTTGGGAGCCGGTCGTCGGTCATACCACCGACCATGACACCGGCTCACCTTAAACTACGGGACGGCGGAACGCTGACACCGAATCGGATGGCGGACGTCGGTGTCAGGGGAGTAGATCGACGATCTGGGGGACGATGCCCAGGCGGACGGCAGCGCCCATCGCGCCGAAGATCAACACCGCGATCAGCGCGAAGACGTAGTAGACGTTCCAGGCGGTCGTCGGGTGGAACCGCTCGGGGAGGTTCTTCTTGACGACGTACCAGTTCGCCGGGAAGAAGACGATCTCCGTCACCGCGAGGATCGCGGCGATGTAGAGGATGAAGGTGACGGGGATGTTCCCCAGGACGAAGACGGTGATGCTGCTGACGAGGACGACGAGCGTCAAGACGACTCGACGAATGAGGTCGCTGTCCATGTCCTCGTTCTCCATCGCCATCGGGAGCACGTCGCCGACAGCACGGGACGCGCCGTCGAGCAGGGTGATGACCGTCGAGTAGAGCGCCGCGAAGGCGCCGACCATCATCGCCCAGAAGGACCACGGACCGAAGGACTCAGAGAGGATCTGTCCGATCGCGACCGCGAACCGCCCGTCGCCGGGCGGGTTCGGATAGAGCACGTTCGACGAGAGAATGACCATCACGGCCAACAGCACGAAGCTGAACGCGTAGCCGATGTTGAAGTCCCGACGCCCGGTCTTGATCCACTGTGCGATGTAGTCGTGGTATTTCTCGTTTTCCGGGTCGAGTCCGTGCTCCTCGAGCTGGTTTGCGCCCTCGCCTTTGGCCATGCTCCAGCTGCCGATCAGGACGCTCGTGCTGAACCCCGTCGGCGCGAAGCCCGCGGCCGCGGCGAAAAGCGCCACGAATCGGACCGTGCGGTCGCCGGCCAGATCGAGCGAAAACGCCGTTCCGGTCACGACGTCCGGCGACGGCGGGCCGACGATCACGCCGATGACGAGCAGCACGCCCAACGCGATCGTGAAGCCGACGAGGATCTTCTCGAGCAGGCTGTAGCGCGCGAAGAACACGAGTACGCCGGCACCACCCACGAAGGCGACGAAGGCCTGTGGCACCGCAAGCGGCGTCAAGAACGAGACGATCGCCGCCGTACTCATTCCGACCGCGCCGACGATGGCGATGTAGAAGACGCCGAACACTAACACGGTGAACCACTGCATCCAGTTTTTCGGCCCCGGAAGCTGGTCGTATGCCTCGACGGGGTTGCCCCCGACGCCGTAGTTGTAGCGGATGCCGAGCTCCCACGCCCCGTACTTGGCGATGTAGATGATCGCGAACACCCACACCGCAAAGAGGCCGAACGTCGCGCCGAACTCGGGTCCGACGGCGATGTGGCTCCCGCCGATGCTGATCAGCGCCCACAGCATCGAGGGGCCGAAGTGGTCCGAAAAGAACCCCTTCCAACCGCTCGAGGGATACTCGAGGTCGACGGAATCGCCCGTATCAGCGGCCATTCTCGGTCCTCCGTTGGGTCCCGTCTGTTCGCCACCGGCTCCGGCGTCGTGTGACGTGGATCTGCATGCCTATACACACCATTGGCAAAGAGCGCTCATATAAGTACATCGATGATCGTTACTTTCAGACGCGAGAACCGCGATCGAGCGGATCACGCACCGGGATCGCTTCGGCACACGGTATCGCGTCCGATCACGCTCGCACCACGCCGGCAGTCGACGTCCGATCACGCTCGCACCACGCCGGCAGTCGACGTCCGATCACACTCGCACCACGCCGGCAGTCGACGTCCGATCACGCTCGCACCACGCCGGCAGCCGACGTCCGATCACGCTCGCGTCACGTCGGTGATCTCGAACCGGGCACCGCCCTCGTCCCCTTCCGTCACATCGATCGACCACCCGTGGGCGTCGACGACCTGTTTGACGATCCGCAGCCCGAATCCGGTCCCCGACTCCGCGGTCGAGAACCCGGCCTCGAAGACGTCCTCGCGGTCCTCCTCGAGTATCCCCGGGCCGTCGTCGGCGACGTAGAACCCCTCGCCGCCATCGGGGTCGCCGACGGTCACGCTCACGCCCTCGCCGCCGTGCTCGACCGAATTACGAAACAGGTTCTCGAGGAGTTGTTGTACGCGACTGCGGTCCGCCTCGATCGTTCCGTCGACCTCGACCTCGAGCGTCGCTCCTCCGGCGTCGATCCGGTTCCAACATCGCTCACACACCTCCGTGAGGGCCACCGGCTCGACCGCCCGCACCTCGTCGCCCTCGCGGGCCAACGTGAGCAGGTCCTCGATGAGGTCCTGCATCCGATCGTGGGCGTTCTCCACCGCCTCGAGGTGGGGACTATCGCAGTCCTCGCTCGCGAGTTCCGTTCTGCCGACCGCGACGTTGAGCGGGTTTCGAAGGTCGTGTGAGACGATGCTCGCGAACTCCTCCAACCGCTCGTTTTGCCGCTCCAGCTCCTGTTGGCGGCGTTTCTGTGCGGTGATGTCGGTGTCGAGACCGACGAGCCGCTCCGGCGTCCCGTCGGGACCGGTCGAGACGTACGCCTCGAACCGGATCCACCGCACCTCGCCGCGGTCCGGGTGAGTTCGGAACTCGCAGCCGACGGTCGCGGTGTCGGCATCGATCGACTCCTGGAGCGTCGCGAGCTCCTCGCGGTCGTCGGGGTGGACACATCGCTCGTAGAACTCCCCGCTCGTTTCGGCACGGATCGAGGGAATGCCGTAGAGACGCTCGAAGGGCCCGTGGCGCGTCTCGACGCCGGTTTCGAGGTCGATCTCGAAGAGGATCGAATCGGTCGCATCGAGCGCGAATCCCATGCGTTCGCGGATCGCCTCGAGCTCCTCCAGCCGGCTCCGATCGGTGACGTCGACGTAGAGGGCGTGCGTCCCGATCACCTCGCCGCCTCCGTTTCGACGCGGAGTCGCACGAAGCATCGTCTCTATCTCCTCGCCCCCGCTCCCGAGAAGGGTTCGGGATTCACGCGAGAAGTCGCCCGAAAGCGCCCGTTCGTACCCGCCACCGTCGAGCAGGATCTCCGCCGATTCCTCCGTGTAGACGTCCGCAAGCGGTCGCCCTCGAAGATCCTCGCGGGAGTACCCGAGCCGTTCGGCGAACAGCTCGTTGCAGTCGTCGATGGTCGGCTTTCCGTTCTCCCGCCGCGTGAACGCGAACATCACGGGCGCCTCCTCGAACAGCTCCCGGTACTGGTTGCGGTACGCCTCCCTGATGTCGATCCGGTTGTAGGCGTGGGCGATCGTGTCCGCGAGCTCCGAGAGGAGCTCCCGTTCGGACTCGCCGAACGCGTTCTCGTGATTCGCATACACACACAGGACCCCGTAGTTCGTGTCCTTGTAGGCGAGCGGGGCCGCGGCGACGGCCCGGTAGCCGCGTTCGAGTGCCTCCTCGCGCCAGGGCTCGAAGTCCGCGTCCGACTCCACGGCTTGGGAGACGGCGATCGACCCCTCCCGGAGCGCCCTCCCTCCCGGTCCCCGTCCGGTCGGCCGATCGTCGGCAGTCACGTCGATCGAATCGAGGTATCCCTCCTCGATCCCGGCTGCTGCCCGAGGGATGACACGTTCCGTCTCCTCGTCCACCGCTCCGATCCAGGCGAACCGATAGAACGCCGATCCCGTGAGCGTTCGACAGACCTCCTCGTTGATCCCCTCGCGGGTTCTCGCGTCGATCAGGACGCGATTGATCTCCCGAATCGCCGTGGTGATGCGGTCACGTCGCTTCCTCGCTCCCCGATCGCGCGACCGGTCCACGGCGTTCGCGATGCGGCGTGCGAGCAGATCGTATCTCCCCTCGTCCTCGCGTTTCGGCAGGTAGCCCGCGGCTCCCCTGGCGATCGCCTCGCTGGCGATCTCCTCCGATCCCTCGTCCGTAAACAGGATGAACGGGAGATCGGGATCGCGATCGACCACCAGATCCAGTAGCTCCAGCCCGTCCCGTTCGGCCACGTCGTACTCGCTGACGACGCAGTCGATCCCTCCGTCGAGGCGATCGAGTGCCCTACTCGCTCCGATCGCCGTCTCGACGTCGAGGCGATCGTCGCTACGCTCGAGACGTCCCGCGGACTCCTCCGCGAGATTCGGCTCGTCGTCGACGTACAGTACGCGTATCCCCTCCGGATCGGGTTCGGTGGTCATCCCCGGTTCTCCGTTTCGATAGTCGCGGCGGTCACGACGGCGTCGACGTCCACGAGTTCGGACGCCGGTCTCGGGTGTTCGTTCGCTCCTGGCGGCGGGATCGATCCTCGTGTCACGTGGACGGTACTCACTTTTCGGATCCGGATAATGTAACTATCTCTTCTGATAAATAACCACGTGCTCGGAAGGGATCGACGGTCGCGATCGGGGGTCGTCGACCGCGACGATGAACGCTGATGACGGCCTCGCCGATCGGTACCATCACCGCCGTCACCGTGTTCGGAATCCACTCGAACTACGAACGACACAGGGTTGGACGAGACCGTGACACTCACTCGCGTCCGAACCGGTTCGTTTGATGCCGCAGACACCGTCGCCAGCCGGATCCTCGGCGAGGATCCGTTTCCGAACGTTTTCGAGATCGCTCACGTCGAATCCGATGACGTGAGGGCGTCGATAGGGACGTTTCGGAAATATACGGATCAGGAACTCAGTTTCACGGGCGCGTCCAGCATCCGATTGTGCGAATCGCGTGACCTCGGTGCGATATTGAGCTTCAATGACGACTTCGACGGTCGCGTGGAACGAATCGGACCAAGGCACTGGGAGACTTCAGCCCTCACTGCTCGTCAAATCAGAAATGTTCGCCCGGAACACTAACGGCCGGTCTCATCTCCGGCGGCGTGCCGCGTCAACCGGGAAACCCTCGTGCCGGGCGGCCGGATGCGTTCCGGCGGACGGTCGAGACGCGATCGACCGTGCGATCGCGTTCGACGACATGTTCCGCGCCCGGGTTCGCCGCTCGGTCATCGCTCCCGGATGTGGGACGGCTCCGGCGGGGACGAAGGCGCGTACGCGTTCTACCCGTCGGACGCCCTTAACACGTCCGGCCTCACGCGGTCGGACCAATGACCGTCGACTCCGCTACTCCTCGGCGCTCTCCCCGTTCTCTCGTGGCGCGTTCGCGGTGATCGGATCGACGCCACGTCGGCGGGCGTCGAGTTCCGAGAGCCCGTAGACGAGCCCGACGAGCACGACGGCGCCGATCGGCAACAACACGATCGGCGGGATCCCGACGAAGCCCCACACGAGCAGCAACGCGATCGCCACGACCCCGACGGTCACGGCGTAGTACAGCTGCGTCCGGACGTGATCGATGAGGTCCGCGCCCGTGAACGTCGCGGAGAGGACGGTCGTATCGGAGATCGGCGAGGTGTGATCGCCGAATATCGCGCCGGAGAAGATGGCCCCGACCATCGCCGCGACGAGGGTGTGGCCCGCCGCGCCGCCGCCCGTGATCGTCCAGGCGACGGGGATGACGATCGGCGTCAGGATTCCCATCGTTCCCCAGGAGGTGCCCGTCGAGAAGGCCATGAAGGCGGCGATCACCACGACGAGCGCGGGGAGTATCGCCGGATTCACGACGCTCTCGGCGACGCCGGCGACGTACTCGCCCGTCCCCAGCGCGTTCACCACCTCGCCGATTCCCCACGCCAGCGCGAGGATCGATATCGCCGTGAGCATGATCCCGAACCCCTCGATCGTCGTGTCGGTCGCCTCGCCGAGGCTTACCACGCCCTGGAGCTTTCCGAGCACGAACCCGGAGACGATCATCGCGAACGAGCCGTACATGAGCGCCTGATCGTAGGCGGCGTTCGTGACGCCGCTCCAGAGCGCGCCGGTCGGGTCGGACGCGAACGCCGAGGCGGTGAACCCGCCGGTCCAAAGCGCCGTGGCGATGGTCACGCCCACGAGGACGGCGACGGGACCGAGGAAGTTGATCAGTCGTGGGTGGTCCGCCGCCGGCTCGCCGAGTTCGGCGGCAACGTCCTGCATCGGGCGCGCGTCGTCGCGGTTCACCTTTCCGGTCGTCCACGCACGCCGCTCGGCGGTGAGCATCTCGCCGAAGTCGCGTCGGGTCCCCACGATGAGGAACACCATCACGATGGCGAGGATCGAGTACATGTTGAACGGGACGGAGTTGACGAACACCTCGAAGACGGGCGGGTGATCGGAGACGCCCGCCGCCTCGTACCCGTCGTCGATGAGCGAGAGCTGGAAGGCGACCCACGAGGAGATCCCGAGCGTCGCCACCGGCGCGGCCGTCGAGTCGACGATGTAGGAGAGCTTCTCGCGGGAGATACGCAGCCGATCGGAGGCGTCCTTCATCGCGCTGCCGACGATCGCGGTGTTTGCGTAGTCGTCGAAAAACAGGATCACGCCGAGCGCGCCGATCGCGAGGCCACCCTTCCGTTGGGTGTCGAGGCGGGCCAGCGCCCAATCCCGGATGGCGTACGACCCGCCGAGGTTCCAGACCATCGCCACGCCGGATCCGAGAAAGAGGGTGAAGACGATGATCGTCGCGTGGAACTCGTCGGAGACGGCGGCGATGATCCAATCGAACGTCGGGAAGAATCCGAAGCCGGCCGAGACCACGCCCGAGGCCCAGCCCGTGGGATCCGAGAGGAGGTTCGGCCCGCCAGCCTGGAGGATCCCGCCCGACCAGATGCCCAAAAACAGCGACAGTACCGCCTTGCGCGTGACGATCGCCAACGCGATCGCGAGCAAGGGTGGGATCAACGATGCCGCGCCGAATTCGGCCATACCTTCGAGATTCTCCCGGTTGCGACTTAAAACCATCCCGGAACTCGTCCGAGTGGTTCGTCGCCTCTCCATCGAGTAGTCGTCGCCTCTCCATCGATTCGTTCCTCGACGTTCCGGATCCGAACGCACTTATGCGCTTGTGACCCACACCCAGCAATGACCGTACGAGTCGGCATTCTCGGTGCGACCGGCGCCGTCGGACAGCGATTCATCCAGCTTCTCGAGGACCACCCGACCTTCGAGCTCGCCGCGGTCACCGCGAGCGCGGAGAGCGCGGGGAAGACGTATCGCGAGGCGGCCAAGTGGCGCGTCGACACGCCGATCCCCGAGGACGTCGCGGAGATGGAGGTGTCCACGACCGAGCCGGGATCGGTTCCCGACGACGTCGATCTCCTCTTCTCCTCGCTCCCCTCGGGGGCCGCCGCGTCGGTCGAACCGGACTTCCTGGAGGCGGGCTACGTCGTCTCCTCGAACTCCTCGAACGACCGAATGGCCGAGGACGTCCCGTTGACCATCCCCGAGATCAATCCCGAACACCTCGAGTTGATCGACGTCCAACGCGACGAACGCGGGTGGGACGGCGCGCTCGTCAAGAACCCGAACTGCTCTACGATCACGATGGTTCCGACGCTTGCCGCCCTCGACCGCTTCGGGCTGGAGGTCGCGAACGTCTCGACGCTCCAGGCGGTCTCCGGCGCCGGATACTCCGGAGTCACCTCCATGGAGATCATCGACAACGCCATCCCGCACATCGGCGGCGAGGAGGAGAAGATGGAGACCGAATCCCGAAAGCTCCTCGGCGAGTTCGACGGCGCGTCGGTCACGCTTCACGACGCGGACGTCACCGCCTCCTGTAACCGCATCCCGACGATCGACGGCCACCTCGAGAACGTCTTCGCCGAGCTCGCCGAGGACCCGACGCCGGAGGACGTCCGCGAGGCCATGCGCGAGCAGCCCTCGGCCGACCTCCCCAGCTCGCCCGACCAGTTCATCAAGGTCTTCGGCGACGACGAGCCGGAACGCCCCCAGCCCCGACTCGACCGCACCTACGCGGACGGGATGGGAGTCGTCGCCGGCGGCGTCCAGACGACCTCGGGGGGCGTGAAGTACAACTGCCTCGCACACAACACGATCCGCGGCGCCGCCGGCGCGTCGCTCCTCAACGGGGAGCTCCTCGTCGAGGACGGCTGGATCTGAGCGACCGGCGGCGTCCGCTCGTCCCGTCCGGCCGATCGTCCCGTATCCCGCCCGTGGATTTATCCGATGTGCCGCCGTGGTCGCGTCCATGCCCGGAACAGCCGTCATCGCCGGATTCGGTCCCGGATTCTGCGAGGAGCTCGCCTGGACGCTCGCCGAGGAGGGACACCCGGTCGGCCTGATCGCCCGGAGCCAGGAGTATTCGGAGGACGTCGCCGATCGGCTCCGTGAAGCCGGCCACGAGGCGATCGCGATCCCGGCCGACCTCACCGATCCCGACCGCGTCGAGGCGTGTTTCGACCGTCTCCGTGACGCGTTCGGTCCGATCGAGGTGCTCGCACACACCGCCAGCACGGTCACGAGCGGAAGCGACGTCGAACTCGACCCGGACCGGCTCGAACGCCTCTGGCGACTGTACGCCTACGCCGGACTGTGCTGTTTCCGCGAGGCGCTCGCGGACCTGCGCGGCACGGGCGGGACGGCCCTCTTCTTCGGTGCAGCTCCCGAGGCGGGAGATTTCGCCTTCAAAAGCGGGAAGGGGGCGACACGCGGGCTCGCGCGATCGCTGGCCGACGAGTATCACTCCGAGGGGATCCACGTCGCCCACGTCGTCATCGACGGGATGCTACTCAACCCGGACGTCTACGAGGGTCCGGGCGAGGTGGACGAGGACGACTACATCGATCCGGCGGCCGCGGCTCGGAGCTGTTATCAGCTGATCGACCAACCCGACCGGGCGCGGACCTTCGAGATCGACCTCCACGCGCGGGACCCGACGACCGGACGGTGAGGCCGATGTACCGCTGACTGCGCTCCCGAGACGAGCCGGGTTCGCCGCTACTCTCGGGCGGCCGCGAGCGCATCCGCTACCTTCTCGATCGGATGGGGCGGTTGATCCCCCGTGGACCGCCCGTCACCGCATCGCTTTCCGTCGGACCGCTCGCCGCCGGACTGCTCGCCGTTGGACCGCTCGCCGAGTTGGGACCGGCAGGACCCGCCCGGCGCGACGACGACGTCGCCGCCGGCGTCGTCGACCTGGTCGAACAGGATCCGACCGATCGCCATCGAGAGGTCGTGGTGTTCGGCCTCGTATCCGAACGATCCGGCCATTCCGCAGCATCCCGAATCGAGCGGGTCGACCGCGTAGCCGGCCCGCCGGAGGACCCCGACCGCGTGATGGTCCTTGTTCGTCGCCTTCTGGTTGCAGTGGCCGTGGTAGACCAACTCCTCGCTCGACGCCTCGAACGCGAGGTTCTCGTCGACGCGTGCCAGATCGAGGAACTCCATGACGCTGTGGGCGTTCGCCGACACCCGCTCCGCGTCCTCGCCCTCGAGGAGGTCGCGATACTCGTCCTGGAACATGACGGCGTCGGAGGGCTCGACGAACACGACGCTCGCGCCCGCCTCGACGCGCGGCGCGAGCGCCTCGACGTTCGCGCGTGCCCGATCGCGGGCGACGTCCAGAAAGCCGGTCGAGTGGGCCGCCCGCCCCGAGGGGGCGAGATCGTCGGGGATCTCCACGCGGTAGCCGGCCGCCTCGAGCACCTCGACCGCCGCCTTGCCGGGTTCCGGATAGTTGTAGGTGGTGTAGGTGTCCGGAAAGAGGATCACGGTCCCCTCGGCGTCGTTCTCGGCGACTGTGGACCCGCCGCGGGCTTCGAACCAGTCGATCAGGCTCTCCGAGCGGAACGTCGGCAGCTCGCGATCGCCGGCGATCCCAACCGTCCGTTCGAGGACGGCTCGAGCGCCCGGTATGGACGAGGCCAGATTCGAGAGGGGCGCGAGCCGGCTTCCGAGCCGTGAGAGGCGATCGACGTCCCGAAACAGCCGCTCTCGGAGGCTCGCTCCGTGCGATTCGTGGTGGCGGTGTTTCACTTCGGCTTTCAGCTTCGCCAGATCGACGCCGGTCGGACAGTCGCTCTTACAGCCCTTACAGCCGACACACAGGCCCAACACCTCCTCCTGGAAACGATCTGAGTGAAGCTCCTCGGCAGGCAGCTCCCCGCTTATCGCCGCCCGCAGCATGTTGGCGCGCCCCCGGGTCGACTGGACCTCCTCCCGGGAGGCGCGGAAGGTCGGACACATCGTCCCCGAGTCGGTCTCCCGACAGGTTCCACAGCCGTTACACAGCTCGACGAGGTGGGAAAACCCGCCCTCGTCGTCGAAGTCCATCTCCGTCACCGGCTCGATCGACTGGTACTCCGGGCCGTACCGGAGGTGTTCGCGGTTGTCGGCGCCCACGCCGCGATCGGAGTTCGGCCCCGGGTCCTCGGGTCCGTCGCGGTAGACGACGTTGCCCGGGTGCATCTGCCAGTCGGGATCGAAGGCCGTCTTCACCTCCTTGAACGCCCGCCAGAGCGTCTCGCCGTACATCTTCGGGGTGAACTCCGTTCGGGCCATCCCGTCGCCGTGTTCGCCGGAGAAGGCGCCTCGGTGTTCCAACACGAGGTCCGTGACGTCGTCGGTGATCGAGTGGAGCGTCTCCACTCCCTCGTGTTCCTTCAGGTTCACGATCGGCCGGATGTGGAGCGTCCCCGAGCCGGCGTGAGCAAAGTAGGCCGCGGAGGTGTCGTGGGACTCCAGGATCGACTGAAAGCCCTGGACGTACTCGGCGAGCTCCTCCGGCGGCACCGTTGCGTCCTCGATGAACGGGTACGGCTTCGGGTCGCCCTCCAGGCTCATCAGGAGGGGGATCGCCGCCTTCCGGAGCTTCCAGAGGTCGGCCTGGGCGCTTTCGGAGTAGGCCTCGACCGCCGCGAAGGCGCGTCCCGCCTCGCGAAAGTGCGCGTTCGTCCCGTCGATGGCGGCCTCGAAGTCGTCGACGAGCTCCGAGTCGAACTCGAGAAGCAGCGCGGCGGCGGTTCCCTCCGGGATCGCCTCGACGTATTCCGCGTAGCCCTCGGAGTCGGCCGCGAGCCGGAACACCTCGTCGTCCATCAGCTCGACCGCGCTCACCTCGAACTCGAGCGCCTCCGGGACCGCACGCAGCGCGTCGATCAGGTCCGAAAAGCAGTAGAGGACGAGCGCGGTCTCCCCCGGAAGCGTCACGAGCGAGAGCTCGGCCTCGACGACGACCCCGAGGGTCCCCTCGGCGCCGACGAACAGCTTCGAGAGGTTGATGACCCGTTCGCCGTCCCCGTTCTCGTAGATCGCCTTCTGCAGGTTGTATCCGGAGACCGACCGCTTGAGATCGGGGTACCGTTCCTCGATCTCCGCCTCGTTCTCCTCGATGATCCCGCGGACCGTCTCGTAGATCCGCGCCTCGGCGTCGTCCCCGTCGACGATCGCCTCGTACTCCGGCGAGTCGAGGACGACCTCCCGGGTGTGGATCGCCTCGCCGTTCGCGAGCACGACCCGCAGCTCCTCGGTGTAGGCGTCCGTGATCCCGTAGCGCACGGAGTGGGCGCCGGTCGAGTTGTTCCCGATCCCCCCGCCGATCGTCGCCCGGCCGGAGGAGGCCGGATCCGGCGCGAACTTCAGCCCGTGTTCCGCGAGCGCGTCGTCGAGGTGGTCCTGGACGACGCCGGGCTCGACAACCGCTCGACGGTCCTCGGGTCGGATCTCCCGGATGTCGTCCATGTACCGCGTGAAGTCCAGGACGACACACCCCGGCCCGACCGCCTGTCCGGCGAGTGAGGACCCCGTCCCGCGGGGCAACACCGGAACGCCGTGGTCGGAAGCGGTCCGAACGGCCGCCTGAACGTCCGAGACGTCCGTCGGGAAGACGACGCCGGCGGGACGCGCCTGGTAGACGCTTCCGTCGGTCGCATACAGTACCTGGGCGTACTCGTCGAACTGGACCTCGCCCGCGACGCGTTCGCGGAGATCCCCGGCGAGCGCCGCGTACTCCTCGACGTCCGGCCTGGCGTGGCCGAGCGTCGCCGCTGATGCCGCCGGATCGGGGTCCGGCCGCTCGTCGACAGCCATACCTCCCGACTCGGTCCCCGCCCCATAAAGACTGTCGTCAACGATCGGGAGGATCCGGTCCCCTCGTCGTTTTCACCGGATCGGTTTCATCGGAGCGTCCACACCGGGTCGTTTTTCCGGGTCGTTTTTACCGACACCGAACCCACACGCGGTATGCGACTCGCACGGCTGCTCACGCCGGAGGGACCGATCGAGGGGCGCTACGAGGACGGGACGGTCGTCGCCGACGACGGGGTCTACGAGGTCGGGACCGACGGCCGGCTGTTGGCTCCCTGTGAACCGTCGGCGCTCTACTGCGTCGGCCGAAACTACGCCGAGACGCTCGATCAGATGTCCTACGAGCGCCCCGAGGAGCCGGACTTCTTCATCAAGCCGCCGACGAGCCTCCGCGCTCACGGCGAGTCGATCCCCTACCCCGAGTGGACCGAGGAGCTGACCTACGCCGGCGAGCTGGTCGCCGTGATAGACGAACGGTGCCGGGATCTCGAACCCGGCGAGGTTCCGGACGTCGTTCGCGGCTACACGATCATGAACGACGTCGACGCCCTCGATCAGGTCGGCAGAACGGCCCGAAAGGCATTCGACGGCTCGGCCCCGCTCGGGCCGTGGATCGAGACCGACGTCGACCCCTTCGACGTCGAGATGGAGACGTTCGTCGACGACGAGCGCCGCCAGGAGGCGACCACCGAGTTGATGCTGTTCGATCCCCACGAGATCGTCTCACACCTCTCGCGGCGGTTCACGCTCCGTCCCGGCGACTGCATCGCCTTCGGGAGCCCCGCAAACCCCGGCCTCGTCGAGCCCGGACAGACGGTGTCGATCACCTACGAGGGCGTGGGAACGCTCGAGAACACCGTCGTGGACGCCGCGTTTCCATAGGGCGTCGACACCCCGCCTGCTGTCCGTTCGCACCGTTCACACGACCCGATTTCGAAGCGTCTCACCGCTGTCGAGTCGTTCGAGGTTTTCCGCGAGGATGTCCGCACATCGCTCGAAGTACTCCGGCGTGTTCCCGGCGTTGTGGGGCGTCACCGTCGCGTTCTCGAGGCGCCACAGCGGATGGCCCGCCGGAAGCGGCTCGGGATCGGTCACGTCGAGCGCCGCGCTCTTGATGTCGTTCGTCCGCAACGCCGAGACGAGCGCGTCGGTGTCGACCACGCCGCCGCGGGCGATGTTGACGAGGACCGCGTCGGAACGCATCGTTCGAAGGAGATCCGCGTCGACGAGCTTCGCCGTCGTCTCGGTGAGCGGACACGCGAGCACCACGTACTCCGCGTCGGTGACGGCCGCGTGAACCTCGTCGAACCCGTAGACCTCCTCCGTGGGGCCTCCCTTCTCTGGCGAGTATCGGACGCCGACGGTCTCGACGTCGAAGGCGTCGAGCCGTTCCACGATCCCCCTGCCGATCGCGCCCAGTCCGACGACCGCGACGCGTGAACCGGACACCTCCGAGACCGGGTGGGTGTGCCAGCTCTCGCGTTCCTGGTTGCGAATCGACCGCGGGAACCGCCTCGCGTGGGCGATCAACATCCCGATCACGTACTCGGAGATGTTCGGAACGTGGACCCCGGCGCCGTTCGTGACGGCGACGCCGTGGCGCTCGAAGGCGTCGAGATCGAGGTGGCCGGTCCCCGCGTAGACGCCGGCGAAGAGCTCCAGGTTCTTTGCGATCTCGAGCTGTTCGGGCGAGAGCGCGAATCCGGTCGACGCCCGGACCGTCCGCAGGTGCTCGCGTTCCTCCTCCGGCGTGTCGGGGTGGACGACCGTCAGGTCCGGACGCCGCTCGCGAAGCGCCGCGGCGTAGGTCGTCCCGTCCATTCCGTGGATCTTCTGTCGTTGGACCAGCACGTCCGGATCTGACATGCGCGGGCGTTCGTCGAGCGATCGGATAAGCCCCCGGCTCGCGGCATGTCCGTCCTCGTCGTCGAAGACCGACTTCCGGCCCTCGACTGGAGGCGAACGCTACCCCTCGAACCGCGCGCGTTCCGCGTCGGCGACGTCGCCGCCGTAGACGTCGAGCAGCCCGTCGATCGCCGAGCCGAGCGTTCGCATACACGCGCGTTCGGACTCGAAACCGAGGTCCTCTGCGACTCGCTCCGCCGGATGACCCTGCAACGCCTTCGCGACGAGCACTTGCTCCTCGCGTGCGGAGAGTTCTCCGTCCGTCCCACGGAGGAGGTACGCGACGGCCAGATCTCGGATCGCGCCGGGGACGGCGTCGTAGGTTCCGGGGCCGACGGCCGCGGCCGCGGCGGCGCGCCACTCCCGGTCGGAGAGGTCGAGTTCGTCGGATCGCGACGCCGGACACGCGCCGAGACACGCCCGTATCACGTCCGGATCGACCGCCCGAAGCGCGTCCGAGAGGCCATCACGGGCACGGTCCGCGAGCGCGTCCGCGTGCCGCGCGAGCAGCCCCTCCCCGGCCTGGCTCGCGGGACGGAGCATGACCGCCGAGTGCTCCCCGGAGGCCGCGTTCCGCGTCGCCGAGACGTGGACGGTGGAATAGCCCGCCCGGCGCCAGAACCGAACGAGCCGCGGCGTTGCCCCGTAACTGACACCGAAGTAGTCGACCGCACCCTCGTCCTCCAAGGCGCCCCCCGTTTCGCCGTCGACCCCGCGTTGGTCTCCCGTGGCGGCGAACTCGGCGTGGATCCGATCGAGGAGGCGGCTTCCGAGCCCCCGGCCTCGAAGCGCCGGATGGGTCGCGATCCGCATCGTTCGCAGTCCGACCGGGCGTCCGGCCTCCTCGTCTCGGAGTTGGCTCGTGAGCACGTCCGGGATCATGTTCCCCCGAAC
The DNA here is from genome assembly GCF_042662125.1 of Halopenitus salinus. Taxonomy (GTDB): domain Archaea; phylum Halobacteriota; class Halobacteria; order Halobacteriales; family Haloferacaceae; genus Halopenitus; species Halopenitus salinus. The sequence goes on along the minus strand of NZ_JBHSXL010000003.1, from coordinate 455,837 downwards.
CCGCGATCCCTCGTACATCGAGGCTCGACGCTCCGGATCGAGTCCCCCTTCGCGAGCCAGCAACGCGACCGCGAGCACGTGTCCACGCGCCATCAGCGCGCGCACGGACAGGTTCGGCGCGTCGAGCAGCCGAGCCAGGTCGTTCGGTTCCGTCCGGTAGTGGGCGAACACGAGCAGCCCAAATGCCTCGGACAGCAGCTGCTCGTCGGCGAGCAGTGCTTCCGGCTCGAGCGATCGGTACTCGATCGGGGAACCGTCGAGGGGCTCGCCCACAGCGACTCCGGTCGAGAGTTCCTGCTCCGACCTCCCTTCGTCCTCGATCCGCAGATCATCGATCGCGGGCTCGGGTGCCGGAGCCGCGTCGAGAAGCAGCGCGTGGAAGCCGAACCGCTCGATCGGATCGCCGCGGGCGTACCGGATCGGCTCCTCGAGGCGGACGTCGCGGACCGTTCGGTCCTCCTCGCGTTCCGCCTCCCGGAGTCGGTCCCTGAACCGAACCGAGAATCCCCGCCCGGCGCCCTCGTAGCCGTGGATCGTGGTGGCGAACGCGATCGCGTCCGCCGACAGCAGCCGCTCCAGGGTCGCGACCGGAAGCGCGGCGGCCTCGTCGACGATGAGGGCGTCCGAACGGGAACGGTCCGTTTCATCACGCATCCGTTCCGTGTGTTGTACCCCTTCCGTGTGCCGTGTCGTCCCCCGTCCGTCCACGCTCGCGGCGGCGGTCTCGGGCGACACGTACTCGACGGCCCCGCCCGCGTCGGTTTCGAACCGTCGCCCGTCCTCGTCGACGGTTTCGACCGCTTCGAGACCGGTCAGGGCCTCACGGACTCGATCGAACAGGCTCGAGACGTTCGACGTCTCGGGGGCCGTGACGAGTACCCGCTCGCCCGCCGCGGCCAGGGCTGCGGCCGCGAGGCCGGCCGCACTCGACTTTCCGCGACCCCGGTCCGACTCGAGGACGACCGCCGCGTTCGCCGTCGGTCCGCGAAGCGACTCGAGCGCACGAACCGCTCGAACCTGGTCACGCGTGAGACACGAGTCGTAGACGAGGTCCGGAAACGCGTCGTTCGCCGACGATCGCATCGACGTTTGGGCGGATCCTCCCCGACGCTCCGTCGACTCAGTGAGTCCCCGAACCCTGACCCGCACCTCGGGGGGGCCGTTCGTCTCCTCCCCCTCGCGAACGCTCGCGATCGCGATCCCCTCGTGTTCGCGAAGCGCTCCGATGAGTCGGCGACGAAACCGGCCGGTCACGTCGTCGATCGTGTACGGCGGCACCGCGAGCCCCTCGTCGAACCCGTCGTGAATCCCGGGCCAATCGTCGAGATCCGGGGTGAGGAGTACGAGGAGCCCGCCACCGTCGACGGCGCCGAGCACCTGTCCGAGCGTGTTCGGCCGGAACCGGCCGTGACAGTCGAGGATCACGACCTCACGCGTCGTACCCAGAAGCTCCCTGGACCTCCTCGGCGAGACGCGATCGAAGCGAAACCCCTCCCGCGTCGAGACGATGGTAACGTCGGCGCCGTCCACGTTCGCCGCGTCCACGGCCGTGAACGCGGCGTCGATGCCGGCGTCTCGATCCCCGGCGAGTACCACTCCCCGTCGTTCGTCGGTCCGGATCGCCTCCGCGCGGAGACGCGAGACGAGATCGAAGAACGCGGGATCCCCTTGGACCGCTCGGTCCGCAGTCATTCGTTTCGAATTGGTCGAGCGAGCGTATGTCGCTTTCGGGGGAGGACGTCGCCCGTCCCGACCCCATCGGATCACGAGACCGATCGGTCTCCGTCGCCTCGGACCTGGCGATCGCGTTCGGAAAGCGGCCGTCGCCAGCCGAGAGGCTTAACGCGCCGGGGGACCTCGATCGGAGCATGTCGACCGTCACGCTCGTCGGAACCCGACTCGCGGACGTCGGCCGCGAGTTCGTCTACGGGGGGGAATCGGACGCCTGCGAGGGCTGTCCCTATCGCGGGCAGTGTCTCAATCTCACGGAGGGAACGCGCTACCGGATCACGGACGTCCGCGAGAACGCGCAGACGCTCGAGTGTGCGGTCCACGACGGCGGCGTTCGCGCCGTCGAGGTCGAACCCGCCTCCGTGCCCGCGAACGTCCCCTCCAGGCGGGCCTACGCCGGAAGCACGACCGCTCTCGCCGGCGACTGCCCGCACACGGAGTGTCCGAGCCACCAGTACTGCGTGCCCGACGGCGTCGACTTCGAGGAGGAACGGACGATCCAGCAGGTTCTCGGCGAGCCCCCACACGACCACTGTCCCCTCGATCGCGACCTCACCCTCGTCGAGTTTGCTCCCGAGGAGCAGTGATCGGCCGATGGCGGCGATTCCGACGGCACCGATCGATGGGACGACCTCCGGTCGACGATCGGAGCGGATAACGGATCGATGAATCGATGAACCGATCGCGGTTCGTTCGGCTGGCCGTGCTCGCGTTCGGGCTGCTGCTTCTCTCGTTCGTCTCCCGCGGTCTGGCCCGTCTCGTCGCCGGCTACGAGACGGCGATCCTTGTGTCGGTCCCCTCGCTTGTCCTCGGCGGAATCCTCGCCGTCTACCTGACCCTTCGTGGTCTCCTCGACGTTTCGGGCCTCGTTCGGATCGGCGAGTGAACTCCGATCCGGATCACGGAGTGCGATCTGAAGGGCGGGTGAGCGATCGCTTTCCGAACCGATGATGGCGAACAGCCGGCATCGCTTGACGGTCGCGCGGGGAGGACGCCGGACGATCGCTGCTCGCCGCGCGGCGGGTCGTTATCGCACGGGGCGGCTGGGTCGTAATCTGTGATAAACCGTCGGATCGGTCCCCCCTGATCGTAACTTTGGAAGGTTACGCGGACGGGGATCCGACCCCGGTGTTTAAGCGCGCATGGGGACTTCATGCGAACATGAACGAACCGCTCTCGGACGATTTCGGTCGGGAGGTCACCGGCGTCCGGGTCTCGTTGACCGATCGCTGTAACTTCGACTGCGTCTACTGTCACAACGAGGGGCTCGGCGACACGCGCGGGCCGATGGAGCCGAGCGAGAACGAGATGACCGCGGACCAGATCGTCCGGTTTCTCGAGGTCGTCGAGGGCTACGGCGTTCGAAAGGTGAAGTTCACCGGCGGCGAGCCGATGCTCCGGGAGGACCTCGAGGAGATCATCGCTCGAACCCCCGACTCGATGGAGGTCTCGATGACGACGAACGGGACCTTCCTCCCCGGACGCGCCGAGGCCCTCGCGGAGGCGGGCCTCGATCGCGTGAACGTCTCACAGGACGCCCTCGAGCCGGAGGCGTTCGCGGAGATCACGAAATCGGGCGCCTACGACCGGGTGATCGAGGGCGTCGAGGCCGCCCTCGACGCCGGCCTCGCTCCGGTCAAGCTCAACATGGTCGTCTTCGAGCACACCGCCGGTTACGTCGAGGGTATGGTCGAACACGTCGCGCGAAACGACGGTCTCCAGCTACAGCTCATCGAGTACATGCCCGAATTGACCGGGCGACCGGAGTGGAACATCGACATCGAGCGCGTCCACGACTGGCTCGCCGACGTCGCGGACCGGGTCGAACACCGCGAGATGCACGACCGGAAGCGGTACTTCGTCGGCGAGGGTATAGTCGGCGACGACGACGGCGACGCGGCCGATACTGAGGGTCCCGGCGGCATGGTCGAGATCGTCGATCCCGTCGAGAACGAGGAGTTCTGTGCGAACTGCGGGCGGGTGCGCGTCACCCACGAGGGGTACCTCAAGGGCTGTCTGAACCGGAACGACGACCTTCGCTCGATGGGCGAGATGTCCCGCGAGGAGATCGCGGAGACCTTCGAGACGGTGGTGGCGAACCGGGTCCCCTACTACGGCGAGTACCTGATCGAGACGGAGGAGGGCGACTACGAGATCAACGACGAGTACCTGGCGACCCCGTCGGTCGCGGACTGACCCGTCGGTCGTCCGGACGGATCACCTCTCGTCCGGCCGGTTGATCCTTCGTTCCGCCGATTCATCCCTCGTATGCGGCCCAGACGTATCGCGTTCCGTAGCTGCGATACGGTCGCCAGGCCGCTGCGATCTCGCGCATCTCCTCGCGGCTCATCGCCCCGCCATCCGCGTACAGTTCCTCGATCCCACGTCGGACGGCGAGATCCGAAAGCGGCAGGACGTCCTCGCGGCCGAGCACGAAGATGAGGTACATCCGGGCGGTCCACTCGCCGATCCCGCGGATGCGCGTGAGCGCCGCGATCGCCTCCTCGTCGCTCGCGTCCGAGAGACCCGACGCCGTGAGATCACGTTCGTGGAACGCTTCGGCCGCGTTCTGGAGGTACTGGACCTTCGAGTCGCTGAGGCCCGCCTCCCGCAGGCGAGGTTCGTCCGCGGCCAGTACCGAACGCGGCGTCACCTCGCCGTCGAGGAGCGCGAACGTCCGCTCACGGATCGCCTCGGCCGAGGCGGTCGAGAGCTGCTGGTTGATGATCGAGGTACACAGCCGTCGAAACGGGTTCTCGGCCGGCGTCACCGCGAGCGCGCCGTGGCGATCGACGAGTTCCGCGAGAACCGGGTCCTCGCGGAGGACCGACTCGACGTCCGGGGGAAGCGTTTCCGTCGACACGTTCTCCGATCGGAACTCGAGAACGAAACCGGTTTCGCCGCGCGTGGCCCGCCGCGTCGGCCGCGGCTTTCCCCTCGGGTCGACCACCCACGGCGGCGACGATTGAAGGGATTTATTAGGGTCCCCACACTCCCTACGAATGCCCACCAGGGCGCTCGGTTGGTGTAGTCCGGCCAATCATTTCGGCCTTTCGAGCCGATGACCGGGGTTCAAATCCCCGACCGAGCATTTCTCGACTCGACCACGGGACGCGAGCGACGGCGACCATCCGGTCCATCCGGTTCCGTCCTGTCCCGAATCGCTGCAGGTATCGAACGCCTATCGACGATACGATCGAGGAACCGTTCACGGGTTCGACCGAGGAACCGATCGAACGTGTTCTTTTTCGTCCTCGCGTCCGTCCCTCGGGTATCGACCGTGCGCCACCGAACCCTCCTCGCCGCCTGCACGCTCACGGCGGCGATCGCGACCGCCGGAAGCCTGTACTTCAGCGAGGCCTTGGGACTCGTCCCGTGCGTGCTGTGTTGGTACCAGCGAATCCTGATGTACCCGCTCGTCGTGGTCCTCGGCGTCGCCACGCTCGAGGGACGAGTCGGCGTCTGGCGGACCGCACTCCCGATGTCGACGCTCGGGACCGTCGTCGCCGCCTATCACGTTGTCCTCCAGCGCTCCTCCGGGCTCTCCTGTGGGATCGACGGGTCGTGCGGGGCGATCCTCTGGCACGGGCTCGGCGTGTTCACGATCCCGCGGCTGTCGCTTCTGGCGTTTCTCCTCGTCACCCTCGGCGTCGGCCTTCTGGCGCTTTGCGACCGCGGGATCGCCGATCCGCTCACCCTCTGCTCCTCTGAGCGGCGGTGAACGCGATTCCGGGTTGACGTGGTCCTGGGTCGACGTGATTCCGGGCGGCGTGACCGACGGATCGAGAGCGCGCCCCTTTCAAGCGATCGCGTCCAACGGAGGGTATGAGTCTCCCCGAACTGCCGGACGGCTGGCGCGTCTGGAACGAGGAGCCCGAGGGTCGGGTCATCCTCGTTTTCCGTCCCGACGTGTTCTCCGGCGACGCCCTTCCCGCGGAGTGTCTGCCGACGATCTACGTGACCAACGGGTCCCGTCGCCGTCGCCCCGGCGCCGGCCAGTACCGCACCGGGGAGTGGCACGTCGTGTTGTTCCTCGAACCCGAGATCGAGGCGCTCGCCGAGACGTACGGGGAACGCGAGACGGCGCTCGAGTCGGCGGCGGACGTCGCACGCCGGTTTTCGGACGGCGCGATCGACTATCGGGACCCATACCAACGGCCACGAGAGCGCTATTTCGAGGAACTCGACCGACTCGTCGGCGAGTGATTCGGGATCGAAACGACGAGTCGGCTCCGTGACCCTTCGTTCGTCACTCCAGGACGATCAGTACGTCACCCATGTCCACGCTGTCGCCCTCGGCGACGTGGACTCCGGCGACGGTGCCGCCGCGTTCGGCGACCACGTCGTTTTCCATCTTCATCGCCTCCAGCACGCAGACGACGTCGCCGGCGCCGACCTCGTCGCCCTCGGACACCTCGACGGAGAGGATCGTCCCCTGCATCTCCGCGTCGATGGACTCGCCGCCCTCGGCCACCTCGACGCCGTCGTCGCCCGACTCCTCGTCGGAATCGGACGGCGCGGACGGACGCGAGGACCGATCGGTTGAGCCGGCGGTCTCCGGGACCTGGATGGCAGGTGCGCCGTGTTCCTCCAACGAGACGTCGAAGCGCTTGCCGTTCACCTCCACGGTGAACTCGCGCTCTCCGGCCTCCTCGTCGGAGTCGTCGTCCCCCTCCGCCGTCGGGGCCGAGTCGTCCGCGTCCGGTCCCCATCGGCGCTGCGCGTCCGCGATCCGGTCGGGATCGAGCTCCTCGTCGAGGTACTTGGTCGTGTGGGTACCCTCGAGGAACCGGTCGTCCTCGAGCATCAGCCGGTGGAACGGGACGATGGTGGTCACGCCCTCGATGTCGTACTCGGCGAGCGCGCGCCTGGAGCGAGCGAGACACTCCTCGCGGTCGCCCCCCCAGACGATCAGCTTCGCGATCATCGAGTCGTAGTCCGTCACCAGCTCGTCGCCTTCACGGAGCGCGTCGTCGAGCCGGACGCCGATCCCGCCGGGCGGGTCGTAGGTCTCGAGGGTTCCGTCGCTCGCGGGCTGGAAGTCCTCGGCGGCGTTCTCCGCGTTGATCCGGAACTCGATCGCGTGGCCGTCGAGGTCGACGTCCTCCTGGGAGACGGACAGCTCCTCGCCGGCTCCGACCCGCAGCTGTTCCTTGACGATGTCGAGTCCCGTGAGCTCCTCGGTCACGGTGTGTTCGACCTGGATTCGGGTGTTGACCTCGAGGAAGTAGAAGTTCGTCTCCGGGCCGAGCGGTTCGTCGCGATCGCGGTCGGGATCCTCCTCGACGAGGAACTCGACGGTCCCGGCGTTGTAGTAGCCCGTCGCCGCGACGCCGCGGCGTGCCGCCTCCCCGATCCGCTCGCGAAGCTCCGTTGAGAGCGCCGGGGAGGGACCCTCCTCGATCACCTTCTGGTGGCGCCGCTGGAGCGAGCAGTCCCGTTCGCCGAGGTGGACCACGTTCCCGTGGCGGTCCGCGACGATCTGGACTTCGACGTGGCGCGGCGTCTCCAGGTACCGCTCCAGGTAGACGGAGTCGTTCGAGAAGTAGGCCTCGCCCTCACGTTTCGCCGACTCCAGCTTCGAGGCGGCCTCATCGGGCCCCTGAAGCACCTTCATTCCGCGGCCGCCGCCGCCGCCCTCGGCCTTGATGGCGATCGGATAGCCGTGTTCCTCGCCGAACTCGTGGATCGCCTCGACGTCCTCGACCGGCTCGGTCGTCCCCGGAACGATGGGAACGTCCGCCTCCCGCATCGACTGGCGGGCCTTCGTCTTCTCGCCGAGACGCTCCATGGCCTCGCTGGCCGGGCCGATCCACGTGATCCCCTCCTCGCGTTCGACCCGGTCGGCGAAGCTCGCGTTCTCGGCCAAAAAGCCGTATCCCGGGTGGATCGCGTCGGCGTCGGCCCGTCGTGCCGCGTCGACGATCGCCTCCTGGTCGAGGTAGGAGTCGGCCGCGCGGGCGGGACCGACGTTGTACGCCGAGTCGGCGTACCGCACGTGGCCGGCGTGCTTGTCGGCGTCGCTGTACACCGCGACCGTCTCGATCCCCAACTCCTCGCACGCGCGCATCACGCGGACCGCGATCTCGCCGCGGTTTGCCACAAGGACCGTATCGAACATTCCTGTGGGTGGTTTCCGCAAGCGGGTACCTGACTCTATCGGTTCTTCGTGGTATCGCGGGTCGTCGATCGTCGAACTCGCTCCCGCTCTCGATCCGAGCTGTGTCCCGCTCTCGATCCGAGCTGTGTCCCGCTCTCGATCCGAGCTGTGTCCCGCTCTCGATCCGAGCTGTGTCCCGCTCGACCGAGATCCTCACTCGGTCTCGGAGTCCGGGTCGACGACGTCGCCGGCGTCGGTGCGCTTTGCGTATACGTAGACCACGACCGCGGTCAGAAACCAGACGGGCGCGCCGACGCGAACGGCAAAGAGCACGCGTTCGCCCCACGTCTCCAGGGCGACCTGCGTCGACAACAACGCCACGATCGGGGCGCCGACGAGGATCGTGGCGACGAACGTGGTCTGCATCACCCACCCGTAGTCGACGCCCTCGACCTCGGTTCGTTCGACGGGTTGCACGCGAGCGACTTGGATCCCGGACCGTATCAATCCGCGGGGTTCTCCTCAGTCCGAGCTCAGCTGTCCGGCTTCGATCGGATCTCCCGCGGATGAACGGAGACGCTCGATCTCGTCCTCCGAGAGGTCGACGTACTGCATCAGGATGCCGACCTCCTGGGTGGTGAGCGCGCTCGGGTTCTCCGACAGCTTCCGTCGGAGTCTGTCGCGATCCATGATCGCGGTCGGCCGGTGGAACTCCAGGTTGCACTCGACGTAGTCCACCGCCGTCCGATCCAGCTCCTGTTCGACCATGTTGACCGACGTGCCCACGAGCTCCTCGAACTCGCGTTGACCCAAGGCGAGATACAGGATGGCGACGACGCCACGCATCCCGTCGCGGAGTTCGACGTCCGGATCCTCAAGCGCCTTGCGGACCTCCGTGGATGACCAGTACGGATAGAGGTGTCCGAACTCCCGGAACGCGTCCGTGATACGGTCCCTGATCCGTTGGCGGTACTTTCGGTCCCGATCGCCGTTGACTTCACGATCGCTTACGAGGTGCTCCCACAGGGTCTCGGTCAGCAGCCGTTTCGTTCGGGGGCCGCTCGTCATGGCGATCGTGGCGGGCGTCCCCTGTCGGAACGTCCGTCGGCGATGGGCTCACGCTCGAGCGCACACACGATCGCCACCGGGCCTCCGGAGATCCGCAGCGCCGGTTCCCCGGTACCGTGAGGGTTCGATTCGACCGTCGAGACGGATCGTTTCGAGGTCATCGACCGCCGGCTCCCGTTTCATGTCTCCCGCGATCGCCTCCCGAGGCGATCCCCCGTTCGTCGCCGAGCCACCTTCGAGACACCATGGATCCACGTATCCCTCCTCACCTCCAAAAGTCCCACAACCGTTTTCCGAGGCGGAAAATCGGGATCCGAACCCGGTATGGATTCACCCATGGCGTCCTCGGAGCGCGAGGCGTTCCGAAAACAGTTAAATCCGGGCAACCCGTGATCGAACTCACAACATGTGAGACCCGACGACTCTCACTCCATTTTCGACGTCTTCGGCGACGACTACACCCGTGAGATACTGGCTCTCGTCCACTCCGAGCCGATGACGGCCAAGGCCATCGCCGATCGCTGCAACAGTTCCCTTCCGACGGTCTATCGACGCCTCACCGTGCTACAGGACCTCGATCTCGTCACGCCGAGCATCCGATTCGACGAGGAGAAAAACAGACGGAACGTCTACGAGAGCAATCTACAGAGCGTGACGTTCGAACTCGAGGATGGCCACATCGAGGTGGACGTGACCTACAAGCGGGACATGAGCGACAAGTTCGAGGAGTTCTGGAGGGAGCTGCAGTGACCGGAGCGGCGAAAAGATACATACCGACCGCGCGAATACCTTTCCGGAGGTGAGTTCCATGGTCGCGCCGATCGTGTTCTGGTCGTTCATCGCGCTTAAGGGGTTACTCCTACTCGCCGGCGGAGGGTTGACCGTCATCAGCTACCGGACGTCGCGGCGCAACGAGAACGCGTCGTTCAGGTTCGCCACGTACGCGTTCCTGCTTTTCACCGCTGGAGTGCTGCTGGAGGGGATTTACGCCCTGTACGACCTTCAGGTCCACGGCGCGTACGAACTCGTCGGCGCCGAACTCCTCGCGATCAACAGCGCGGAAAGCGTCCTCATCCTCGCCGGGTTCGGCCTGTTTTTCTACTCGATCTACTCGCTTTGATCCGCGTCGATCGAGGCTGCAAGACTTAAAACGTCGACCGCGGAATCCTCGTGTATGACGACCACACGCGATCTCCGGAGAAAGGCCGGGGAGGAGCCGATCACGATGTTGACCGCCTACGACGCGCCGACGGCGGCGATCGTCGACGAGGTCGGCATCGACGTGATCCTGGTCGGAGACAGCATGGGGAACGCGGTGATGGGCTACGACTCGACGGTCCCGGTGACGATGGAGGACGTCGCGAGCAGGACGGGATCCGTCGTCCGCGCCACCGAGGACGCGCTCGTGGTCGCCGATCTCCCGTTTCTCTCCTTCGGCGTCGAGCAGTCGGAGTCGATCCACAACGCCGGACGGCTCCTCAAGGAGGAGGGCGCCGACGCCGTCAAGATCGAAAGCGGCCCCCACACCGTCGCCTTGACCGAGGCACTCTCGGACGTGGGAATCCCCGTGATGGCCCACATCGGATTGACGCCCCAACACGTCAACGAGATCGGCGGGTACCACCGCCAGGGGACCGAACGGGACGCCGCCGCGGAGACGCTCGAGATCGCGGCGGCCCACGAGGACGCCGGCGCCTTCGCCGTCGTGATCGAACACGTCCCCGCCAACCTCGCCGCGGCGATCACGGACCGGCTCGAGATCCCCACGATCGGGATCGGCGCCGGCCCGGACTGTGACGGACAGGTGCTCGTCAGCACGGACGTATTCGGCCTCTCCGACTGGTCGCCGCCGTTCGCCGAGCGGTTCGGCGACGTTCGCGGCGAGATGCGACGGGCGGCCGAATCCTACCGGGAGGCCGTCGAGAACGGGGAGTTCCCCGGTCCCGAACACGCCTCGATCGAGGAGGACCTGGAGGGCTTCGACGATCGCGAGTGATCCCGGCTGACTGGTGACACTCCGATCGGCTCGCCCTGGAACGTCATCCGACCTCGCTTTCGAGGAGTTCGTCGAGACGCTCGACGCGGTGGTCGCCGAGCACGCATCGCCCCCGCTCGCGGTGGCCGAGGCGTTCGACGTGGACCGCATCGAGCCCAGCGTTCCAGGCGGCGCCCACGTCGGCCTCGCCGTCGCCGGCGTAATACCCCCGGTGTGTGGTCGGGTCGACGTCGAGTTCCGCCATCGCCGTCCGAAGCGGGTCGGGATCCGGCTTCCACCCCGTGTCCGCATCGCAGCAGACGACCGCGTCGAAGTGGTCGCGAAGGTCGAGCCGGTCGAGGATCGGCTCGGTCAGAAACGACTGACAGTGCGTGATGAGCCCCGTCGGCCCCTCGATGTTGGCGAGCACGCGCTCGGCGTCGGGGTGGAGGTAGGTCGCCTCGGCGCGCGCGGTGGGGTCCTCCGCGGCGTGGAAGGCCGGCCAGAACTCGTCGGGATCGATCCCCCAGGTCCGTAGCGTCTCGTTTCGCGACCCGGCCAGTCCGTGCCAGAGGATCCGGACGCGATCGTCCGAGAACGCGTGGCCCATCCGATCCTCGACCCGGTCGAAGACCTCGCGCGTGTACGCCCACTCGGCGTCGACCAGCGTCCCGTCGAGGTCGAACAGGTGAACGTCGTACGCGCTATCGAGCATGTCCGAACGTACGGACCCGACGAAGATGGCCCTTGTGGTCGTCGAGGCGTCCGTTCCCCGGCCCGCCGTCGCGACGCGAGCAGGACCTCAGCGATCGCTGCCTCGACCAAGCAGGCGGTCGGCGAGACTGCCGAGCGACTTCATCGTCACGTTCACGTAGAGTCCGACGAGGAACGCGACCCCGGCGGTAAACCGGGCCGTCTCGGGCTGTCCGGGGGCGAGCAGAGCGGTCGAGAGGAGATACACCCCGGCGCCGAGGACCCACGCGACCGGGATCCGAAGCGCAAGCTCGACGAGGCGGTCCATGTCGTCCGTCTCGTCGTACGACTCGATGCCGGACATGAGCTTCGTGAAGATGTACCCCAACGCGCCCATCGACGCGTACAGATAGACGTACGCCGGAACGCTCACCCCGTCGCTCGATCCGCCGTCGGCGTCGACCAGACCGAACCCAAACGCGCCCGTGGAAACGACGACGCCGACGATCGACAACGCCGTGAACAGCGTGATGAGAAGCCAGTTCTTCCGCGCCCACGTGGTCGTAGGAGCCGTGGCGGACGCGTCGTGGCTCGTGGATCGACTCATGAACTCACCCCTGGACGGGCTCTCCGAAACTGTAGATCAACCAACACTCCGAAACCGTATAATACTACTCCCCGCCCCACCGATCTCCGTTCGGATCTCTCGTGGCCGGATACACCGATGCCGCTCGGCTGATCGACGGCGACACGCTTCGAGCGGTGCGCCTCGCGATCGGCGGCGATCTGGGGTCGTTTTCGCCACCCCCGGATCCCGATCCGGCGCTCGTCGACGTCGTCGATCGGCCCTTCGAGTCGGTGGAGGACGCCGCGGATCGCCTGTCGCGACTCGAGTCCCGGTTGCGCGAGCGGGGTGATCGACGCGCCGTGTTCTTGACCATCTACGCGCGGATGACCCGCGAGGTCCACGACGGGATCGAGGGCGGCATCTTCAGGGACCCGACCTGGATGCGACGGTACGTGATCGCGTTCGCGAACCACTACCGGCGGGCGTTTCTCGCGTTCGAACGCGGGGAACTCGAGCGGGTTCCGGACCCCTGGCGTATCGCGTTCGCCACCGCCGTTCGTGGCGACGCCCTCGTCGTACAGGACGCAGTTCTCGGCGTGAACGCCCACATCAACTACGACCTCGCGCTCGCGATCGACGAGATCGGCATGGACCCGAATCGAGCTGACAAACACGCCGATCACCGGGCCATCAACGGGATCTTGGCCCGTCTCGTCGACGTCCAACAGGACGCGCTCGCCGAGATCTACGCGGCCGGAATCGACGACGTCGACGCGGCGTTCGGCCGTCTCGACGAGGCGTTCACCCTGCTCTCGATGACCGAGGGCCGCGAGCAGGCGTGGCGGATCGCGACCGTGTTGACCGACGTCCACGTTCCGCCGATCGCGTCCTACGCGAGGTGGGTGCTGTGGGCCACCGCCACCGGCGGCGCGTTCTTCGCTCTCGGTCCCCGGCTCGATCCCACGCTTCGACGGACGCTTCACGCGGTCGAATCCGAGGGAACCGATCTGGACACGGCCGTCGAGTTGATCCGAACGCGACTCGAGGAGTCCGCGGCCACGTCCGACGCCCCACGCCGGTGACTCTCGCCATGGCGCGCGTGACTCTTCGGCCCGTTCCGACGTGTGAGGGTCCGATCGGAGCATCCGTCGTCCGCCCCACGGACACCGTCTGTTCTAAATAGTCTATATAGACATACATTGACGTTCGTAACCTATTCGACGGAGCGCGTCGTACGTCCCGGCATGACTGCGAGGAACGGATCGCTCGGGAGTGAGCCGCCGTGACCCAGACGGGTATCGAGGGCGCGCTGGTGGCGGAGCTCGACGGGCCGGTGACGCGGCTCGTCGTCGCGACCGCGCTCGGGCTGTTCCTCGGCCTCGAGCGCGAGTGGTCCCAGAAGACGGCGGGGATCCGTACGTTCGCGCTGATCAGCCTGCTCGGATCGGTGTTCGTGCTCCTCGATAGCGACCTGCTCCTCCTCGTCGGCGGCACGTTGATCGTCGCCCACGCGGTCCTGCTCGCGGTTCGCGGGCTGCTCGCCGAGGCGTACGACGGGCTCTCGTTGACGACGTCGATGTCCATGCTCGTCGCCTACAGCATCGGAGCGCTCGTCGGCGTCGGACGCTACATCGAGGCGGTGACGGTCGCCGTGTTGTCCTCGCTGCTCTTGGTGTTGAAACGCGAACTCCACGAGTTCGCCTGGGGGCTCTCGAAGGAGGAGGTCCGGTCGGCCACCGAGTTCGCGATCCTCGCGTTCGTGGTCTACCCGCTTTTGCCCGACGAGACGATGGGTCCCTGGAACGCCATCCAGCCGCGGGTCATCTGGCTCCTCGTGATCGCGATAAGCGCCATCGGCTTCGTCAACTACGTGCTCGTCAGACGCTACGAGGGCCGGGGACTCGCGGTCACCGGGTTCTTCGGCGGGCTCGTCAACTCGACCGCAGTCATCGCGGAGATGGCGAAACGTGCGGAATCGGATCCGGGGTTGCGGGACCTCGCCGTCGGCGCCATCCTCCTCGCCAACGCCGCGATGGCCCTGCGTAACGCCGTCGTGGTGGCGGCGTTCATTCCGGCCGAGGCGCTCGCTGTCGGCATCCCCCTCGGCGGAATCGCGGTCGCCGGCGTGGTCTCCTCGATGACGACGAGCGACTGGCACGCCGACGTCCGGACGGACCTCACCTCGCCGTTCAGCCTGCGGAACGCGCTCACCTTCGGGGCGCTGTTCCTCGTCGTGCTGCTCGCCTCCGCCGGGGCTCAAGAGACGTTCGGCGCCAGCGGGTTCGTTCTCACGACGTTCCTGGCGGGGCTCGTCTCCTCGGGCACCGCCGTGACGACCGCGGTCACGCTCGCGAGCACCGGACAGATCACTGCCACGACCGCCGTCTGGGGCGTCATCGCTGGAACGGCGGCGTCGATCCTCGTGAAGGTCGTCTTCGCCGCCACGATCGCCCGCGAACTGGTCCGGCCCGTTCTGGCCTACAGCCTCGTGTTGATCGCCGTCGGCGTCGGCCTCGGGGCCGCATCGCTACTCATCGTGTGAACCGTTCACTGACGCCGCGTCCACGAAGAGAACCGCGATCCCGAAGAGTGCAGATGTTCGTTAACCGTTTCCGAACATCTGGCGCATCATAGATCAAAAGGAACCACAACGGGGTCCCAAACCGATCCACCACACAGTAGTTCAGAATGCTGTGTTGAATAGCGGTGCTTGCGTGGACAGTCAGAGTTTGAGTCAGCTTGTGGGCCAGTGACGCGAGTGATTTCAAATACGGTGTTACCGCACCGCGGGCCAGAGGTCGCTATTCAACACACCTATGGAAACGCTGCTAGCCGACCAAACCACGTCTAGCGACAAAATGATTACGTCGTCCGGGGATCTGTTCCTTTCAGAGCCGGCAGGCGGTCGAAACGTGTCTGCGGTGCGGTCGCCGTCTAGCGATAGCAGATGCTAAAGAAAGGCTCCGACCGACCGCTGAGGGCCGCTAGTTTGGCGGCTCTCAGCTCTCTCGTCTGTCTGCCCGGCCAATGGCCATCATCGTTCGGAGAGGCGATCGTGTGACTCGGGACGCCAGCACGTGAAGCAGAGATTCACCTATTCGGCTCTGTTGAAATCCTTACCAACCTACTTGTTTATCAGAAAAAGACAATAGATTACCATTTATACAGTTGGCCTGGGTCGGGCGGGAATTCGCTAAGTTCGAGGTTGCGTGGGTACGGGTCGGAAAGGATTTCGGCTGGCTCACGAATCTCGCCACTGGTCAAATCGTATGATGCGAAGACACCGATATAGCTACCTTCGCGGTATCGTTTGATGTTGTGGTTTGAGAGTGCGCGGTGTATTCGGGGTTCTGCATCCGATGGCAGGTTATCGAGGTGTCGGCGGAGACCGTAGACAACTAACTCGCTGTCGTCTGAATTCCGTGCGCGAACGTGGAAGCGAACGCGATTGTCCTTCGTGTCGATCTCGATGATTTCCATGCCAGAATATGCGAAGCCCCAGAATCTTAGAAACTTGGGCTCTGTTGAGATACTCAGGAAATGATATATTCTGACCGGATGTGGTCAGTACAGATGATTAATTAAGTGCCTCGAATAAAAAGAATGAGATATGCCAGAAGGAAATCCTTCTACACTTTTTGAAAAGAAACGTGAGGGACGCCCACCAATAGATATTCTCGGTCTTGCAGCCGGATTAGCGGTGTTCGCAGCCCTCTCATTCTTGTTTGCGGCATTGTCCCAGTTATCGGGGCCAGTTGTTGAAACTGGGATCAGTCCTCAAACAGTCGCTGCTCTCCGATGGAGTGCGATAGGAATTGTACTTGGCGTACTGGCGGTCTTTGTATATCAAGGAAGGCTCATCGGCTGGTATGGAACACTCGTAGCGGCGGTGGTTGGTGTGATTCAGGCTGTGAGGATAGATATTCCATTAATGATATTGATTATCTACCTAACACTTCCGTTGATCGTGCTCACTCTCCTGTTGGTACGTCGTGACACATTTTTGCGTCGTTAGATACGCACCTTTCAGTGACCAGTTGTTTCAGACAAGAACTTATCTGAAGAAGAGGATTTCAACAGAACCACCTATTCGGGCTTTCCCGGATGCCGCGTCCCGCGGCATCCGGGCTGTAGCATCCATGACTCGGGTTTTTTCGCACACGGACCAGTCAACAGAACGTGCTCGATGGCACGTGAAATCCGTCGGTTTCTTGCGCCCTATATCTTGTTTCACTCTCCTAGGGTAGCAGAGTTTCCATCGAGTCAACAGAGCCAACAATTCATATCGGAGATTCACACTCGGGGCACCTCTCTCCCCCCTTCAGTAGATAGTCACTCGTCGTCGATGAGTTTCGTCTGCGCCGTTTTTTCGTGAATATGATCGGTTGTAAACACAGCTCCCTGCTGATTGAGTGTATTGAGTACAGTATCGTTGACATCACCAAATGCAAACACATGGGACGCGAACGGAGCCGAGTTGGGATCTTCCCCGAATGAGAGACGATGATCAATCATCCCGATGGCGGATGCCTCTGCGAGCGCCGTGTGCCACCAATCAGTGGACGTATCTCCCTTACACAAATACAGAATCGTATCAACATCGTCGCGGTACAGTTCGGAGACGACCTTATCAGTCCACTCCTTCATTCCCGAGTACGGTGGATTAACCCACACTGTGCCGAACCATGGCTGTACGAGTCCGTCGTCGGCCTCAGTGTACACAGACTCTGCAATCGGGCTTTCTTCCGCACCTGCAGCCGCATCGAGGTCGAAACCGCCGACCGCCTCTGCAAGCGGTCGCAGAAAATCTGGCGGTGTCGCCCACTCATCCGTTTCGGATGATGTGAATAAACTCATATCATTGGTCGGGTTCCCGCCGTCTGTCATCAATCGCATCTTTTGCCCATTATATCTAGCATGAGTTGTACCGACATCGTTGTTTCTCTCATCGTGGGGGGAAGCAGAGGAGATCTTTTTTGACATATATGGTAGTTGTGTATGTACTATCATTTCTTTTGCGACGGTTATCGACAAGGACGAGACGTGAACATATATTTGCTAGTGATGGCATCGAAATCGTAACAACCGTGACTGCGAAGCTCGACGTTGGGACTCTCACGCACACCCACGACTTACTCATTACTAAACATCATCTGTTTCGATCATCGGCCCATGGAGCCGCTCCGAAAGTCTTCGAGCTTGTTCCTTTTGATGAGGGGTTCGAAAGGGTACTGCCTGTTCTTTGTTAGGATTTTCCCTAACACTTATCGGAGCAGGGTGCGTCGACATACGTGTGGATGAGCGATGATGTCACCGTACTCGAAGATGAGATCGAGGCCTATGCCGACGGCACTGTTGCGCGGGTTCGCGTGCTCTCAGTCCCAACCTCGGACCGGTTTGAGGACGGGATCAAGTACGCATACCACTACGGCGAAGCCGGCGCGGACGAGCCGATCATCCGGTTCGACAACCACCACGGCGTCCACGAGCTCCACCTCGGGGGCGAGACCTTCGAGATCGACTACCCCGGTCTTGCGGAGATCTTCCGCGCGTGGCGGGCGGCGCTCCCAGAAGAGAAGCGCGACGACTGGTAGCGCGTTCGAGCACGGTGACCGACGTACTGGCCGCGACCGATTCCAACCGACAACCCCACACCACCCATGACTCAGACACTCCACGTTCGGATCAAGTCCGGCGACCGTAGCGACCTCGAAGAGCGCCTCGAAGCGATCGATGCCGGCGAGGACGTCGAACCCAGCGAGCCGACGCTCTCGATCGAGAACCTCGAAACGTTCGGCCGCGTCTTCCGCTCGACCAACCTCGAACTCTTAGAAGCAATCGTCGAACACGAGCCAGGGAGCATCCGCGAGCTCGCGCGCCTCGTTGACCGGAACCCGCCAGAAGTCCTCGAAAACGTGAACGAGCTGGCCGACTACGGCCTCCTCGAACTCGAAGAGGATGGCCGGGCGAAGCGGCCGGTCGTGTGGTACGACGAGATCGACGCCGACATCCCGCTCACGACTGGGTCGGGACAGGGGCGCAAGGCGAACGCCTGACCCAGCGGGGAGACACGGATGGGCGACGACGTCGACCCTGAGGATCCGCGTCCTAATGGTCACTACCACGTCGACCGCAACGCAGAGTGGTACTACGTCGACGACGACCTCGCGGGGACGATCGCCCTCGGGCCAGCGACCGACGGCGGGCCAGGTGACGACTGGGTGCTTACGCTCTCGGCCGCGACGCCGGACGGCGATCCCGATGCGGCCGAGCGTGTCGCCGTTCGCCTCACGCCGTGGGCGCTCCACGAACTCTACATCGAGGCGCGGAACCTCTCACCAGACGCTCGCCAAGCAGGACACAGTGCCGAGTGTGGGCTCTGCGGTGAGCAGGTCCCTCTCGATCTAGCGTGGCCGGACAACCGCAAGCGACCGTGTCACCCAGACTGCTACGCCGACGCGTTCGGTGCGCCGCTCTGGTACGATGGACAATAGTCGGGTGTCGACAGAGCGTCAAAGATGAGCGGCAACAGGCTTCTCGTCGCTGCTGGCGCGACCGTACTGTGGGTACTCTTTGGAGTGCTCTTGTTCGGGGTCACCAGCTGGGCGTCGGCCTTCGAACTCGCAGTCACCGGCCCGTTCTTCGACCTCTCATCGGTGCTTGATGCTTGGCGACTAGCTGGGGTTATCATCGGTGTCGCCGACGTCGCCCTCCTCTGGGACATGGCTACTGGGGGGTGAGGACGAAACACCGATACCTGTCCTGATACCCAGCCACCAGCTGCTCGTCCGGGAGGAATCATCGGCCTGTCCCTAAGATTAAGCGGCTCTGTTGAAATCCTATTCTTCAGACATGTTCATACCTGAAACAGTCGGTCGATGAGAGCTGCGAACTATCCTATGCTCGGAGATAAAACTAATAGACAGCGCATGGTACCCGGTTCTATGGGGTACAACGCCCTCGGCTTGGAGCAGGTCTTGCTACTCTTGCTGGGCGTCAGCATGGTTTTGATTGGTGGAGCAGGTTTACTCGGATTCTTCTAACTGAGCTTACTGTACTGAGCGGTTCGTGAGTCCACTGTACTGAGCGATTCATGAGTCCCCTGTATTGATTGTGATCAGGATATCTGTATTAGCGATCAAGAAATTCAACGGATCCAAATCGTTCTAAACGTGTCTGAATAATGTCTGAAGGCCACGAGGACGTAGTTGTACCAGTTGTGACACCGAAAGTCTCAACAGTTCCCTCTACGGTCGTATTGGACTCCTTCATTTGCTCACTGAGATAGGTGTATGCTGCAATCTGTAGTTGATACCGCTGGTGTGTTTTCTCGGTCGGTTCAGCTAATGCTATCTTCACATCTGACAGGATTCGCTCTCCGTTCGGGTACTCAATAACGAAGTCGATCTGTCCATGAATCTCGAACTCGACTCCGCCTGATTCGACAAGGCCATCGATGGGCCGCTCAACGCTTACGTCTGTTCGCGGATCCTCAATTCGCTCCCATAGATTGGAATCAACGAATCCTACGAGTACGCGCTCGAAGAACGCATACATAGCGTCACGCTCGGCGACGCTTGCTTCCGACGCAAGATCATCAATTACATCATCGAAAGTCTCTCGAACATTCGAATTCATCGCTCGTAGCGATGTTTCGGTAATCCCTCGGGCAACCAACTCCGTGAGCACTGCGTGGAGACACGTCCCGACTGCCTCGGGTCCCAGCTGATCAAATAAGAGTGGAAGATCGTCGGGGACATCGTTCGTGTCTGTGTGGAGCGATTCTCCAAGGAGATGTGGGATGGTGTACTTGTCGAGGTCTTCAGTCAACGGGTACATTGTCGAGGGATTCAGGAACCGTGGAATCCACTGTTCGAGCTCATTAGGCTGTGGTCGCCGGGTGACGACGTTAGCAGGGGATAGTTCGGATTTTGCGGGGCTCCATTGGGCGAACAAATCGACGTCGTTGACTCCGACTTCAATCGCGTCTCCGTTTGGGTCCGATCTATCGAGTTCTAATGTGTACGAGTCAGTTCCCTTCTGTCTGAATTGGAGACCGTCACGGATCGTATCTAGCCAGCGGTCACGAAGCTGATTTTCTCTAGTATCAAGCGGTAGGGGTACGATCAAATGGTCTCTAGCTCGTGTTAGCGCCACGTACAGCAATCGCCACACCTCTGCACGTTCATTTGCGACGACACGGCAGAGCCGCTCAGGACCGACGAGGTTCTGACGGTTCGTGGATTCACACACGGTGTCGGACCACTGAGCTGTCGCCCACCGAAGCCCGGTATCGCGGTCCCAGCCGCCCGGTGAGTCGTATAGTCCACCGTCGAACGGCGGGAGCGTAATGTCATTAGGAACATCGGTGTTTGTGGGTGGGGCGATTCCCGTGATTGATCCCTGTGTGACGAATCGTTGTGTATGGGGTCCCAGCGACCATACATTGAATCCGGGATCGGCGATGGCGACGACGTCGTCTTGATCACCTTTTGCGTCGTGTACAGTCCGGAACTCGACGTCGTACTCGCTGCCCACAGTGCTTGGTTGGGACGGCCCCTCACTGGGGCTCTCAAAGAAGGGTTGGACGAGCTCAACCAAGTCCCCAGGTGCGTAACGTGTCTCTCCCTCCCACTCGGTAATCGTCTCGACAAGCGCATCGAGATTTGCGACTCGCTGGGCGGGAGCGACACCGGACGCGAGTTCCCACGGATCTGCCCGAAGTGCGAGCGACTCGATTATCTCCTCGATATATACGCTGGCCGGCTGTCGGTGGACCATATCGCGTCTGTCACGGAGGCGGCGAAGTCCACGTAGCACGTGCTGCTGTTCCGCCGACATCCTGCTCACGTCGTCGAGCGCGTGATCTATGTCCCACTCTTGACTTTCAAAGGTATCCGTGTCGATATCGACTCCCAGTTCGGACCCCGTGAGCAGTGCCTTCGTTTGCTCCGGAGAACCGGGCTCTTGTAACCAGTCACAGACAGCGAATACTGTGCCGACCGCAGGGCAAGCAAATAGTCCCTCTGCCGCAGTGCGTACTCGGAGATTCTCGTTATCAAACGCCTTTTTGTACTCCGGCATCCGCGCTCTGCGCCGAAATAACACCGTGACGTTTAGAGGAGAACCGTGTTCGTCACAGAACGTTCCGTCCGCAAGCCCCTTTGCGATGTGAGTTGCTAACTTGTCTGCCTCGCCAACACCATCATCGGGAGACGCCCACGTGTCGGTTCCCGGGCGGCCAGCACCGTTAAACGCAGAGATATGAATGGCGGCATCATCATCTCCGTCACGGGCTGCCTGTAACCGGGGATATGCTACATCTAGACCACCCAGGTCTCCACGGGCTGGGTCGGTCAACATCGGTTCACCGATGGCGTTGATGCCCGCTGCGATATCGGGAACGCACCGGTATGTGGTCGTTGCGGTCCGATTTTCGTGAGGATCCCAGCTAATGCCGAGGTACTCTCCGTTGGTGGTCGCAGCGTCGAACCATGTCGGGTCTGCGTGTCGCCACAGGTAGATTCCCTGACGGACGTCTCCGCAGGCAAACACCCGTGAGCCTTCCGTCACGATATGTGACAGCGCGGCGTGCTGAATAGCAGAAACGTCCTGAGCCTCGTCGATGATCAAACTACGAATCCGTGATTGATACGTCTGTAAGACACGATCGCGGTGCGTGTCATTGACCTCACGAAGCGGCTCTGGGAGCCGAGATCGATCAACGGACTCGTCAAAGTACGCGTCCACGAGATATGCGACATCCGTGTGGGAGACGACACCCAATTCCCGGACGACGTCTTGGTAGACCGTGCGATAGGCCGCCAAAATCGTACAGAAGTCGTCGATCTGCTCAGACCATGCGTCGTACAGTTGGCGGTCGGCATCGAGCAGTCGCTCTTGGTCGGGCACAGCCACACGATCTCTGACGCGCTCTCCAACATCGTCGTCGCCGTCTTCTCCGCTACCGTTGACAAACCGCTCAACGGACTGTGCGATATCTTCGAAGGACTCGGATTTTCCGCCGGGGTATGTGGCATCCCGCGTCTGTGCCAATTCCGAGTGAAAATCCGCAGTCGACAGACGTTGATCGCGGCAGAACGTCACGGCGGATTTGAGCATCTCAGCTACACTATCGTCATACTCTCCCTCCGGATATGCGGCTTCTAGATCTCGGAGTCGTCGTTCGTGATCCGGGTCATCCTGAAGAGCCTCGTAACAGTTTCGGTGAGCTCGATGTAATAGCGCGTCATTACCAACTGAAGGCATCTCCTCGAATCCTGCGTCATGGGAGATCTCTTGTAGGACACCACGAAGGAGGCTGTCAACAGTTCCTACGTACGGGGCCTGGCGTGTACGCTGTAAGAGATATTCAAGCTCTTCGTCGGTGACTTCGGATGCGATGGAGACGAGATCGTGTTCAACAATGGTTCGCAGCCGATCGCATACCTTCGGGACGATGTCGGCAGCCTCGTCACGATTGAACGATATCACCGCGACGTGCTGTTCCGGCGTCGGATCACCAGCGACGTATCGGCGGAGGATATCCTCGGCGGCGATGTGGTGTGCGACGACGGATTTGCCGGCACCCGGAACACAATTTAGCGTGAAGAGCCCGGTCTCGTAATCGAAATAGGCATTCCTGATCGCCTGCTGTGCGCCCCTCAAAACGAGGGGATTGTCGTCGCCAATTTCACTCATTGTCATTTCACCTCTCCGGTGAGATATCTCTGAAGTTCCGGTGGAAGGTCCCGATCGGTTCCGACGAGTTGGCTTCTACTTGCTTCGGACACATGCTCGTTGTCGAGGTATTCAAGGAACGGGGATCGCGGGACATCCTCACCGTCTGTGGTCCGTGTATGCCGCATCACGACCGCACATCGGCTTGCAGCACGAAGTGTGTCCACGAACTGGTCTCGGTCTCGGCCGCCTGCCCACGCGGGCTGTGGTGCGAGAAGCCGTGATCGGCCCTCACCCCGAAAAACCGCTTCTCGGAATTCTGGTGGCAGAACTGACTCTGGTGGTTGCGGCCATCGTTCGGCGGTCAACCCCAGCGCGACTACGTATGGAACGTCGAGCGCCCAGACGTCGTTTGCTTCCAACACGTCCACGGCACGCGCGTTCGAGTGCTCTCTCCGCCCCGGTCGCTGTGTGACGATCACGCTGGCCAGTTCGGCGACGTCATCCCACGACTGTTCGACCGTTTTTTTGTCGAGTCGATCAGCGTATTTGTGACTCAGTTGTTCGACGAGCGTTCGAATACGCACGACAGCCCTTGCGTCAGTTTCCGTGTCGAGCAGTGCTGGCGAGTCTGTAGCTTTCGTCTCCGGAAGTCCGTGCTCAGCATATCCCTCAATGACATCACTGAGCAGTTCCCTCACGAGGCCTGGCTCCGGGTCGGGAGCAGCACTTACCCAGTCCACGTACTTCCAAATGCGGTCGTCCACGTCACCAGAAGCTTCGATTACGTCTTTCCACCCCCTGGTAGTCCGCGATTCGCGCGGAAGCCGCCTGATCGCTTTCGACACTGTCGCGGGGTCAATCGGCCATGTATCGGATACTTCTCCGGTCGGCGACCAGCCCAGTTCGAGTGGCCGAAGTAGGGTATCGAGTTCTATAGACGACTCAGAAAGCGTTTCACAGACAGCATCAACGAGAGCATATGGCCGTGTCCGAGTTACTCGGAGCTGTGTCCAAAACACTGGTGTGAGTCCATATTGGATGGCCGCTCGGAACAACGGTTCTTCGTAGGGGTCGAGGTCGCGGACGACGACAGCCACGTCGCGGATCGAAACATCTTGGTCACACAGCGCGGCCACGACCGCCATCGCGCTTCTCGCTTCCTCTCGCTGCGTCGACGACACGATTTCGACTGTGGGGGTTTCTGGTGGATCGATCGGCCGTGTGAGCGTGAAACGGTCCGATGCGGTCATTCGAACACCTCTGTCCCGGGACCAGTGACTGCAAGTAGGTGCCGTGCCCGCTTTTTGAGGTACACTCCACTTTCAGAGCGGAAATGGATGTGGACCTTAACTTCCGTTGTCGCAAGAATTCCATGGACGAGATCAGTGTGAGGTGCGGAAAGACTGCTGAGTCCGAGTAGCGTGAGCCGTTCGATATGCGGATACGCGCTTTCCCACACAGAACCATCCGTTGCCACGAGTGTTTGAGTCGCTCGTCGGACCAGTTCTGTTTCCGAGATTGCCTTTGAGGTCCGCTCCCGGAGATTACGTTCCACGCCAAGCGCGATGTCGAGAAGCTCTGTAGCCGTTGCGTCGATCGGACTGTACAAATCACCGGCCGTATCTCGCCACGCTGCGACTCGTTCAGGGTGAAAATTTGTGACTGTCTCTACTTCCGTGCGAATTTGTTCGATCTGCTGTGGCTCACGCGAAGCAAGCCGGGATGAGAATGCGATGTCTGGCGACTCCTGAGACATCGAATCCTCAAGAACTGAACGGAGCAGGCTCAAGCGATCGATCCGGTCGATAGTTGCAGTCGGACGTTCATTCGACTCTAGGAGCCGTTTGCTGAGCTGAACGGGGTCTTCGAACGAGAAGGCGTCTTTCGGGAGATGCTCTTCCCGAAGCCGCCGCTGAACGTTCCGCTGATGGAGTTCAACCGGAGACACTACGAGTTCTGTCGGTCGTGTACACTGACGGGCCCTCTCGAAGAGCTCGTCTTCGTCAGCGACGTGTAGCGTCAGTTGTTCCTCTTCGCTATCGACCAGCCTCTGATCGCCTTCCATGGATTCTCGACGGTATCTATCCGTTTCCACGTCTACAGTGTCCTCCCGTGAACCATTGTCAGTCACTATATATCGGCCTCTTCGAACAATCCCGCTAATCGGTCGACGACTTCATCAAGTTCATTTGCATCCATCGGCGCGTCAGGGTGCTCACTGTCGTCGAGGGGGACTCTAAGCGCACCTGCCCTCTTGTTGATGTAAAATGTCGCCCTATACGACCGGCCAAAGAGCATCCCAACAGTCGAATGGGAGACCCCGGCATCAAGAAGTCGCCGTAAGAGCTCGTCTCGAAGCCCGTCCACTAGTTCTTTCTCGCTTGTGGGCAATCTGGCTCGGACAGTGCGCCCGATGTCAGCAGGATATCCCCATTCACCAGTGTCGAGGTCTTTATCAACCAGTGGTTGGTTCAATGAGCTCACCTTCCGATCGACAGACATCAACGTCCACAGGCGCTCAATGATCGATGTCCGAGTCGATCCATCGGTGGCTTCTCTGATCTCGCTAGTTGTCGCTGGCCCGTTCTCGTAGAGGTAAGTGAGAATTCCGTAGTCTTTGTACAGCAGGGTAACCTCGGCGGCGATGTCGTCGAGGTCGAACGGAAGGTCATCGGCCGTTATCCGCTGAGTGACCAAGTGATGGCACGGAATACACATTGTCGTCCCGTTGTCTGGGTGGTCACGGTCGACGTATTCCGGATTCTCTTGCATATGGTGTGCTTCCAAGTCGATATTCCCACCGCGTTCAGGGCCCAACCGTGCACATACCTGACACCGATACCGGTCTCGTTCGAGGATCTCTTCCCTAACACTCGTCGGGAACGTGTTGTATCCCCCGTTACGAACCATCTGTCACCCCCGTGTACGCTTCATCGCTATACGGGGTGACGTCTTCTGCCAGTAACCATCGGGAAAGAATTTGTTTAGCGTCGGAATCAACCTTCCAACGCGAGTATAACTCGATCACACTAACAAACAGGTTTGAGTTACTATTCACCGGGGAAAGACACTCCAATAGTTGGTTCGTCTGGTCGAACTGATTCGTCAGTTTCCGAATTACCGATCCGTCGATCAGATCGTCCTCAGAGGTGCGAGTCATTCAGAATCCTCTGGTTCGTAGCACGCGCTTGTTATCTCCCGAATGTGTTGAGCGACGGGTTTCGTTACCTCGGTTGATTCGACCTGTTTAGCTCTCTCGTCGTAAGCGATGACGCCTATGTCGTCTAGCATTCCCAGGTGTGACTGTATCAGTGCGATATACACTGTCGTCCGCTGTTCACCCGATACTTCACCAGGATCGATGAGATTCTCGATCGCAGCAATTTCCCGAGCGAGCTCAGAGACGGACACTACACCGTCCGTCTGAGAAAGCGACAGGAGAACCTGCCGTCTTCGGCTATTGGACACAGCTTGGAACGCGTCATCGGGATCAAGAGGCATCGCGCTGTCTTGATTTGGTTCTGTCATCGAACCTCCTCAGCGAGATTTTTACCACGATGTGTGAGGACGATCAACTCGTGCCCAGAGTCACCGATTAGATCGAGATAGCCCCAGTCTGCAAGTTCACACAGTCGTTCCCCAAGCGTCTCTGAAGTCAATTCAGTTTTTACTAGGAGGTCTCTGCGTGTCGTCGTTCCTCCGACAGCGCGTGTTTCCGCGACGATTCGTGCGTCTTGTGTGTCGTGTGCGGAGAGTGATTCCTCGGTCCTCCGAGAGGCAGAGTTATCACTCTCGACACGGTTAGTGTCGTTTGCTGTCATTGGTGGCAGCGTTGTTCCCCGGTGTCATCGCACCGGGGGGCGTTTTCAGCCACTTGTGGGTAATGGATCGATTATAAAAACTATTTGTATATTAAGTGAAACTCCCTCGTGATTTGGATGGTGAGCTGTATCTACAAGCTCCTGAGAGGGGGTGTTAGACCGGATGTAGATCAGTAGCTCTGTTGAGATCTCCGGTCGATGATCATCTTGGGCTGGTCATTGTCGATACAGGATACACAATCTTCAGCGACGAATCGTTTCGGATGAGAATCTATCTGAAGACAGGAAACCGATGAGGATATATTCTGGGAGGCTACCAATTTATCGAGAAGTGGACCTGTTTTACGTTGGCATAAATCCCTCGCGTGAAATCATCCCAATCGGTGACGTGAAAATGCTGCGTCGTGTACTCATGAGGATCTTCCGGACGATCCCAATCACGTAGGAAAGAACGTAAAGTGCGATAATTCGACAGGGGAACAACTCGACCTATATCTAATTTATTCTGTAAGAATTCTCTTTTTCCATAGAATGGGTTTTTACAGAGGGCACCGTCAACACTAGCCTCTGAATCTGACTCGAATTCCACAGTCCGAGTCGTTCGTTCTACGATGTCTACCGGAATGCGCTCAGGTCGTTGAATTCCATCAGTAGGAATCTCCACGCTTTCTGCTGTGGTGAGGTTCACTTCACTTTGCTCGGCAAATTCAATCAGCGGACGAACGTCGACGGGTTGGCCATCGATCAAGAAATTCACTGTCAAATGTCGGTACCCCGATTGCGACGTAAAAGGTGCCGCGTAGATGAGTAGACTCGATTCGGGATATCCGATATCTAGATCACAAATGAGGACTGCTTGGTCATGGTCATACAATTCTAACTGATAGCCGGAATCCTCCGACTGCGAGTATCTGTCTTCTCGGTTACGGAGATTGGCTACGAAATTCCGATATCCGCTGCCAATCCATGCTCCGTTTGACTGGTTAATCGTGAAATGGCACTCTGGTACAGAAAGACCGAACAGGTTATCTAGAACTGCAAATACATGTTCTGCCCGCTCTTCAGGAATATAGTCAAGCTGTGCCATGACTCGGTGCGGATTATCCGGAAAGTAGTGAGGAGTAAATAAACAAAGTTCTGAGATGTGCCCTTCCGGGCATTCAATAAAATAATTTGAGATACCCTCCTCTGGTTCAGGGAGCCTTAGAAGTCCCTCCTTGTCATTTTCCGAAAGAGTTCCTAATCGTTCTTCGAAGTAGTTCTGAACTTCGTGACCAGAAAGATACCTCACTTCGGTTTGCCGCCGAATCGGAAACAACGGTTCTTCAATTCGATCATGCTCATAACTCAGCAAGTTGTCTGTCCCTTCGACGAGAATTGCCAGTTGAGTCTTTCCCTCAATATCTAGAATGTCCGTGGAAAATTGCGGAATTGGTTCTACATAGTGACTAAGCACATCGGAGATTGATCGAGCAATTTCATCGCTCGATGTAACATTCTGTATTCTATCGGGTCGGCCATGCGAATCTTCGCGGATTCCTAAAACGATGGCACCACCTACAGCGTTAGACATCGCAGCGATCTCCTTCGCAACTTTACGGGGACCGACCTCTTTGGACTTATATTCGAGTCGTTCAGACTCTTGTTCTCCTCTCCGGATTTCCTCTTCTAGATTCATTAGATAAGTAATGCTCTATTTTGGACTTAATCCTATACATCTAGATTAGCCGCCTCTGTTAGAGATCTCGATAGTAAATACATCGAGAACGAGCGTACGCAAACCCTATTGGGCTATTGAGGATTCAGAGAAGTCCTCCCCTTTCCCAAGGAGCAGTTCGGTTCCGGGTTCTCGACTGTGGCGACTTGGTCAGGTGCTGTGGTCGATGTAGTCGGCTTCCCATTCTGCCCGCGCCTGAATCTCTCTAGTACCCCGACGTGTGGTAGTGTACTCATTGGTCCGTCTATCTCGCTGACTTTTTTCGACAAGTCCCTTCTCAACAAGCGTGTCGAGATTCGGATAGAGACGACCATGGTGGATCTCCTTTTCGTAGTAGTTCTCAAGTTCGTCCTTAATTGCGAGCCCGTGTGGATCATCAAGGCCGGCGATTACGTACAGCAAGTCGCGCTGAAAGCCAGTAAGATCATACATGTCTTCATATTTCGTATTCATGTTTTGAAATACTACTGATCTTCGAAATGATACTCATGTATCATATTTGTCGAGCTATTCACTCCGGAATAACTAGGTCATAGAATTCAGCAGAGTTATCCTATTGGCTTTGTTGAAATCCTCTTCTTCAGACATGTTCTTGTCTGAAACGGCTGGTCGCTGAAAGGTGCGAATTAGCTGTTGACATTTCTACCAGCTTAGAGAGATGTTCTGATAGCCGTGCAAGATACAGGGCGCGAGTCTTACACGACAAACTGTTCAAATCGTGGTTGTCAAATTGGTCGATACAGCGTGATGGGTCTCCGTCTCGCACAGATTTACGACGACGTCCTCAATGCTGTCCATACCCTGCTTTTCACTGTCTTGATGGGTATTCTTGGGACATGTCTGATCCGACAGCACCGGTATCGGGTCGTGATTTGTGACAATCGTCGTACTTCTCCTGTCGCTGGTCGAGTGGTGCGGCCGGAACGCGCTCGGATCGTGTGGAACTGGTACGGGAAGGTCAAGTCGTGAGGCTGACGACATGTTCACTCTTCACTGTTTTCGATGATCTCAATGATCTGCTCCGGGTAGAACGCGAAATTAACATTCAGCGGGCCTTCCTCTATCGAATGCGCGGGCGATTGCAGAGTCGATGAGTGAATTCCGAGGAAGTACCGCTGCGGCTGCTTATACACGACGGGCCCGCCATCCATCTGATCGATTATCGACGGTGTTGTGAAGATTGGGCTTCCGCTCATCCCGGAGTGCGTGTTCGCGTCTGTTGCGAACGCGAGATTCCCCATAAATCCGCCGCCGTAATGACTAGAGATCAGGGCACTCCGGATTATCGGCATGTAGTCGTTCGGTTCGATCACTGGGTACCCAACAATCATCGCTTCCTCACCTGCTGTTATCGGTCGTTCATCAGGGAGGAAGTTTGGCGGGCCGATCGGTTGATTGATGTAATCATCCAAGTCGTCGTACAATTCGAGCACTGCCAGGTCGGGTTGCGGTTCAGCGGAGTGTTCCATCCATTGCCGCTCGCCGTCCTTCACTAAGTCTAGTGGGCGGCTGATACGGAGCATCGGTGCGTCTGCGTTGTCTCGCAGGTAAATCCGGGCTTCCTCGGCTACGAATTCTTCTTCGCCGTCATCGTTCTCCTCAACGAAGACGTGCCGGTTCGTGACGAGATAGTCTGTCTTCTCGCCTTCCTGCTCGTATCGGAATAGTGTCCCTGTTGCGTGACCGCCGCCCGGTAGTTTGATCGGTGTGACGCACAGGAATAGCGAGTCTAAAGGGTTGTTCGGCATGCTCATGTTGTGTTCCGGTAGAGTAGGCCGGGTTATTGACGTTGGTGATACATCGAGTAAGACCCGGGAAGGCCCGTTAAACGACCGTCCCTCCTACCCGTAATCGTAACCGGGTTGGCCTGGTCACTGCGCATAAACAGTGAACGGTTGCTTCAACGCATCTGAGGCGAAAGAAAAAAGCTTCCGTCCTGCATGGAATCTCTATATCCGTCACACCGCTGCTGACAGCAAGCAAGTAGCTGACAAAGCCGTTGCTGTATTGAATACCTGCTGCTAACCGAGATATAAAATGTAGACTAGAGGGGTTACAGCGGCCTTACTCGTCGTCGGAGGTGTCGCCGGGCCGTGTGTTGTCGGGGCTGTCTCCGCCCTTGAATGTCTCGTGGGATCCGAATTGTCCGAGGTCGGGGGCTTCACCGTCGCCGGAGGAGCCGCCGTCACCGGAGTTTCCTTCGTCGGTCATACTGTAAAGAGGAATAGTGTACCTACCACTAAAAGGATGACGCCGAGGATAGAGGTGAGAAGGGCTCTATCGACGTCTTTGGACTTGTCTTCTGTTGTTGGCTGCATAGCGTCGATGTCGTCTGCGTGGATCCGTAGTGCGTGGGAGAGGTATTCGTCTTCTTCGTAGTCGTGGTTGGATACGGCGCGGTACATCTCTGTTTCAGGGCCTGTCCTGACGCTTTCTCGTTCCTGAGTTTGGAAAGCGGTGTATGTGGAGTAGCCGAGTACCAAGGCAGCTGCGGTGAGGATCAGGCCGGGGATCAAGGTAAGTTGATTTAGTCCGGATTGAATCGGTACGAGTGCTGCGAAGACTGTAGCAACTAATCCGTTGAATTGGACGATTCGCCAGGATTTCTGAGTGACATCATTGAGAGATTGGAGTTCGTGGTCAAGGACTCGCCGTGCGTCCTCAAGTGCGTGGTGTCGGGCTTCTGTGGAAGAGTCAGTTCCCTCAGATTCTTGCGTCTCTGTCTCTTCTACATTGCTTCGCATACTTTGCGATATAAGCGGTGAAATAAGAGGTTATGGGCGTAGAGTCTTCAATTCCATTGCTCATGCCGGACGAAAAGAACTGACAATGACGAGCTCCTTTGAGCCTGTAACAACATTGTCTTGCTGAATATACGCTCTGTATCTCGCAAGCTACTACTGACATGTCGTGGAGAGGTCGGAGTTCGACATCGGTACGTGGGCCCCCTGTACTGACCGTACCCGGAGCAGAACGTATCACTGGCTCAGAATTCTAATAGAGCCAAAAATCAAAGTAACACTAAATCTGCCTCAGTACCTATGGGCAATGCTGGCGACGGAACAATTGTCACAGTCACGAGCACGGGAGAAGTGACGATTCCCCCAGAGTTCTGTGACAAACTCCATATCAATACACGGGGGCGAGTCCGGTTCGTTGAAAATGAGGAGGGAGAGATTGTAATTCAACCAGTCAAGCGTCCGTCGGAAATTCGCGGCGCACTTGCATATGAGGACGAGGAAGAAGAGAAATCAGCCACGATGGAACTCCGTGACGAGCGAGAGACAAATAAACAGAAGGATGATGAGAAGTAGAGACTGTCGAAGCAAGATGGTGGTCATCTTCGATGTCGAGATATCACGCGCTTTTTCGTTTGACGAGGCGAGAGCACGCTCATCACAACAGCAGCCCCGCCAACCGGTACCCCAAGAAGCGGACGAGACTGATTTTCTAGATCCTCCACGATCGTGTGTGTAGTGGCTCGACGAGTCACTTTACAATATTTTATGTGGATTAATCTCACGTCGACAAGCGCATGACGAACGACGACGTCGAGGACGATTCGAGTGGATTCAAAACAGAGCAAGAAGTGCTCGAAACAGCATCGAGCGGTCCAAGTGTCAGATCAATCCAACTTGGAGAGGGAATCTCGCCGACTCGAATACTTGTAGAAGTGGAGCGAGAAGACGGTTCGAAAAAAGAGTCGACCGCCAGTATCGAACTTATCAATCTCTGTCGACACGACGCGGGAGACGACGTCTATGACCCAGAGTCCAAGGAACTCGATTATAGTGAACTAGGGAGAGACATCCGGATGCGAACCGACGCTTTACTCGGACATCGACTCCCGAGCTCCCTCGTCGGGACGAATCTGCCAGACAAGTCTCCATCCGATCCCTGAGGCGATTTCGCAGAGACCGTGAAGATGAGGATGAGGGGGAGTCTGGCAGCGACCTACTCCGCTGAGAGCGAGATCGTGACTGAGAAGCAGGGAGAGACCTTGCGGTCATGCGCGCTCTCCTAATTGCGATATTGACTGATGTATCCCGAATGCGGCAGTCTACTCTGAAATCTGAAAGTGTTCTATCTCATCTGATCCACACTTGGGACACTCATCTGCGCGCGACATTAGATTCTCGCCGCACTGACGGCACTCCACGACTACCTCTGTCTCGTCACCGGGCATTAGCCGAGTAAGTACTGTGCGGATACTCATGGGTTCCAAGTTTTTGATGGCTGTGAGTTAATGTTACTGGCGATATGTATCCACCGGAAATTCGGTGCGTTTGACCCGTAAAGCCGCCAAAGCCTTACGTTCTCCCCCGGATGAAATTCATTTGGAAGGAACACTGTCACACGCTCCTTCCACCCCTTCCATGAACGCTGACGAATCGTCCCTCGGTCGTTGCCCGAAATGTGGTGAGGACATATCTGAAGCATGGATTCTTGTTGAATACGAAAAGAACGACGGCACCGAGGGCGTGTGGACCGAGTGTCCGGCGTGTGGGGACGTTGTAGCGCCGGAATAGGCAGACAGCAGAGTAAAGTGCTCTTCGTCGCGTATCCGGTGTAAGGTTTACAAATGGAGATTTCAGAGGAACTTCGGTGTCTGTTCTCGGGTAAAGTCGAAGAGCGTGATGGGTCATATGTGGTTGAGATTCCGGAGCAGGAACTCCGCCTTGGCGATCTACAGGCAGAGGAGACGTATCGTGTGGCTGTTCTGCCGGTACCCACGACCAACGAGGCCAACAACACTGACGCTGATCCACAGGTCGATCAAGTGCCACAGACGCCCCCTATCGAAGAAGGCGAGCAACGCACCGTCGAAATCGAAGATATTGGTGATCAAGGCGATGGTATAACCCGTGTTGAGCGCGGTTTCGTCGTTATTGTTCCTGACACCAAACAGAGCGAGCGTGTCACTATCGAGATTACTGATGTGCGCGAGAATGTCGCCTTCGCGGAAGTTGTTGAGCGCGTCAGTTACTACGAGTAGTTCCAAGGGACCCTGCGCGGCGAACCTTGTCCGCCACTAACGACTATTCTGCCGTCGTTTGTAGCGATGGGCAGAAAATTGTTTTTTCAGACTCTTACACGCCCAGTTAGTGTACAGCCCTAATCTCTCCTCGTGCTGGCACATAGCAGTTCGATTTTGTGGACTGAGTTGTTATTGTTATAATTTTGTTGTGTTAACACTAGGGGCGTAGCTTTACCACACCTTCCTAACACTAATAGTAGTACAACACGTAACACTAAACAGACATGGCGAAAACGAAGGTCCAAGTTACCGAATCAGAGGTCACTGATCGAGACGGAAACACCCGCGAGACCAAACAGTACCGGGTCACCATTCCGAAAGACACGGCTGAGTTCTTTAGTCTGTCACAGGGTGATGAACTCGAATGGGAGATGGGTAGTGCAGCAAACAAAATGGAGCTGACGGTCCACCAGTACGATGACGAGTGATGAAGAGACTCTCATAGCCGACGGCTACACCCGACTCTCTCAGGACAGCGACCGGTCTATACCACGGCAAAAAGAGAATATCGAAGCATATGAGGCCGTGATTAACGACCGGGACGACTATCCTCCGGTCGAACTGAACACGATCTATAACGACGGCAGGTGGTCAAGCGGATTCTCAACAGAGGACCGTGGAGAGTGGCAGCGTGTGATGAAACGCATCGAACATGGAGAGACAGACTTGGTATGGGCCGATGGAAAGCGTCGGTTCGCCCGAGATTTTGATGACACTATGGAACTCATCGTGGCCTGCCGTAAGAACGATGTCGAGCTCCACGACATCGGATCCGGGCCAATAGATTTAGACGATCCAATGACTGTTGCTATCGAACTCTTACAAACTGCCTCAGAGCACGAAGCAATGAGGAGATACATCGAGAAGTCGATTGAGGAGACCAAAGAGCGCATTTCGAATGGTTACTACCATGGGCAGCCTCCGGTTGGACTCTGTTTTGATGGTGACAAACAGTATCTTGTTATCGAGGAAGAACACAAAGAGGATATCCGGTTGGTATTGAAACTTGCCGACAACGGCAAATCCACCCGTTGTATCGCTGAGGAAGTGCCGTGGACACATCCGACCGTGGCTAAGATTCTGAAGCGAGAGCAGGCGTACAACCACGCAATTGCGGGGGGACGTCTTGGCCACCAGTTGGAGACTCTTGAGAAACCAGCGTAGGATGTGTGCCGCGCGGTGGACGAGGCTGACAGTAGGTGACTACCTTGCTAATAGCTTGATCACGGATGAAATTAGATAAGAGCGAGATCTACCCATCCACTCTAATATATCATATTCTCCAAACTTACCCTTTTAAATAACTACAAATTTAGCTTGTGTGTGACTGCACACGATAGAAAGCCGTCAGCTACAGACGCCCTTGGTGTTGATACGTACTTCCGCATGTACATTGGGGCACTACGAATAGACGATCGTGCCCGTCGCCTGATTACCTGCTATGTTATTTTACTTGCAGGGCGACTTGGAATGCGATTACAAGAGATACAGCATCTTCGTGAATCTTGGATCGATTGGAAACGCGGAGAGATTTGTATCCCTTCGTTCGACCCCTGTGGATGTAGCCGATGCTGGGTTGGCGCGCTTGACGTATGGGGACGAAAAGGGCTGAAGGAACTACAAGAGAGCGGCGAGTGGGAATCCGGGGTCTCGTGGAAAAATCTGAAAGCCGAACAACGAGAAGATGTAATCAAACGAGCTGAGTTCTGTACTCCCGAAAACCTACAGAAAATCGTCTACACAAGCAAGTGGTCTCCCAAATATGACCGGTCTGCACGCGTCATCGCGTTCGGCTGGTCGTATCGAATCACTGCTTGTCTAGTGACTTTTTTCGATGAGTTTGATTGCCTTGACTGGCAACAGCATTCTATCAACCGGCTGTTGAAAGAGGCCGCCGAAAACGCCGACGGTGTGGACTCGTCAGAGATTTCTGCCCACCCTCTACGGGCGACAGGTGAGACATTCCTCGCAGATGCATCGGTGGATGTGAAGATGCTTCGTGATCTTGCAGGCTGGGAAGATCTACAGACAGCGCGATACTACATAGCAAAAAGCGGCCGTATCAACACTTTAAAATTATATAACGTAATGGGAAAGGGCGACGAAGCGCCACCCGTTGTGCCCGAGGACCCCGAACATCAGTTTCCGGTCATTGGAAACCCATTCCCGTTTCAGAACGAACCGTTCTCCCCGGTCAGTCCTGACGGCGATGCGTATGATGAAGATGTTCGTCGAGACCGCCATCGGGAGCAGCAAAACCAGCCACTTCCGTTACACCACCCACGCGACGTGAACCTACCGTACGATCGCGCTGGCTTCCCCGATAAAGATCAGATTCATTACGACCCGAATGATCACGAACTCCCCGGGCACATCGACCGTGATTCCGATCGTGTCGAAACGAAGGACGGAGTCCCAGTTACCGAAGCGACGACGCTGGTCGATGTCGAAAATCCTCATCGAGTCCCACGATCGCGTGATCCTGAACCTGGTAAGCATCGAGCCGATTGGGTGAACAGTAAACTCGATGAATTCCTCGATCAAGATAGTGATGACAATCCCGCTCTTTCAGTTGTCGGTCTCGGTGGAGCCACCGCTTATGGAACGTTTCGAAGCGCCTCAACAATTCGCACTCGACTTAGTAGAGAGTGGAACAAATATTGGATGACCAATGGTGGGGCAGCACCCAATGCTACGAAGTTTGGGAAGGGTGTTGCCATGTATGTCCTACTGATTGTGTTACCTCTGGCGGTGAACTTCGGATTCATTTTCGAGTTCTGAACCGCGCGCCAGCTGCGTTCGGCCTGTGATTTTTTATGTAATGACCACAGATCGAGTGCTCTGAAGTTCGATAACGACCACACTTCGACTTGATCTGGGCGCACACCGTTGTGTCGAGTGAATCAAATTCTCCTCTAGTACGGTCGTGCTGTCACTCCGAGCCACAGGCTATCAGCAGTTATATTTCTGACCCTATCACGCACTCGTCGTTTTGTTTCAGATTGTCTGTCGATGTTTTTCTACATCTAGCAATTCTAAACTCTGTTGAAATACTATTCTTCAAATATATTCTCACCCGAAATAGCCAGTCGCTGAAGACTGCGCGTCTATCACGCGCTATCAAGACATCGTCACCTTACAGATTCATAAAGTATTACTCTGGCCCCCGGGACGGTCCAATATGGCTGTCTCGACGACATCTCCTCTCTTTCTGCTCTATGTTGGTCTCTTCGTCGTGGCTGCATTGGCCTGTTTTATAAGTCTCACACGCCTTCAACGTATCACAAATGCTGATACGCGACGGGGATTGTGGGCACTCCTCCTGACTAGCGGCGGGTGGGCGACCGCTCACGTCGGATTTCTCGTCTCTCCAACGATATCACTCAAACTCGCGTGGTATACGTTCGGGCTCGTGCTGG
Source organism: Halopenitus salinus (assembly GCF_042662125.1). Lineage (GTDB taxonomy): Archaea > Halobacteriota > Halobacteria > Halobacteriales > Haloferacaceae > Halopenitus > Halopenitus salinus. Next base: position 419,024 of record NZ_JBHSXL010000003.1, on the reverse strand, counting down.
GACTCGCAGCTGTCGGCGCATGGCTCTACTTCTGTTCAGCGTATACTGGTCGGACCTACCATCGAAATCCGACATACCGTCGCCTTGCTATCGCCGTCTACATCGTACTTGTCGCGGTGAAGGTCACCAATCCTCTCCACCAAGGATACTTCACGACGACAGCCGTCGCCACCCCGTTCCCTCATCTGTCCGTGTACACAGGGCCGCTACATTGGACTGCAATGGGGCTCTCGTATGCACTCGCCTTTGTCGGCTATTTCATGCTGTTGGAACTGTTCACCGAGATCGATCTCGACACACGAGCGCTCCTCGCTCTCGTTGGAATCACCGGCCTGCCCGTCGTGTTCGATATCATCGGGTACACCACGCCCTACCTCATCGACATTACCTACGAGCCGCTCGGGGTCGCCGTCTTCGCCGTTGGTGTCGCGTTCGTCTATATCGACCAGTTCGATGCCATCCAATTGGCCGGCGAACGGGACGAGCCAATTATTGCACTTGACGCGAGCAACCACATTCGAGACACGAATCGCGCTGCGCAGACCCTCTTCCCTGACCTTGACGGTGCCGAGGGCACCCCTCTGAAGACGACACTTCCACGAGTAGCTGACTGTCTTGACAGCGACGACGCTATTTTGAAACTCCAACAAGAGGACCGCCCCCGGTATTACCATGTTACAGAGACACCGTATGGGACAGCAAAAGCTGGGCTCGGCCGAACCATCCTTCTGACCGACGTGACTGACCGTGAGCGGTATCGTGAGGAATTAGTGCGACAGAACGAACGTCTCGAACAGTTTGCCAGTTTAGTGAGTCACGACCTCCGTAATCCTCTCAACGTGGCCACAGGGCGGTTCGAATTACTCCGCGAGGATGTCGAGGAGGTTGCAGAGAATGAACACGCAGCAGCCATCGAACGGGCGCTAACTCGGATGGAGGACCTAATTAGGCAAATTCTCTCGCTCGCCCGTGATGGCCAACCAGTCGAGCAGTGGGATGCAGTGTTGCTCTCGTCGGTCGCACAGAACAGTTGGGAGATGGTTGAGACAAACGCTGCCGAGTTACGTGTCGAGGACGACCTGACGTTCAAAGCGGACCCGACACGGCTCCAACGACTGTTCGAGAACCTGTTTCGGAATTCAATCGATCACGGCGGCCCGGACGTGACGGTCTCCGTCGGAGTGCTTCCTGACCGGCCGGGATTTTACGTGGCTGATGATGGGCCCGGTATCCCTGAGAGTGACCGTGAGTCCGTGTTCGACCCGGGGTATACGACCCGCGAGGAAGGGACCGGGTTTGGACTCGCTATCGTCGCCGAGACAGTTGCTGCACATGGGTGGAAGATACAGGTGACTGAGAGTGAGACCGGTGGAGTTCGCTTCGAGATCCTCGGCGTTGAAACCGTAGCGTGATTCTGTACTGACAGGCTCTGACTGTTCTGCAAAATGTGTCCGCTGCACTGAGCGATTCGTGAGTCCCCTGTACTGAGCGATCTGTGCTTCATCTGTACTGGCCGGAACTCGGGCAGAACGTGTTCCTCGAAGAGGATTTCAACAGAGCCGGCGCAGACTAAACTCGTTGATGACAAGTGACCGTGACGGAGACGATATCCTCACGTCTCAGATATTCAATACCAGGTGACTACATACTGAGGTGAGAGGTACACACCACAGTGTACACTCGTCGGAAGGGATCCACTCTCCACAATCACGCCGGGTTGAGACACCAGCGCTAGATGGTGTTTGACGAGAAGGTGGGGACCAGTTCAATAATTGGATATTCCGTCGTCTGCGCAGTTTCGATACCATACTAAAGAATAGACTGCCTGAGACGGATTTTATATATCCTCGGCTATACCTATCTGAAAATGGGTAATTCGTCTGACGACACGTACACGCTTGAGCAGGCTAAGGAAGAGATCAACATCCTCCGGCGTGTCGAGGGCGATGTCGTTGAAGCAATCGAGAACGCTGAGAATGAGGAAGTCCTTCTGTATCTCATCGAGGAGCAAGAACTCGACATAGCCCACGATGGGAAACGCGGTCTCGGAAACGTCCGGCAGGCAGTCCTAGAGTCACGTCTCGCATCAGATCGATTGAAGCGTCTCGTCAGTCTTCGCGGTGATGAGACACCTGAAGACATCCTCGTCCCCGAAGATGTCGTGCGAAACGCCAAGGTCGCCCTCGAAGCCGGCAAACCCGTCGTCCTCTACGGACCCACGGGGACCGGGAAGACGACGTTTGCGAAGCAGTTGGCCCGGGAAACAGGTATTGGATACTCACTCCACACCGCGACACCCTCATGGACGCCGTCGGACATCATCGGCGGAATCAGTCCGGACTACACCGGTGAATCGCTCAGCTACCGGACCAAGCTCGGCTGTGTCTCGGAGGGTGTTCAACGAGCTCGCCGGTTCGACGTCGAATACGGAGTCATCCTCGACGAGATCACCAGGGCCGACATCTCGAAGATCTTCGGACCTCTTTACACCGCGATCGAAAACCCGCACCAGACGATTTTCGAGACTGATGAGGGAGAGACCATCGAACTCGACGAGCGGGTGAACATTATCTGTACAATGAACATGTCGGACCGAACCGTGAATGAACTCGATAACGCGATCACCCGCCGATTCGCCATGATCGAGTTGGACGAGTACGAAGAGGACAAGCGACGCCAACTGTTCAAAGACTGGCTCGACACGCACATTTCGGGACAGACCGACATCGACGACGCCGAGTTACTCCGTCTGTTTGAGCGGGACTACGAAGGGATCAACCACGGCAACGAGTCCACGGCACAGGGTTCAATCATGCGATTTGGCCCGATGCACTACCGCGATGTCGCCGTCTTCGTCGGTGTCGCCTGCCGAGAAGGCGGGGAGTACGAGTACGACCAGACCGATTCGGTTGGACAGGCCTTCCGAACCTACATCGTTCCCCGGCTGTTGAACTCCGCAGCGTTCCCGCAGGTGGAACGAATCGCGGAACACTACCGGGCGCTGAATGATGAGTTCGAGGAATTCGACCTCTCCCCGGCTGCTGAACTCGCCGAACGTGAACTTGAACAGGAGCGACGCCAGATGGGTTCCTACGAGTAATGAGTGCCGTCGACGAAGTCTATCAGTACGGGCGGGATACATTCGACGTCCCTGAGCGGGGGGAAATCCGGATAGAGGACTGTCCGTCGTCCATCACTGATCAGCTTCGTCGCGCGTCTTTCACACGAGAGAGTCCCGGCGTGTTCACGAAGCGCCAGAATGCTCTCGACTCCGACCAGCAGTACGACGTTATCACGGTAACCGTGGAAGGCGACGACGGCGACGTCATCCACGTTTCTGCGACCGATATCGTCGGGGCAGTGAGCCTGACCCCGTCGTCGAAGGTCACGATTACCCCGAAGATCGACTGGGGCCCGATATTCGACATGCTCCTGGCGGTATACGATCAGAACCGTTCGATCGACTACCACGGCATTCCGCTTCAGGATTTCCTCTCTGACGATATCGAACTCGAAGACGTGCTCGTCGTGATGGCGATAAACTACTTGGAGGGACTTGAGACGATCCAACGCAACGGGTACATTCGAGACCTAATCTTGCGGCGGACCAACAGCCTCGAAGGACGAGGAGAGATTGATGTCGAACAAACCCTGTTGAATCACGCCCGGGGAACTGTCGAGCCGAATTGGATCCGAAACGAAACAGAGTACGACAACGCCGCCAACTCGCTGCTCCACTACGCAGGGAAGACGCTGCTCCGACTGTTCCGACAGAATGCCTCGGAGTACGACCATCCCGGCTACGATCGCATCTTCTCGGAAGTTCATCGAGAGGTCGAACGCTTGGAGGGCATGGGTGTTGACAGCGGACTGGGCCGCATCGACGAGTATCGACGCATCACACTCGGTGACCTTCCGAAACAACGCCAGTACTACCGGAAGGCGTTCGACGTCGCAAAGGCGGTATTGTCGTCGTCGCTCGGCCAGCAGCTCAAGGACGGGCCCCGAGAGTTGGTCGTGGACTACGTCTTGAACATGGAGTCGCTGTTCGAGCAGTACTCCCAGGTGGTGATCGAACGCGAACTCGCCTATATCAAGTCCTACGACCATTTCGATTCGGTCGCCAACGTCAAACCCTCGTCGTCGCCGTCGGTCAATCCCTTCGAGGGCGAGAACCAAATCTACCACGCGCCCGACCACGCCCTCCAAGAGGGGAAAGAGACCATCGCTGTCCTCGACTCGAAATACTACGCAGAAGGGCACGACCCGGTCAAGGAGTCTCCATCACGATCGCGGTTGTTCAGCTACGCGTATCTCCTCCACGCCGACAGACTCGCCTTCCTCTGCCCGTTGCTCGAACCACGACGACGTCGAGTCACACAGACCGGCGCAGAGTTGGAAATAATCTCCCCGACAGGCGACTTCTCACTAGACAAGTACGACGAAGTCGTACACGAGTATCTCCATAGCGTTCTCGCAGATATCCATCCGGAACTTGAACCGTTCTACGCAATCGCGGAGAACAAGCTTTGCTTGGACGGTGTGAAGGAGAGCGACCTCAGTAGGGCTACCGACATGAATGGCCCCTTCACATTCCAAGACCTCCGAGACTTCTCACTTCGGGTGGTAAAAGCGGCCGCCGACGAGCACTCGTACAACGTTCGGAACCGCTACGACTTAGAGCATGACGGGGATTGGACGCGAGACCAGATCGAAACTCGCTGTGAGCGACGTAACGAGTACACGTGGACCTGTCTCCCCGTCTTCTATGAGGAAGACCATCAAGATTGGATCGACCTATACTTCCTCAAGAGGGATACAGGGGAAGTCGAGAAGGAAGGGCCGTTGAAGCTTCTGTGAGTGGACCTCAGAAAGGCGTAACGAGCCAGTCTCCATCTCCTTCTCGTTCGATTTGTGCCCCAAACACATCCTGTAAGGAGTGGAGCTGGTCATCGTAGCGAAGGTCGTACGTCTTTCCCTGGCGATGGAACGACCCCTCAACGACGAACTGAACCGTCGGATTCTGGTACTCTAAATCGTTCGCTCGTCGATCCATTGCACTATTGAGCTCAGTACGGAGTTCGTTGTCCGAGAGGGCGTCTTCGAGGCCGATTACGGAGACTTCATCCGGGACATCGTCTTTCTGAAGGCGTTCGATGAACTCCTCGATCGGCATTCGGTGATCGAAGGTGTCGTGCGTGCCCTCGATGACGAGATTGTAGCGTCCGGGAATCTGTCCGGGTCCTGCCATTAGTTGATTCACAGTTTCACAGGATAAAAAACGGGTTGCTGTCGCTTGGCCATACAGAGACTCCCAATCGAAAAGGCTCACACAACGGTATAGATCATCTCTGGTCGAAGGAATAGCAATCCACCAATTCCCATAATCATGAGCGATTTTAGGTCTGTGTATCGAAAATTGTCTACCGAGGCATTGAACGCGATCATGCCGAAAATCAAAATGAGACCAATTCGTTGACCGGCGATAAAGCTTTGAGTGAGAGCTGAAACTTCTGCTCCAATCACACCTTCGCCGTACTTGATGAACAGACCAAGAAAGAACGTGGCAAGGAAGAATGGGAGTGCTTCGATCTTGCCCGCAAACTGATCTCCGGACCATGCTGTCTTGGTATAGCGATCTCCACTTTCGAAGATTATGCCGCTAATCGAGGCAGCTATGAGACCGTAGATGAACGCTTCCATCAGATTTGCCGATAGTTGTTCGACCATCTCATCAAAGGACACACGAGGGAGCCATAAGATTGGGTACCTGATTGCTGGGAAGGAATACAAAAACTACCCCGTGAGTACACAAAAACACCTGATTTCTACCTCTCTGAAGGAGAGATACATGTTCTTCATACTCATCTCTTCGAAGACACGGTATAATCGGCTAACCTCTGGGTTGAACAGAATTGTACGAGGGGATTTTCCATGACTTCAATTCCACAACACTACCAATCGCCGTTAGAATTCGGAGAGCCCTCGTTGAGACTCCGTGCTGGTGAGGTCTTCGTCAATGAATTCCTGCGACTCAACCTTTGAAATGCCCTTCACCGAGACCTCGGCCGAACCAATTTTATTCAGCCGTACGTTCAGCGCATTCCGAGTTGTCTCAGAGAGCATCAGTTCTTCTCGGTCTTCTACATCAAGAACACGAAGTTGGTAGTCCAATGAACGAGACTCAAGCTCGGAGTGACATGATTGGCATAACGAAACGAGGTTTACCGGAAGGTGAGCATCGAATCGGTCAGGGATGCGCGAATCTGGGATGAGGTGATGTACGCTCAACCGCTCATCACCTTCTGTCGTCTCGCACCACCGACATCTACCAGCGTCCCTGTTTCGGACTGAGAGTGCGATCTGTTCGAACCGTTGCTTTCGGTCTTGGTGCGTGCTATCGGACATATCTCTTGTTTCAATCGAGGTTGTCTGGGTTTATTTCTGTGATGCCCAGCATCAGTGTGTGAGTTATCATCGACTGGGAAATTAACCTGCTCCTCGCTTCAGTAGCTCGTGATGTCTCGGTCGCCGAGTACGCGCGTATAGGTGTCGTCACCAGTCACGTCCGCGAGCCGTCCGGCGAGCTCGCGGAGATCGTCATCGACACCCCACTTGTCAACGTAGTTTTGGACGGCCTGTCCCTTCTCGTACCGGTACCGGAGGAATTGGAGCTTGTCGAGATTTGAGAGATGTTCATCGCCGTTGCCGTTGGTCCGCTCTTCGATATACGCCCGACGCTTTTCATTGTCCCACGTCCCAAGTTCGAAGCCGTCGTCGGTGTTGTACAGACACATCTCTTTGAGGTCCTCTGGCGTGGCATTGGTGCCACGACAGAGCTTATTGATGTCGTCGAACGATGGATCGGGACTATCGAGCAGATCAATAAACACATCTTCGACGCCGATGTCGCTGGCCTCCTGAATGATGCCGTAGATCTCTTGCACGACCTCCTTTGCGGACATTATCTCACCGTCGCGCTGTACCTTACCGTGATGCTTGGAGTACTCACGGAAACACGCGCCCATCTCCATCACTCCAATGTCACCACGGGAGAGCTCACGGTTCTCTTCGAGTTGCTTGCGTGTGCGGCGGGCCGTGCGGTAGATGTCTCGGCGGAGAGATTTCCAAGAAGCCGATGTTCGCTCAGTTGTTGGCCTAGCAACTACGATAATATCAAACGAGACTGCTTCTCCTTGAATGAATTTCTCAATATCTGCGGATACCGGATGAGTTGCTGTAACTTCAAATCCGACCTCACAGAGTGCTTCAAGCAATTCACCCCATGACTCGGAGTCGCTATGGTGGTAAGTGAACGCAAGTGCGCCATCGTCTTTTAGAGCAGTATGAATGCTCTCGAATCCTTCTTTAAGTTCGGATTCAAATATTTTGACATCCTTATTTTCGGCTGGGTTCGAGACAATACTCTTGGCTCGTGGAGTCGCTGTTGGGTTGAACCATTCAAATTCTTTTTTCAGGAGCTGTCGTTGCCATACATAGAAATAGTCCGAGAGCTCAGAGTAGAGAATATTATCGTAGTAGGGGGGATCTGTAAGTACCAAATCAAATTCGTTTTCGTACTCCAAATCTCGGAGATCGTTACAAGTCACCGATGATTCTTCACCAATAGGTTGTGAGAATGGTGGTGTTTCGTGTGTATCTCCATCAGAGATATACCGCTCTGTGGGCTCGTTCGCATATTCTACACCTTTCTTGACCATCTCCCACATAGCACTAAATGTACCGGTGCCGTATTCAGATCCCCAGACATTATTCTCAAGAGGGGTGATTGGCGGATCAAAAGAATTCGTCTTGAAAATGTTGGTGGCCTTATTATATGCTGGGTTATACCCAATCATCATTGAGTTATAGTTGAGTGATTCAGAGAAGCACAGTAGAAGGAACTCTCGGAGATTATCATCCTCCAATTTATCGATGCTCTGAAGTAATTTCGAGAGAGCCAGAAGCTGTCTGTCATTATACATGTCGGCCCACTCTTCATATCCATATTGGAGAATATCATGGGCCCCGGGAGCAGAGCCTTCAAATTGAGTTGATGCAGTATACCATCCCGGGCGAATATCTACAGACGGGACGTAGTTGCGTAGTTCTTTACTCTGCTTCCACTCTTCCTTTGCTTTCTCAAATAGTTCCTCGTCTGCTTCTTGTGGGCGTTTATAACCCTTATACGCCGCTCTGTTTTTACCGGAGTCGTCGCAGCACTCACAGTAGTATTCAATTGCGTAAAGCCGGAGATCGTATCCGTCCTGTTCCTGTATCGCATCTTTAATCCCATACTTCTGCCCGCAATCCGGACAATTGTACTTTCCACCGCGTGAGACATTCCCTTCTTTCGGGACGAAATCATGACCACAATCGTTACATACACTCTCCGACTGCCAGTCATCCACGAGGGTGACCGATCCACAGTCCGGACAGAGAACGTTGTACTTGTCATCGTTCTCATAGCGGCCTGCTGCGATCCGATAGTCCTTGAACAACGGAACGGTGTGTCCGCAGGAGACGCAGTCCAATTCTTTTACCCAGAAGTTGTACATCACGTCGGCATCATGGTCACTGTTCGGACAGGGCGTTTTGTAGTACTGCGTAATTTCGTCGGCTACATCTTCCTTCACCTGCTCAAAGGCTCCTTCCAACTCTTCGACGTCGGTCTGGCCGGCTTCGAGTTGTTTCTTTGTGACGAACCAAGCAACGGGATTCAAGTCGTTACCGACGACCTCTGCGCCGAATCGAGACGCTTCGACGAGCGATGTGCCGCCGCCCATGAATGGATCGAGGATTTTCTTGTCTTCGATGCGGACATCCTTCGGGTAGAGCTCCCAGAGGCTCTCTGGGTCCGTCATATCCACGCGTTCGAGGAGTGAGGCGACGTCGAGGTCGGACTCGCTGTCGGCGTCGTCACCGTAACCAGCGAGTGTGCCACCTTCGTGACCCGGCTCATACACCGAGACCTTTTCCGGATCATCGAGCAGGGTGTAGAGAGAGACAGCACGGAAAACACAGCCCAGCCGCCGTGCCCACCACTTGTGCATCGTGTAGATAGGTCGGTAGTACATCTTTGCACGCCCCTCTTTCTCGGCAATCTCATTCACGCGCTCGATCGGGAATCCTCGTTCAATAGGGAGCTCTTTCCGATCTCGGTCCTCTAAGCCTTCAGACATAGTAGTTAAATACCAAACGAATCCCCGCCGGTATATCTGTTTGGGAACTCTCCACGACAATATAATTATACCACCTCTACAAACAAATATTATTCAATGGATGTCTCAAGCCCCTTTGTGAATAGGACAACGGAAATGAATCGCCTGCAGAGTGGGCTTGGTCCTGAATCAAATGCCCAGATGTATACGGTTTCAGGACCTAGCGGTTTCGGTAAATCGGCACTGCTTGATGAATTTGCATCTACCTGCGAATCAGAAAATATTCCGGTCATTCGTTACGAGATCGGGAACCCAGACACAGTACAAGTCTTTCTCCAACGATTATTAGAGGAATGGGAAGCGGAATTCCCGAATTCGGTTAGAGAAAAAATAAAGTCAGAAGTATCACCATCAACGATAAAATCAATATCTAGCGCTAGCTCAATACTAGATCCATCCGGAGGTGTGGGTAGTGCTGTACTCGGGACAACATTAGCCAAACTATTCAACACTGATGATGATATAACAGAAACAATTGATCCAATTCATTTTGTACTCGATGTCATCAGAAAGGAATCCGAAAATCACGACCAAATTGTTTTAATAATAGATCAATATGACGTAGGAGGTCTTAATGAGAATAGAAAAAAGAAATTTAATTCTGCTTTTCAGGAAATATCTCGTGATCTACCGGATAATGTTACATGGTATATTGGTTCTTCCCGCCATATTCCAAACGAACCTGAGAATATATTACGGGTGGGGCTGAGTGAGTTAGATGATCACGCTACAGAAGAGTTAGTTCAAAAGCACGGTTTTTCAGTTGAGGACGATGTGATCGGTGAAGTATACAACCGTACTCGTGGCCATCCATTTATCCTCAATAAACTATTAACATTGGCTGATAATACCGGACTAAAGAATATACTGAATGATAGTCCGTTAAACAGACCAGAGCTAATAAATTACCTAGAAGATAGTCTTCTTAATGAATTGACGGTTGAGGAAGAGCAACTTCTTAGAGATTCATGTGTCCTTCGAGAACTGAGACCTCATATATTAAGCGAAATGACGGATCGATCTCAGGCAAAAGTTCGACAGTTACTGGCAGGTCTCCACCAACGTGCAATTGTAAAACGTCGAGAAGAAGCCGGTGAATGGGTTTATCGCTGTCATGATCTACAGCGGGATTATATACTTGATAACGAATCCTCTCGTGAAAAGCGAAAAAATCGTATGAACGCAGCCCGAGCATTTCTAATCCATGGGGGAGAATTTTGGAATAACACCCAAATGTCTGAATCAGGTAGAGAAACACAAGATTATACACTGTATCTGGGACACATGATGAATTTTGATTTTCAGCTTGAGAAGATTACTGATACTCACGATATTGGCTTCTGTATTGATCAAATATTATCTAATGTAAATAGTATTGAAAAAGAACAAGCGATTAATGCGATAGAACACTATTATTCTACTAATTTAAGTTATGAAAGTAATCTCGACACAGATGCTATTTTGGGTGTGATTCTCTGACAATTTTGTCATTCAAAAGTAATTCTACCAAGTCTAATTCATCGTATTATATCAATACTTTAGAAATATCTGCCGGCTTTTTCTAGATTTAAGTGAAATTCTAAATCTGTTATGTGAGTATACAGTCTTACTTTTGGAAGCTGATTTCGACCTTTAGACTTGACGCCTCGTCAGGCATTAGTTCGAACAAGTCCTGTATCTTCGTGTAGTCCTGCTCGGAGCGGAGCGTCAGGCTCACTTGCGAGCGCTCGATGTCGGCAGTTCCCTGAAGCGCGCCAGGCACACCCTCTCGATCCGGTAGCATGAACGTGACATCACCGTACTCGACGGTCCCTGTCTGATGCTCACGTCGCCACTTCTTGCGCATGGCTGCGACGTCGTCGCCGTTGTACTCGAACCGCCACGTCTCTGAGCCGACATCAGGGATCCGAAATGGATACCCCGGCACCCAGTCGGATGCCTTCTCGGAGCCCGTCGGCCCGACGACGTACACCGGATCCTCTTCGCGGCCGAGGTTCTGCAGTAAGAACGTCTGTACCATGTCTTCGGTGACGGTGCTATCGAAGCGATCAGCGACCTTGCTCAAGGTGAACTGATCGCCAGTATCGAGCTCGTCTAGGTGGTCGATAATCTGACCCCCAATACGGTCAGAGACTGTCGGAACGATCTTCACCGTCATGGGGTTACGGTCGCCGAGAGAGTCCAAGTACCGCCCGCCCGCTTCTAGCACGTATTCGTCGATGAGGAACTCGTTCACTGCCTCGCGGGCTGCTGTCTCGGTCTCATCCGGTGGGAGGAACACCGATTCGTCCGCACGAATCTCGCCGATGATCGTTTCGAGGTTCGCATACCCCTCGGTCTCGATTGCTTCCTCGATACGCTCAGCGAGGTACGATCCGCCCACAGTCGTCGCGCTCCCGATATCGCGGAGCGTCGCATCAGACTGCGGCTTGTCGAGAATTTCGTTGCCCCGAACAACCACATACTGGTCCTCGCTGTTCAGCCGTCCGATGGCACGCAACACGACGTCGTGGCTGTCGCCGTCGAGCCAGACCTCGCCATCCTCGACCATCTCTAACTCGAAGTCGCCGATGTCGAGCGCCGTCGTCCCGCTACCGAACCGCTTGCGGAGTTCCTGTTCGACGTCGTTCACTCCCCACACGTCCACGTCCTCCTTCCGGACTAGGACGGTGTCGAGCGAGCTTCCCGAGAGGTCGTCGCGGAACCCATCGGAGTCACGAGCCAGTACCGGTTTCCCATCGAGTGCGTCCACGGTAGCGTTCAACACGTCGTTCGCGCTTCCGGGGATCGGGAGTTCCGGGTCACGGAGGAACTGCTCGTACACGTCCTCAATCGAAATCTCGCCGCGCCGCTCCATCAGGTCGGACACGATGGGCCATACGTCAGACTGCAGGTCGAAGGGGTCAGCCGCTGCGGAGTCCGCGATGTTCGAGGCGTCGAGCTCCGGGCCATCGGATACGTAGACATCGAGGTCCATCGGGGCCACGAGATCAAACTCTTGGAGCAGGTTGTCGCCGTCTAGAACCTCTCCATAGAGCAACTGCAACTCTTCACGGAGCTCGCTTACCTCCTGGTCCTTCATCGACTGAATAGACTCGCGGATCTCGTCGTCGAGAGATTCGTCGGCGAGGACTTGACGAGCACCTTCGATGTACCGTGCCTTGTCGATGTACCGGGTTCCGGATTCGATCGCCTTGTCCCCGGACGGCTGTACGAACACGAGTGTATTCCGCCACTCACGTCCGCGACTGTCGTTCGTGATGACGCGCTCGACCTCCTCTTGTGTCCACTGGTCGTCTTTCACGACGACCTTGATGTCACGGTCGTCCGGGACGTCACGGATGTCGTCAGTTCGGAAGCCAACGGGAGACGCGTTTGAACCGAAGATGTCGGTGATGAAGTCCGCGATTTCAGCTTTTGCTGAGCGCTCGGAGACATCGACAGCTGCGTTTCGAATGAGTGCGTTGGGGTTCTGGCGGTCCCGGATAGCGTACTTCCCGTTCAGCTTGTGGAGGTGCCAAGCGACGCCGTGTAGTCGTTCGAGGTTGAGCACGACGTCAGAGACGAGGTCGCCCGTCTGGTACGCGCCCATCACGATCTCCGAGACCTCAGCGCCCTCTCCCTCACTCGGCTTTAGTGAGTAGAGGAGGATGGTGTTGAGGATACGACGACCGTGGGGGATGTCGTCCTCATCTACTCGGTTCTTGATATCGCCAGTCGCGGCGTTCAGTCGTTCGTAATTGATCTTGGCGATTTCATCTTCGAACTCAATCCCATCGATATCCCCGTGCGTTATCAGGTCCGTTTGGTTCTCCATTTCGAGGAGAACCTTCGAGAAGAGGTAGATCATCCCGCGCGTGTTCTGGTTCCCTTCGTCGGCGTAGTACCGCGTCTCAAGTGCGTCGAGGAGAACGGGATGGAAGGGGTATAGATCGTGCATCTCCGAGAGGAGACCGTCGGGGACAGTGACATGGTCCGACTGGTCATAGGCGTCGAAGTACCCGTTCACGATCTCACGGGCGGCTGATTCGTCGGTGTCCTCAATCAGCCGGTGGTGGAGAACCTCGCGCTTGTCCACCTGGTTGTTCATGTTGACCTCGACCGCCTGTTCCCGGTTCAGAATATCGTGGACCTCGGAGTCCTCACGGAGGACAGAGACGATCGTGTAGAGCTCCAAATCGGACAGCGCTGTCGATTCAAGCAGAGATTGGAGGAAGGCCTTGTTCGCGCTCTTGCGGTCTCCTTGGAGCGTATCGAACCAGTCCTCAAGCTCGTCGACGAAGAACGCGACGGTGTCGTCGCCGACGGCATCCTGAATCGTCTGCATATCCGGGTAGCCACCGGACTCGTACGTCCCGGGTTCGTAGTCGAGCGCTTCGAAGAACGGTTCCCAGAGGTACTCGTACTGCTCGTTTTGCATGGAAACCGTGATCGGAACTGCTGTGTCTGGGAGTGCCGATTCGAACCCATCTATTTCTTCGGTTGCCCACGACCCCGCAGCGAGCGGATCGTCGAAACAGTGGTACAACGCCACCATCTGGTGGGATTTCCCACTCCCGTAGGGACCATAGAGAATGTGCGTACCACGAGGATCTTCGCCCGTGAGAGAGTCGCGGAGTATCGATAGAGCTTCTCGAAGACCCTGGGTCATCAACGTGCGATCGAAGAAGAGTTCGGCATCTGACTCGAACTCATTAGCGTTATCCACGTTGTAGAGTTTTACCTGCCCGTCTATCTGCCCGTCCTCTCGAAGCTCGCGGCTAAGCGTAACCGTGTCTTCGAGAGTCTTGGGCAGGGAACCTACTTCCGACATGCGTTGATATATACATAGCCCACTACAAAACAGATAAGCACTATGGTGAGTCGATACCGTTTCTGCTAGATGAAAATTGGGTGCGATCGGGATATCATCTTTCGAATTCGGACAGGTGATCGCTCCCTATTCCGGCAATTTGCGTTCCCGTCTGATATAAGCATGCCAAGGCTGCCGAAGGAGCGAGTTTGCCAACCCCAGCGGCTATGATGTCTACCGACGTATTCTCGGCGGTGACCGAATTCTCGGAGACTACTGATCCCGAAGCCGTTACGATTCGGCCTTTCCCGTCACTTTCGAAACAAATTGTTCGATAGAACCATATTCTCTTCTGATTTCTCGATATGCACTGTTGCTCATTCGTTGTATAGATTGTGGCTGGTAAGCAACTTTGTAATCGCAGGCTTCGTTGAGTACCTTACGAGCCACATCGATGTGCTTGAAATCAGCGATTGTGTAGAGCATATCTGCCGAAATATCACACCAATATCTCTGACTGATTACGTCGCTATCGAATTTGTGCCCCACTCGCCCAAAGAATCGATAGTGATCATTACGATAGAAGATTAAATAATCACCTTCGGTCATTTTGTCGTAGAACTTTTTATTCAGCTTACTGTTTTTCACACCCCATATCCGAACGTTTTCTGCCGTATCCACTTCATCAAGAGCTGACGTGTGTATCGGTAGTTCAGTAAGATCGACCGGTGAAATTACTGTTCGCTCAAACTCCGGGAAAGTTATCGGAACCAAAAACGCATCTCGACTCATTATTGAATCTATCTTACGCCGTCTACAAAGTTTTGGCCTTTATACACTCTCTCACTCACCACGAACAACTCTCTGAAGGAGAGTGATATGTTTGCTTGGCCTAGATCACTGATTTGTAGTCCCGAGACTTTCACAGTATCTCCCGTACCTCACGACTCCGTCAGTAGTCACAGAGATTCAGGTACACGAACAGCTGTCGTGACGCATCGGCTTCTCCCTGATTCTAAGACCTCATTTTAAGTCTATAGGTTGGCAGTCTGAAGGGTCAGTAATTGATATTGAAATTTGTCGTAGACAGAGCACATCGCTACACAACATATTTGACGGTCAACTAACTTTCCAACTATATGAGCGATTTTGACCTCGTAGATATCGAGGTCACCCATGAGTCAGCGGACGATGTTCTATACACAGACCTTGGTGAGACAAGTGAAAGTCATCTTCATACTGTTCAAGCAGTTCGTCTGCAAGCTGGTCAGCCAGACTCTGAACTTCGTTCCCTGAAACAGCTTGATGAGAATTCGGTCAAGATGCTCGAACATCAGGTCGATGCGGCGTACCGGGCTCTGTTCGAAATGGACGGGAAAGCGTTACTCGCAGACGAGGTCGGCCTCGGAAAGACGATCGAGGTTGGAATGATACTCAAGGAGATGCACTTCCGCGAGACTAACGATTCTGTCCTCATCTTGACACCCGCCCAACTGGCCAAACAGTGGCAAGCGGAACTTCGGGAGAAATTCGGGTTAGAGTTCGTCTGTAACTACGATGACGACTTCAACGGATTCGACAGCCACGACTACATCATCGCCAGTATCGACACGGCCAAAAGCGACAGATACCGACAGGCGGTGCTCAAACGCGACTGGGACGTTCTCGTTCTCGATGAAGCCCACTACGTGAAGAACGAGGAGACGGATCGATACGAGCTGATCGACCAACTCAGGTATAACTACGCGTTCTTTCTCACGGCGACGCCGATACAGAATGAACTCACCGACCTCTACAACGTCGTCTCACTACTCCGTCCGGGCTTGTTCGGAACACGTGATGTGTTTCACCAGTATTTCATCAATAGCGACCAGGAAACCCTCGTTAACCGTAACGAGCTTCAGGACCGGTTAAACAAGGTGATGATCCGGAACCGCCGTGAAGATACAGATGTAGACTTCACAGAACGGCGGGTCGATACGCGGAAATTCGATCCTTCACCGGCGGAGCGTGAGCTCTACCAAGCCGTATCCGACTACGTCAAGGGAGCTTACAGCCAGGATCAAGGACAGAAACTGGTGTTGATGCTTCTCCAAAAAGAGGTCGTCAGTAGTCCTGAAGCGCTTGAAACGACGATCCGGAAGAGACTCGATGACCAGTCAGAACTCACGCAGACGGAAGAGTTGGAGTCGATTATAGACCTCATCGATAATATTGACACGGTCACCAAACAGGAGCGACTGCTCGACATCGTCGAAGAGGCACGCGAAAACGTCGAGAAAGGACGCGTGATCGTCTTCACACAGTTCCGTGCCACCCAACGCCGGGTAGCTGAAAGACTGGCGTCAGAGGGCTACACGGTCCACTCGTTTCATGGCGGCCACTCTAGCCAGGAGAAAGAAGACATCATCGAGAGCTTTGAGGAACAGGGCGGGATTCTCGTTTCGACAGACGCGATGTCTGAGGGACGTAATGCTCAGTTCTGCAATATTCTGGTAAACTGGGACCTCCCTTGGAACCCGATGCGTGTTGAACAGCGGATCGGTCGTATCCATCGGATCGGTCAGAAACGGCAGGTCTACGTGTTCAATATGGCGTTGAAGGATACTGTCGAAGAGTATGTCCTTGAACGGTTATATCACAAGATCGATATCTTCCAACAGAGTGTCGGTGAGCTAAGCGAGATACTCACGAGGTTGGAAGAATCCGGGAAAAGCTTCGAGGATGAGATCTTCGAACGGCTGGTCAACGCTAATTCCGAGGTCGATTTGGAGAACAACTTTGACGCGATGGCAGTCGATCTACAAGAGCAACGCGACCTCGCCGAGAAATTGGAGGAATTCAATAGCGGTGTCTTCGAGGGATTCGACTTGGGGGCCAGCGATGACTGACGCCGCCGTACCGGTGACCCAGTCCACAGTTGAGAGTTTCACAGCGCGGTATCTCCGATCACTCGGCTGTCAGATCGATATACGAGACAACGAGTGGCAAGTAACGATTCCGGAAGATGTAGAGACCAACCTGCCGAAAGGCCAACACAATCTTCTCTGTGATACCGTCAAAGACCTAGATGAGACACACGCTCTCCTGAATCCCGAAAGCTCGTTCTTCCAATCGGTCCTCGACGACGCGAGCGACCGTGTACCTCTCGGGAGCATCAAGATCGGCTCAGCCGACACGGAGATTATTACGCCGGATTGGCTAGAGGATGGCCCAGTCTCAGTATCAGAGATCGACTTCACACCTTACTATGACCGAAGGGCACTAGTCATTCTCTTTCAGGTATCTGTTGAAACCGTGAGCGAGTATCAACAGGAATTCCTCCGCAGCATAGGTATCGATGTTCGGTCTAATGAGATTCTCCCCAATATCGACGAGACATTTCTAACCTTGACGCATTCGGAGGCTACTACTCTCACGTCGGGGGAGTTTACCGTGGAACCGACACAGGCGGAGCGGCTAGTAGACGTGTCTCGTAATTCTGTCCTCACTGACATACAGCCACAGATCGACGAAATCCACGAAGAGGCGTCTCGTGCCGCTGACGCAGAACTCGAAGAGTACCGTCAGTTGCAACGACAACGAGAGGACGAATTCGAGACAAAGATCACGCGTCTTCGGTCCAAGATTGAGGACCTCAACGAGTCGGTCGAGAATAAGAACCAGACGGAACGAGTTGAGGCACTGAAAGAGCGGCGAGAACATAAATCAAAGCTCGAAGAGGTTGAAGCGGAGCTCAAGGAACTACACCGCCGACGAGAGCATGGATATCCGGATCAACAGCAGGAGATTCGGGAGCGGCATGGATTAGAAGTAGTCGTCACCCCCGTCACCATTACTCAGGTTGAATATGAGCGCGGTGATGCCGAGTTTGACTTAACTGACCGTAATTCGACGGTATCGTTGACGGTCGGATACGGAAGTGGAGTTGGCGTGACGGAAGAGATTGATTGCGACACTTGCAACCAATCACTTTCGGAAGAAAATCCACTCTGGTCTATCACGAATGGCATTCAGTGTGGTAGCTGTGGTAGTGAGTAGCTCATCTGGTCCTGTGGTCATCAGTCGTTACTCCGCCTCAACAATAATACGGGGTAGAATAGTCGTTCGCTGAAAACTATGGATAAATCACTACCTGGCATTCTCGCTGGGTATTTCAATATATACTTGATCTTTTCTTTGTTTTCACTGATCTTTTATCAAAATATCTCCATTAGGGTTATAACAAGTAGGGCATTACGTATGGGTGCAGTAGCATACGAGTCCGATAAAAATCCCTCACTGTGCGCGGTTGCGAATCGCGGGGATGCCCAGTCCCGCGCGGTGCTCGTGTTGCCTAGCAGTTGGCCTCACGGCTAGGGTAGCACGATGCAGATCACAACACACAATATACCAACTGGGACTGACGAGACGTATAGTAACACATCAGGCACTAGTGACGACCAAGACGAGAGCGACGACGACCCAATAAAGAAGCGTCCCGCAATTCGTTTCAGCGAGACTGTCCTCAGAGAAAATTTTTTTTCGAGCAAACTTGTGAGAGTGTCCCTGCGACACCTACAAACAGATACTGGGAAACGGAAAATCACCAGACGGGAGGCAGTCGAAGATGAGAACGACTTGCCCACTGACCCGATTTTACCTTTCGATCACTGCCACTACTACTACTGTCACGTGCCAAAACGTTACGTACGTACGTACAGACAGACACGATCGTGTCAGTCTGACACGTCGTCACTCACGGGGTGGTCAGTGTGACGACCTCGTCCCGAGTGAAACTCGGGTGGGAAGTCCCGAATGATCGATGGGCCGAGTATACCGCCAAAGTCGAAGAGAAGTGGGGTGAAACCCGTCTATATGCCGGCGTTCAGATCGAGGAGTCTTGGCGTGAGTACCGCGACGTTCATGCCTTGGAGAGCTATGCCAACCGTCTATTAGAGGCAGCCGGACTCTCTCGTGAGGTTGATAGAAAAAATAATTTTCCGAGTGTTCCGTCTCTCGCCGACACCGAATCGAGTCGGCAGTTCGTTCGCGTCCACGAGGATGTCAAACACGGAATGGAGCAGTACGCTGCGGCGAACGACCTCTCGAAACATGAAGTTCTACGCGGCGTGATCGCGTGGTATCTTGGTGGGACTAGAGAAGAGCGTCTCATCAAGAAGCTCGAACGTGTCGTTCCCGAAGCAGAGCGGTCCTTCGCGCAAGACAAAGATGACGGCTCTGACATAGCGAACGGTCTTCGGAAAACTGAGCGCACTACCCGGGAGATTGCACGTACCCTTGGGAACAGTTTTTCGGAGAAAGATCTTAAAAGGGCCATCAACGATAAGACCAGCGGGACAGACCACTTCCACAACAAGTTCACGCCGCGCGTGGTGGAGTACAAGGGCGTGAAGCGCTGGGAATACGACGAAAGTCCCGATATCTATCTCTCGTCGGAGGTTTCGAAGAAGAAGCAGACGACGGAGATCGTGTCCAATCTTGTTGGTGACTGTGAGGGGCCACCCTCACCGTTCACAAAAAAAGAGTTCACACGAGCGCTTTACTTCGCAGGCATCGAAGAAAACTCGAATAGCCGGGAGGCGGTGAGCGAGTACAGAGATCGCGTCCTCGAACGTATTGGGTTCGCCTGGTCCGATGAGACTGAACATTTCGAACCGGTGGATAATTCCAATATAGGGGCTAAGTCAAACCCGAACGCGGACAATGAGGATGGGACTGACCTGAACGCGGATAGCGAGCCTGTTGCCGACAAGATGGCCAAACTTGAAAACGCGACACAAATCCGTGCGGACGGCGGTGGTAGTGAGGACATGAGCTAGTAGGTCCGTGTATTAGAAATGTTGGCCGGGTAGTTCAGTCGTGCTCTCATCCGGTGCTTACTACTGACATCTGTTGGTGTGGGTTACTGAACCCAGCCCAGCGACGGTCGATAGATTGATCGGAGGCCAAACGTGATCAGATTTCTATAGCAGATTCAATCTGACGTGGTTATTATTACATTCCACATAAGAAATATTTATAAGATAATAAGTTGCCGCGGCATAGTCACCGGTTCATACCTCGTTGATAATCTGTAATCAGTTGCTCATCATCATCCTCGACGTACTGCATTGTCTGATTGATTCGAGCATGCCCAGCCAACCGACGGACTTGATGTAGATCGAGTGAATCTACGTCATTAACCCAGTGAGTGATAGCCGACCGTCTAATCCGGTGTGATGTCACGAACCATTCCTGTACATCATCATCCGGTTCTGGGTCAGGTGGGCGCAATGGCCGCTGTACACCCGCAGCTCGCGCTGCGGATTTGATGATATTGTTAATCTGAGTCGGCTGCATCTCATCGCTGTGTGTGGTTACTAATATCCTCCCTTCACCGGGATCAGCTACGCCACAAAATCCGTGTCGAACACGTTCACACCATCGCTTGAGTTGAAATTTAAACTCTCTCGGGAAACAAACATCACGCCGGATCAGTTTGGGGTGCTCTTCCGGATTAAGTTTCGCTGACCGAACGTTGATCAGACAATTGTCCCAATCAATGTTCTCAACTCTCATCCGACTAAGTTCATCTGACCGACACCCAGTATACCAGGCTAGCCTGACGACGATTTCGTTGCGCAGACGCGTCTGTTGCTTCGATCCCGGTACATTTTCAAACAACTTTTCGACCTGTTCCGGGAGAAGTGCAAGGATATCGTTCGATGGGGAGCGAGAACCGTCAATATCTTTCGAAGAGAGGCTATGCTGCCGCTTGTATTCAGACTGGTTCTCGTAGATCCGATAGTCATTCTTCAAATCAATTGTGTCTTTGTTGGGGCACGGATGCCCATTAGCAAGCGTCAGTTGATTGTGCGCTTCGTCGTTTTCCACGACAGAGTAAAACGACTGAACTGAACGGTAGTAGCTCCCGACAGTCGTATCTGCCAAATCAGTATTATTCTGTATATACCCTCTCACGTCACTGGTCTCGGCAGCGAGTGGATCAATTTCATTCGATTCACAGAATGCCAACCAGTAGCGTACTTCTCGGCGACGGGTCGTGACTGTGGAGTCTGAGGTCCCTGTCTTTTGACCCGTCAGACTATCCAAGTATAGGCCAAGCAATTCCTCCGAGTGTGCGGAAATAGTTTTGTTGTCAGGTGTCGTGTACTCCCCCTTGTAGTTCCGCATTTTAGAACCTCATCCAATGACGTGTCCCATCCACGATAGCGCTGTGGACATTCTCCGTCGTTTCCTGTTCGAGGTGGAGCAGCGCCTGTCTGGCTTTGTGCTCTGGTTCGCGGAGTTGACCGGCAAAGTGGTTCGCAGATCCATCAATAGCGACTCCCGTATCGGTGCTCCGGAGTGTATCAATAATGAACTCGATATATTCTTGTTTACTCATCTCGCCCCTTCCACCCATATCTTTCAGCGCGTATTCGGGTATGTCTCTCGGGTATGCCGGTAAACGCGGCAAGATATCCATTGCTAGCTCCTCAATACTCTCAGTGTCGTCACTGTCCTCTGTATCACCTACAGCTGCCAAAGTGTCGATCTTACTGTTTGCAGCGGCGATATCCCGATGCAACTCGTCAAGCTTCTCTGACAATTGTGAGACATCTTCACCAGAGCCGGTGTCATCCGTTTGTTCAACAGCTTCTATAGGGACGTACTCGTTGTTGATTTCCCGATCCACAGCACGTTGAACCAGCGATGACATGGTTTCACCGTCTGCGAGCGCTTTTTTCCACTCCTTCTTTTTTGCCCGAGCGACCCGGACATTGAGTTTGATTTTGTTCCGCTGCTCGTTAGCCATAGCAGCAGCTTCACAGACTTAATAAATAAAATGTGGGACCCCAGTGGGGTTACTCGTTTCCAAACATCTGGCGCATCATCGGGTGCATCTCCATGAGCTGTTCTTCCGCGATCTCCTCGTAGAGCTTGTAGGTGATCGAGACCGCAAGCAGCAGTCCCGTTCCTGAGACGCCGCCGACGGTGCCGAGCATGTTCGCCATCACGGCGAGCAGCCCGACGAGGGCGCCGCCGATGACGGTCACCTGCGGGATGTACCGTTCCATCACCTTCTCTACGACCTGCGGGTTCCGTCGGAACCCGGGGATCTGCATCCCGGAGTTCTGGATCTGCTGGGCGGTCGCCTCCGGGCCCATCCCGGTGGTCTCCACCCAGAAGATGGCGAAGATCGCGCCGCCGACGACCATGAACGTCAGGTCGATGGCGATCCGGATCGCGATCATCCACGGCTCGGCCGCGGTCTCGCCGAGGAACCACATCCACTGTTGGGGCTGTTGGATCGGGTTCAGGTAGTAGAACACGCCCGAGACCGGCTCGCCCTGGTCGCCGTAGACGCCGAGCCACGCCGGCATTCCCTGCCAGGTCCGGTTGAGGATCTGG
This sequence comes from Halopenitus salinus, assembly GCF_042662125.1. GTDB lineage: Archaea > Halobacteriota > Halobacteria > Halobacteriales > Haloferacaceae > Halopenitus > Halopenitus salinus. Next base: position 396,614 of record NZ_JBHSXL010000003.1, on the reverse strand, counting down.
CCGAGGAACTGGACGTTCGCCTGCAGCGCGCGAACGAGGATCATCGGCAGGACGGACGCGTAGATGAGCTTCACGGGGAAGCGCCCGCGTGCGCCCTTCACCCGGGCGTGCGAGAGCGGGATCTCCACGCGAACCGACTCCGCATAGACCACGACGACGAAGATGAAGACCGTCGTGAACAGCGCGAGCACGTTACCCGGCGCGAAGAGCAGGTTCTGGAGCCCGTCGGCCGTGAAGATCGACCCGATGGTCAGATCCCCGACGATGATCCCGTACCAGCTCGCGAAGAATCCGACGTTGCCGAGCGCCGACCAGCTGAAGAACCCGCCGACGATGCGCTGGCTCACGCCCGCGATGATGAACAGGCCGACGCCGGACCCGACGCCCCACTTGCTCACGATCTCGTCCATGAACAGGATGAGCACGCCGCCGACGAAGACCTGTGCGAAGATCAGCGTCTGTACGCCGAAGGTACCGATCGAGAGCGCGTTCCCGACCGCGGGATCCGCGGGAAGGAACCCGCCGGAGTAGACCATCGGTGCCGCGGTCAACGCGGTGACGACGAACACCAACAGCTTCTGGAGGCCCTGATAGAGGACCTGATCGCGCGGGTCGTCCGTGTCGAGCCCGAGAAGGTTGGCGCCGCCGAGCAGCTGGAGGACGATCGACGCCGTGACGATCGGGCCGATCCCGACCTGCAGGAGCGACCCGTGTCCGCCGGCCAGGATCGACCGGAACTGGCCGAAGAAGTCGCTGCCCTGTCCGGCCGCCAGCCCGAACGGGTTGATGTTGGTGAGGAAGAAGTACACCATCAGGATGGCGCCGGTCCACGCGAGCTTCCGCTTGAACGGAACGTGGCCCTCCGGACGGCGGACGGCCGGCATCCGCGTGAGCACTGGTTCGGCGGCGTCCTTCCAGCTCATGGTTATGCGTCGTCTGCCTCGGCGTCTGATGTGTCTTCTGGTTCTTCGTCGGCCGTCTCGGCGCGCTCGGAGAGGACGGCCTCGCCGCCGGCCTCCTCTATGAGCTCGCGTGCACCGGCCGTGAAGGCGTCGGCGGTGACGCGAAGCTGGCCGCGGACCTGTCCGCCGCCGAGCACCTTCACGACGTCCGCCTCGTAGCCGTCCTCGGCCACGTCACGGGCGTCGATCACGGTCGTCTCGCCGTCCGTCTCGGCGAGGTCGTCGGCGACGTAAAGCGCCGCGTCCTCGTCGAGCTTCTGGACGGAGACCTCCCGAACGTCGACCGCTGCGCCCTGGGGGCGCTTGAACCCGTACTTTCCGAGCGGTTCGTAGTTGTGGTACTCGTGTTTCGACCGGCCGGCGGCCCCGCGACCGCCGCGGTGGCCGGCGCCCCGGCGGTTCTTGTGCGTGCCGCCGCCGTGGGTCCGGGATCCGCGCTGTCTGCGTTTCTTGTCGGTCATCGCATTGCCTCCAGCAGCGAGTCGATCTCCTCGCTCGAGTGGCGGCCGAGCTGGCCGCCGTCGACGATCGGATGTTTCACGCCGTCGTGGCCGCCACGCGGCGGGTGCAGCCGAACGGCCGGCGAGAGACCCTGTTCGCGAAGCGTGGTCTCCTCGTCGACGAGCGCCGCCGCGAGCGCCTCCAGGTCGTCGTAGTCGGTGTTCTCGGCGATCCACTCGTCGTCGACGTCCGCGGACCCCTCGAGGGGCTCCCCGCGGCGGGCGATCGTCCGTTCGACCGCCTCGACGCTCGGCTCGCCGAAGGCCACGAAGTCGTTCACCTTCGTGATCATGCCGCGGTAGGCGTCCGTCTCGGGGACGAACGTCGCGTGATTGACGCGACCAACGTTGAGCATCTGGAGGGTGTCCTCCACCTCGTGGCTCATGTTGACCTCGCCGCGGAGCTGTACGATCGCCTGCATCACTCGCTCACCTCGTCGTAGTGCACCTGTCGTGCGTGCTGGGGGGTTCGCGACTGTGCGGCGTTCTCGAGCGCGTTGAACGTGGCCTTCGCGAGGTTCACGGTCGTCCGCGTGTTGCCGTTCGAGCTGGTCCAGGCGTCCTGGACGCCGGCGAGTTCGAGGATGTGGCGCACCGTCGGCGCCGCCGCGAGCCCGAGCCCCTGCGGGGCGGGCTTGATCTCGACCGTGACCGATCCGGCCTTCCCCTCGGCGGTTCGCGTCAGCGAGTTCGTACCGCCGGGCTGGTCCTCCCACGAGCCCGATCCGCGGTCGACCTCGATGACGTTCAGCTTCGCCACCTCGATCGCCTTCTGGATCGCCCCGCCGACCTGTTCGTCTCTGGCCTGCGCGTAGCCGAGGTAGCCGTCGCGGTTGCCCACGACGACCACACATCGGAACTTCACGCGCCGTCCCGAGTCGGTCATCCGCTGGACCATGTTGATGTCGAGGACCTCGTCCTCGAGCCCCGGGAGGAGCTGATCGACGATCTCCGGCTCCTTCAGCGGGAGTCCGGACCGAAGCGCCTGGTCCATCGAGGTGACGTCGCCGTCCTGTACCTTGCGGCCGAGCCGCGTGCGCGGCTCCCAGCCGTCGTTGTTTCTACTCATAGTCCTCCTGTATCGTGGCGAGCACGTCGTCGAAGTGCTCGGGGAGTTCGGTGGCGTCGAAATCGCCGCTGTAGAGCGGCTCGTCGAGCTGCTCGGCGTACTCGGCGATGTGCTCGCCGCGGTTGCGCGACCAGTCCGCGAGAACGCTCTCGTTGTGCGGGATCTCGAGCCCTGCGTCGATTGCGCCTTCCTGTACCGCAAACACCTTGTTGCCGGGCGTCGCCGTGTTGAGACCGATGTCGAGGACCGCCTCCTCGAACCCGTCCTCGAGCGCGCGAGCGCCGAGGATGTAGCCCGTCAGGTACGCGCTCGGAAGGTTCCCCGTTGGCGCCTCCCAGCCGTACTCCTCGAGGTCCTCACTCGTCGCCGTGAGGTGTGTCTCATCGCCGTTCGATCCGGGGGTGACCAGCTGCGCCCTGACGTGAGCGTTGCTCACCCGGGCGACCAGGCGAGGCTTGCCCGATTTCAGCAGGCGCAACCTCTGGTGGTAGTCCGTCCGGACCTCACGACGACGGCGCATCGGCACCGTGTATCGTGGTCCTGTTGCCATCAGTCGTTCACCTCGTATCCGTACTGCGTCCGGATGTACGCCTCCAGACGCGCGACGTCCTCGAAGTCCCCGCCGCTCGCCTTGTTGTAGAGCGTGCGGTACTCGGAGGCGTCGAGGACGTCCTCGTCGTCGCGAAGTTCCTTGAGCCGCGCTCGCTGTGCGCGGATCCGGGCCTTCCAGTCGTCCTTGTCGCTCTTTCGAGCGCCGGATTTACCCTTGCGGGTGCCGGCGCCCGTCCGGTGACCGTACGAGCGCTTCTCCGCGCGCTCTCGGGCACGGCCGCGCGAGTTGGACTTGGCGTCCTTCGCGCGGATCGTCCCCTGCTCGATCAGTTCTCGGACGTCCTCTCGTGTGATCGCGTCCTCGATCTCCTCTTGTGCGCCGGGGTCGAGCCAGACGCGGCTCTTTCCGACGTCGAGTTCGTCGGCCGCGAGTCGCTTTTGTGCTGAGAGATCGGTCATTCTTCGACCTCCACTTCGACGTAGGTCGGGTTGAGCACGCGGATCTCGCGTTCCTCGGCGACCTCCTCGATGCGCTCGCGCTTTCGCGCGCCGACCGACCCGGCGATCCGAACCGCCTGCGTGTCGCCGTCGACGCCCTCGAGGTCGTCCGCGTTGTGAACGCGCACCTCCTCGAAGCCGCTCGGGTGGAGTCCACGTGCGGCCGTCGGCGAGCGGAAGCCCGCCTCGACGGTGTCGCCTTTCCCCTTTATCCCCCGTCGCTGCTTCGACAGGTTGCCCCTCGGCTTGCGCCAGGAGGTGGGGATCCGCTTTTTCTTGTGGTAGTCCTGTCGGTTGAACTGCGGTTTGCCCTCGCGGTGTTTCTGTGCGAGCGCACGCGCCGTCTCGTCGTCGAGGTCGGGCGTCTTCTCGGCGTACCCGCGCGGGCGCAGTTCGGTCTCGACGTCCTCGTCGTCGGCCGGTTCGGCCTCCTCGGACGTCTCCTCTTCGATCTCGGCTTCCGTCTCCGATTCGACCTCGAGCCCGCCGACGTCGGCTTTGATGCGCGCTGCGAGCGCGTTGCCGACGCCGTCGACCTCGGCCAGTTCGGACTGGGAAGCGGCCTTCACGTCCTCGACGGTCTCGTAGCCGGCCTCCCTGAGCGCCTCCGCTTTCGAGGGGCCGACGCCGCTTATGTCCTCGAGTTCCTCTGGCATTTAGACTCCACCTGCCTTCGGCTTCTCGACGATGTACACGCCGTCCTGGAAGACTCGCGTGTCCTTGTCGGAAACCCTCGTCAGCTGTTCGATGTCGGCGGCGGTCTGTCCGACGTCCTCCTTGGAGGGGCCGGAGAGCGTGATCTCCTCGCCGTCGACCTGTACGTTCGTGTCCCCGCGGATGGGGGTTCGCCGCTCCGCCCGCTCGCCGAGGAAGTTCTCGATGACCACCTCGTCGCCGTCGACCGAGACCTGCATCGGGAAGTGGGCGTAGAAGACCTCCATCCCGTACTCCCAGCCGTCGGTCACGCCCCGAATCATGTTCGAGACGTGGCTCTCGAAGGTGCCGACCGTCGCGTTGGTCTTGGCGTCCTCGTTCTCGGCGGTGATGACGACCGCGTCGTCGTCGATCGCGACCTCGACGTCGGGGTACCACAGACGGCGCGTGACGCTGCCGTTGGGTCCCTCGATCGTGAGATCCAGGTGATCGATCTCCGCGGAGACGTCGTCCGGTATGTCTATTTCGACTCTGTTCATTGTTAGTAGACGTATGCGATCACTTGGCCGCCGATGCCCTGTTCGCGGGCCTCGTAGTGGCTCATGACGCCGTGGCTCGTCGTGACGATGAGCGTCCCGTAGTCGCGGGCCGGGAGGAACCGCTTCTCCCATCGCTCGAACTCGTCCGCGCCCGCCGAATAGCGGGGCTTGATGACGCCACATTCGTTGATCGCGCCTTTCAGTTCGACCTCGAATCGTCCGGCCTTTCCGTCGTCGACGAACTCGAAGCCGCCGACGTACCCGCGGTCGTAGAGGACCTCGAGCACGGAGCCGATCACGTTCGAGGCGGGCTCTACCGTAAACGACAGATGACCGACGCTCTCGGCGTTATCGAGTCCCGCCATGGCGTCGGAGAGTGGGTCGTTGCCTGCCATCGTTAGCTGTACTTCCTGAATCCCATGTCTCGGGCGACCTCGCGGAAACACTGCCGACAGAGGTTGATCTCGTATTTCCCGACGAGTCCCTGCTTGCGTCCGCAGCGCCGGCACTCGACCTGCTGGTCCGTCCGGCTCGTGGCGTGTTCGCCCGTTGGTTCGCTCTCGGTTCCTGCGTCGCTTTCCGCTTCGGTCTCGCTCTCGCTCATTCGGCGACCTCCAGATCGAAGTTCTCCTCGAGGAACGCCTGCGCGTCCTCGGCGGTCATCCGATGTGATTCCGGGATCGACCGGGTAACCGTATCGCGCTTCGAGACGCGGTAGCCCGGCCGGACGATGGAGACCGTCACGTCGAGTCCGTAGATCCCGACGTTCGGGTTGTACTCCTGGCTCGGGAAGTCGGTGTGGTCGTCGATCCCGAAGCTCAGGTTCCCGCGGTCGTCGAACTGCGAGGCCGAGACGTCGACGAGCTCCAGCGCGGTCGCGAGGAACTCCTCGGCGTCGTCGTTTCGCAGGGTGACCTTCGTGCCGATCGGGTCGCCCTCGCGGACGTCGAACTCGGCGATCGTTCGCTTCGCCGTCGTTCGAACGGACTGCTGGTCGGTGACCGCCTCGATGATCTCCTCGGCGTCCGCCAGCGGTTCGCCGCCCTCGCCCACGCCCATGTGGACGACGACCTTCTCGATCTGCGGCTGCCGCATCTCGTGTTCGACGCTCATTCGTCGTCACCTCCGGTGAAGTTCTCGTCGATCACGACGACGTACTCCTCGACCGTCTCGTAGGCGTCGTCGTCGGTCTCGACGGTCACGGCGTTGTCGCCGGACCCGAGGGTCACGTCGATCGACTCGACCGTGCCGATCCGGCCGGCGTGCTGGCCGGCGACGGCGGTCACGAGCGCGCCCTCCTCGTAGACGAAGTGGGCGACGATCTCCTTCGAGTCGTTGTCGATGACGATGGAGTCCTTCGTGTGATACTGGTCGGCCTCCTCCGGATCGACGAGCACGTTCGTTCCGTCGTGGAGCGTGAGCTGCAAGTCCCCGCCGGGGACGGTCGTCTTCTCCGTGATCCGTCCGAGGCGGCTCCCCGCCGACTCCGCGTCGATCGGGGTCAACGCGAGCCGTCCCCCCTCGTCGGGGAAGACGCGGTAATACTCCTCCCGCTCGGTGAACGCCAGGATGTCGAACATCCCGATCGGCCGCTCCTCGTCGGAGATGGCGTCGCCGTTCACCAACACGGAGTCCTGGTTGAGCGCGTAGCGCGCCTCCTTGCGGGTGTCCACGTACTCGAGGACGTCCCGAAGCAGGATCAAGAGCGGAACCCCGGATCGCCCGTGCGGGCCGGCGTCCGCCTTGACGGTGAACGTGTCCGTCTTGCGCTCGACCGGCCAGGAGTTCGGTACTGCCAGTCGTTTCTGGTGGTTCGTCATTCGTTATCCTCCAGTAGCCGCGCCTCGCGGCGGTCGTCCTCGAGGTCGAGCTCCGTGACGCGGACGTTGCTGGCCGGCAGCGGACGGGGAACCTCCTCGCCGTCCGCCTTCTCGACCGTGACGTCCTCGACCGTGATGGTCGTGTCGCGAAGCGACACCTCGACGACCTCGCCCTCCTCGCCGGCGTGGTCCCCGCGGAGGATCTCCACCGTATCGCCCGCGTTGACGCGGACGTTTCGCTGGTCGTACTCCTCGCGGAGCTCGTCTGCGAGCGTTGCACGAACCTGCTTTTGGCGCTCGTGCAGCGGCGCGGTCTCCGTTCGTTTTCGCTGTTTGCGTGGCTGTCGCGTCATGGTTAGACGATCATCGTCGCGGTGGACGCGATGCTCCCGAAGCGTTCGGCGACCTCGCGGGCGACGGGGCCTTTGATCTCCGTGCCCCGCGGCTCCTCGAGGTCGTCGATGACGACGGCGGCGTTGTCCTCGAACCGGACGCGGCGGCCGTCGGGACGCCGGATCGCCTTGCGCTGGCGGACGATTACCGCCTCCAGCACCTGGCGTCGCATTTCCGGGGTCCCCTTGGTGACCGAGACGGTCACCTTGTCGCCGATGCCCGCCTTGGGGTGGCGGTTCTTCGTGCCGGAGTAGCCGTGCACGCTGATGACCTTGAGCTCGCGGGCGCCGGTGTTGTCGGCGCACGTGATGAGCGAGCCCTTCTCGAGGCCCTGCGTGACGTCGGCCTTCAACGCCTCCATCAGGCATCACCGTCCAGCACTTCGACGACGACGTGGGATTTCGTCTTCGAGAGCGGTCGCGTCTCCGCGATCGTCACTTCGTCACCGACCTCGAGGGAATCGAGCACGCCCGGCACGTGTGCCGGGATGCGCGATCGACGCTTCATGTACCGATCGTATTTCGGCACGAAGACGTCGTATTCCCGCTCGACGATGACGGTCTTTTCCATATCCGTCGACACGACCGTTCCCTCTCGGGTCTGGCCGCGGACGGAGAGCTGTCCGTAGAACGGACACTTCTCGTAGTCGTACTCCTCCGGTTCGTCTGGTTCCGGAGGCATGGGTACGTCAATTCCTATCGCCATACTGAGACACCTTCCTCGGTGCGTTCGGCGGGTCGTGAGAGCAGTCGTGTGCCATCCACCGTAACGTAGACCGCGTCCTCGCACTCGCCTAGGGAGCGGCTCGTCCCGTCTCCGGTCTCGGAGTCGTCCTCCGAGACCGAAGACGGGAACGGGCGAGACTGACGGGGGCGGACCCCCGCAGTATCCCGTCCGAGTTCGGACGCGGACCCCGGGACCTTCCGGTCGCCGGCGGCTTCATCTGTGCGTGCGTTCGCGGTCGCGGCGACGCTCGGCGCCTCGACGATCGCGAACTCGAAGGTCGTCCCCCGCTTGGGGACGCGTTTGTCCCCCGTCGCCGTGCGGACGACGATCGTCCGCTGGCTCTCCGCGACGACACGGCCAGCGACGTCGACGAGGTCGCCGTTGCTGGCGGCGGCCACCCGTACCGGGAGGCCGATGAGTTCGTGTCGCGTGAGCGTTTCGGGGGTGATCACGGATCGTGGTTCGTGGCCGCTATTCGTCCTCGAGGTCGCCTTCCTCGGTCTGGATCGTCTTGATCCGCGCGATGGTGCGTTTCAGCTCGCCCATCCGACCGGGACTCTCGGGCATGCCGCCCGCGGCCTGTTGGGCCTTCACGTTGAGCAGCTCGGTCTCGAGTTCCTCGAGTTCGACCTCGCGTTCCGCCGGGGTCATGTCGCGGATCTCGTCGGGGTGGAGGATCGCCATTATTCGTCCTCCTCCTCGTCGGCCGCGTCAGCCTCGTCGGTGGTCTCGGATTCGGTGTCCTCCTCAGCCGTGGATTCGGTCTCCTCGTCGGCCGCGGACTCCATCTCCTCGACGAGTTCCTCGGCCTCGGCCTCGACGTCCGCCTCGAGCTCGTCGAGATCCTCTGCGTCCTCGCCCTCCGGCGTGCCCGTCTCGACGGGCTCCTCGGGGGAGGTGTCGGTCGCCTCGGAAGCCGTCTCCTGGCTCTCCTCGATGACCTCCTCGACGATCTCCTCGTCGATCTCCTCGTCGGGACCGCCCGTGGGCACCTCGACGTCCTCGTCGGCGCCGACGTCGGGGACCTCCTCGGGCTCCTCCTCGAGGAGCGACTCGACGCCCTCCTCGGCGGACGCCTGTTCGACCTCGGGAACCTCGGCGTCCTCGCGGAGCTCGAAGTCGTCGGGAAGCTCCGCTCCCGGCGGGATGATCTTGACCGTCACGCCGATCGTTCCGAGCTTCATCACGGCGACGCCCTGTCCCTCGTCGACGACGTTCTCCGCGGGCTCGCCGTTGTGCTTGATGTAGCCGCGGTTGAACTTCTCGACGCGCGAACGGGCGCCCGTGACCTTCCCGGAGAGGACGATCTCGGCGCCGAGCGCGCCGGACTCCATGATCCGGTCGATCGTGGTGTGTCCCGCCTTCCGGAAGTACCAGCCGCGCTCGAGCGCGTTCGCGAGGCGGTCGGCGACGATCCGGGCGTTGAGGTCCGGCTCGTCGACCTCCTGGACGTCGATCTGCGGGTCGTCCATGTCGAAGCGTTCCTCGAGCGTCGAGGTGATCTTCCGGATGTTCTTTCCGCCCTTCCCGATGACCATGCCGGGCTTTTCGGCCTTCAACACGATCTGGGTGCCCATCGGCGTCTTGGCGATGTCCATGCCGCCGTAGCCCGCACGACCGAGCTCGTCAGCGAAGAACTCGTCGATCTGGGCCCGCTGTAGGCCGTTCTCGATGAATTGGTGTTCGTCTGCCATTATTCGTCGTCCTCCGTCTCCTCGATGATGAGCTCGACGTCACAGAGGGTCGTGTTCCACGGCGAGGCGCGGCCGAACGCGCGGGGCTGTCGTCCCGGGCGTTCGCCGACCTTGTGGGCGGCGACGTGTTTGATCTCCATCTCGTCGCCGTCGAAGCCCTGTTCGGTCGCGTTGTTCTCGACGTTCTCGATGAGCTTGAGGAAGTCCTTCGAGGCCTTCTCGGGGTACCGTCCCGCGTCCCAGCCGTCGATGTCCGATCGGTGACCGACGCCGGTGTTGTGCTGGCGGAACGGAACCGAGCGCTCCTCGTCGATGACCGCCTGGAGGTACGTCCGCGCCTCCGCGACGGTCTTTCCTTTGATCTCTCGCGAGATCGCCTTGCTGTGCTTCAGGCTGATCGGCCGCTCGCGGAGCATCCCCTTGGCGGTCGTCTCCGGATCGGCCTCGACGCTGTAGTTGATTCCCATGGGTTACTTGAGCGGCACGAACTTCGAGGACCGGGTCGCGCCGATGCCGGCCTGCCCGTGTTCGACGGACGTTCGCGTGAGCTGGAACTCGCCGAGGTAGTGGCCGATCATCTCGGGTTCGACCCGGACGCGCTCGAAGCTCTGTCCGGTGTAGACCTCGAAGGTCAACCCGACGAACTCCGGCAGGATCGGCATGTCGCGAAGGTGCGTTCGGATCGGGTCGTTGGCCGTCCCCTCCTCGGTTCGTTCGCGAGCCGTCTCGAGCAGCTTGCGCCGTTCGGCGCCCAGCCCTCGTTCGATGGTTCGCCGCTGGCGTGCGGGAAGCAGTTCCGCGACCTCGTCGACGTCGAGTTCCTGCAGCTCCTCGAGCGTGTGACCGCGGTAGGCGAACTCCTCGCCCTCGCGGCCGATGCGGTATTCCGAGCTCATGTGTCTCCTCCTCGTCCGGTCCGCTTCGATGCGATGTCGCCGACCTTCCGTCCCGGCGGGGCGTCACGCGAGACGGACTTCGGCTGTCCGGGGTGCTGGCGACCGCCGCCGCCGAACGGGTGGTCGACGGCGTTCATGGCCACGCCACGGACGCGCGGGTACTTCGTGCCCCGCGCCTTCATCTTGTGATGTTTGTTGCCGGCCTTCACGAACGGCTTCTCGGTTCGGCCGCCGCCGGCGACGACGCCGATCGTCGCGCGCGACTGCGGGTTGAGCCGTTTGACCTCGCCGCTCGGAAGCTGGACGACCGCGACGTCGCGGTCGTGGGTCAAAAGCGTCGCCGAGACGCCGGAGGCGCGGGCGAACTTGCCGCCGTCGCCCGGCTGGCTCTCGACGTTACACACCGGAACGCCCTCGGGGATCTCCGCCAGGGGCAGCGTGTTTCCGGGCTTGATCTCGGCGCTCACGCCGACCTGGATCGTCTCGCCGGTCGAGACGCCCTCGGGCGCGAGCACGAGTCGACGATCGCCGTCCTCGAACTCGATCTCCGCGAGCGGAGCCGAGCGGGCCGGGTCGTGTTCGATGCCGACGACCTCGCCGGCGATCGTATCGTCGCCCTCGTTCTGTTTGTGCGATAGCTCCGCCTTGTAGCGGTGGGACGGGGCTCGGAACGTCGAGCCGCCGCGTCCACGCCGCTGTCCTTGAATTCGTCGTCCCATGTTCAGAACACCCCGATTCGGGAGGCGACCTCGGTCGCGTCGTCGTCCGGCGAGAGCGTGACCGTGGCCTTCTTTTTCCCCTTCGGCGTCACCTGCGTGTTCACGTTCTCGATGTCGACGCCGTAGCGCGTCTCGATGGCGTCGCGAACGTCGCCTTTCGTGGCGTCAATGTGGACGAGGAACTGGAGCTTGTTGTCGAAGTCCATCTCGTCCATCGCCTTCTCCGTCACGAGCGGGTGTTCGATGATCGAGCTCATCGGTCGGCCACCCCCTCGATCGCGCTCTCGGTCCAGACGGTGAGCCGTCCGGGGTGTGCGCCGGGAGCGAGGTCCTCGGCGTCGAGCTGGTCGGCCGTCGCGACGTCGACGCCCGCGAGGTTGCGGGCGGCCCGCGACGGCTCCTCGCTCGTCACGACGAGCACCGACTTCGGCTGTCGGTACTTTCGACCGCGGGTCTTCCCGCGGCCGGCTCGGATGGATCGGCCGTCCTCGGCGCGCTCGATGTCGGCGTCGAGCCCGACCGTCTCGAGGAACGCGAGCGCCTCCTGGGTCTTCTGGAGGTCCTCGAACTCGTCGGAGACGACGAGCGGAAGCTCGACGTCCTCGTCGAAGGCGTGCCCGCGCTCGGCGACGATCTCCGCGTCCGTCGTGGCCGCGATGGCCGAGCGGACGGCGAGACGTCGCTCCTTGTCGTTGAGCTTCTTCGAGCGGTCCTTCTCCGTCTTCGGCGGGTGGGCGCGCCGCCCCGAAACGACGTTCGGGACGCGGCGCGCCTGACCGTTCTCCTGTGGGATGTGTGCCATCCCGCGGCCGGAGCCGGGCGACTCCGCCGGGGTTCGAAGCCCGGCGAACTCGTCGGAACCGTACGCCTGCTTTCTGTTTGCCTGTGCGACGGAGACCGCACGCCGGATGAGGTCCGGGCGGAACGCGGTCTCGAAGACGTCGGGGAGGTCGACCTCGCCCGCGTCGTCGCCGTCCAGGTCTCGTACTGTTGCCTTCATGGGTTATCCCTGGTTGGATGCGGTTGATACGTACCGGACCTCGGGGTCGAGGCGCGGCTGGTCGTTCGGTCGGATGGCCGGCCGGAACCGGAGCAGTCGTTTGTCCGGACCCGGAAGCGAACCCTTGATGAGCGCGTAGGAGCCGTCGACCTCGCCGTAGTTGACGAAGCCGCCCTCGACGGAGGCGTCGTCGCCCTCGCCGAAGTCGATGAGGCGCTTGTTGAGTTCCGTGCGCTGGTGGTAGCCGGTCTGTCCCTGCTGGGGAACCGTCGAGCGGACCCGGGAGGGGTTCCACGGACCGAGGTTCCCGATCCGGCGCCGCCAGCCCTGGCGGGCGTGTTTGCCCTTCCGCTTTTGAACGCCCCACCGCTTGACGGGGCCCTGGGTTCCCTTGCCCTTCGTGACGCCGGAGACGTCGGTGTACTCGCCCGCGCGGAAGACGTCGCCGAACTCGTGGGCGCCGCCCTCCTCGACGAGCTCGAGCGCGAACTCCGCGCGCTCCTCGAGCGAGCCGCCGCCGACTCGCGTCTCCATGACGTCGGGTTCCTTCTTCGGCACGTTCGCGAGCTCCGAGGGGGCGGTGTGTGTGATGACGCGGACGTCGTCGACGACGTCCTCATCCAGGAGCTCCTCGAGCTCCTCCGCGTCCTCCTCGAAGGTGTCCTCCGCCGGCAGGTCGAGGGCGCGGTCGAGTTCCTCGTGGAACTCGCCGCCCCAGACCTCGGTCACCGGCTTCTTGCCGTACGGCGTGTCCTCGTAGGCGCGCAGGGCCACCGCGTACATCGGCGGCGTCTCGACGACCGTGACGGGAACGGACTCCTCCATTCCCTCACGGGGCGAGTTGGCTTCGTCGTTGACCATGACGACGTGGGTCATTCCGGCCTTGTAGCCGGCGAATCCCTGGAGCGCGGGTGCTCCGTCGTCGTCGGGCCACGAGCGGATGCGGGGCACCTCGCTCGACGCGCGTTTGCGCGGTCCAAAGCCCAGCGAGCCTTTGCGTGGTCGGCTTGGTTGTGGCATGTGTTTACTCCGTGAGTGTGAGGGACGCGAGGGACGCGAACATCGCCTCCTCCGTTCGCACCACCTGGCTTCCCTGGTTCGGGATCGTGTTCACCCAGAGGTCGAACCCCGGATCGGGTTCGACGGGGCCGCCCTTCGCGGCCCGGACTGCCTCGGGTTCCACCCCGAGCATCTCCGGAAGTCCCCTGCCCGGCGAGCCGAACGCGACGATCGGATCGTCGACGTCGGCCACCGTTCCGACGAGTTCGCCGAGTCGCGAGACGGAGAGCCGCTCCCCGTGTCGCGACGTCGCGATGGCGTACCCGCCGTCGGCGAGCACCTCCGGGAGGTCCGCGCCCACGACCTGGAAGCCGTCCTCCGGCTTCCCGGTGATGCGGGCGCGGACCGGTTCTCTCGAAGAGATCCTGATGGTGACGCGCTCCCCCCGCTCGAGTTCCATACCGGATGGAACGAGCAGCGAGATCGGGTGTTCCCACGGCGGGGAATTGACCCGAACGCGGCCGTCAGGTCCGACCTCGGTCACGAGTCCCTGTGTTTTCGACTCGTCCCCGTCGGGGGTCGAGCCGGTCCGTGACGGGAGGCGAAGCGGCGGAAGGACGCCAACGTACGCCAGTTCGTCGCGACGGTCCCAGATGCCCGATCGCAGATCGGGCGGGGTCGCGGCGTACCGGAGTACGGTGGCGACGAACTCGCCGCCCCATCGGCGTTCGCCCTCCCCGTCGGGGAAGACGACGAGCCGGGTCGCCGAGAAGACCGCGGCCGCGCGGGCCACGTAGCCGAGTTTGCGAGTCGCCTCGCGTTGGTCCTCGGCCTCTCGGACGACCGACGACGGAACACACAACGTGAGTCCGTCCATGGGTCGCCTCGTCACCAGACTGTACACTCCATTCCGGATCCGATCCTAAAAGGGTAGCGGAACGAGTTCGCCACTGAGGACCGTTCACACGCCGATTGAGAGGCGTTCACGGGGGGGAGGCCATCGACGATGATCCGCCACGATCGTCCCCGCACCCGGTCGCCGTCGCGGTTCCCTACCGCGATCTCGCGATCCACGAACGTGGATCCGTCCTGGCGATCGATCGGGAGCTCACCGAAGCGCGTCCTCGATGGAGCGACACCAGGACAGTAGCCACTCGTCGCGGCCGAACCGCGACACGCACTGCAGCGCCATCGGCAGCCCGTCATCGGTCCTCGATGCCGGAACCGTGACGCTCGGGAGCCCCGAGTGCGTCCACGGCAGGTTCATGATCGGATCCCCGGTCGACTCGAGCCCCTCGGGCGCCGGGCCCGGCGCGGCCGGGCTCACCAGAACGTCGAGGTCGTGGGTCTCGAACGTCTCGTGGAGTCGCTCGCGAAGCTTCGACCGGCCGCTTCGAGCTCTGGCGAGCGTCTCGACCGACGTCTCCCGTCCCTCGTGGACGAACTCCGCCGTCGCGTCCGCGTATCGGTCCCCGTACTCGGAGAACCGGGCGTCGTGACCGATCGCCATCTCCGCGGACATGATCGCCTCGTGTCGCTCGTTTATCTCCTCGATGTCCTCGCCGAACGGGTCGATCCGGACCGTCGTGTACCCGGCGGCCTCGAGACGCTCGACGTGCGCTTCGAAGTGCTCGCGCCCGACGTCCTCGGCCTGCTCGAGATACGGTCCCTCGAGGACCCCGATCCGGGACAGATCCGGCGGGTCGTCCCCCGCTCGCCAGTCGTCGTAGAGGACGCCCGCCGCCAGCTCGGCACCCTCGACGTGCTGGGTGAAGAACCCGACGTGGTCGATCGACGGCGCGACCGCGATCGTCCCGTCGATCGGGATCCGGTCGTGGCTGGGCTTGACGCCGACGATCCCACAGAAGGCCGCCGGGCGGTTCGTCGACCCGATCGTCTGGGTCCCGAGCGCCAGCGGACACAGACCCGCCGCGACGGCGGCGGCGGATCCGCTGCTCGATCCGCCGGGGGTGTGGTCCGGATCGTGGGGATTCCGCGTCGGACCGGACTCGAAGCAGGCGAACTCCGCGGTCACCGTCTTGGCGAGGACGACGGCCCCGGCGTCCGTGAGCCGCGAGACCGCCTCGGCCTCCGCCCCGGAAAGCGCCTCGGCCGGGACGTCGGATCCCGCACGCGTCGGCAGGTCGGCCGTCCGAAAGACGTCCTTGATGCCCACGGGAACGCCGTAAAGCGGGGGGCGGGACTCCGGGTCCGGGAACCGCGATCGAACCCGCTCCAGGGCCCGATCGATCCGTTCCCATCGGTTCTCCTCGTCGACGAACGCCCGTAACCTCGGGTCGACCGCCTCCGCGCGCTCGCGGGCGTCCCGATAGTGCGCCTCGAGGTCGGTCGTGTCGTACCGCAGCGATCGCGAGATCGACGCGAGCGACGTGTCACCAAGTAGCTCCGTCATGCCGTCGTCTGTGGGGGCGGGGGGCTTAACGGTTCTCCCGTCGCGTCGATGCCGCCTCGAGTTCGGTTGCGTTCGGATCGATTCGGTTCGGATCGATTCGGTTTGGTTGTGTTCGGGTCGGGTCGTTCGGGTCGACTCCGGTCCCGCAACGTCGACCGATGGCCGGTTCCAACGCATCTATACGCGTGCTCGACCGAGACGAGGTGGATGACGACCGACTCGAGCACCACGGACGAGATCATGGCCGGCGTTCACCGTGCGCTTCGAGAACACGGTTACGCCGACCTCACGATGCGCGACATCGCCGAGGCGTGCTCGAAGAGCAAGTCCCTGCTGCACTACCACTACGACACGAAGGAGGACCTCCTCGTCGCCTTCCTCGATCGACTCATCTCGACGTTCGAGTGGCAGGTCGAACGCGGCGCGGATCGGCCGGCGCCGGAGCGGCTCGCCGAGTTCATCGCGTGGTTCACCTTTGGTCCCGACGCGACAGACCGCGAGCACTTCCACGTGGCCCTGTTGGAGCTTCGATCCCAGGGTCCGTTCAACGACCGGATACGCGCCCAGCTGCGCCGAAGCGACCGGATGTTTCGGGAGACGGTGTCCGACGTCATCGAGGACGGCATCGAGGAGGGAGCGTTCCGTCCGGTCGATTCCGGCGAGCGCGCCGCCCTCCTCGTTGCGGCCCTCGACGGCGCGAGGACCAGGCAGATCACCCTCGACGGGATGGCGATCGAGGGGGACACCTACACCAGGGTCGTCGCGGAGGCGGTCGTCGCCGAACTCGTCGAGCCGATCCTGACCGAGGGGACCCGGCTGCCGGCGCTCTCGGAGGTCGACGTGATGCTGCCCCGTGATTCGGACGTCTACACCTGTCGGTCGGGATCGTCATCGCGGGCGTCCGGCGCTCCCGACGTCGACGAAACCGACCGGGAATCGCGCGGTGGAGATCCGACCGATCCGGCGTAGCCGCCCGTCGTGTCACTCGATGTACAGCGAGTAGACGATCACGCCGAACCCGAACGCCGTGAGGACGCTGTTTATCGCGATCCCGATCGCGATGTCCCAGTTGAGCCCCTGATCGAGGATCCCGCCCAACAGCGCGCCGACCGTCACGAACCCGAAGCCGATCGCGAGCGCGCGAAGGGACCGGTCGCCGGTCCGTCTGTACGCGCGCGTGGCGTAGTAGGTGATGCTGCCACCGAGCAGTAGGATGGCGGTCTTCGCGACGATGATGAGCAGGTCGATATACATTACCATGTGTCGTGTCCTCGATTTCGTCAGTTTCTCGTTCGTTTCTCTCTCGTTCGTGTGTCTCGTCGTGGTTCCTCGTCTCTCAGGTCTCCTCTCGGACCTCCGACCAGAGCGCGGCGAGCCGCTCGTCCTTCGCGGGCTCCGGTCGGGATAGCTCCACGGTGAGCTCGTTCTCCTCGTCGAGCTCGACGGTCACCGAATCGAACGCCACGCTGTAGCGGGTCGTGTGCTGTCCGTCGCGGCGTATCTCCGTCGACTCGCGCAGCAGGTCGGCGTCGGTCAGCCGTTCCAGCTTTCGATAGGTGGTCGAAAGCGGGATGTCGCACTCCTCGGAGATCTGGCTCGCGGTCTTCGGCCCGTCCAGCGCGGCGATGATCTCGGCTGCGGCGTCGTCGCTCAGCGCGGCCAACACGTCCCGTGGATCCGGCTCCTCCTCGCGCGACGACGGGTCCCGCACCATGGTCGGAGGGTGTCGTCGCCGTCGGTTAAATCCTCCCGATCCGCTCGCCGCGGCGACCGAACCGGTTCGGGTTCCGCGAGCGGACGCGATCTCTCGACCCCCGACCGGGAGATGCACGACTGCGAGGGAATCGCTGACTGTCGGGGGTCACCGTCCCGACAGCCGGGCGTACACCGGCCAGGAGGCGTCCCCGTCGGGCGGCGAGGTCTCCTCGCCGTCGACCTCGACGCCCGACCCCGTGCGTGCCACGCCGACCTCGGCGGCGGGCGTCCCCCGCTCGTGGAGGGAGTCGAGGACGCCATCGACGTCGTCCGGGTCGACCGCGAGGAGCAGCGTCCCCGCCGTCGTCGCACGCCACGGATCCATCCCGAGGGCCTCACAGGTCGCCTCGACGCCGGGGCGATACGGCACCGCCTCGGAGTCGATCCGCAGGCGAACGCCCGCCGAGTCCGCCATCTCGTGGAGCCCCCCGAGCAGCCCGCCCTCGGTCGCGTCGTGCATCGCGTGGACGCCGTCGTGCTCCGTGATCGCCAGGGCGTCCCCGACGAGTCGGACCTCATCCAGCCGCGCTTGGGCGGTCGCGACCGTCTCGGCGGGAAGATCGATCGCGTCGGGAAAAAGCGAGGCGAGGAGGCCGGTGGCCTCGACGGCCGGCCCCTTCGTGAGGACGATCCGATCGCCGGGGCGCGTCCCGTCCGGCCGGACGATCCGGTCCGGATCGCCGACTCCGATCGCGGTGGCCGCCCCGACCCAGGGGTATTCACTCCCCGGATAGCGGGCGGTGTGTCCGGTCGTGATCGCCACCCCGAGGCGTCGACACTCCCCGTGGATCGCCCCCCAGACGCGGTCGAACTCCTCGTTCGCCATTTCGGAGGGAAGCGCGAAGGCCACGGAGAGGTGGCTCGGCGGGATCCCGGAGACGGCGACGTCGGAGAGCACGATGTGGAGGGCGAACCGTCCGGCGCGCTCGAAGCCGAGATCGGGGAGGATCGAGATCGGGTCCGTGGCGAGGACGGTCGCGCTTCCGCCCCCGGCGTCGATGACGCCGAAGTCGCAGCCGTGTTTCGGACCGAGCGCGACGTCCTCGCGGTCGGCCCCGAGCCGGGAGGCGACGTGTGTCTCGAAGAACCCCCGGGAGATCTTCCCGTCATCCGGCACGGCCGATCTCCCCTCCCTGTGGTGTTCGACTTCCCCGTGGTAGCCGTACTTCTCGCGGCCCCACGGCGAGGGGGCAGGACGAGAACACGACGTCGGAGGGAGGGACGACGGAAGGGGCGTCTTCGGACATGGGCGACGGTTGTGCGGAATCGCACATAAACCTCGGGAGTGCGGTCACGGATACCGGCCACGGCCGGATCGTCGCACACGTACGCCGAGAGAAGCCAAGCGTTGATACGACCGGGACCGAACGCCGGGTATGCGCATCACCGATCGGTCTCCGGGCGAGGAGGGCCGCGAGCGGATCGGCCTCGTTCCGGAGAACGTCGACGACCTCTGGCACCTCTCGCACGTCCTCGAGCCCGGTGACCGGATCGAGGGCGACACGACCCGACGCATCCAGCGCGACGACGACGAGATGCGGGACACCGGCGGGCAGCGCGAACACCTGTTCGTGACCATCGAGGTGGAGACGGTGGAGTTCGCGCGCTTCGCGAACCGGCTCCGCGTGGGCGGGGTGATCGCCGAGTGCTCCCGCGAGGACCAGCTCGGCCAACACCACACGCTGAACGTCGAGGAGCACGACGAGGTGACGATCGAAAAGCGGTTCAAACCCGACCAGCTCGAACGCATTCAGGAGGCGACCGAGGCCGCGGAGAACCCCGACGTGGCCATCGCGACCGTCGAGGAGGGCGAGGCGTACGTCCACACGGTCCAGCAGTACGGCACCGAGGAGTACGCCTCCTTCACGCGCCCGACGGGCAAGGGCGAGTACGCCCGCCCGCGCACGGAGCTGTTCGCGGAGCTCGGCGAGGCGCTTTCACACCTGGACGCGGACGCGGTCATTCTGGCGGGACCGGGGTTCACGAAGCGGGACGCCAACGACTACCTCTCCGAGGAGTTTCCCGACCTGGAGCCGTCGATCACGGTCGTCGACACATCGAGCGCCGGCGATCGCGGCGTTCACGAGGTGTTGAAACGCGGCGCCGTCGACGAGGTCCAACGGGAGACGCGGATCTCGAGGGAGGCGGAGCTCATAGACGAGCTGACCGAACGAATGGCGGAGGGGACGAAGGCGACCTACGGGCCCGAGGACGTCGCGGAGGCGGCCGAGTTCGGCGCGGTCGAGACGCTGCTCGTCGTCGACGATCGGCTCCGCCGCGAGCGGCAGGGCGAGGGCGACTGGGAGATCGACGTCAACGAGGTGGTTCGATCGGTGGAACGTCAGGGCGGCGACGTCGTCGTCCTCTCCTCGGAGTTCGCGCCGGGCGAGCAGCTCGCGGCGCTTGGCGGGATCGCCGCGCTGCTTCGATATCGGCTGCAGTGACCGCCCCCTCTCCATCGAGATCCGTGCTCGTACAGTCGAGCGCCTTCCTGGAACGGTGATCGGCTCGGAGCGGGAAACGAGGTCGGGAACGAACAACGAGGTTGGAGACGGAAAACGAGGTCGGGAACGGGAAACGAGATCGGAGTCGACGAGCGGAGAAGCGGAAGGAAGGTCGAAGAGATCCGAACCGGATTCAGTCGGCGTTCGTCGGGCCGGGCTGGGACGTGACGGCGGGTCCGGTCGTGTTCGACCCGCCCGCGCGAACCGACGGAGTTCCGGCGACCGGACCGTTCACGAACATCGCGTGGCCCATGAGGCCGATGGCGACGGTCGCGCCGACGGGAACGGCCGAGACGAGGGGGAGTCCGACGATCGTCAACGCAGCGGTGATGCCGATGAGCGCGGCCGGAATGAGTCCGAGAACGTAGTCGTAGTATCCAGTCATAATATACTCTATAGTATGAGACATGGGTATATAATTGTTTCCCATGGGTATGGAATCACTATTCCGATCCATTCCTGATGGTTTCTCATAACTTATGAACGATCGAAGGCGCGAATACACGCGTTAGCGACGTTGAAACGCGATTTCCAGTACGGTTGAAACGTGATTCCCAGTACGCGCTCGATCGGGCAGCCATCCACACAATCGCTCGATCACCACCGAAGCGCGTGTTCGATCACTGCCGATGAGCATGGTCGGCCACCACCGAGGGGCGTGATCGATCGAACCGTTAAACTCGCCGCGAGTCACACACGGCTGTAGTGAACACGAACGATCGCGCCATCACCGCGCTGGTCATGGTGGCACACGGGATGGTCCACACCTACGAGCTGTCGATCCCCATCTTCGTGGCGCTGTGGCTGCTCGAGTTCTCGACCATCGATCTCGGAATCGTCACCCTCGAGGTGACGACCGCCACGCTCGGCGTCGTCGTCACCGCCGGGTACGGCCTGTT
Source organism: Halopenitus salinus (assembly GCF_042662125.1). Lineage (GTDB taxonomy): Archaea > Halobacteriota > Halobacteria > Halobacteriales > Haloferacaceae > Halopenitus > Halopenitus salinus. Next base: position 376,022 of record NZ_JBHSXL010000003.1, on the reverse strand, counting down.
CGGTCTCGGGGCGCTCCCCGGCGGGATCCTCGTCGATCGCCTCGGCTCTCGGCGACTGATAACCGTCTGTCTGCTCGGAATGGCCGGATCGTTCGCGCTGTTGGCGGTCGCGCCGGGCGTGACGGCCATCACCCTCGCGCTCGTGCTCTGGGGCGTCTCCGCGTCCGTCTATCACCCGGCCGGACTGTCGTTGATCTCGAAGGGCGTCGCCGACCGCGGAACCGGGTTCGCCTACCACGGGATCGCCGGGAACGTTGGGATCGGGGTCGGACCGCTCGTGGCCGCCACGTCGCTGCTCTTCTTGGAGTGGCGGACCGTGGCCGCCGTGCTCGCCGTCCCGGCCGTGATCGCGGCCCTCTACGCCTCCCGCGCGGACATCGACCCGCAGGCCGCGGTCGATTCCGATTCGGCCGCCGGCGACGGCGGGGACTCGAAGGCCGACGCCGGCGTCGACTCGCTCGGCGAGTTCGTCGCCGAGTCCCGCACGCTCTTCGCCGGAAGCTTCGCGCTCGTCTTCCTCGTCGTGATGTGCTCGGGGCTGTTCTACCGCGGCTTCCTCACCTTCCTGCCGGAGCTGCTCGGCCGGATCGAGGGCTTCGATCCGATCCCGGTCGCGTCCCTGGTCCCGGAGGCGCTTCGGTCCCTCCTCGGCGTTCAGGCGTCGGGCGGCGAGACGCTCGCGCCGGGCGATTACTTCTACTCGGGACTGTTGCTCGTCGGGGTCGTCGGCCAGTACGTCGGCGGCAAGCTCACCGACCGCTTCCCCGTCGAATACGGGCTCGCGGCGGGATTCAGCGGGCTCGCGGTCCTCGCGCTCGTGTTCCTACCGGCGGCCTCGCTGGGGCTCGGCCCGCTGGCGGTCGTCGGCGTGTTCATGGGCATGTTCCTGTTCGTCGTCCAGCCGCTCTATCAGGCGACGGTCGCGGAGTACACGCCCGCCGGAACCCGCGGACTCTCGTACGGGTACACCTACCTCGGCGTCTTCGGCGTCGGCGCGCTCGGCGGCACGGTCGCCGGCGTGATCCTCGAGTATCTCTCGGAGCCGGCCCTGTTCCTCACGCTGGCCGGGTTCGCGACCGTCGGCGCCGCGACCGGGCTGTATCTGGGTCGCAAGAACGCCCGTCCGTGAGCGCGGGAGGATCGACGCACGGTCGAGGACCGAGTCACCCCTCGTAGCCGGCGTACTCCATCAGGTCGGCGAAGACGTCCGTCCCCATCGCCTCGCGATAGACGACCGCGGAGAGCATCCCGCCCGGGTAGACGGTCCCGTTCATGACGTGATCGACCTTGTGACAGTGCATCGGGTAGATGCCGGGGTCGGCGTCGGCGGTGAACTCGACCGTGTGCCGCTCCGCGGGCGCGACGTCGCAGACATCCATCTCGTATCGGGCCGCCTCGGGGATCGTTCCGCCGTCCTTTTCGATCCGGGTGAACCGGTGGTTGTGGACGTGCAGCGGGTGGTTCATGTAGCCGGCGTTGACCCAGTGGATCCGAACGGTGTCACCGTGCTCGACGATCATCGGCGAGCCGTCCTCGGGGTGGAGCGTTCGCGGCGCGACCTTGCCGTTCACGGTGAAGACGTCCGGATTCCGGTTTCGCGGGCTGTAGGAGACGTCCTCGCCGGCCATCATCCGGTTGAGCCGGGAGTCCCAGTCCTTCACCGACAGGAAGTACTCCCGGTCGGCCTCCTCGTAGCCGGCCGGGTCAACGCGGAAGATCCCGTACATCCCCATGTCGATGTGCCGCTGGGTCTGGAAGTGGCAGTGATACAGATGCGTCCCGGGCACGTTCGCCGGGATGGTGTAGGTGTGCTCCTCGCCCGGATCGACGGTGATCCCGGTCGTCGTCGGCACCCCGTCGTCCTTCCAGGCCTTGCGCGAGCCGTGGAAGTGGACGGTGTGCGGCAGGTGCCCGTCGACGTTGTCGAGCGTGACCTCGACGTCCTCGCCCTACGTGGTCCGAATGATGGGTCCCGGGACGCTCGGTTCGCCGCCGGCGGCCTGGAACGCCCAGACCCGCGGCAGTCGCACCGGGCCGCCCATCGTCTCCAGCGGATGCGCCTCGTGGACCGCCGGCTGCGTCCTGAGCGTCACGGAGCCGCCCTGCTCGTCGGCGTTGACGACCTCGGGCGGGCTCGTCCGCGGCAGCTCCTCGTCGACCTGCTCGCGCCCGTCGGCACCGGCGGCGTCGTCCGCGCCCGCGCCGACTCGGTTCACCGGCGCCTGACACCCCGCGAGCGACGCCGCGCCCGTGCTTCCGGTGATCGCGAGGAACTCACGTCGTGATACCGCCGTTCCGGGTGCGCCGATCCGATCTCTCATCACGTATTGACGGAGGGAGCGTCACTACATAGGGCGGTCGCGCGTTCTCGGCCCGCTGGAAGGCGGGCGAACGTATTCGACCGATTCCTTATAAATAGCGGAACGTGTTCGATTCGGCCTTTTTGTCAACCGATTTCACCGCACTCGGAAGTAGACGGCCCGCCAGACCCCGATCGCCACGGAGCCGGTCACCACCATCACGAGGACGAAGACCGGTTCGGCGCCGCCGTGAAAGAGTCCGACCCACCGCAGTCCGACGCCGATCAGGGCCGCCGGAACCCACGACCGGATCGCGAGCGGGACGGAGGCCTTCGCGGACTCGACTGCCCCCGGCGAGTACGCTCCGATCGGCGGCGCCGCGATCGCCCAGCCGATCAGAAACGGCGCGTATATCCCGGCCAGATAGAGGGGGTTCTCGAGCAGGAACGCGGTCTCGTGGTGGCTCGAGGCGCCGATCGACAACACGACCAGGATCGCGAGGACGTCCCCGACCGCAAGCGGCAGCGCGCCGCGGTCGAGACGCCTCGACAGGAAGCCGTCTTCGGGCATACACGGAGTTGTGTCGGGACGCCCCTTGTTTCGTGCGATTCGTGACGCCACTCGTTTCGTGTGGCGCGGAACCCCTCCCCTGGTATCGGCGATCGTCGCTCGACGTCGTCTCACGCGTCGGTGTCGTCGACGTCCGTCGGAACCCGGCCGACGGCGGTGTAGACGAACCCCTCCTCGAGCAGGACCGGATCGAAGCCGGACGCCTTGAGGGCCGCCAGGAGCTCGTCGCGCGCGACGAACGTCGATCCCATCCCGAGGACCGACTCGCCGACCGCGAGAAGCCGGCCGAGCGGATGGCTCGGATCGAACTCGCGTATCACGGCCACGCCGCCGGGCCTGATGGCGCGGTACATCTCCGCGAGGGCCGCGTCCCGGTCCGGAACGTGATGGAGGGCGTCGACGATCATCGCGGCGTCGACCGCGTCCGACCCGACGGGCAGTTCCCGCGCGTCCCCCCGGATCGCCGCCAGCCCGCGATCGAAGGCGCGATCCAACATCCCCGCCGACACGTCGACGACGATCGAACGCTCGACGTCGGGACGGTTCGCGATCGCCAGCGACGCGCGACCCGACCCGCCGGCCACGTCGAGGACGCGCCGGACCGGGACGTTCGCGAGATCGAAGGCGTCCGAGAGGCCGACCGGATCCGCGGCGGGCATCACCAGGTCGTACAGGCGCGCGAGCCGGTCGAAGAATCGAACGTCGCCGACGCCGTGGATCCCCGCCGATCCGCTCCGTCGAGAACGGGTCACAGCCAGCGATCGAGGGGGGCGCTCAAGCGTATCTCCTCGCCGCCGTGTCCGCGGCGGGTGTCCTCGGGCTCGAACCCGTTGGCCCTGTAGAACTCCGTCGCGGCGGGCTCCTCGGTCGGAACGGACACGCGGAGCGTCTCCACGCCCTCGCGCGCGAGGTCGCGGGCGACGCGCTCGAGGAGTCGCCCGTCGACGTTCGTCTCCACGTGGTCGGGGTGGACCCACAACGCCAGAAGCTCCGCCGCCGACCCGTCGCGGTCGGGGTGGGCGATCGCCAGCCCGACGGGTCGGTCGTCGACCTCGACGAGGTAGCCGCAGTCGGCGGCGACGGCCGCCTCCCGAACGCCGGCAGCGGAGACGTCGAAGACCTGTACTTCACGATCGTCGAAAACGGCCGTTTCTCCCGCGCGGGAAACCGCCGCCCGTAGCGCCTCGGCGTCGCCGGGACGCGCCGGTCGGACGTGCATCGTGTCCGATGGGATGTGCGACACCGTCGAATATCTTTCGACCGTCGCGAGCCGCGGCGGTCTGCCCCGGACGACCCGGGACGGTGATCGGGAGCGCCCGGACTATCGCGGGTCGATCCCGATCGTGACGTCCACGCCCTCGATCTCCCACTCCTCCGTGTGCGAGGCGTCGGAGGGGTCCGCGAGCCGCTCGCTCGTGCGCGTCTCCTCGTCAATGAGTTCGCGATGTTCCTCGACGAACGATGCGATCCGGTCGTCCTCGACGTCGAGCGCCAACCGGATCTCCGCGTCCACCTCGAGATCGAGGTCCTTGCGCATCTGCTGTATCCGCCGGATGACGTCGCGCGCGTAGCCCTCCGCCTCGATCTCCTCGGTCAGCGTCGTGTCGACGTAGACCGTTCCGTCCTCGAAGTCGGCCCCCCACATGTTCTCGGGGGGCGTCGAGACGTACTCGACCATCTCGTCTTCCAGTTCGACCGGCTCGCCGTCGACGACGACGCCGTCGCCCTCGACCGTCTCGCGGGTGGCACCCTCCAGGGCGTCCATCACCTTCTGGGCGTCGCCGCCGAAGGCGGGGCCGATCTCGGACATCCGCGGCTCGGCCTCCTCGACGAGCTCGTCGAACCGGTCGGTCACCGCGAGCTCGCGCGCGTTCACGCGCTCGAGGATGAGGACCTCGAGGCGCGCGATCGACTCGCGAACGTCCCCGTCGTCGCTCTCGACGACGACTCGGGAGACGGGCCAGCGCAGCTTGCGTCCCGCCTGCTGGCGTGCGTTCGCCGCCGCCTCCTCCACCTCGCGGAGGACCGCAACGTCCCGTTCGAGTTCGGGATCACGGCGGGACGGATCGGGGGCCGGGTACGAGAGCGCATGGACCGTCGCGGCGTCGCCGTCGAACGTCTGGTACATCCGCTCCGTGACGTAGGGCGCGATCGGCGCCAGCATCCTGATCGTCTCGTCGAGGACGGTCGCGAGGGTGGCGTAGGCGCCGCGTTTGGACGCCGAGTCGGACTCCTCCCACATCCGGTCGCGGACCGCCTTGATGTAGAACCGCGAGACGTCCTGGGTGACGAACTCGATCAGTTCGTTGACCACGTCGCTGACCCGGTAGTCCTCCCAGGCGTCCTCGACCTCGCGCTCGACGGACTGGAGCCGCGAGAGGACCCACTCGTCGACGAGTTCGAGCTCGCCGTCAGTGAGGTCGGCCTCGGCGGGGTCGTAGCCGTCCAGATCCATGTAGGGAAGCGGGAACCGGAAGGTGTTCCAGAGGATGTTGAGCTTGCCCTGGATCTCGCCCAGCCCGTCCCACTCGAAGGCCAGGTCGATGCCCTGCTGATCGTGGCTCAACAGGTAGGTCCGGAGGGGATCCCGGCCGGCGCGGTCGATCGCCTCCTCGGGGGTGACGATGTTGCCGACGGACTTCGACATCTTGCGCCCCTCGCTGTCGTTGACGAACCCGTGCATCAACACCTGCTCGTAGGGGGTCTCGCCGAAGGCCGCCGTTCCCATCCCGAGTTGCGACCAGAACCACCCGCGCGTCTGGTCGTGCGCCTCGACGATGAGGTCGGCCGGCCACAGCTCCTCGAACGCCTCGGTCTCGCCGGGGTAGCCGATCGTCGCCCAGGACGCCACCGACGAGTCGAGCCAGACGTCGAAGACGTCCTCGACCCGCCGGTAGGTCGTCCCGTCCTCCGTGATCGTCAACCCGTCGACGGTCGGGCGATGGAGGTCGACGTCCGCCGGGTCGATCGACTGGTCGACGCGATCGGCCAGCTCCTCGCGCGTGGCGATCACGATCATCTCCTCGCCGTAGTCCCCCGGCTCCGCGTCCTCGGGGACCCAGATCGGGATCGGGATGCCCCAGTAGCGCTGTCTGGAGACGTTCCAGTCTGGGGCGTCCTCGATGAAGTCACGGAACCGCTGGTCGCGGGCCCACTCCGGGAACCACTCGGAGTCCGTCATGTTCTCGAGGAGGTCGTCCTTGATGTCGGTGATGGAGATGAACCACTGGTCCGTGACGAGCTGGATGATGCCCGTGTCACACCGCCAGCAGTGGCCGTAGCTGTGCTCGACCGTGCCGTGGGCGAGCATGTGTCCGTCGGCGACCAGGTCCTCGATGATGTCGTCGTTGGCCTCGCGGACGAACTGTCCCGCGTACTCGCCGGCCGCGTCGGTGAACTCGCCGTTCGGCTCGACCGGACAGGCGATCTCCAGCCCGAGTTCGGTCCCGCGCTCGAAGTCGACCTCGCCGTGGCCGGGCGCGGAGTGAACGAGGCCGGTCCGGTCGGCCTCGACGTAGTCGGCGGCGTACACCCGCCCGGCCCCCTCGAAGTCGGGGTACTCGGCGAGGTGATCCGCGAGCGGATGGTCGTACTCCCAGCCGACCAGATCCTCGCCGGACAGCTCGGCCTCGATCTCGTAGTCCTCGTAGCGGCCCTGCTTCAGGACGTCCTCCACGCACTCGGCGGCGACGTAGAGCAGTTCCTCGCCCTTCCCGCCGCCGGTGGTGGCGCGAACCGCGTTGTAGGTGAGATCCGGGTCGACCGCGACGAAGGTGTTCGCGGGGATCGTCCACGGGGTCGTCGTCCAGATGACGAGGCTCCCCTCGCGGTCCGAAAGCGGGAACTTCACGTAGATGGAGGGGTCCTCGACGTCCTCGTACTCCACCTCGTTGTTCGCGAGGCCGGTCTCACACCGGGGACACTGGGAGATCGACCGCTTTCCCCGCTCGACGAGCCCGCGGTCCGCGACCTCTGCGAACGCCCACCAGGCCGACTCCATGTACTCCGGCGAGACCGTCCTGTAGGGGTCCTCCCAGTCCATCCACACCCCGATGGACTTGAAGTCCTCGTCCATCGCCTCGCGGTTGGACTCGGCGAACTCCATGCACTCCTCGATGAACGCCTCCATCCCGTACTCCTCGATGTCGCGTTTGGACTCGAAGCCCAGCTCCTCCTCGACCTTGACCTCGATCGGGAGCCCGTGCATGTCGTAGCCGGGCCGATCCGTCACCCGGTGGCCGTCCATTCGCTTGTACCGGATGATGGCGTCCTTGAGCGTCTTGTTCCAGGCCGTCCCGAGGTGCATCTGCCCGGAGGTGTACGGCGGGCCGTCGACGAAGAAGAACGGCGGGTCGTCGGCGTGGGCCTCCTTTGCCGCCTCGTAGGCGTCCGCGTCGTCCCAGTAGGCGTCGACCGTGGACTCGACGTCCGCGGGCGCGTACTGGTCGTCGATCTGCTCCATATCCGTGCGTGTCCGGCCGCGTATTTGAATACGACGGAGTCGCGTTTCGCCGCTTCGAGGGAGTCCTCATCGGTTCGCCGTCCCATCGGACGGTCGAGCCGCGTCGCCTCACTCCGCGAGGCCGATGTCCTCGAAGGTCGCCATCCCGCGAAGCGTCGCGCACGCGGACCGGTAGATCGGCAGCGCCAGGCAGGCGCCGGTCCCCTCGCCGAGCCGGAGGTCGTAGGCGAAAAGCGGCTCCAGTCCGAGCGCGTCTAGTTGGATCGCGCACGCGGGCTCGACGCCCGCGTGCGAGGGAAGCAGGAACGGCCGAACGTCCGGCTCGAGCGCGTCGGCCAAAAGCGCGGCCGCCCCGCTTATCGCGCCGTCGACGACGACCGGCGTCCGGTCGGCCGCACAGCCGATCGCCACTCCGGCGAGGACCCCGACCTCGAACCCGCCGACGCCGGCCAGGACGTCGATCGCGTCGTCGACACGCGCGCTCGCGTCCTGTTCGTTCGCAGCCTGCTCGTTCGCATCCAGTGCGCTCGTCTCGAGCATCTCCTCGACGACCGCGACCTTGTGATCGAGCTCGCCGTCGTCGATCCCGGTTCCGTGGCCGGTCGCCTCCCCCGGCGATGCCTCGGTCAGGGCAGCCGTGATCGCGGCCGCGATCGTCGTGTTTCCGATCCCCATCTCGCCGAGCGCGACGACGTCGGCGTCGGCCAGCTCCTCGCTCGCGATCCGCAGGCCCGCATCGATCGCCGCCACCGCGTCCCGGCGGGACATCGCCGGGGCGCTGGAGGCGTCGTCGGTCCCCCGATCGATCCGGACGTCGAGTGCGCCCGGAACCGGATTCCCGGCGATCCCGGCGTCGACGACGAGCGTTTCGGCGTCCACGGCGCCGGCGATCGCGTTGATCGCCGCTCCCCCCTCGAGGAAGTTCTCGAGCATCGCGCGCGTGGCCGCCTGCGGGTACGCGGAGACGCCGCGATCGACGACGCCGTGATCGCCGGCGGCGACGACGACGGTCGCCTCGGCGAGTTCTGGACGGGGAGCGCCGACGAGTCCGGCGATCGCGACCGCGAGGTCCTCGAGACGACCGAGGCTCCCGGGCGGCTTCGTGAGAGTCGGCTGGCGCTCGAGCGCCGCGCGCTCGGCGGCCCCGTCGACCGGCGGCACGGCCGGAAGATCGGGATCGACGGACTCCCCACCGCGGCGATTGCTTTCGCTCTCCTCGACGCTCTCCATGGACGATCGGTCCCCCATTTTCAGGCCTCGAAGTCCGGGAGGTCGTCGGGCGCCTCGTAGTCGCTCTCCCAGTCGATGTACTCCTCCTTCAGGGTCTCACAGACGACCTGGCCGAGCTCGGTCAGTCCCGCGTTGATCCCCGAGACGGTCCCCCACGAGTCGAGATCGGGGTGGAGGTCGCGCTCCTTCCAGTCCTCGGGAAGTCCCGGAGCGTGATAGCCGACGCGGTCGGCAAACGAGTCCCAAAAGAAGTCGAACCTGGAGACGAGATCGAGGTCGGCGACGATCGCCCACTCCGACTCGTCGAGGTCGCTCGTCGCCGCCCACTCCTCGAAGGCCTCCTCCCAGGCGCCCTCCTCGAGGAACGCGGACAGCTCCGCGCGTCGGTAGTCGCCGCCCGCGACCTCCGCGTCGTCGTACTCGTTCGGATCGACCTCGGAGAGCTCCGGCGGGTCGAGTACGGTCACGTCGAGGGACATACCGTTCCGTTCTCGCGACGAGGCCAAAGGTGCGTCGACTGCGTCGGTCGAATGGACGTGACGCGGGCCGGCGGATTCGCGCCGCCGACGGTCGCCCGAATCGCCCCGGCGTTCCCTCGTCGCCCCCGTGTTTCAAGGCGTCCCGGCCCGTCAGACGGACGATGACCGACGACTGCGTTCACCTGGAGTACCGGCGTGAGTCCGGCGATCGGGCCTTCGAGACGCCACGGGCGTACTGTACGGTCACGGGCTCGTTCGTACAGCCGATGCGCGCGGACGTCTGCAACGCCCGCTACGGCCTCGATCCGGAGACCGACTGCGAGTTCTACGTCGATCCGGACGATGAACTCGACGCCGAATCGGACGGCAAATTCGACGCCGAATCGACCGATGAACCCGACGCCGAGCCGGACGGCGACGACTCGGGGGCGACCGAATGACCTACGAGGAGTACCTCGAGGGGAAGCCCGTGATCATCACGGCGGCGCTCACCGGCGGCGTCCACGGCAAGGAGGCGCATCCGGACCTCCCGGAGACGCCGGCGGAGATCGCAACGGCGGCCGCCGCCTGTGAGGACGCCGGCGCGAGCATCGTCCACCTGCACGCCCGCCGCGAGAACGGGGAACGGGCCTTCTCGCGCGAGCGGTTCCAGGCGGTGACGGACGCGGTTCGCTCGGCGACCGACGACGTGATCGTCCAGCACTCGACCGGCGGGACCGCCGCCCCGGACGGCCTCCGACACGAGCCGTTGCGAACCGATCCGGCCCCGGAGATGGCCTCCCTCGACATGGGCCCGCTGAATCGGTACGAGCGGCTGACCTCGGAGAACACGCGTGGGCTCGTCGCCTCGCTACACGCGGAGATGCGCGAGCGGGACGTCAAGCCCGAACTGGAGGTGTTCAACGACGGCCACCTCAACGAGGCGCTTTCGATCCTCGAGGAGTTCGCGGATCCCCCGTATCTGAACCTGCTCTTCGGCGGCGGAACGACCTCCCCGCCCCATCCACGGAACCTGCAGAACGCGGTCGCGAACCTCCCCTCGGAGGCCGAGTTCAACGTCATCGGCCTGGGACGCCACCAGCTCCCGATGACGACCCAGTCGATCCTGCTCGGCGGCCACGCTCGCGTGGGACTCGAGGACAACAGATACCTCCGGCGCGGGGAGCTGGCGACGAACGAGCAGCTCGTCTCGCGAACGGCACGCATCGCGGAGGAGCTCGGGCGACCGGTCGCGACGCCGACGCAAGCGCGTGAGATCCTGAAGTTGTAGCCGTGGGCTGAAGATGGAACGGTAGCGGGCCGCGTTCCTCGTGTCACCCCGACGCACGGGGCGGCGACATCCGTGATGTTTAAGTGGCGATGACGGGTTCGTTCACACGCACGTACTGCAGGGGCAGCGGGGCCCCGAGTCCGGAAGGGCGACGATACGATAGGGTTGCGGTAGCCAAGTCTGGCCCAAGGCGCAGGGTTGCTAACTCTGTGGCGGTCACGCCTCCGGGGTTCGAATCCCCGCCGCAACGCTCGAACCGACCCCGCGGACGACGGGAGACCGTCGACCGCACCGACACTCCACCACAAATGAGTGCAGAAGAACCACAGGACGACCCGGCGGAGGAGGAGGACCTCCAGTACTTCGTTCGCATCGGGGGCGCGGACCTCGATGGGACGAAGACCGTCGAGCGAAGTCTGACAGAACTCAACGGTATCGGCACGCGAGCGGCGCGAATCGTCGCCGACGCCGCCGACGTGGACCGCACGGCCACGTTCGGCGCGCTCGAGGACGACGAGATCGACGCCGTCGTCGACGTCGTCGAGAACTTCGAGGATCACGTTCCGTCGTGGATGGTCAACCGGCAGAAGGACTTCTTCACCGGCGAGACCGACCACAAGATCGGAACCGATCTCTCCGAACAGCGACGACACGACATCAACCGCATGAAGATGATCGAATCCTACAAGGGACTCCGACACAAGCGCGGCCAGAAGGTCCGCGGACAGCGGACCAAGTCCACGGGACGGACCGAGGGCACCATCGGCGTCAACGTCGAGGAGATCCGCGAGGAACAGGCCGAAGAGGAGGCCGCCGCGGAGGCCGAATCGGCCGGTGATGAGGAATGACGACCGGCAACAACACCAAGGCCTACGAGACGCCCAACCACCCGTACCAGGGCGAGCGGATCGCCGAGGAGGCCGACCTGGTCTCGCGGTACGGGCTGAAGAACAAAGAGGAGTTCTGGCGAGCCCAATCCGAGCTGCGGAACATGCGTCGCGAGGCGCGACGCCTGCTCGGGGACGCACAGGGAGACGTCGAGGCGGCCCAGGAGGCCGGCTCGGAGTTCCTGACCCGGCTTCGAACCCTCGGCATTCTCGGGGAGAACGACGACATCTCGTCGGTCCTGTCGCTCGACGTGACGGACCTGCTCGAGCGTCGACTCCAGACGGTCGCCTACCGGAAGGGCCTCGCCTCCTCGACGAGCCAGGCGCGACAGTTCATCGTCCACGGCCACGTGACCGTCGACGGCGCCCGCGTCACGCGCCCCTCGAAGAAGGTCGACACGACCGAGGAGGACACGGTCGCCTTCGACGAGACGAGCCCGCTCGCCGACGAACTACACCCCGAGCGTGCGGACGCACAGGAGTAACCACCCATGAGCGAAACAGAAGACGAAAAGTGGGGAATCGCCCACGTCTACGCATCGTTCAACAACACGCTCATCACGGTCACGGACGAGACCGGCGCGGAGACGATCGCCAAGTCGTCCGGCGGGACCGTGGTGAAACAGAACCGCGACGAGGCGTCGCCGTACGCGGCCATGCAGATGGCCGAGGTCGTCGCCGAGGAGGTCAAGGCGGCCGGCCTGGAGGGCGTTCACGTTCGCGTGCGCGGCCCCGGGGGCAACCTCAACAAGTCGACGGGTCCCGGCGCACAGGCGACGATCCGTGCGCTCGCGCGAGCCGGCGTCGAGATCGGCCGGATCGAGGACGTGACGCCGATCCCGCACGACGGAACGAAGGCGCCGAAGAACAAACGGATCTAACATGAGCGAGGCCGACTTCGACGTGCAGTACATCGAACGCGAGGACCGGAGCGCGCGGGTGTTGATCCGCGGGCTCTCGCCGGCGTTCGCCAACGGCATTCGCCGGGCGATGATCGCGGACGTCCCCACGTTCTCGATCGACACCGTCCGGTTCCTCGAGAACTCGTCGGTGATGTTCGACGAGATGCTCGGGCTTCGGCTCGGGCTGGTTCCGTTGACGACGCCGATCGACGACTTCGAGATCGGCGACGAGGTGACCCTCGCGCTCGACGTCGAGGGGCCGGCGACGGCCTACTCGGGCGACCTCGAGACCGCGGAGCCGCTCGTCGAGCCCGCCGACGAGAACGTCCCCATCATCGAGTTGAAGGAGGGACAGCGGATCGAGCTGGAGGCCGACGCGGTACTCGACACCGGCAAGGAGCACGCCAAACACCAGGGCGGCGTCTCCGTCGGCTACCGGCACCTCCAGCGCGTCTCCGTCGGCGACGACCTCGGCGAGTTCGACGACGAGGAGGCGCGGATCCTCCGCGGCGTCATCGAGACGGAGGACGGCGAGGTCGTCCCGACCGAGGAGTTCGGCCACGACCTCTCCGAGCGATACCCCGACACGGAGGTGCACGTCGAGGACGTCCCCGGCGCGTTCGTCTTCCACATCGAGACGGACGGCTCCGTCGACGTCGAGGAACTGCTGCTTCGCGCGATCGACACGATCGAGTCCCGCGCGGACGAACTGCGAGAGACGGTCGCCGTCTGAACACGAGAACGACCATGACCCTTCGAACCACCACGAAACGGACGCGCGCCCTCGATGCGCCGGCGGTCGCCGCCGACGCGTCACGGGGAGCCAGCGGCTTCCCGTCGAGGGAGCGAGCCCGTTTCGAAGGAGTCCCCGCTTTCCCGCCCGCGATCGCGGGGGGACGGCGGACCGAAAGTGGTTTGAAGGGCGACGCGGTAGCGTGGAGTGCACGCAGGGATAGCCAAGTCAGGCCAACGGCGCAGCGTTCAGGGCGCTGTCCTGTAGAGGTCCGCAGGTTCAAATCCTGCTCCCTGCACTCCACTTTTACCGACTCGACCGGGATCGCGCGGCCTCCGGCCGCTCGGCCCCACGCGTATTCACGACCTTCGATACTGGAGGAGACCAATGAGTAGCAAGACGAATCCACGATTACAGAACCTCATCGCCGACCTCAAGTCGGCATCCCGCGAGTCCGACGCCGCAGTCTGGCAGGACGTCGCGGATCGGTTGGAAAAGCCCCGGCGCACCCACGCTGAGGTCAACCTGGGCCGCATCGAACGGTACGCCCAGGAGGACGAGGCGGTCATCGTTCCCGGCAAGGTGCTGGGAAGCGGTGTGCTGGAGAAGAACGTCACCGTCGCCGCCGTCGACTTCTCGGGAACCGCCCGCAAGAAGATCGAACAGGCCGGCGACGCCGTGTCGCTCGAACAGTTCGTCGAACGCAACCCCAGCGGCTCGAACGTCCGGGTGATCCGATGAACCTGTCCGAGTTCGACGCGGACGTCGTCGTCGACGCCCGCGACTGCATCCTCGGCCGCGTCGCCTCGAACGTGGCGACCCGAGCCCTCGACGGCGATCGCGTCGCCGTGGTCAACGCCGAACACGCGGTGATCACCGGCAACGAGGAGGACACGATGGACACCTATCAGACGCGAGCGGAACTCGGGTCCGACAGCGGGCCCTACTTCCCGAAGCGTCCCGACCGCATCTTCAAGCGGACGATCCGCGGCATGGTCCCCTACAAGACCGACCGCGGCCGCGAGGCGTTCGAGAACGTTCGGGTGTACGTCGGCAACCCCTACGAGCGCGACGACGACCACGAGGCCGTCGTGCTGGAGGGAACCTCGCTGGATCGGCTGTCGAACATCAAGTTCACGACGATCGGGGACGTCTCCGAGAGTCTGGGTGCTAACGTCACATGGTAACGAATACCTCAGGAAAGAAGAAGACGGCCGTCGCCCGCGCCACCGTTCGCGAGGGCGAGGGTCGCGTTCGAATCAACTCCCAGCCCGTCGAGCTGGTCGAGCCGGAGCAGGCCCGCCTCAAGATGCTGGAGCCGTTCCGCATCGCCGGCGAGGAGCTTCGCGACGGCGTCGACATCGACGTCTCCGTCGACGGCGGCGGCTTCAGCGGACAGGCCGACGCCGCCCGGACGGCCATCGCCCGCGGGCTGGTGCAGCACCTCGGCGACGCCGAGCTGCGCGAGGCGTATCTGAACTTCGACCGGACGCTTTTGGTCAACGACGTCCGCCAGTCCGAGCCCAAAAAGTGGGGCGGACCCGGCGCGCGTGCCCGCTACCAGAAGTCCTACCGCTGAGGTGATCCACCCATGATGATCCCTGTCCGGTGTTTCACCTGCGGCAACGTCATCGGTGAACACTGGGACGAGTTCAAGGAACGCGCTCGCGACGGCGACGAGGACCCCGGAGCGGTGCTCGACGATCTCGGCGTCGACCGGCACTGCTGTCGCCGGATGATGGTCAGCCACACCGACCTCGTCGACGTCGTCTCGCCGTATCAGTGACCATGTCACGAAACCACAACCGCTACGAGAAGGCACGCATCCTGGGCGCGCGAGCGCTGCAGGTGTCCTACGGCGCACCCGTGCTGATCGACACCGACGAGACGCAGCCGATCCTCGTCGCGGCCGAGGAGTACGATGCGGGCGTCCTCCCCTTCACGGTCCGTCGGGAGGAGGCGTAATGACGCGCATCACCTCGATCGCGTTGCGGCGCGTGCTCGACTCGCGCGGCAACGCGACGGTGGAGGCGGACGTCCTCACCGAGTCGGGCGGCTTCGGCCGCGCGGCCGCGCCATCCGGCGCCTCGACCGGCGAGTACGAGGCCGTCGAACGGCCGCCCTCGGAGGCGATCGCGGCGGCCCGCGAGCACGCCGTTCCCCGCCTGGAGGGGCTGTACGCGGGCGACCAGCGCGAGGTCGACGCCGCCCTTCGAGCCGCCGACGGCACGGAGGACTTCTCCGCGATCGGCGCCAACTCGGCGGTCGCGATCTCGATGGCGGCCGCCAAGGCCGCTGCCGACGTCATCGGCGCCCCGCTGTATCAACACCTCGGCGGGGCCTTCCGCGGGGAGAACTTCCCCGTCCCGCTCGGGAACGTCATCGGCGGCGGCGAACACGCCGCCGACGCGACGGACATTCAGGAGTTCCTCGCGGCGCCGGTCGGCGCTCCGAGCGTCTCGGAGGCCGTCTTCGCGAACGCCGCCGTCCACGCGGCCGCCGCGTCGATCCTGGCCGACCGGGGCGTTCCGGCGGCCAAGGGCGACGAGGGCGCGCTCGCGCCGTCCATCTCGGACGCCGAGGCGTTCGAGGTGATGGCCGAGGCGACCGACCGCGTCGCCGAGGAGGTCGGCTTTTCGATCCGGTTCGGCCTCGACATGGCCGGCGCGGAGCTGTACGACGCCGACGCCGATGCGTACGTCTACGGCGAGGAGACCCGCTCGCCCGACGAGCAGGTCGAGTACGTCGCGGGGCTCATAGAGGAGTACGACCTCGCGTACGTCGAGGACCCGCTCGACGAGGACGACTACGACCGGTTCGCGACGCTCACCGAGCGCGTCGGCGATCGGACGCTGATCTGCGGGGACGACCTCTTCGTCACCAACGTGGATCGGCTCGAGGAGGGGATCGACGTGGGTGCGGCAAACAGCATCCTGATCAAGCCCAACCAGATCGGAACGCTCTCGCAGGCGTTCGACGCCGTCGAGCTCGCCACCCGCAACGGGTACGACTCCGTCATCTCCCACCGCTCGGGGGAGACGGAGGACACGACCATCGCACACCTCGCCGTCGCGACCGACGCCCCCTACATCAAGACGGGGACCGTCGGCGGCGAGCGAACCGCCAAGCTCAACGAGCTGATCCGGATCGCCGACGGGGCGGTGTGAGATCCATGAGCCGACGAACGACAACCACGACAACGGACAACCGATGACCGAGGACAACGACGCGGTCGAACTCGACGAGGACGCGGCGGCCGAGGAGGCCGACGCCGACGTCGCCGAGGACGAGACCGACACGACGGACGCACAGCCCGCCGACGCGGCGGAGACGCCGACGGAGGCGGAGACCGAAGCAGCCGAGGCCGACGCGGATGCGGACGCCGAGGCCGAAGCGGAGGAGGCGGGCTCGCCGTTCGACGAGGACGTCATGCCCGACGAGGAGGCCGACCTCCTCATCCCCGTCGAGGACTACCTCGGCGCCGGCGTCCACATCGGCACCCAACAGAAGACCCAGGACATGGAGCGGTTCATCCACCGCGTTCGCGACGACGGACTCTACGTGCTCGACGTCTCCAAGACGGACGAGCGCATCCGCGTCGCCGCAGACTTCCTGTCCGACTACGAGCCCGAGCAGGTGCTCGTCACCTCCTCGCGGCAGTACGGCCGGTTCCCGGCCGAGAAGTTCGCGGACGCCATCGGCGCCCGCGCGCGCACCGGACGGTTCATCCCCGGCACGCTGACGAACCCCGATTACGCCGGCTACATCGAGCCGGACGTCGTCGTCGTCACCGACCCCATCGGCGACGCCCAGGCGGTAAAGGAGGCCATCACGGTCGGCATCCCCGTCATCGCGATGTGCGACTCCAACAACCAGCTCTCGAACGTCGACCTGGTCATCCCCACGAACAACAAGGGTCGCCGCGCGCTCTCGGTCGTCTACTGGCTGCTCGCCAACGAGACGCTCGACCGCCGCGGCGCCGACTCGCTTTACGCCCTCGAGGACTTCGAGGCCGAGCTGTAACGCGAACGAGACGTTTCGATCTCGATTCGTTTCGACTTCCCAACGACGATCGACCCCGTTTCCTCGCGCGCTCGACGACAAGCGCAACGCCTGTTATCTCGGAGCCTGTCTGGACGACCATGACCGTCTCCAGCGCGCCGGGGAAGGTGTACCTCTTCGGCGAACACGCCGTCGTCTACGGCGAGCCCGCGGTTCCGTGTGCCATCGAGCGTCGCGCGCGCGTCTCCGTCGAGCCGCGCTCCGACGACCACGTTCGCGTCGTCGCGGAGGACCTCTCGCTCGACGGGTTCACGGTCGAGTACGAGGGGTCGACGCGAACCCAGCCCGACGTCGACGTCGACGAGTCGCTGCTTTCGGCCGCGACCGGATACGTCGACGCGGCGGTCAGGCAGGCCCGCGAGGCGGCCGACGCGCCGGAGGCGGGCTTCGACATCACCGTCGAGAGCGACATCCCGCTCGGGGCCGGACTCGGATCGTCGGCGGCCGTCGTCGTCGCCGGGATCGACGCGGCCACGCGCGCGCTCGGCGAGCCGATCGACGACCGTGAGATCGCCCGGCGCGCCTACCGGGCCGAGTACGAGGTCCAGGACGGCCAGGCCTCGCGCGCGGACACCTTCTGTTCGGCGGTGGGCGGCGCGGTCCGCGTCGAGGGCGACGACTGCACCACTCTCGAGGCGCCGAACCTCCCCCTCGTCGTCGGATTCGACGGCGGGGCCGGCGACACCGGGAAGCTCGTCGCCGGCGTTCGCGATCTGAAGGACACACACGGGTTCGCCGCCGACACGGTGGCGTCCATCGGCGACATCGTTCGCGAGGGAGAACGCCTGCTCGCGGCGGCCGACCCCGACGCCGGTCCCGATTCGGAGCTGCTCGACGGCCTGGGCGAGCTGATGGACTTCAACCACGGGCTCCTGTCCGCGCTCGGCGTCTCCGCGCGCTCGCTCGACTCGATGGTCTGGGCGGCACGCGACGCCGGCGCCCACGGCGCGAAGTTGACCGGCGCCGGCGGCGGCGGCTGCATCGTCGCGCTCGATTCGTCCCCGGAGACGGAGACGGCGCTGTCGTTCACCCAGGGCTGCGTCGACGCGTTCCGCGCGGAGCTCGCCACCGAGGGCGTCCGCCGGGAGGACCGGCGATGACCGGCGACCGCGTCGTGGTGAAGCTCGGCGGCAGCGTGATCACGGAGAAGGACCGCCCCGAGACGCTCGACGGCCCGGCCCTCGATGCCGCCTGCGATGCGATCGCGGGCGCGCTCGTCGACGGGGCGGTTTCGCGGCTCGTCGTGGTCCACGGCGGCGGCAGTTTCGGCCACCATCACGCCAGCGAACACGGGGTCTCGACGACCGCGGGGACCCACGACGCCGGCGCCGTGATGGACGTTCACGGGGCGATGGCGACGCTCAACCGCTTCGTCCTCGATCGCCTTCACGATCGAGGAGTCGAGGCGGTCCCGGTCCATCCCCTCTCGCTCGCCGCCCGTCCGGAGGGGGCGGAGGGCGACCTCGCGCTGCCGGTCGAGTCGACCGAAACGCTGCTCTCGGAGGGGTTCGTCCCCGTCCTCCACGGCGACGGGATCGCCACCGCCGGGGCGGGCGTGACCGTCGTCTCCGGCGACGAGCTGGTCGTCGAACTCGCGAGCGCTCTCGAGGCCGATCGCGTCGGGGTCTGTTCGACCGTCCCCGGCGTGCTCGAGGACGGCGAGGTGGTCCCCTCGATCACGGCCTTCGAGGACGTGGCGGACGCCCTCGGGGAAAGCGACTCGACGGACGTCTCCGGCGGAATGGCCGCCAAGGTTCGCGAGCTGCTCGCGCTCGAGGCGCCGGCGTCCGTGTTCGGCCCCGACGATCTCTCCGGGTTCCTCCGCGGCGAGGAGCCAGGAACGCGGATCGAGTGACGGGGGTCGATTCTCCCGGAGGCTGCCTTCTCAGCGGGACGCGATCGCGTCCTCGAGGATCCCCCGCGCCTCCGCCAACAGCACCTCGCTCGCCTCCGGATCGCGCGCCTCCGCCGTCAGTCGGACGAGCGGCTGGGTCCCGGAGGCCCGGATCAGGAACCATCCGTCGTCCGTCTCGACGCGGACGCCGTCGAGCGTTTCGACGTCGGCGTATTCCCCTCGAACCCGATCGCGGACGGCGTCCATCGTCGCGGTTCGATCCGCCACTTCGAGGTGTCCGCGTCGGATCGGATAGGTCGGGATCGCATCGAGGCGGTCGGAGAGTGGCTTTGCGGCGGAGAGCGCCGCCAGCCGCACGGCGGCCAGCGGTCCGTCCGGACACGGCGTTTCCTCCGGGAAGATCCACGCCCCGGAGGGCTCGCCCCCGAGGACGACGCGGTCCTCGCGGGTTCGGCGCGCCACGGAGACGTCGCCGACGGGCGTCCGTACGACTTCCCCGCCGACGGTCTCCAGCGCGTCGTCGACCGCGAGGCTCGTGTTGACCGGCGCCGCGACCCGATCGCCGTCCCGTCCCGCCTCGACCGCCTCGCGTGCAAACACGGCCAGGAGCGCGTCGCCGCCGACGAACTCGCCGTCCCCCGTCACCGCCATCATCCGGTCGGCGTCGCCGTCGTGTGCGATCCCGAGATCGGCGTCGGTCGCGGCCACGTGGGCGGCAAGCGATCGGCAGTTCTCGGCGGTCGGCTCGCTGGGGCGTGCCGGGAATCGGCCGTCCCGCTGTCCGTTGAGGGTCTCCACGTCCGCGCCGAGATCGACGAGCGCGTCCGCGGTCACCCGGCCCGTTCCGTTGCCGAGGTCGACGACCACGGTCGTCCCTTCGAGCGTAACTCCGAGCGACTGGAGCGTCCGATCGCCGGATTCGACGATCGCGTTTCGGTGGGCGGCGGCGGCGGTCGTTCCGGCGGCGTCGGCGTACTCCCGGCGGCGCCCGTGGGCGTTCCAGGCCGCCAGGTCGTACGCCTCGCGTTCGATCCGCTCCGTGATCCGGTCGCCGTCCTCGGGGCCGAAGGCCATCCCCGAGGCGGTCCACAGCTTGATCCCGTTGTCCGCGGGCGGGTTGTGTGAGGCCGTGACGACCGCGCCGGCGTCGGCGTCGCCTGTCGCCGCCGCGCGGGCGATCGCGGGCGTGGATGCGACGCCGACCTCGCGGACGTCGACGCCGGACTCGATCAGCCCCGCCGCGAGCGCGTCGAGGAGCGCCCGCCCGGAGTCGCGGACGTCGCGTCCGACGACTACGGCGTCCGTCTCGGCGCCGAGCGCCCGTCCGATGGAGAGGGCCAGCTCCGCCGTGACCGTCTCGCCGACGGGCCCGCGAACCCCGCTCGTTCCGAACATGCCTCCGGATGGGCGCGGGCGGGCCAAAAAGCGCTCGGGATCTCCAAAGCGTTCGAGAGCCACGCCGAACGCCTCCCCGGACGTCATGCTTATTCGGCCGAACCCCCTCCGACCGACATGGACGAATCCGCGATACGCGATCTCCTCTCCGCGGTCGAGGACCCGGATCTCGGCGACGACGTCGTCTCCCTGGGTCTCGTGAACGAGGTCGACGTCGACGACGAGGACGGGACGGTCCACGTCTCGCTCGCGCTTGGGGCGCCCTACTCGCCGACCGAGACCGCCATCGCCGAACGGGTCCGTTCGACGCTCGCGGCCGAAGGGATCGACCCGGAGCTGTCGGCGCGGATCCCGACGGACGTTCCCCCGGGCGAGCAGGTGCTTCCGGGGATCAAGAACGTGATCGCCGTCGCCTCGGGAAAGGGCGGCGTCGGCAAGTCGACGGTGGCGGTCAACCTCGCGGCCGGCCTCTCGGACCTGGGCGCGCGCGTCGGAGTGTTCGACGCCGACGTCTACGGCCCGAACGTCCCGCGGATGGTCGGCGCCGACACGCCGCCGCGAACCGACGGCGAGACGATCGTCCCGCCGGAACAGTACGGGCTGCGCGTGATGAGCATGGACTTTCTCACCGGCGAGGACGACCCGGTCATCTGGCGTGGCCCGATGGTCCACAAGATCCTGACCCAGCTCGTCGAGGACGTCGACTGGGGCGAGCTCGATTACCTCGTGGTCGACCTCCCGCCGGGCACCGGCGACACGCAGCTCACCGTGCTCCAAACGCTGCCGCTCACCGGCGCCGTGATCGTGACGACCCCGGAGGACGTGGCGATCGACGACGCGACGAAGGGGCTGCGGATGTTCGGCGAACACGACACGAACGTGCTCGGCATCGCGGAGAACATGTCCGGATTCAGGTGTCCCGACTGCGGGAGCGTCCACGACGTCTTCGGCGAGGGCGGCGGCCGCGAGCTCGCGGACCAACACGACCTGCCGTTCCTCGGAGCCGTCCCCCTCGATCCGGCGATCAGAGCCGGCGGCGACGGCGGCGAGCCGATCGCGTTCTCGACGGGCGAGACGGCGGCGGCGTTCTCGGAGATCGCGGAGACCGTCGCGAACAACGCCGGAATCGTTCGCAGACGTGAGGTGAGCGAGGGATCGTGAGCGATCGCGATCCGGAAGCCGGGACCGATTCGACACCCGACGACGATCCGGGCCTCGACGCCGATCCGGACGTCGACGTCGACGGCGCAACCTCCGACGCGCGGTTCGGCGACGACCCCGAGAAGCGACGGTTCCTCCGTGGGATCGCCTCGGAGATCCGCGCTGACAGCTCCGAGAGCAAACAGGTCGCTGCCTTCCTCCAGCGGGTTTCGGATCTGTACGACCCCGCGGAGGACACCTCGCCCGAGGAGATCTACCGGAACGTCGAACACATCGTCGAGACCAAATCCCGCGGCGGCCTCGATCGCTGACGGTCGCCTCGTGGGCGAACGTAACGACTATGCCACCCGATCGCGAACGTCGGGTATGGACTGGCCACACGACCCCGACGGCGAGGAGGGGAGCGAGGGCGGTCGAAAATACGGCCACGCCGTCCTCGCGAAGAAGATCGACGAGGAGGAGGACTTCCCGCTTTCGGCGGCGGAGTACGTCGAGGAATACGGCGACCATCCGGTTCGGATCGACCACGAGACGGTCGTCTCCGTGGCCGAGATCTTCGAGAACGTCGATCGAGAGGAGTTCGAGGACTTCGTCGAGTTCCACCAGGAGCTCGGCCGAGCCATGCGCGAGGCCGGCCACTGGTTCTACGAGGGTTCGGAAACCTTCGTCGGCTCGCAGGCCTGACCGGCGATCGTCGTCCGAACCGTACTCTACGCCCCGGTCCGTGTTAACTGTACTGCAGGCAAGTTTTACACCCCCGCGTTCGATCTACGAGTATGCGGGACGATATCACGGTACAGGAAATCATGAACCGGGAGTTCCTCGGGGTCAGCGAGTCCGACTCGCTCCGGGATGCCGCGGAGCTCCTGGTTCGCGAGGAGGCGGACTGTCTCGTCGTGCTTCGCGGCGGCGATCCCGTCGGCTGTCTGTCCCCGCGTGACGCCCTCGAGGCGATGTTGGTCGGCGATGCGACCGCGGGCGAAAGCGACTCCGATCACGGAGCGACCGTCGGCGAGGTGATGGCCGATCCGGCGCCCACGATCCACGCCGACGAGGGACTCACGCTCGCCGAGGACCGACTGCTCTCCGACGGATCGAGTCGACTCGTCGTCACGGCCGACGGCGAGGCCGTCGGCGTACTCACCGAACGGGACGTGCTCGCGACGCGCCCGCCGGGTGCACGCGCGGAACCGGCTTCCGACTCGCAGGCCGGATCGGCACGCGAGCTGCGGTCCTCCACGGACCGGGTCCGGGAGTCGGAGGCGACCTCCGCTCCCGACCGCGATCGGGAGCCCGAGGCCACCCGCGAGGCGACCCAGAGCATCTGTGAGGTCTGTGGAACGCTCACCGCGTCCCTCTCGAACGTGAACGGACAGCTGGTCTGTCCGGACTGTCGGGAGGTTTGAGTGACCGCGAAGCGCGTACTCCCTCGAGGTGGGCTCCGACCCCTCGACGATCGTCCGCGTTCTCGCCCTCCGACGAGTCGATCCGATATCGGATTGGCAGTCGGGTCGGAACCCGTGTCGGAAGATGGAACCGGATCGAAGCCCGGATCCGAATTCGGATCGGAACTCCGATCGGGATTCGGATCCGGTCCCGGACCCGCCCTCGTAACCGGAAGACTCGACGGCATCGAGCGCCGCCGCTGATCCATGGACGGATCGACGACGGTCGAGATACGGGAGGGAACACGGGCGGACGTCGACGCCGTCGTGGATCTGTGGGTCGACCTCGCCGCGGATCAGCGACGGCACGGGTCACATCTCCGTGCCGACGCGAACCGGACGGCCGTCCGCGAGACCATCGCACGACGCGTCGTCCGAGACGAACTCCTGGTCGCGATCGGGACGGCGATCTCGGAGACGGACGACGGGGACGCCACGCCGCTTGGGTTCGTGATGTTCTCGATCGAACGCGGCGTCTACGAACAGGACCTCACGCGGGGGATCATCGATGCGGTGTTCGTCCGCCCGGCGAACAGGGATTTCGGGATCGGATCGCGACTGCTTGACGCCGCCGAAACGCGGCTCTCGAACCGCGGAGTCGACGTCGTCGCTCTCGAGGCGCTCGCGGACAACGACGACGCACGTCGGTTCTACCGCGAGCGGGGCTACGATCCACGACGGATCGAGTTCGAGAAGCCGATCGATTCGAACGGGACGAAGTGAGTCGACTCGTGTTCGACGAGGCGAGTCGGTTCGACCGGGGCCGAGGACGGCCGATCGAGGGACGAAGCGATACTGACTCAAGGGAGGGTATACAACCCGAATCCGTGCCAGGGGAGCATGGGCGGTTCATGCACTCGACTTGTAATCGAGATTTCCGGGGTTCAAATCCCCGCCCTGGCTCGTGGCGGTCAACCTCGCGGCTTCTCGCGACCGTTCGACTTCTCCCGTGACTCGACGTCGTGGCGTCGTGGCCGACGACGCCGCGGCTCGCCAAGTCGAACGAAGCGGTGAAAAATCCCGACGAGCGATGGACTCGCCTCCCGATCGCGATCCGAAACGTCGCGAACTCAGAGTCGGCCGACGTTCTCGACCGCGACGGACTCGACGCCCTCGACGCCGGAGAAGGCCTCCTCTACGGCCTCCGTGCCGCCGGCGTCGTCGGGGACGATGACGGTCGGCAACAGCGCGACGAGACCGAACGCGACGTCGTCGCGCTCGAACCCGCGGATCTTCGCGCCCTGGGGCAGCGAGTCCTCGAGCTTCTCCTGCAGCTCGTCCAGGTCGATCTCGGGGCTGTCCGGCATGACCTTGATTTTGGCGGCGACGTCTCCCATCTCAGGGCCCCCGGAACCCGCAGTCGGGACACTCATACAGGTTGCTCTGCTTTCGGCACTTCGCACACCGGCTGATGTTCGTGCCGCACTCGGGGCATTTGAACCGGGCGGCGTTCATCCCGGCGACCTGGATCCCACAGGAGACACACTGTTGTGCCGCCTCTTCTTCGCTCTGGCTCATGGTACAACGAACCCGTGCGCGGCTTTTAACGGTTGTTCTTTGCACCCGCCGCCTCGCCCGCCGACGTCGTTCGATCGGGGATTCCCCGACATCACCCGAGCATCAGCGGTCCGATCAACACCCCCATGAGGTGGACGCGACGGGTGCCGACTCGCGGCGGCACCATCCCGAGAAGCGTCGCAACGCCGAAGGTTCCCACGCCGGTCACCCCGGCGAAGAGGTACGAGAGGCCCACCAAAAGCGTCAAGACGCCGATCGAGAGCCGGGCGTAGTCGGCTCGGCCGACCACCCGGAGATAGGCGTCACCGACGGCGAGCAGCACGCAGAATCCGATCGCCGCGGCGATGGCGACCGCGGCCAGCAACATCGGGAGGGCGAACGGGACCGTCGCCTCCTCGAGTGCGACCATCACCCCGGTCCGCGGCGTTCCGAGGGCGACGAGCGCGAACAGCGCGAAGACGGTGTTGCTCGTCGAGGCGCCGCTCGTCGCGACGACGAACCCCCGATCGGCGGCCGACCGCGGGATCGCCGGAAGCGCCGCGGTCGCAGCGATCGCCGCCGAGACTCCGGGAAGGTAGCCGACGATGGCGCCCGAAAGGGATCCGGCGGACGCCGCGACGCCGAGATCCCGTCGCTCCATCGCGATCCGCGCGTCCGACTGGGGCGGAACGCCGGCTCCGTCGATCGCGTCGATCAGGACGGGCGCGCCGAAGAGTCCCGCGAAGAGCGGCGCGAGCATGCCGCCGGTCGAAAGCGGGGCGTCGGGATCGACGTCGAGCGTGACCGCTCCGAGCACGGCGCTCGCCAGAAAGACGACGAGCCCCGCGATCGCCGCCCGGCGTGAGGACTCCGTGACGAGGAGGAACGCGACGACGGACGCGAGCACGAGGACGATGTGTGCTCGGATCGTCGGATAGGCACGAACCATCCCCCAGGTGATCGGGATCGCGAGCGGCACGGCCAACGCGACCGCCAGCCCGGAACCGACCGCCGAGAGCCGGATAGCCTCCCGGCCGCGCCCGGCGATCACGAGCCGGTGGCCGGGCAGGGAGGCAACGGCCATCGCGGCATCGGGGACCCCGAGCGCCAAAGCCGGGACGACGTCCAGGAAGGTGTGGACCACCCCGGCGCCGATCATCGCACAGCCGATCAAGAGGGGATCGGCGGGGACGCTCGGAGCCACGCTGGCCAGAAGCAGCGCGAAGTTGTTGGCGTGGAGCCCGGGAACGAGACCGCTCACCGTGCCCAGCGCGGCTCCTCCCAGGAGGAACGCGATCGCCGCGGCCGCGAAGCTCGGATCCACGACCGGGCGCACGATGGGGTCCATCCCGCGGACTTGGCCGCGGCTTCGGACATAAACCTCCGGAGTCGTTTCGATTTCGGGCGCCGCTCGGGATCCGATCGTCGTCGAGGTAAATTCGGAAAAGCGCTTACGCCGCGGCGTTCGTCTGGGTCTTCTTGCGGGTGACGTAGCCCGCGATGCGGTTGCGAACGCCCTTGGACTCGACGGTCGTCAACGCCTCGACGCTGTCCTTGTTCGTCTCGAAGTCCGTGTTGAACGAGTCGGGATACTCCTCGAGGAGCACGTTACCCAGCTGTTTGATGTACTTGGGCTTGATGGCCATACGGGCGGTATCCTCGGCTCGAACTAAAAGGGTTCGTTCCGGTCTCGCCACCCCGTCAGCTCGTCGATCCGGGCGAACGCCTCCCGCTCGCGGGGACCCCCACAGCGGTCTACCGTCCCCGCGAGACGACCGAGGCGCGCGAGCAACTCTCCCTCGTCATACGCGGCGACGTCGAGACGCGAGGCGGCCACCGTCGCCTCGATCACGGCGCCGAACCCGCGATTGATCGTCGGAACGCGCTCGGCGATCACCGCCGACTCGATCGGATCGAGTTCCCATGTCGCGATCTCGGTGTCTCCCTCGTGGTCGATCCCGACGCGGGTCGCCTCGATCTCGACCCACGCGTCGGCCTCCGGAAGGATCGCTTCCGAACGCTCCTCGATGGCGAGCGCCGCCTCCACGAACGTGCGGGGATCGACCGTGAACTGGACGACGCCGCCGCCGCGACGCTCGAAGTTGCCTCGCGTGCGCGTTCGACCGTAGGTTCGTGCCGTCACCGTCTCGTCCTCGTCGTCCGGGGCGTGGAGTCCGAGCGCGGCCACGTTCCACCGGTCGTTGGGCCCGAGCGTCGAAACGATCGACTCCGTGACGCCGCGGAGACGGACCGGCCAGCCCGCCGCGGTCGCTTCCCCGTCACTCGAGTCGACCCTTCCCTCACGTGTCACACCTGGAGCCCCCGTTCGAGCGCGACGAACAGCGCCGCCGCCGTGAGATCCGCCGTCGTTCCCGGGTTGATCCCTTCGGCGTGGAACTCCGCTGCCAGCTCCGCCGCGGCTTCGAGGTCCTCGCCGATCGCCGCGGCGCGCCGGGTGACCCCCCGTGCGGTTTCGGCGCCCTGGCTCGCGGCGACGAGCGTATCCGGCCGATCAGCCAGGATCCGAAGGAAGGCCCTGGCGGCCCGGTCCGTGACGG
Source organism: Halopenitus salinus (assembly GCF_042662125.1). GTDB lineage: Archaea > Halobacteriota > Halobacteria > Halobacteriales > Haloferacaceae > Halopenitus > Halopenitus salinus. The sequence goes on along the minus strand of NZ_JBHSXL010000003.1, from coordinate 349,216 downwards.
GGCCGTCGTCGTTTCGGATCGCCTCCGCGGCCTCGAAGGTCCGATCGAAGCCGGTCGTCCACTCGATCGCGTTCCCGTCCGGGACCCGGGCCTCGTCGGGGGGTTCGCCAGCCCCTTCGACCGCGCTCTCGGCGGCGTTTTGAGGTCGTGCCGACAGCTCCATGACGTCGAGGAGCGACAGCTCACGGCTTCGAAGCGCCGGTTCCGCCTCGGCGCCCCGGCGAACGTCGAGGGCGTCAGCGTCCGGCGGCGGGTCCGCGACCGCGACGTCCACGTGCTCGAAGGCACGGTAGAACGCGGCCGCGTCCTCGACCGTCGTCCGCTCTACGACCCGAGATACGCCCTCTGGCGTGAGATCGCCGTCGGCCGCTGCGGAGACGAGCGGCGTCAAGAGGAGCAGGCAGCCGAACTGCGTGTTCCCGCCCGACTGCCGGCTCATCCCCGCGACGGCGCGTTCGAACGCGACGCCGACGGTCGCGCCGCGTTCGGCGCGTCGGAGGCCGCGTCCGGACCCGACAGCACCGGCCATGAAGTGTTCGAACCGCAGGTCGCCGAGATCACGCTCGCGGTCCACGTTCCCCGGCTTCGGCGTCCCGGAGACCTCGAGCAGGAGCGCGAGCTGTGCGTTCTCCGCGGGCGTTCGATCCCGGGACGGAAGGGGCGAAGTGGTCGCGCGCTCGCCGTCCGCGTGGCGTCGGTCGCTCACGGCTCGGCGCCCTCCGGATCCGTTCGGAGTCGTTCGTCTCTCCCGTCGTCTGACGGGTCGACGGTATCATCGGACGCGTCGACATCCTCGTCCGCCGCGGCGAACCTCTCGACCGCACGCGCCACGCGCTCGAGCACCCGCGGATCGTCGCTCGGACGGCCGACGCTCACGCCGTCGGCGCCGAACGCGAGGTACTCGCGGACGCTCTCCGCGCCGCGGACCTCGTTGTTGGCGATCGTCCACAGGTCCGCCGCGCGGTCCACGTCCGCGATCACCGATTCGGAGTCCATCGCGTCGACGTGGACGATCGCCGCACCCGCGTCCTCGATCGCGGCCGCCACGACGGCGAGGTCGACGCCGGGAACCTCCGCGCGGACCTTCACGCTCACCGTCGCGCCCGTCTCGGCGGCGGCCTGGACGTATCTCGAGAGGCGGTCGCGGTCGGCCAGAAGGGACTCCCCGCAATTGACGGCACACAGCTCGGGCTGTCGACAGTGGGCGTTGATCTCCAGGATCGCTTCGTGGTCCGCACATACGCGGGCGACCTCGCGAACAGGCTCGATCGTGGCGCTTCGAACGTTCACGGCCGGGCGAACGTCGACCTCGGCGAGGGCCTCGAGCTGCGCGTCGACGAACGCGACCGGATCGGGAGGCAGGAACTCCTCGCGGTCGCGTTCCACGAGATCGCGCGCCGCGGAACGGCTCTCCGGATCGAGGGCGATCCCGCCGAGGAACGCGCACCCCACGTACGGCGCGGCCGTTCGCGCCCACGCGGCATCGGAGCGTCCGCTGAGGCTCGCGGCGGCGACCGGCGGATCGAAGGGGACTCCCGCCTTCCGCCGGCGTGATTCGGCTCGGGTCATCAGTGATCCGGCTCCGTCGTTCGACCGGTCGCGTCGACTCCATTCGGATCCGATCCGGCTCCATCTCGGTCCGCGCCGGCTTCGACTGCATCGAGCGCACGTCGACACGCCCGCGCGACGCGTTCCGCGTCCGCCTCGTCGTCGATCCGCGTGTCGGTTCGGACCACCTCGCGTTCGAGTTCGGTTCCGTCGTCAGCATCGAGCACGAAGGCGTCGACGAACGGGTACGCGTTCGCGACCCCCCGAGTGCTCGGTTCCCGGTCGGTGCTGGCCATGAGCTTCCCGGCGGGCCCCGAAAAGACCGTGTCCTCGACGAACGGCGAGACCGCGACCACGGGCGTTCGAGCCAGCGCCTCCTCGACGCCGGGGAGCGCGAGCATCGGGCCGATGCTCGTTACCGGGTTCGACGGACCGATCACGACCGGGTCCGAAAGCGCCCGCTCGAACGCCGGGGACGGTTCCGCACGGTCGGCGCCGCGGAACTCGACGCCCTCGACGGCGGGGGACGCCCGCCTCCCGACCCAGTACTCCTGGAAGTGCATCTCGCCGGCGTCCGTGTGCACGATGGTCGCCACCGGCTCGTCGGACATGGGAACCACCTCGAGGTCGACCCCGAGCGCGTCCGCGAGCGTACGGGTGACCTCGCTGAGCGAGCGTCCCGCATCGAGCAGGCTCGTTCGCGTGATGTGGACCGCCCGGTCGCGGTCGCCTATCTCCATGAACTCGCCGACGCCGGAAAACCGCCGCCACCGTGCGATGTCCCGACCCGCCGTCTGTGCGGCCTCCGGGAGGTACCGCGGTCCCGGATCGAGGTCGGCCGCCTCGGCGAGCCGGGACAGATCCTCGTGTGTCGCCGTCGTGTCCCCCTCGATCCCCCACCACGTCTCGCGATCGAGGAGGCCGGCCTCGTGGAACAGCACCGTATCGACGTCCGGACACACGAGGTGGCCGCCGATCTCGACGTCGTCGCCCGTGTTCGCGACGACCGTGATCGCGTCGGGATCGAAGACCGATTTCGCCCCCGGCAGGAGCTTCGGCGTCCCCGTCCCGCCCGCGAGGAACGTGACCATATCGAGGGATGGCCTCCCACCGGTATGTATGCTGCGTCGTCGGCGATTCGAGACGCCGCTCGCGTCCGGCGGGGACCCGAACCCCTATCTCGCAGCGCCGATCAGAGGACGTATGGACACGCGTCGTGCCCTGCTCGATGCGCTCTCTACCGGTCCCGTCGAGGGCCCCGAACTCGCCGATCACCTCGGAATATCCAGGGCGGCGGTCTGGAAGCAGATCGAGGCGCTGCGCGCGAACGGATTCCGGATCGAAGCCGGGGAGGAGGGATACGCCGTCCGATCGGTCCCGGAGTACGGCTCGGAGGCGATCCGGTTCGGACTCGAGGCTCCCTACGGGATCGAGTATCACGAGTCGATCGAGTCGACGAACGAGCGAGCGCGGGAGCTGGCCGAGTCGGGCGAGACCGACGTCGCCGTCGTGGCCGACGAACAGACCGGCGGTCGCGGGCGCCTCGATCGAGAGTGGACGTCGCCGTCCGGCGGCGTCTACGCCTCGCTCGTGATCCGTCCGGATCTCCCGCCGGCGCACGCGGCGATCGTCACCCTCGCGGCCGCCGTGGCGACGACCGACGCCTGTCGGGAACTCGGCGTGGACGCGCGGATCAAGTGGCCGAACGACGTCCTCCATCCCGACGGTGCGGGCGAGCGCGGGGGTGCCAAGCTCGCCGGCATCCTGACCGAGATGACCGGTGAGTCCGACCGCGTCTCCTGGATGATCGTCGGCACCGGCGTCAACGCGAACGTCGACGCCGCGGATCTCCCGCCGGGTTCGGCGAGCCTGCAGTCGATACTCGGCCACGAGGTCGACCGACGGCGATTCCTCCAGCGGCTACTCGAGCGGCTCCACGAGCTGATCGAGACGCCCGACGACGTCCTTCCCGACTGGCGCGACCGCGCGATGACGATCGGGGAGCGTGTCCGCGTCGAGACGACGACCGACGTCATCGAGGGGACGGCAGTCGACGTGGAGTTCCCTGGCGCGCTCGTCGTGCGAACCGACTCGGGACGACGGAGGGTTCTCGCCGGGGACTGTCGGCACCTACGACCGATCGAGGAGGTGGACTCCGGATCCGGATCCGGACGCGGGTCCAACCCCGACGGCTAGCTGCTTCCGGAGGCCTCGGAGCCGGTCGCGGCGTTCGTTGTCTCGGTCTCCTCGCCCGCGGGGGCGACCTCGGTTTCGGCCTCGGCCGCCGCCTCGGAGGCGTCGACGCGAACCGTCAACACGGGAACGCTCGAGCCACGTACCACCTTCTCCGCGACGCTTCCGAGCAGGAGCCGGTCGATCCCGCCCCGACCGTGGGTCCCCATCACGACGAGGTCGCAGTCCTCCCGCTCGGCGAAGTCGATGATCTCGCGGCTCGGCGACCCCTCGACTATCGCCGTCTCGACCGGAACCTCGTAGTCCGCCGCGATCGACTCGACCTCCTCGACGGCGGTTTCGGCGTCGGAGCGAAGCAGATCGTCGACGCCGTCCCACGTCGTCTCCATCGGGAGCCCGGCGTAACTCGAGACGTTGACAACGTAGAGCGCGTGGACGCTCGCGCCGTGAACCGCCGCCAATTCGAGCGCGTGGCGCACCGCTCGCCGTCCCTCCGTCGATCCGTCGGTCGGAACCAGGATCCGGTCGTAGAGAACCATGGCAATATACCACACGGTAGCGGATGAACCCCCATAACTGTTTGCACGTTTTGCCGGTTCTCGTCCATGGTCGTTCGTTCTCCCCCGCGAGCGCCTGCGATTCCCCGCGACCGTCCCCTCGCGGGCGCTTCGACTCACCCTCCCTCGTTCTGCTCGCTCTCGAAGGTCGGCGGCTCCGGCTCGATCGATCCGTACGCGACCGTCCGCTCGCCGAGGGTCGAGACCCGCTCGCGAAGGTCCTCGTCGGCGAATTCCCCGTCGACGATGGCTGACTCGGAACGCGGAACCGCCGCCTGGTAGGGAAGTACCCAGGCGTTGAACGCTCGACAGATCGAGCGCAGGTGGTCGAGCGCGGTGATCGGAAACGCGCCGCCGGCGACCGCGAGTAATCCGATCGTCGTTCCCTCCAACTCGTCGAATCCGCAGTGGTCGAGGGCGTTCTTCAACACTCCCGAACAGGAGCCGTGGTACATCGGCGTTCCCAACACGACCGCGTCTCCCCTCGCGACGGATTCGCGAAACTCCTCGGCGTCGCCCTGTTCGTCCAGATCCGGGTTGAGCGGCGGGAGGTCGAACCGTCGAAGATCGAGATGTTCCGTGCTCGCTCCCGCCCGCTCCGCGCCGGCGAGCGCGGTCTCGACGGCAGCCCGCGTCCGACTTTCCGAACGCAGACTCCCGGAGACGCCGACGACGTGCAGATCGCTCATAGATCGACCCCGACTCGTGACACCAAAAAACCGACGACCCGTCGCCGGAGGTTTATCACCGATCGCGCCCCACCGTCGCCGCCGTGAGTTGAACACGGACCACGACGGTCGAGGCGGGAGTCCGGCACGCCGTCGTGGCCACCATCGGATCGCACACGTGCCGGCTGTTCGCCATCCACGGATCCGGTTCAGTCGTCCACATCAAGCGGAGGCCCAGATTCGGCGCCGTGTTCGGCTTCGATCGTTCGATGGACGCCGGTCACTCGTTTCGAACGACGCGGAACCGCCCTCCGCAGTTCCCACAGCGGTACTCCTCGGGTCGTTCAACGAGCTTCGATCGGCGGTATCGCGCCAGCCGATCGCCGCAGTCGACACAGCGGACCCACCATCTCGGGTCGACGAAGCGTTCACAGCGGACGTGCGTCTCGAGCTCCGCGGCGAGTCGAGCGAACGCATCGCCGTGGCTCGGATCCCCGCGTTCGTTCAACAGATGGGCGTGAACGAGCTCGTGGCGGATCGTCGCGGCCAGTGCGTTCCACCCCCTGTTCTCGAACTGTCGCCGTGCGAGGACGATCGATCGGGGTTCGCCGTCTCGATACCGGACCATCCCGGCACGACGTTTCGCGCGGGTGCTGAGCCGCCACTCCAGGTCCCCGACCGACACGGTGAGATCGTGTTCGGAGACGACGTCCCGGGCATACACCCGCGTGACCGCGAGCAGCTCCTCGTCCGAACAGCCGGATTCGATCGCGTATCGGTCGATCGGCGGCATGGATCACTCCCGGAGCCGTGCCACGGGCGGATCGCGCGACTCGTCCATCCGGACGAGCCCGTCCGCGGCGAGGTCCTCGAGCAGCCCGCGTAGCCACTCGCGTCCGTGTTCGCCCTCGGGCGAGTAGTCGACCCGGATCCGGTGTCCGAGGTCGTCGAACGCGAGCGCGTCGTACTCTCCGAGCGTCCGGACGATCCGTCCGCGGAACTGGCGACGGCTCCCCTCGAAGCTCGGCTGAGTGGGAACGTCGGGCGCGGTGAAGTCGCCGGTCTCGTAGGCGCGACACCGTCCGCGCCAGGGACACCCGGCCTCTTCACACCGCGGTGTCGTCCCACACGCGACCGCGCCGAGTTCCATGATCGCGTTGTTCCACACGCGCGATTCGCCCTCGGGCATGAGCGTTCGTGCGGCGGTCTCGAACGCGTCCTCGTCGTCTCGAACCCCGAACGCGCGGTGGAGGACCCGTTTCACGTTCGTGTCCACCACGGCGTCCCCGGCGTTGAACGCGAAGGAGGCGACGGCGTTGGCGGTGTATGGCCCGACCCCCATCAGCTCCTGCAGTTCCGCCGGCTCCTCCGGGAATTCGCCGTCGTACTCCGAGACCACCTGCCGAGCGGCCTCCGACAGGTACTTCGCCCGGTTGTTGTAGCCGAGCGAGTGGTCCGACCAGAAGGCGACGACGTCGCTTTGGTCCGCCTTCGACAGGTCCTCTACCGTCGGCCACGTCTCGAGGAAGTCCTCCCAGGCGGGGACGACCCGGTCGAGTTGGGTCTGCTGGCTCATCACCTCCGAGACGAGAATCTCGTAGGCGTCGTCGGTTTCGCGCCACGGAAACTCGCGGTGGTCCTCGCGGTACCACTCGATGAGCCCCTCGCGAATCTCCGTGGCGTCCTCCGGGATCAACTCGCCATCGTCGGTCGGTTCCGGGCCGCCGTCCTCGGCCGAACCGGTCGTGGTCACATCCGATCCCGAGGCCGGCGTCGATCCGTTCCCCGAACTCGTCATATCGCCGCTACGTGCTTCGCTCGTTTATACGGTGGTGGTCCCTTCACGGGCAGTGCTTCCGTCGTCGACGACGGATGCGAAACCGGTTTGAGGCCGCCGCCGCTGTCGGGAAGCATGACGCTCGAGGATCTAACCGCCGACGTCGAGGACGCCTACGGCGATCTCGACGGGACGTTCGGACTCGATCTCGACCGGGAGACCAGAACGGAGCTTGCAATGTTGGTCGCGGCTATGGAGGCCGATCCCGAGGAGTTGGTTCGCCGAGGGATCCACGCGCTGTTCCGGTCGACCGTCGACACCGGCGACCTCGACTTCCAGCTTCGAAACGGGTACGACGTCACCTACGACGAGTACCTGATGGGGATGAGCTACGACGAGATGGCCGGCGGATCACAGTATCCACAGCGCGACGACGATCGCCGCTACCAGATGTGACTCACGGCTGGTAGGATTCGAAGCACGGATCGGATTCGAGTCGCGAACAGGAACGCGTGCGTGTCGCTCGAGGCGATCAGGCGTCGACGTACTGCGCTTCCCACTCCGTCCGGGCGTCGATCTCCCGTTTCCCGCGGCGGGTGAGCGTGTAGTAGTTGGTTCGGCGATCGCGTTGGCCCTTCTCGACGAGTCCCTTCTCGACGAGGGTGTCCAGGTTCGGATAGAGGCGCCCGTGATGGATCTCCTTTTCGTAGTAGTCCTCCAGCTCGTCCTTGATCGCGAGTCCGTGCGGCTCGTCGAGTCCAGCGATCACGTAGAGCAGATCCCGCTGGAATCCTGTCAGATCGTACATCGGTGAGTTCCGTTCGATAATTCTTGTCGTATTATGATAAATATGTCGAACGATTATTCGGATGTAGCCACGGTATACGGCCAATACGTCTGGATATCACATCTGATGATCCGTTCAGATGGTTTACTACTCCGGCGTGCAGTATCCATATCCGATCGTACAGGTTAGCATCTCGACGTTCCGATATTCCAATAGTCGAGAACCGATCTCGGGTGACAGCCGTGATCGGCGACGGCTCCCGAACGAATCCGGGATCCGAAAGACTGGGGAGTCGTACGACGTCGAGACCCGAACGGAACGGCTTTAGGCCGACCGGTGTTAGCGACCGAAAGCGATGGACGACCGAACGCGCGAGTACCTCCGCGGCCGGTTCGGCGACTACTACCGCGTCTCCTCTCCGTCGATGCCCCCGCAGGCGAACGAGCGCGAGTGGGGGCACATTCCGTGGACGCCGGGATCGGGCACCACCATGGTGCGCCACCGGTCGCTCTTCGATCTGGGGAACCCGGACGCGTTCTTCGCGGAGACCGCTCCACGCCACGCGTACTTTTCGGCCGCCAGATACGACACTCCCGGCGCGTCGACGATGTCGAAGAAGGGGTGGCGATCGGCCGATCTCGTCTTCGATCTCGACGCCGACCACCTCCCGAGCGTCGACCCCGATTCGGCCTCGTACGCGGAGATGCTCGCCGCGTGTAAGGACGCGCTCGTCCGGCTCGTTCGATTCCTCGAGGAGGACTTCGCGTTCGAGGACCTCGAGATCGTCTTTTCGGGCGGCCGCGGCTACCACGTCCACGTTCGCGATCCGGACGTCCTGGAGCTTGCGAGCGACGCGAGACGGGAGATCGTCGATTACGTTCGGGCGATCGACCTCGACGTCGACGGGCTGATCCACACCGTACAGGAACGCGGCACGAACAAGCGCGTGCTTCGTACCGAAGGTGGGTGGGGCAAACGCGTCCACGAGGCGCTCGTCCGATACGCCGAGGAGCTGCGCGAGCTTGACGACGAGGCGGCCACCGATCGACTTCAGGATCTGGAGGGGATCGGCGAGGGACGCGCCGAGACGATCCTCGGCGCGTTCCGGCGGAACCCGGAGGCGATCCGGGAGGGGAACCTCGAGGCGGGCGGCCCGGGCGCTCGACGGCTCGTCGAGGCGCTTTGCGAGCGGGTGACGGACGAGACCATCGCACCCGTCGACGAGCCGGTGACGACCGACACACACCGGCTCATCCGCCTTCCGGGGACCCTCCACGGCGGAACCGGCCTCGAGGTTCGGCGGATCGACCGCGAGGACCTCGCGGCCTTCGATCCCCTCGTCGATGCGGTTCCCGACCGATTCACCGGGCGGTCGATCGCGATCGAGTGTTCAGAACGAACGACGATCGAGCTGTGTGGCGATAGCTTCATACTGGAGCCCGGAGAAACGACTGTCCCGGAGTACGTGGGCGTCTTCGCGATGGCCCGCGGACGAGCGAGGAAGGCACCGGAACGATGAATCTCGATGAACTCCGCTCGGTCCAGGCGAAGGAGCGCCGAAAGGATAGCCTGCAGCATCTCCGAGACGCGTTCTACGACGACGTCGCCGCCTACATATCGGATCTGCGCGACGCGCGCGATAGACGAGCCGAGCAGGTGGAGAACCCCTTTTCCGACGACGACGTGCGGCGGCTCTCCGATGAGATCGAGACCGCAGAGGAGGTCGCCGAGGCGCTCTACGAGCGTCGGGTCGGCAAGGTCGTCAAGCTGGCTTCCTTCGCGGCGGCCGACATGCCCGTCGAACAGGAGGGAATGACGAGCCAGGAGCGCGCGCTCTTCGAGGATCTCGTCGAGCGGATCGAGCGGAACAAGTCGTCAGTCCTCGACGTGCTATCGGGGACGACCAAGGCGGGCGAGGCCTCGTCCGACGCAACGGCGGATCCACCCCGCGTCGACGCGGAACCGAACGCTCGCCCGGAGTCGCTCGAGGCGAATCCGACTGAAGAGGCCTCGACCGACCCCGTGGAGGGTGACTCCCGGTCGCGTCCGTCGAACGATGAGCCACCCGTGCCGCCGGAGGATCCGCCGGGATCGGCCGGGATGGACGGGACCGAATCGGCAAGGCCGGACGGGACCGAATCGGCAAGGCCGGACGGGACCGGTTCCGCGAAGCCCGACGACGGCGGCATGCTTGCCGATGCGATGGCCGGGGGGGACGCCTCGGACGGATCCGACGATCCGTCCGGGGACTCACCCGCCGCCGTCCCGAGCGGCGATGCGGTCGCCGGGGATGGCCCGAACGCCGACGGCCCCCCAACCGGCTCCGCTACGGGGTCCCACGAGGGGATGCAGCCGCCTGACGATGACGGAACGATCGGGGATCCGAGCGACGACGCGGCGGCCGAGGAGGATCCAGAACGGACCACGGTTCGGATCAAACGTGACGTCGGATCCATACTCGGCGTCGACGAGCGCGAGTACGACCTCGAGAGCGAGGACGTGGTGCGTCTCCCCTCGAGCAACGCCGAGCCGCTCTTGGCCCGCGATGCGGCGGAGCGGATCGAGTAGCGACCTCCTCGGGAGCCGTCGCGATCGCACCGGTTCACCGGTCGGTTCGACCGAACGGCTCCGACCGTCGTGTTTTTGTTGCCGCCCCGCCACCTCGGAGCATGCTCGAAGTCGGCGCCACCGCACCCACGTTCTCGCTTTCGAACCACCGCGGCGAGGACGTCTCGCTCGAGTCGATCGACGCCGAGTACGTCGTCGTCTACTTCTACCCCCGAGCCGACACGCCCGGCTGTACGACCGAGGCGTGCGGCTTCCGTGATCGATGGGACGCCTTTGCGGACGCCGACGTGACCGTCGTCGGGATCAGCGACGATCCGGTCGAGGACCTCGAGTCGTTCGCCGCGAAACACGACCTCCCGTTCGATCTGCTCTCCGATCCCGACGGGGCCGTGGCGTCGGCCTACGACTCCTACGGGGAGAAGAACGTCTTCGGAAACGTCGTCGACGGGACGTTTCGAAACACGTACGTCGTCGACTCCGACGGGGAGATCGTCCTCGCCTACGAGGGCGTCGACCCGGAGGCACACGCCGAGGCGATCCTCGAGGACCTTCGGTCAGTCCGATCGACCGACGATTGAAGCGTCCCGGAGACGACCGATCCCTCTCAGCGACGGCCGCCGATCGCCGCCCGGATCCCGGGCAGTTCCCGACGGATCGCCTCGCGTTTGACGAGCACGAACCCGACCACGATGACGCCGAACCCCGCGACCGTCCAGCCCGTCACGGCCTCGCCCAACAGCGCCCAGCCGGCCACCGTCGTCACCACCGGTACGACGTAGGAGGTCAAGTTGATCTGGAAGGCGCCGAGCCGCGAGAGCAGTTCGAAGTAGATCGCAAAGGCGATCGCACTCGAGAACACGCCGAGGAAAACGACCGCGACGACCGCCAACGGCTCGGTGGAGGGAGGCATCTGCGGCTCCCCGCGAAGGAGGCTGAAGGCGTGTAACACGCTCGCGCCGAAGAGCATGGCCCACGCCGTGAGCGTCAGACTCGAGAAGGAGGGATCGAGTTCCTGGAGTCCCACGCTCCCGACCGCGGCCGCGATGACGCCGACCAGGATGATCGAGACGCCGAGGGTGACTCCCGACGAGAGGTTCGCCGGATCGGGCTGGGCGACGAGGGCGACGCCGAGGAACGCCAGCCCGATCCCGACCACGTCGCGGCCGTCGATCCGCGCGTCGGCGACGACCAGGGCGGCGACCGCGGCGGTGGCGATCGGTACGAGGCTGTAGGTCACGGCCGCGATGCCGCTCGTGGTGTACTGCTGGCCGATGAACAGGACGGAGTTGTTGACGCCGATCGAGAGCCCGCCGCTGAAGGCGATCGCCAGCAGGTCATCGCGCGTTCGCGGCGGCGCTCCGCCCCGGTATCCGAGCGCGTACCCGGCGAGAACGATCGCGGCGAGATCGAACCGGTAGGCCGCAAACAGGACCGACGGGTAGAACTCTAATCCGATCTCGATGGCGATGAACGAGCCGCCCCACAGGGTGGAAAGCAGGAGGAATCCGGCCGCATCACGATAGCGGGACACGATCCGATCGCGGGCCCGGGGGGACATACCTCCTCGCATCCCCGGACGACTTGCCGGATGTCGACCACGGGACGACCGACTGGGGTCCGCTGGGTCAGTAACCGCGGCTGATCAGGTACTCCGCGATCTCCGCGAGCCGCCGGCGCGCCTCATTGTCGGGGAGGACCTCGAGGTGCCGCTTCGAGCGCTCGGTGAGCTCCTCCGCCTTCTCGCGGGCGTAGTCTATCGATCCCGACTCCTCGAGGGCGGCGACGGCCGACTCGACTTCGGACTCGGTCACTTCCGCCGGCGTCTCCGCGTCGACGAGGGCGTCGACGTCGACGCCCTGTTGACGGGCGTGAAGCGTGATGAGCGTCTCCTTGCCCTCCACGAGGTCGGAGCCGCGCTGCTTTCCGAGATCCTCGGAGGGAACCGTCAGATCGAGGACGTCGTCCTGGATCTGGAAGGCCCGCCCGGAGTCGATCCCGTAGCGATACAGGGCGTCGACGACCTCCTCGTCGGCGCCCAACAGGACGGCCGGCGTCGAGGCGGCCGCCCCGTAGAGGACCGCCGTCTTCAACTCGACCATCTCCAGATACTCCTCGGGGAGAACCTCCGCACGCCGCTCGAATGCGACGTCGAGCGCCTGCCCCTCGCAGATCCGGGTGCACGTCGAGGCGAGCAGCCGCATCGCCTCCAGGCCGTTTTTCGGATCGGCGCCCGTCTCGGACATGATCTCGAAGGCCTTCGAGTAGAGCGTGTCGCCGGCGAGGATGGCCGTCGACGTGTCGTAGGCCTCGTGGACGGCCGGAACGCCGCGTCTGAGGTCGTCCTCGTCCATGATGTCGTCGTGGATCAGCGTGAACGACTGGATGACCTCGATCGAGACGGCAGCACGCATCAGATCGACGGGGTCGCCGGAAACGGCGGGGAACGAGCGATACTCGACGTCCGACGACTCGACGTCGACGTCGGCGATCGCCTCGCCCGCCAGTAGCGCGACCGTCGGCCGGAGGCGTTTGCCGCCGGCCTCGAGGATGTATCGCGAGGCCTCGTACAGCCGCTCCGGCTCGGCCAGCGGCAGCTCCTCGTCGATCGCGGCGTTGACGAGTTCGCGCCGCGTGCGGATGGTCTCGAGTACCCGTTCCTCCGTCGCTTCGTTCGTCATTCGACGAGCTGGAAGGTGTTCCCGTTCTGTGTGACGTGGAGGTCACGCCCGAGTTCGTAGCCCTGGGAACGACACAGGTCGACGTACGGCGCGAATCCTTCGAGGTTCTGGTGGGCCGGAATGACGTGTTGGGGCTGGAGGGCATCGAGCATCGTGTAGTGGCCCTCCTCGCGCAGGTGGCCGGAGACGTGGATGTCGTCGTAGATCCGGGCGCCCTGCATCCGGAGCAGCTGTTCGGACTGGTAGCGCTGGCCCTCGTTGGTCGGCTCCGGGATGACCCGGGCGCTGAAGATGACCTTGTCGCCGTCGTCCAGCTCGTAGGGGGTCTCGCCGCGGCCCATCCGGGTGAGCATCGCGCGCGGCTCGCCCTGGTGGCCCGTGACGATGGGCAGGTAGTCCTCCTTGCCCTCCTTCATGATCCGCTTGAACGTCCGGTCGACGGACTTCCGGTGGCCGTACATCCCCAGGTCGCCGGGGAAGTCGACGAAGTCGAGACGCTCCGCAGTCCCGGAGTACTTCTCCATCGAACGGCCGAGCAGGACGGGCTGGCGACCGATGTCCCGGGCGAACTCGACGAGACTCGAGACCCGTGCGATGTGGGAGGAGAACGTCGTTGCGACGATCCCGCCGTCGTAGTCCTCGACCGAGCGCATCACGTCGCGAAGGTGTTCGCGCGCGACCGACTCGGAGGGGGTCCGACCCTTGCGTCCGGCGTTCGTACAGTCCTCGATGTACGCGAGCACGCCCCCGTCCTCGCGGCCGATCTGGCGGAACCGGTCCATGTCGATCGGGTCCCCGATGACCGGCGAGTGGTCCATCCGCTTGTCGAGACCGTACACGATGGCGCCCTCGGGCGTGTGGAGGACCGGGTTGATCGCGTCGATGATCGAGTGAGTGACGTTGACGAACTCGAGTTCCACCTGCTCGGAGTCGCCGATCCGCATCGTCCCGCCCGGGTTCATCTTGATCAGGTCGTTGTCGACCTGGAACTTGCTCTCGCCCTGGATCTGCTGTTTGACGAGCTCGATCGTGAACGGCGTCGCCACGACCGGCGCGTCATAGCGGTGGGCGAGCTTCGGGATGGCCGCGATGTGGTCGAGGTGCCCGTGTGTGGGCACGATCGCCTGGACGTCGCCCTCCAGTTCGGACATCACCCGGTCGTCCGGGATGGCGCCCATGTCGATCAGATCGAGGCTGTGCAGCTTCTCAGTCTCCACGTTGTCGTGGATCAGGACCTTGCTCAGGTTCAGGCCCATGTCGAAGATGACGATGTCGTCCCCCGCACGGACGGCAGTCATCTGTCGGCCGACCTCTTCGTATCCGCCTATCGTTGCGATTTCTATTTCCATAGTTGTCTCCTCGAGCATCCAAAGCCGCGTACACGGCGATACTGCTCACTGAAACCCGCAATCTGGGGGCCAAGGCCCCGGCGTCTTACAGCGCGTCGGCGAGGGCCCCGCTACGGCCGAGCCGACACCGGCTCGCCGTGTCCCGCGGGATGGTGGTAGCTGGACGTACACGTGCGCCTCTTAAAAACTGTGTGGGTTGACCTGCGAAACCGCGGCGTTCGATCAAAAGACCGCTCGGAGGACGAGGAGGACCGACGTGCTCACCACGAACAGCCCCGCGAGCACGACGGCCGCCGGACGCATCCCGACGTCGAAAAACTCCCTGACGTCGATGCGAAACCCCAGCCCGGCGAAGGCGACGAGGAACAGCCAGCTCGAGACCCGATCCATCGCGGCGATCTGCGCGCTCGAGAACGCGCCGAGGGTCGCAAGGACCACGAGGGCGAGGAACCCGACGATGAACGCCGGAACGGTGCGCCAGATCCGAAGGAGTCGCATTCCGGTGAACGCCTCGGAACCGCCATCACGGGAGTAGTACGTCGCGTACCCCACCGCCACCGCTCCGATCAGGGCGTTTCGCGCGAGCTTGACGATCACGGCCCACTCGCCCGCGGGCTGTGAGTACGCGAACCCGGCGGCGGTCACGGGGCCGGTGCTGAACATCGTGGCGCCGGCCCACACGCCGAAGACCAGATCGGAGAGTCCGAGCGTTCGACCGACGATCGGGTAGACCACGAGGGTGACCGCATCGAAAAGCAGGATCGTCCCCGCCGCGTAGGCGACCTGGCGGCGGTCCGGATCGATGCTTGCGGCCACCGCGGCGACGGCGGAGACGCCACAGATGCTGGACCCGGCCGCGAGCAGGGATCCGAGCTTCTCGGGCACGGGCAGAAGGAACCGCGCGAGCACCTCGACGGAGACGATGCTCACACAGACGGCGGTGACGACGACGAGGAGGACCGGTCCGCCCGCCTCGATCAGGCGCTCGAGGCCGACGCTCGCCCCCATGAGGACGATTCCCGCCTCCAGCCAGCGGCCGTGGGTGTCGACGCCCGGCTCGGCCGATTCGGGAATCCCGACGGCGTTCGCGATCAGGGCGCTCACGCCGATGACCACGACGAGGGGACTGCCGAGCGGAACGAACTCCGCCAGCCACCGGGCGATCAGTCCGCACACGACGAGCAGCGCGAGTCCGGGCACGAGACGGCGGATACCGGACATATTCACCTCGAGATGTCGGCGTCGATCCGGCTTTCGCGAGCGGACACGGCGGGCGTCTCTCGGGAGAGACGTTCGCCATCGAGGGTCGCAAGCGCCCCGTCGAACGCCTCACTCGGCGGCGGTCGTCGGATCACTGTCCGCGATTTCGACCCGCGACGGTTAACGCTGCTGGTGGCCACTCGTTTGTCGCGGATGTCGGCGAGTATCTCCGATTCTGGGGACACGCACCCGACCACGACAACGATGATCGGCTTGTCGCGGTAGCGAAGCCGGAGATTCGAACCCGAAGATGCGAAGCCGGAGATGTGCTGTGGAGGATGCAACGCCGGAGATTCGACGTGGAGGATGTGACGTCGGAAGGTGACCCCACGTTGAGGGGTGATCGACGTCGCGAGCGTACGATCGTCGTCGGTTTAAACGCTCCAAATTGCCGGGAACGGCTGGACCACGTGCTATCGGTTCCGATCGGAGTCACGCGTGGGTATATATATGATAAATAACTAAGGTGTCTCGGCTGAACGTTCATGGTAGGTGATATCATGCCAAAAGCCGGAGAAGCGATAGAAAACGCGGCGCGACTCGAGGAGATCGAGTTTCCGGAGTTCACCTCCCAGCTGATCTCCGATACGTTCAACGCGATCGTCACCTCGATGATCCGCCAGCAGGAGGCGTACGCCGACCTGCTGGAGAAGGTCTCACAGTCCGTGGCGGACTTCGAACAGGAGTCCGTGAGCGCGCGCGACGTGACCCAGTGGCTCATCGGGAACTTTCCGGGGGACTCCCGCGGGACGACCACCGTCGGCACCCTCGACGATCCGGGTACGCTCTCGGAGACGGAACTGGAGATCCTCGAACGCAAGCTCACCTCCCAGGTCGAGGAGATCGGCGTCGAACTCCCCGGTCCGGGCGACGCCTCGGGCGGAAACGGCGACGAGGCGACCTACGACCTCACCGAGGACGACGTCGGGAACATCCGTGACGCGGCGCGACGGAAGATCGCTCGCCCCCGTCTCGAGGCCCTCCAGGACCTCGTCTCCCAGGGGATCGTCAGGGTCGTCGTCGACGACGGAACGATCGAGACGCGCGTGATCTTCGAGACGGTCGCCTCGGAGTACGACACCTCGAGCACGTACGAGAGCGAACGGACCCGAAGCCAGTACGGCGGGCGAGCGGGCCTGACCCTCGGGTCGTTCTCCATCGGCGGGTACGGCAGCCGGCAGACGACCTCCGTCTCGACGATGACCGAACGCGAGCGTTCGAGCAGCCGGGCCAGCGTCGAGATCATGGGCGGCGTGACGATCAACGTCCGCGGCGACTATCAGGCGCTCCGCCCCGAGGGCGGAGGCGAGGGAGAAGGCGGCGGAGGCGGGGGCGGAGGCCCCGCCTGATCCTCCGACGGTGCCGTCGTTATCCACCGTCGTCTCCTCGCTCGTTCGGGACGCGGCCGCAGGCGCGACCGCCGGCGAGCGGGTCGCGGCGCTCGACCGTTCGGACCTGGAGGACCGCCTCTCGGACCCGCCGGAGTCGTTCGTCGAGGAGTCCGAGATCGACGCCTTCCTCCGGGAACGCTTCCCGCCCCCGGAGGAGCCGCCGATCGACCACCTCACGAAGGCGCTCCACCCGGCCGTCCGCGATCGCTACCTCGAGAGCTGGCAGCCCGGCGAGACGGCGATTCGCCCCTACGAGGTTTTCCTCCACCCGGCCGACGTCGGCGAGGACGGCCAACGTCGCTTCGAGGGGCTCGAACGACTACCCGGGCTCGATCCGGCGGACCTCCCGCTGGAACGCCGCGGGGATCTCCCGTTCTTGACGCCGGAGGCGGTCGGCCGGATCCGGGACGCCGCCGCGAACGCGATCGGAACCCGACGACGCGATGCGATCCGGACCGTCGCCGAATCCGGGATCCCCGAGCCGGTCGTCGAGGACGTCGAAATGGACGTCAAGCTCGCGATCGACGAGGACCTCGACGCGAGGGCGATAGACGCACGGGCGGCGACCGGCGTCGAATCGCAGGCCGTCTGCAGCCTCTCGGCGCGAATGCACTTCAGGTGACCGTGACCATGGTACGACTCGGCGATCTGTTGATCGAGGTTCGAAACGAGATCCAACGAGGCATCGACGCGATCGAGGTCGAGTCCGACGCCGCCGACCGGGAGGGCCCGAACGTCGAGGTGGCGTCGGTCGAACTCGACATTCCCTTCGGGGTCTCCGAGGAGACGAGCGACGGTGAGCCTTCAGCGGAGGAGGCCCTCGAGAGAGGATCGCTCGCGAAGGAGGCCTCTCCGACGGAGTCGCCCGGGGATGAGTCGGCCGCGGAGGGGGATGGGGAAAGAACGGAGAAGGGGGAGAGACGCCCGACCGCCGACCTCGACGTTCGCCCCGGCGCGGCGGGCGGCACCTTCTCGGTTCGGTTCGCGCCGAGCGCGCGACGTCGACGAACTCGGTCGGCCGATCGGAAAGCGGAGGGATCCGCCGACGGCACGCCCGACGCGCTCCGGTCGATGGACCCGCTGATCGCCGATCGGATGCCCCCCTCGTGGTTCCCCGACGGGATGGACCGCGGGAGCGAGAGCGGCGACCGGGACGTCCAAGGACCGGAACGGGGCGGGATGGCGGGATCGGTCCTCGCCGGAACCCACCCGACGTTGATCGATCCGCCGGACGTCGACGAGGGGGAATCCGCCCCCGGTTCCGACGGCGGAAACGGGCCGGGGACGGGATGGGAATCCGACTTCGAGGTCGACGCCGACACGCCCCTCGAGGCGGTTCCCGGCGTCGGCGACACCTACGGGGAGCGACTCAGGGAGGGCGGGATACGTGACGTTCCCTCGCTCGCCGAGGTTCCGGCCGACCGGCTCGCGGAGGTGATAGACGCCGGATCGCGGCGGTCCTCCCGGATCGTTCGGACCGCCGAGTTGATGTGTCTCGGCGTGAGACCTGACACGGCTCGACTGCTCGCGGTCGCCGGCTTCGACGGGGACCGGCTCGCGGCGACGCGTCCCGACGACGTCCTCCGAGCGGTTCGCGACGTGCTTCCCGAAGTACGGCTTCCGGACGGCTACGACCCCGACGAGTCCGAACTCCGCTGGGTCCTGGAACGTGCACGAGAGACACGGGAGGAGTGAACCCGAGGGGATGGGCAGTGGAGGAGGTGGCCCTCTGTGGGGATGGTGGTGAACGGAGCGAGATGATGTCGGGCGTGTCGGACGTTCTCGCCCCCGTCCGGTCCCGGTATTTTTAATACCTCGACGGGAGGCGCATAGGACATGAGTGGCCGACCCCTCGACGTCCTCGAATCGTCGCTCGACGATCCCGTAACCGTCCACCTCAAGGACGGAACCACGTACTACGGGCTGTTGGCCGGATACGATCAGCACATGAACCTCGTGATCGACCCGGAGACGGCGGAGGCGGACCGGGTCCCCGACGAGGAGGACTTCGCCGTCGCGGTCGAAGACACAACGATTATACGCGGCGATAACGTCGTCACGATCAACGCATGACTGGAGCCGGTACGCCCTCTCAAGGGAAAAAGAACAAGACGGTCCACGTGAAGTGTCGACGTTGCGGCGAGAAGTCCTACCACCTCAAGAAGGAGCGCTGCTCCTCGTGTGGATTCGGCAAGTCGGCCAAGCGTCGCGAGTACGCCTGGCAGTCGAAGTCCGGCGACAACTGACCGCGAACGACCGACCCGACGACAGCGACCGCCGTTTCTCCACGATCTCGTTTCGACCCGTCCGAGAGCTGCGCGGCCGTGGTCGAACACGAAGAACGCCGAATGTCTCAGAGCCGATCGAGGAACTCCGCGAGGACGGCGTTGAAAGCCGCCGGCTGCTCGATCATCGCGAGGTGGGCGGCGTCCGCGACGAGGGCCCGTTCGCAGTTCGGGATCTCAGCGGCGAGGAACTCGTGATACGACGGCGGCGTGAGCCGGTCGTGTTCTCCGACGACCGCGAGGACGGGAGCGTCGATCGCCGACAGGCGGTCGCGAACGTCGAACTCGTGGCAGGTTCGAAAGTCCCGCTCGACGGTCGCCCCCCCGACCTCCCGCATCGCCGCCCGTGACTCCTCGCGGTACTCCTCGGGTGCGTCGTGAAACAGCCGGCCGTCCGCGTGGAGGAACTCGATCGCCCGCTCGAAGTCGTCGGCGAGCCATCCGAGGAGGTCCTGGAGGACGGCGAGTTTCGCGCCGGTTCCCTGCAGAACGAGCCCATCGAGATCCGTCTCGTCGGCGCGTTCGATCGCGATCCACTGGGCGACGGCGCCGCCGAGCGAGTTGCCACAGAGGACGCTCGCGCCCGTCTCGTTCGCGACGGCGAGCACGTCGGCTGCATAGGCGTCGAGGGTCTCAACGCCGGGAGCGGCCTCGACGTCCGCGCTTTCGCCGTGGCCCGACAGATCGAGGGCGACGATCGAGCGCTCCCGCAGACGCGCCTGCGCCCTCCAGACGGCGTGTGTACCCCCGCTTCCGTGGATGCAAAGCGTCGTCGGACCGTCGTCTCCGTCGGCGAGAACGCGATAGGCCGTCTCGCGGCCGTGGTGGGTGACCCGTTCCATGCGGTCGCTTGGATCGCGAGGTACAAAAAGCGGTCCCGCGCAAGCGATCGCTCATAGCGGAGGGGAACACCCGAGTACGTCCGGGTCGATAGAAGTCGACCGGAGCGGATTCGATGTCTCGAACTGCAAACAATCTCTCGATGGTTGACTCGACGCCTTCCTGCGGTATATCGACGAAAGGTTTATATAGTTACTCGCCTAACTTGGAGTTAGGATTAGAATGAGACAGACCCAATTCACCGACGGCGACGCGCAGGTTCGCCGCTACGAGTATCCGGACCGATGGGTCCTCGCGGCCGATCTCGGCGTCGCCGACGATCAGGTCACCGTCGACACCGTCGGTGACACGGCGATCGTCGTCATCGACCGGAACGGGACGGAGGCCGAAACGGAGTTCGACCTCCCCGGACCGGCCGCGGACGTCGCGGTTCGAAACGGCGTGTTGACGATCGAGGTGGAGCGATGAAGCTCACCGTCAAGCCGCTGAAACAGAAGGACGCCGGCCGCCGGCTGGCGGCCATCGACCGCGTGGCGGCCGAGGAGCTCGACCTCTCGGGCGGCGATTTCGTCCGCATCGAGGGGTCGACCGGAGGCGCGATCGCGCGCGTCTGGCCCGGCTACCCCGAGGATGACGGCACCGGCGTCGTTCGGATCGACGGCCGGATGCGCCAGCAGGCCGACGTCGGCATCGACGACCACGTGACCGTCGAGAAGGTCGAGGTTAAGCCCGCGGAACGCATCACGATCGCGTTGCCCCAGCGGCTCGGGATTCGCGGCAACATCGACGCGTTGATCCGCCGTGAGATCGGCGGCCAGCCCATCACGCCCGGACAGAACGTCCAGCTGCCGCTGGGCTTCGGCTTCATGGGCGGCCAGTCGCAGGCGGTCCCCCTGAAGATCGCCTCGACGACGCCCTCGGGAACGGTCGTGGTCACGGACGAGACGGAGATCGAGATCGCCGAAAAGCCCGCCGAGGAGATCATCGAGGGTCCCGCCGCCGAGAGCGGCGCCGGCGGGGACGCGACCCCGGACGTCGCCTACGAGGACATCGGCGGCCTCGACGACGAGCTCGAGCAGGTCCGTGAGATGATCGAGCTGCCGATGCGGCATCCCGAGCTGTTCAAGCGCCTCGGGATCGACCCGCCCAAGGGCGTCCTGCTTCACGGCCCGCCGGGCACCGGCAAGACGCTGATCGCGAAGGCCGTCGCCAACGAGATCGACGCCAGCTTCCATACGGTCTCGGGCCCCGAGATCATGTCGAAGTACTACGGCGAGTCCGAAGAGCAGCTGCGCGACGTCTTCGAGGAGGCCTCCGAGGACGCGCCGGCCATCATCTTCATGGACGAGCTCGACTCGATCGCCCCCAAACGCGAGGAGGCCGGCGGCGACGTCGAACGGCGGGTCGTCGCCCAGCTGCTCTCGCTCATGGACGGCCTCGAGGAGCGCGGCCAGGTCGTCGTGATCGGCGCGACGAACCGCGTGGACGCGATCGACCCCGCGCTTCGCCGCGGCGGTCGCTTCGACCGCGAGATCGAGATCGGCGTCCCCGACCGCGACGGTCGCAAGGAGATCCTCCAGGTCCACACCCGAAACATGCCGCTCGTCGACGGGATCGACCTCGACGAGTACGCCGAGAACACCCACGGCTTCGTCGGCGCGGACCTCGAGAGCCTGGCCAAGGAGTCGGCGATGCACGCGCTGCGTCGCATCCGCCCGCAGCTCGACCTCGAATCCGACGAGATCGACGCGGACGTCCTGCAGTCGATCCAGGTCACCGAACGCGACCTCAAGGAGGCGCTCAAGGGCATCGAGCCGTCCGCCCTCCGCGAGGTCTTCGTCGAGGTTCCCGACGTCACCTGGAACGACGTCGGCGGCCTCGAGGACACCAAAGAGCGGCTCCGCGAGACGATCCAGTGGCCGCTCGAGTACCCCGAGGTCTTCGACCAGCTCGACATGCAGGCCGCAAAGGGCGTGTTGATGTACGGCCCGCCGGGCACCGGCAAGACGCTGCTCGCCAAGGCCGTCGCCAACGAGTCCGAGTCGAACTTCATCTCGATCAAGGGTCCAGAGCTGTTGAACAAGTTCGTCGGGGAGTCCGAAAAGGGCGTCCGCGAGGTCTTCTCGAAGGCCCGCGAGAACGCGCCGACGATCGTGTTCTTCGACGAGATCGACTCGATCGCGACCGAGCGCGGACAGAACACCGGCGACTCCGGCGTCGGCGAGCGCGTCGTCTCCCAGCTGCTGACCGAGCTCGACGGCCTCGAGTCGCTGGAGGACGTCGTGGTGATCGCCACGACGAACCGCCCGGACCTCATCGACTCCGCGCTGTTGCGCCCCGGTCGGCTCGACCGCCACGTGCACGTGCCGGTCCCCGACGAGGAGGCTCGCCGCCGGATCTTCGAGGTCCACACGCGTGAAAAGCCCCTGGCCGACGACGTCGACCTGGACGTCCTCGCCCGGAAGACCGAGGGCTACGTCGGCGCCGACATCGAGGCGGTCGCCCGCGAGGCATCGATGAACGCCTCCCGGGAGTTCATCGCCAGCGTCGACCCCGAGGAGGTCGGCGAGTCGGTCGGAAACGTCCGGGTGACGATGGACCACTTCGAGGACGCCCTCGAGGAGGTCAACCCGAGCGTCACCGCCGAGACCCGCGAGCGCTATGCGGAGATCGAACAGCAGTTCGAGCGCTCCGAGGTCGAGACGGACGCCGAGGCCGTCCCCGGCGGCGCCTTCCAGTAGGCGCAAACGAGCCGCTCTTCAGCCTCGTCGGTCCGTTTTTCGCATCGTTCGACGGATACCGGCGTCGCTCGCTCGATTCCGGCGTCGTCCGTCCCTCCCGGCATTGTTCGACGTCTTCCGTTCGATGCGATCGAAGATCGTATTGGTGAGGACGACTCCACAGTTAGACACGTCTAATCCAGCCGGACCGATGACTATCGACCGAACCACTCGACGAGCCAGCACTCGTCGATGCGCTGCCGTGGATGCCCTCTCGACCGAGCCCCCGGGCAGCCGAAGCGGACGTCGAACGAGCCGCCGATCGCCGGGCGATCACTGATGACGACCTGGATCGAGGTCGCGACGATCGCGTTTCTCGCCCAGCTCGCGGTGTTGCCGGGCGAGAAGGTTCAGTTCATCATCGCGGCGCTCTCGACGCGATACAATCCGCTCGTGGTCGTCGCCGCGGCCGGGAGCGCCTTCGCCGGATGGACGGTGCTCGAGATCCGCTTCGGAAGCTACCTCCAGACGGTGCTCCCCGGCGTCTACCTCGATCTGTTGACCGGGATCCTGTTCCTGTTCTTCGCGGTCGCGTTGTTCCGTTCTGCGCCCTCGAGCGGCGACGTCGACGCACAGCCCGACGGCGGGCTGGCCGCGGTTCTCGACGGCGATCTCGACGTTCGCGTGCCGTATCTCGGCTGGCGGGTGCCGAACGTCATGGGCGGCTTTTTGCCCATCTTCGCGCTGATGGCCTTCGGCGAGTTCGGCGACAAGACCCAGCTCGTGACGATCGGCCTCGCCGCGCAGTACCCGGCGTTCCCGACCGCCATCTGGGCGGGCGAGATGGCCGCGATCATCCCGGTGAGCCTGCTCAACGCCTTCGTCTTCTTCCGGTTCGCACACCGTTTCGACCTCCGAAAGGCGCACTTCGTCGCGGCCGCCGCCTTCGGCTTCTTCGGCGTCGACACCCTTCAGGCCATGCTGACGGGGGTCTCCGTCTGGGACACCGTCGTCGAGACGGTGGCGTCGGTGATACTCGCGCTCGTGTGATAGCCTCGTTCGGGCAGTGGACGGTGTCGTTCGAGCGGTGGACCGGTGTCGTCCGGGACGGCGATCAGGACTGGGACGTCACTCGTGTCCGTTCACCCCGACCGGTCCGTACGGCTCCTCGAGGTACGCGAGGTCGCTCTCCGAGAGATCGATGTCGAGCGCCTCGACCGCGTCCTCCAGGTGTTCGACGCTCGTCGTCCCGATGATGGGCGCGTCAACCGTCTCCTGGTGGAGGAGCCACGCGAGCGCGATCTGCGCCATCGTGACGCCCTTGTCCGCGGCGAGTTCCGCGACGCGTTCGTTGATCTCGTCGCCGCCGTTGGCGCGGTAGGTGGCGATCCGTTCGGCGAACTCGCTGTCGTTCATGTACTCGCCGCGAACCGTATCGAGGAACTCCTCGTGGGGACGGGTGAGGTACCCCCGCGCGAGCGGGCTCCACGGAACGACCCCGATCCCCTCGCGATCACAAAGCGGGAGCATCTCTCGTTCCTCCTCGCGGTAGGCGAGGTTGTAGTGGTTCTGCATCGTCTGGAATCGCTCCAGCCCGAGGTCGTCGCTCGTGTGTAAGGCCTCCGAGAACTGGTGGGCCCACTGCGAGGAGGTGCCGATATATCGGACCTGATTCCGGCGGACGGCGTCGTCGAGCGCCCGGAGAGTCTCGTCGATCGGCGCGTCGTAGTCCCACCGATGCGTCTGATAGAGGTCGATCGTGTCCATCCCGAGGCGGTCGAGGCTGTTCGACAGCTCCTGTTCGATCGCCTTGCGCGAGAGTCCGGCGGCGTTGGGGTTCGTCTCGTCCATCTCGCCGTAGACCTTCGTGGCCACCACCTGTCGATCGCGGTCGTACCCCTCGAGGGCGTTCCCGAGGACGCGTTCCGACTCGCCGTTCGAGTAGACGTTCGCCGTATCGAAGAAGTTGATTCCGAGGTCGATCGCCCGCTCGATGATCGGCCGGCTCTCCTCCTCCTCGAGGACCCAATCGCGCCAGTCGTTCGATCCGAAGCTCATACAGCCGAGACAGATCCGGCTGACCTCCATGCCCGTGTCGCCGAGCGTCGTGTACTCCATGGTACGATCACTCGTGGATCCGGACCATAAGGGTTGTGCCCGCGTGCCGCTCACTCGAGGTCGCTCCCCCGATCGTCGAACTCGGTCGTGATCCACGCCTCGGTGCTCGAGACGAGCACCAGGGTGTCTGTCACGTCCTCCATTGCGTCACAGAGCGCGTCGAACAGGAGCGCGAACTCGCGGTGGACGAGCGGCCGATCGACGCCGTCGTCCGCGAAGGCCGTCTCGACGACCTCGTTGCGGAGCTCGTCGACCGCGCTTTCGATCCCGCGAACGCTCGCGATCTCGTCCGCGATGGTGCCTGACCGTGAGGGGGACCGAAGCAGCCGGACGTATCGCGAGACGGCCGCCGAAAGGGCGTCCATCCCCCGGATCGCAAAGCCGGCCATCTCCACGTAGCGGTCGAAGCAGTCCGCATCCCGCGGGGGGCGAACGGTGACGAGCTCCTCCGCGATCCGTTCCGCCACGTTCGCGATCACGTCCAGCCGCTGATAGAGGTCCAGCACCTGCGAGGAGTTGCGGTGGATACGGGCGTTCAACAGCCCGACGTCGGCGGCGTCGGCGTTCGTTATCTGGCCGGAGATGTCGCGTTTGAGCCGGTCACAGTCGCTCTCCAGGTTCACGATCGAGGCGGCGACGGAGTCGGTTCCGGCCGTGGTCTCGTCCGTCCCCTCCGCGAGGTACGTCTCGAGCAGCCGCGGCAGGAGCCCGACGCATTCCGAGATCCGATCGAGATAGTCCTCGGTCCGCGAGACGATCCGGTCGTCGAACCGCGAGTCGGAATCTGCGGCCATCGATCGATCCGCTCTCGGGAGGCCGAAAGTAGGTTGCTAAGAGACCTATATACCGGACCGATCCGTCCCGTATCGTTCGGTATCGATCCATCCCGTATCGTTCGGGAGCGATCTGTCCAATAGCGTTCGGGAGCGATGCCGAAGTCGGCGATGACGACTTGGTCCTCGACGCCGTCGGACCGAACATGGGTCATCCGGTCACCTACCGCTGTCCGCGCTGTGGGACGCTCGCCGCGATCGAGCGGGAGGGCTACCTCGCCGACAAGGCGGTCACCCCGTATCCGCTCGAGGGGTGGACCTACGTCGAGCCGACCGCGGAGTTCGACGTTCATCGGGAGGGAGGTGACGCCGAGACGGAGAACGCTCCCGACGGCGTGCGCTTCGTCTGCGGGAAGAGCGACGGCGTCGACTGGGACCCCTCTCCAGGAACCGCCGATGAAGAGGACGAACCGGGGGGCGAGAGACGCGATGAACCCGGTGAGATCGGCTGTGGCGAGCCCTTCTACCTCTCGTTTGTCCGGTTCGAGAACGGACGCGAGGTCGATCCCCGCTCCGACTCGACCGGAGAGCGCGTCCGGCTCGCCCTCGGCCGGGAGCCGGCGAGTCCGCGTGGCCCGTCCGGGCCGGGCGGGCCCGACGGGGACGGGTTTCGGGGATGACCCCGGTTCGGTCCGGGCCGAAAACTCACCCCTTGATGTTGCACACCGGGAACGTTCGGGCGACCTTGTCGCCGATCCCGAGCTCGTCGCTGACGCGGACGACCTCGTCGACGTCCTTGTAGACGCCGGGCGCCTCCTCGGCGATCGTGGCCCCGCTTTGGGCCTTCACGTAGACGTGGTCCTGTTCGGCGAGGTCGTCGCGGACGTCGCCGCCCCAGAACTCCTGTTTGGCCTGCGTCCGACTCATGAGCCGGCCCGCGCCGTGGGCGGTCGACCCGAAGGAGACCTCGAGGGAGTTCTCCCCGCCACGCAGGACGTACGAGCCCGTGCCCATGCTTCCGGGAATGATGACGGGCTGGCCGACCTCGCGGTAGGCCGCGGGGACTTCCTCGCGACCGGCCGGGAACGCCCTCGTTGCGCCCTTGCGGTGGACGTACAGATCGCGTTCCTCGCCGTCGACCACGTGGGTCTCGCGTTTGGCGATGTTGTGGGCGACGTCGTAGAGCAACTCCATCCCGAGGTCGTCGATCGGGTCGGCCTCGAAGACGTGTCCGAACACCTTTCGAGTCCGGTGGGTGATCAGCTGGCGGTTGACCCAGGCGTAGTTGATCGCGGCACACATCGCGCCGTAGTACTCGTGGGCGAGTTCGGAGCCCGCGGGCGCGGCCGCGAGCTCCTTGTCCGGGAGCGCCTCGAGGAGGTCGCCGTGTCGTTTCTCGATCCGCCTGAGGTACTCCGAGCACGTCTGGTGGCCGAGCCCCCGCGAGCCGCAGTGGATGAGCACGACGATCTGATCCGGCCGCAGCCCGTAGACGTCGGCGACGTCCCCGCGGAAGACGTCCGTGACCCGCTGTACCTCGAGGAAGTGGTTTCCGGAGCCGAGCGAGCCGATCTGGTTGCGTCCCCGGTCCTTGGCCTTCTTCGGAACGTATTCGGGGCGTGCGTCGGGCCTGCGCCCCTCGTCCTCACAGCGGTCGAGGTCCTCGGGGACGCCGTACCCCTCCTCTACCGCCCACTCGACGCCGCGCTCGAGGACCGCCTCGACCGTGTCGCGGTCGCCCTCGACGATCCCGCCGCCGCCGAGCCCGGAGGGGATCCGGTCGAAGAGGACGTCGACGAGCTCCTCCTCGCGTCCGCGGACGTCGTCGTAGGTGAGGCTCGTCCGGACCATCCGGACGCCG
Organism: Halopenitus salinus; assembly: GCF_042662125.1. Classification (GTDB taxonomy): domain Archaea; phylum Halobacteriota; class Halobacteria; order Halobacteriales; family Haloferacaceae; genus Halopenitus; species Halopenitus salinus. Next base: position 321,843 of record NZ_JBHSXL010000003.1, on the reverse strand, counting down.
CAGTTCGACACGACGAACCCGTTCGCCAGGAAGTTGTGTGCGTCGTGGTCGACGCCGATGTCGAACACCTCCCTGCGTCCGCGTTCGGCGATCGAGACCACCTCAGCCGCGATCGTCCCGTTCGCTCGAACGGTGATCGATTCGCGGAACTCCGCGAAGTCAGGGAAATCCGCGGGCGGGCGGGGACGACCCTTCCGCCCGTCGTACACGCTTCGCTCGATGAACCGGCCGTTGACCTCGCCGAAGCGTGATTTGATCTCGCCGATCTCCACGCCCCCGTCGGCGAGCGCGCTGGCCTCGGCCGCGATGCGCGCACGCTCGTCGATGACTCGCTTCTTGTGCTTGAGGTACTGTGCAGCAACGAGCGCGTCGCGCCGCTTCCGTTCGGCATATCTGTATCCAACCCGGGTGAAAAACCGGATCAGGTTTTCGGCCTCGGAGCTGACGCCGAACCGGAACCGGACCGTTTCTCCGACGGTCGTCTCGGTACGTTCGACCTCCTCGAGCGCGTTCGTCCTGATTCCGAGTTCGTTGAGATGGCGCATGAGATCCCGGAGGAACTGTTCTCCAGCCTCACGAACTTCGACGGTGCGGTTGTGCGAGACCGACGGCGCATAGAAGTTCTTCCGTGAGACCGTGTCGGGCGCACTCATCTCGGCGCCGAAGAACGCCGACAGGTACAGCGCTCGCTGCCAGTCCGCGAGGCGATCGAGATACGCCGGTACGGTGAAGTCGGATTCGACCTTGCGCCCCTCCGGAACGCCGAGGCGAACGAGGAGCTGTGTGAACGCGTTCGAGTTCGACCGAACGCTGTACTCCGTTCGGGTGAACTCCCGTCCGTCGATCTCGTGGTCACGCTCGCGTTCGTAGATCCGGGACGGAGTGAACCCGAGCGCCTCGATGTCCTCCTGGATCGCCTCGAGATCCTCCGGATCCCCGTAGAACCACGACAGCGAACCGCTGAACGATCCGTCCCCGGTGTGATATCCGGCCAGCTTGAGCAATCGATGGAACGCCTCGTCGGTCGAGTACAGCGGGAGCAGGTCCCGCTCTTTCAGCACGCGAACGAGCTGTGGATCCTCGTCCGCGAAGTCCGATTCGTCCAGGACGACGAACTCCGGCGGGGTCTCGTCCGGGAGCCCCTCGAACGGGTGTACGAACACCTCGTCGCCGACGTCGATGTCGCCGAGTTCGGACATCCCGTCCGTCGTTCGGAACGGATGATCGCTCGTCGCAGCCACGGTATCGCCGGTGTCCGTCTCCAGTTCGTACACCGTCCGTGGCTTCGAACGCGTGAACAGTCGAACGTCCGAGTCGACGGGCCCGTCGTCGGCCGCGACGACCGCCTTCTCGTCCTCGAAGCGATCCTGAAGCTCCTCGATCCGGCGGCGACGACCGAACGAGAGCAGAACGTCGGTATCCCCCGGCAGGCAGTTGATGTCATACCCGATCGCTCCGGGCGAGATACAGCCGCTCTCGGCGTCGATCGCGCCCACGCCGCCGACCGGGAAGCCGTATCCCTGGTGACCGTCGGGCATGCAGAGCGCGTGTCCCGCGATGCCGGGGAGATGCGTGGCGTTTCGAAGCTGGGTGAGCGTGTCGTCCCCGGAGATCTCCTCCAGGAGGTCCTCCGAGGCGAGCACGCGGGCGGGGACGTTCATCTCGCCCTCCTTCGGGATCTCCCAGACGTGCTCTCGAACCTTCCGCAGCCGGACGCCGTCGAACTCGCGGGTGGTCATACCGGAACAACGCGCCGCCGGGGAAATAGCGTTACGACCCCGGCTCCTCGGCCGCCCCCGCCGGCCACCACCGTACGTCGACCGTGGCGCCGACGCGATGGGCGAACGTTCCGCCCAGAACCAGCCCGTACACGAGGTGTGAGACGGCGATGACGACGCCGACCTCGATGCCGGCGGTGACGCCGGGAAGCGGAAGGGCGGCGATCGGCAGCGAGGAGCCGTCGCTGAACGCGATCGACGCCGGCAACACGACACCGCCGGTGAGCAGCCCGAGCGCGGCGGAGTGTGCGACCCCGAGCGATAGACACCCGCTGACGGTGGTTCGTAGCTCGTCGAAGAACGGCCGATCGAAGGCCGCGACGAACAACACGCCGAAGGCCGTCGCGATGGCCAGGTGGACGGCCCATCCCGCGGGGGCGCTCTCGACGCCGACCAGCGCGCCGATGATCGCCATCACGTCGGTGCCGAACTGGAGGACGACACCCATTCCGACCCCGCCGACGAGCCCCGCGATCGCTCCGGACGTCCAGGCTCGCGTTCGATCCATCTGTGACATACGTTACCAAACACCTCCCGGACAAAGAATCTTCCCCCGTTCGGCTCGCGAGGTGGACGAAAGTCTACGGTCAAAGTGGGTTGAACGGGCGGCGGAGACACTCAGACGTCGAAGACGACGTAGGCGTACCACCCGTCGCCGCGGGGTTCCAGGCGCATCTGCGAGTAGGTCACGGCCTTGACGTCGCGGGCCGAGACGGACTCCAGTGGGACGCCGCGCGCGCTCGCGACCAGGGTCCATTCGGTTTCGTCGTTCGACCGGTCGGTTTCGTCGTTCGACCGGTCGGTTTCATCGTTTGACCGGTCGGTTTCATCGTTCGACCGGTCGGTTTCATCGTTCGACCCCTCGAGTTCACACCGATGGTCGACCGGGAGCACGCCGCGAACGTCGCGCTCGTAGATGAGGCGATCGAGGTAATCGAACAGGAGCGCCTCGCGGGACTCCGCCGTCACCTCGATCGCGAAGCGGTCGCCGGTCTCCGGCCACTCGTCACACATCGCCGCGGCGAGCCCGTTCGCCACGTCCGCGAGGACGTCGGCGAGCGTGCCCGCGGTCGCCTCGACCGCGACGTCGGCGGTGTGATCGCGGAGTTCGAACGTCACGTTTCCGACGGTTCGTCCGGCTCCGTCCTATCGGTGTCGGTTCGATCCTCGCTTTCGTCCCCGTCGTCCGCGTCGACCGCCGAGTCGGGATCGAGAACCGCGTTCACCACGTTCCCCCGGTCGCGGGAACGGTGGTCATCGCGATCGAGCCGTTCCTCGAGCCGGTCGACCATCGAGAACTCGCGAAGCGGGTTGGGCGAGACGGCCGGTGAGACGCCGCCCTCCTCGCCGATCGACTCCTCGATCGCCACCCCGCTCGTCACGAGCGCCCGGATCCCCTCCTCTACGGTCATGTCGACCTCGACGACCCGCGAGCCGGGCACGAAGACGACGTGACCGCCCATGACCGGGTTTGGCGCCATGGGCAAAAACAGTGTACGCGTCTCGCCCGCGTCCTCACGGTGGTCGCTCTCCTCTATCGGGTCCGCGATCGACGACGGCGTTCGGCTCGTGACGAACGCGAGCGCGTAGACCCCCTCCGTCGGGAACTCGACGAGGACGACCTCCTGGAAGTGTTCGCCGTCGGAGTCCAACATCACGTCGGACATCCGACGGAAGCTCTCGTAGACGGCTCCGACGCCCGGGACGCGCTCGATGACGCGATCGAAGTAGCTGACGGCCAACTCCCCGTATCGCGAGGAGTTCGCGGTCAACCCGACGAGGAGGATCAACGCGAACAACACGATCGGCGTCGCGACCTCGACGAGGAGCTCGCGGCCGAGAACGCCGTATCCGGGTATCGAGATTCGCGGCGAGAACGGCAACACCGCATCGGAGAGGAGGTCCAAGTAGACGTAGACGTAGTTGAAGGCGATCGCGAGGACGATGAGCGTGATCAAAAGCGGCACGATGACCGCGACGCCGGTCAGAAAGGCGTTCTTCAGGATCGCCGCCGGCCGAGCGTCCGATAACTCCATCACGCCGATCCACGACGGAGGGAACCAAAACGCTTCGGGGGTTCGCTCGGACGGGTGAATCATCGTCCGGACGGAGGAGAATCATCGTCCGGACGGACGGAGGAGTTATATTGAGCCCGCGCGTTACTCCCCGTCAGTGAGCGTTACCGTCGAGAAACGGGTCGATCGTCCGGGGGACGCGGACCACGTCGAGGAGGCGTGGGAGCTCAAAGAGCGGATCCGCTCGCGGGACGGCGTGCTCCGGCAGCGACGAGGGTTCTTCGTCGACGCGTACCGACGGTCGAGGACGCACCTCCTCTTCGAGGACGATCAGCTTGTCGCGTTCGCCTCGGTGCGACGCGACGGATACGTCCTGTTCCTCGCGGTCGCCCCCGAGGCGCGCGATCGCGGCTACGGGGAGCGGCTCATCGCTGAGATCGCCGAAAACAACCGCTCCGTGACCTGCCACGCCCGTGCGACCAACGAGAACGCGCTCGGATTCTATCGCCACCTCGGCTTCGACGTCGAGCGGCGGATCGACGGCTACTACGAGGACGGCGGGGACGCCTATTACCTGAAGCTCGGAGGCGACTCGCTTCGAGATCGGCTCTCGGACTTCGTGCGTCGGTGACCGGCTCGAACCCCGCACGCCGACCGCTTCGCTTCGGTTCGCTTCCGTTCGATTCCGTTCGGTTCGGTTCGGCTCGGTTCCCGCCGGCATCACCTCTCCGGGGTCGATCCCTCGTCGCCGGAATCGGTCCCGTCGGCGTCGTCGGTATCGGTTCCCTCGACGTCGTCGGCATCGGGCCCTTCGAGCGTGATGACGTTCTCACGGCCGATCCGAAGCTTCGAGACGGTTCCGTCATCGGCCATCCTCGAGAGGACCACGCTCACCTTGGATTTCGACCAGTCGGTCTCCTCGACGATCCGTGTCTGTTTCACCCGGCCGCCGTGCTCGCGGAGGATCGACTCGATCCGGTCCTCGTCCGACAGCATCTCCGCCTCCGTGATCGCGGTCGCGGTCGCGGCGTCGGCGTCTTCTCCGCCCGTGGTTTCGTCGACGCCGGATCCGCCGGTAGAGGTCTCCTCGACCGTGTTCGTCGACCCTCCGCCAACCGGATCGGACCGATCGCCGTTTCGAGACGCGGGCCGTGTCCCCGACCTCGTCCGGATCGCGATCGCCGCGGCGAGAATCACGGCGGCCCCCAACACGCCCCACAAGAGCGGGTCGCTGCCGTTCCCGCCCGTTCCGGAGGCCTCGGTCGGCGAACCCGACGTGTTCGCGTCGTCGGCCGCTCCCGTTTGAAGCGCCGTCGCCGCGTCGGTTGCGCCCCCGCTCGTCGATCCGGAGGCCGTCCCGTTCGTCGCGTTCCTCGCGAACACGACCCGCGGGCGTCGATCGGTGAACCGTCGTTCGCCCTGCCAGGTGATCGATGCGCTCTCCGCGAGCGACTCGGGGTTCGACGGGGTCCCCTCGGGGTCGCGCGAGACGAACGAGAGGTCCCCGCCGGGACGGACGACGAGCTCCTGGTCGGGTCCGAGGTAGAATCCCCCCTCGAAGACGTCGCCGACGGTGACGACGTCCCCGTCCACGGCGGCGAATCCCCGCCAGGCGAACGAGAGCTCGATGACTCCCACGTCGGATCCGAACCCCGAGTCGACGAACGCCTCACGGGAGAAGTTTGCAGCGGCCATCTCGCGGTCGGTCACGTTCTCGCCCTCCTCCGCGAGCCCCGTCGCGTCGGCCTGGAAGTTCCGGTAGAGCTCCGTCTCCTCATCGTTGAACCGGTCGGCGAAGGCCTGGAAGTCGTCGCGTTCGGACTCGTTTCGGAGGGTTCGTTCGTACCGTAACGTCCAGTCCCCCCGCCCCGATTCGTCGACGGTGATCTCGATCGCGCTCCGGTCGAACCCCGCGAAATCGACCTGACGGGCGTCGGGATCCGAATCCCGGTTCGGCGCCCGGACCGCCGCGGCAGGGGAGACGTCCCCGACGGATACGGCGGCCTCACCGGGGGACACGCCGCCCGTTGGGGTGGCGACCTCCGCGGGGTCAGTGCTCTCGACCGCGATCGCGACGCCGGCGGTGCCGGCCATCGTCGCCCCGACGAGGAGCACGCAGATGGCAACACGGAGGACGGAGGTGCTCCTCATCCGTTCGATCGCGCTCGCCGCCGCGTAAAAGCGCTTGCGCACCGTCACTCTCTCGGGTTGCCCGAGGGCGTCACTCCTCGTCGGACCCGTCCGTGGACGTCTCCTCGTCCCCGTTTTCGTCCTCGTCGGCGGCCCCCGCGTCGTCCTCGAGCGCCTCGAAGGCCGCGGCGATCTCGTCGTCGGAGGACACGTGGTACCCGTCCGCCTCGGTTATCGTCGCGATCGAGAGGTCCTCGGCCACGAGGTCCTCCTCGTACTCGGCGAGCGCCCGCACGGCCAGTTCGACGCCCTCCTCGACCGTGGCGTCGGGCTCCCACTCCTCCTCGAGGAACGCCTGGATCTCCTCCCTGCCGTTTCCGATGACCGTCGCCTTCCACTCGTGGGGCGTCCCGGAGGGGTCGGCGCCGAACAGCCGGGGCTCGCCGTCCTCGAAGCCGCCGAGCAACAACGCGGCACCGTAGGGTCGGGTCCCGCCGAGCTGGGTGTTCTCCTGGACGTGGTCCGTCACGTCCTTCGTCAACGCCTCGACGCCGATCGCCTCGCCGTAGCGCAGGCGGTTCATCTGCGCGCGCCGGCGCGCGAAGTCGATGAGCTTGCGCGCGTCGGCGACGTGGCCGGCCGAGGCGGTTCCGACGTGGTCGTCGAGCTTGTGGAGCTTCTCGATGCTTTCGGCCTCCATCAACGGTGACGAGGCGCGGCTCATCGCCGCGAAGACGATCCCGTCCGCCGTTCGGATCCCCACGCTCGGCGCGCCGCGGGAGACGGCCTCCCGGGCGTACTCGACCTGATAGATGCGTCCGTCCGGGGAGAAAAGCGAGGTTCCCCGGTCGTAGGCCTGCTGGTCGTTGTTCATCGTCGCGGCCCTCCGAACGTGTCCGTCGCGTCCTGCGTCATTACCCGTCGATAGCGGCTCGTCCGGGAAAAACCCTCCCTATCGGGGCGCTCGTCGCGGAGGCGATCGTCCCCCACGGGCCCTCACCGCGATCGACGCCGATATCTCGAGAAGGACAGCTCCTCGCGGTCCTCGCGGTCGAGAAGCTCCCACTCGTCGCGGTCCCACGACGGGAAGGACGTGTCCCCCTCGTGGCGCTCGTGGATCTCCGTGATCAGGAGCTCGTCCGCGATCGGCAGGAACGCCTCGTAGACGGTCGCTCCGCCGGCGACGTAGACCACGTCGACGCCGAGCTCCTCGGCCGCCTCCGTCGCCCGATCGATGGCCTCGTCGACGCCGCCGGCCGGAACGGCCCCCTCCGCGAGGTCGAGATCCGACCGCGAGAGCACGATCGAGATCCGACCCGGAAGCGGCTCGCCGAGGTCCGAAACGATGCTCTCGTGGGTCCGACGGCCGAGGATCACGGGATGGCCGGTCGTCGTCTCCTTGAACCGTCGCAGGTCCGCCGGATGGTGCCAGGGCATCCCCCCGGAGTCGCCGATCACGCCGTTCTCTGCGATCGCGGCGATCATCGAGATCGTGAGGTCCTCCGGAACCGGCGGGTCCCGCTCGTCCGGTCGGTTCGGTCCGCTCTCGTCCGATCCGTTCATTCCGCCACCGAAAAGGCGATCCCGTCCGCGGAGTCGTACTCGCGAAGCTCGACGTCCTCGAAGGTCAACTCGTCGAGGGGCTTGTCGGCGATCTCGATCCTCGGGCGGTCGCGCGGCTCCCGCGAGAGCTGCTCGAGCAGCCCCGGTACGTGGTCGTAGCCCTCCTCGCCGTCCCGCTCGGCCGGCGCCGCGTCCTCGAGCCAGGCTCGAACGTCTCGGTAGTCCCCCGCGCGTTCGACGTCGCTGAGTCGGTTCTGGAGGCGTTCGAGGTTCTCGCCGTACCACTCGCCGCGGTCGCCCTGCCCGCAGTAGACGTGGGCGTCGACGATCGTGTGTCCGAACTGCCCGAGTTCGAAGTCCGTCCGCTGTGCGATGGCGGTCGCGAGCAGCGAGTAGGCCGCGACGTTGAACGGAACGCCGAGCGCGATGTCGCCGGAGCGCTGGGTGAGATGGAGGTTCAACCGGCCGCCCTGGACGTTCACGACGAAGGTGTAGTGGCACGGCGGCAGCGTCGAGACGGCGGCGTTCGCGGGGTGCCAGGCGTTCACGACCATGCGCCGCGAGTTCGGGCTCTCACGCAGCGTGTCGAGGACGTACCGGATCTGATCGAAGGTCCGCCGCTCGGTCCCGTCCGCGTCGGTCTCGACGGTCACCCATCGATGCGCGTCGTCCGGCCAGCTCTCGCCGGGGAGCCCCTCCTCCGGGATCGGGTAGCGCCGCCAGAACCGGCCGTAAGCCGTGTCGAGGCGACCCTCCTCGTCGGCCCAGGCGTCCCAGATGCCGGTGTGTTCCGAGAGGGTTCGAACGTGTTCTTCACCCGAGAGGTACCACAGCACCTCGTGGATGAGCGAGTTCCATCGGAAGCCGTCCATCCGCTTCGTCGTCAAGAGCGGGAACCCCTCGGAGAGGTCGACCGTGTACTGGCCGCTGAAGCTCGCGATCGTGTCCACGCCCGTGCGGTTCGGCTTGTAGACCCCCTGAGAGAGGGTCTCGTCGACGAGATCGAGGTACTGTTGCATGGGTGTCGGGCTCGACCGGGCGGTCGTGGACGGCCGCCGGATCGAAGTCGTCCGGAAAAGCGCGGCCGATCCACTAAAATCGACGCATCTCGGATCCGGTCTCGGAAACGGTCGGTCGAGAGCGGTCGCGTCCCGCCCGACACCTTCAGGGACTCCCCGTCCGACCAGGGCCCATGGAGCTGTTCTGGCACCGCCGTGACGTCCGGCTCTCGGACAACGTCGGGCTCGCGGCCGCCGCGGACCGCGGTCCGGTCGTCCCCTGTTTCGTGTTCGACGACGACGTCCTCGAACACGCCGGCGCGCCGCGCGTTCGATACCTGATCGACTCCCTGTCGGCGCTTCGTGAAGACTACCGCGACCGAGGAAGCGATCTCGTGATCGCCCACGGCGACCCCGCGAGCGTCATTCCGGAGGTCGCCGACGCGCTCGGCGCCGATCGCGTCATCTGGAACGAGGGCTACTCGGGGCTCTCGAGGGAGCGCGACGCCCGCGTCGAGACCGCCCTCGATGACGCCGAGGTGGCGATCGACCACGAGACCCACCACGACGCCGTCCTCCAGAAACCGGGATCGATCCGGACGAACGACGGCGAGCCATACTCCGTGTTCACCTACTACTGGCGGAAGTGGCACGACCGGGCGGTCGATTCGCCCGCTCGCACGCCGGAGCCGGACGATCTCGTCGACGCCGATCGGATCCGATCGCGGCTCGAGTCCGGCGTATCCGGATCCGTGACCGACAGCGTCGAATCCGCCGAATTCGGAACCGGTGAGTCGATCACGGTTGGAACGCTTCCCGCCATCTCGGCCCTCGGGTTCGAGGAGCCCGACGCCGAGCTTCCGCCCGCGGGCACCGAGGCGGCCCGATCCCGGCTGGAGGGGTTCTGTGAGGGCGACGTGTTCCGGTACGAGGAGAAGCGGGACCTCCCCGCCGAGGCAGCCACATCGAAGCTCTCCCAGGACCTCTCGTTCGGCACGATCGGGATCCGAGAGGCGTACGCCGCGACCGAGGACGCGATGGCCCGCGCACGCGAGAGCGATCTCGACGAGGTCGACCTGCCGGCGGAGGCCGACCCGGAATCGAGCGTCGAGGAGTTCCAACGCCAGCTCGCCTGGCGGGAGTTCTACATGCAGGTCCTCCGGTACAACCCCGACACCGTCTCCGCGAACTACAAGACCTACGAGAACCCGATCGAGTGGCGCGATGACCCCGAGGGGCTCGCGGCCTGGAAGCGCGGCGAGACCGGCTACCCCATCGTCGACGCCGGGATGCGCCAGCTCCGCGCGGAGGCGTACATGCACAACCGCGTGCGGATGATCGTCGCCTCGTTCCTCACGAAGGACCTCCTCGTCGACTGGCGCGAGGGGTACGCCCACTTCCGCGAGCGGCTGTGTGACCACGACACCGCGAACGACGTCGGCGGCTGGCAGTGGGCCGCCTCGACGGGCACCGACGCACAGCCCTACTTCCGCATCTTCAACCCGATGACCCAGGGCGAACGCTACGATCCCGACGCCGAGTACATCGCGGAGTACGTCCCCGAACTCCGGGGCGTCGACCCCGATCTGGTCCACGAATGGCACGAGCTCGACGACGATCGAAGACGGGAGGTCGCCCCGGAGTACCCCGCGCCGATCGTCGACCATTCCGAGCGCCGCGAGACGGCTCTCGCCGCCTTCGAGGCCGCCCGCGGCGAGGACTGATCCGGCGGTCGGTGATGGTTCACGCTCGCGATGGGGCGAAAGTACTTCGCAACCACCTGCTGCGAGTATCGGCGCGAGCAGCAGGAGCGTGGGACCGGATTCGATCGATCGTGGGACCGGATTTGAACCGAGCCGAGACGGTCAGCCTCGCTCCGCTCGGCTGTTGCGACTCGTCGGGTTCAGATCCTCAACAGTCAGTTGCTGCGAGCATCGCCGCGAGCAGCAGGAGCGTGGGACCGGATTTGAACCGCGAGGACTCGCTTTGCTCGTCCTCTGGGCTCAAATCCGGTCCGACTCCCTCGCTCACTTCGTTCGCTCAGTGCGTGGGACCGGATTTGAACCGGCGGACCCCTACGGGATAGCGTCCTAAGCGCTACGCCGTTTCCGTGCTTGGCTACCCACGCGCGGGCGGACGTACTCGAAGGTCGCCAAAGAACCTGTCGGACCGGTTCGCGATCGCCGGACGATCACTCCTTCGACGGCCGCCACCCCACCCTTCGCCGGTCGACCTTCCGCACGCTCGTCGACGATCGTTTATATACGTCCGCGGCATACGGGAACCATGTACCGGGCGAGCGATCGGGTCGCGAACGAGACCTGGATCGACCGGATCGAGACGGCCTGCGACCGCCTGGATCTCGGCGATTCGGTCGCGACCACGGCCGCGGACCTGTTCCTCTCGAACGTCCCGGAGTCAGACCGCTCGAAGCGGACGATCGCCGCCGCGAGCCTCTATGCCGCCGCGCTCATCCGGGGCGACGAGCGGTCCCAGTCCGCCGTCGCCGACGCCATGGACGTCACCCGACTCAGCGTCCACAACCACTGGAAGTCGGTCATGGACGAGGCCGGGTTCCGACCGCCGACCTGGTGAGGGCGACGCCGTGCGAACTCACCGATCGCCGCGAAGGAGCCGACCCAACTCGCCGAGAAGAACCGCGGCGACGCCGATCGCGAGCGCGGCAGCGAGCGCGACTCCGATGGATGCCGGGATCGACCCGCCGAGAGCCTCGACCGGGACCGCCCTGCCCAGAACGTCCGATTGCGGTCCCGGCGCGCACTCGTTCACTCCCACCAGCGCGCCCCCGAGCGGGCCAAACGCGAGCGCCACGCACGCCAGGAATCCGCCCGCTGTGACTCCACGTGCGATCGCGGCCAGCGCCGAGAGGACGCCGATCGCCAGCACGTAGGTCCGCGGGGTCGCGAATCCGCCGCCCACGATCGGGACCGCACCGTAGCCGACGATCAACGCGCCGACGACGCCCCACCACACGGGACGTTCGAGCGACTCGCTGCCGATCGCGAGCCGTCGAATCGACCCGGTCGCCGTCATCGCGGCCGGGTGGCCTCACGGCCCTCGCGGTCGGGGGTGAGGTTGCCGTGTTCGTCGATCTCGCCGCGGACGATCCGCGTCGAGGAGATCCACTCGCCGTCCTCTGCCGGGACGTGGTCGACGACCACGACCTCGAGGGGGTCGTGGCCGCGCTCGCGGCGGATCTCGTTGATGCGCTCGCCGCCGTCCTTCGTCTCCGGGGAGACCACGAGCGCGTCGAACTGCGGCTCGGTGGCGATGCCCGTCGGCTCCGTGAGTTCTCGAACCTCGAACTCCCGACCGTGTTCGGCCGCCAGCGGCTCCAGTTCCGACTCCAGGTCCCGTTTCCGTTCCTCGTAGTCCCGGACGTACCGCTCGACGTGTCGGGTTCGCGGGGCGAGCTCGTCGGAGGTCAACCCGACCGTGACGTCCCCGAGCTCGAAGGCGCGCTCGAACAGCTTGCGGTGGCCGTCGTGGATCGGATCGAAGGTGCCACCTAACGCGACGTCCATATCCGCCACTCGTGGGGGCGAACCTTAAAAGGTCGCGAACCGACCGCGCCGGAGTTCGTCTACTCGTCCGCCTCGTTCGTCGTCCGTCTCGTCTACTCGTCCGTCTCGTCCGTCTCGTCCGTCCCGTCTCCGACGCTCACGCTCTCGTCGTCGGAGTCCTCCGAATCGGCGCTCTCGACGGATATCTGGACCGGCTCGGAGGTCGACCCCGCGTCGGCTCCCGGTCCGCCGCCCAGCCGCTCGTCGAGGTTGAACACCGTGTTCAGCTCCGATTGGACCTGTCCGACGACGCCGCGGACCAGCTCGCTCGGCGCGATCGCCTCGTACTCGTAGGGGTTGTTGCCCGCGCCGTCGCTCTGGCGTTTCCCGCGCTCGACGGTCCCCTCCTCGTGAAGCTCCGCGAGCGCCTCGCGGACCGTGCTCGGATAGAGGCCGGTACCGTCGGCGATCTCCTCGCTCGTGCTGTGGGAGTTCTCGCGCAGGTAGACGTAGATACGCGCGCGCGTCTCCGTCTCCAGTAGCCACGACAACAGGTCGACGACGCCCTCGTCGAACTCTCGAACCGCCTTGTCAGCCTCCTCGCCGAGCTTCTCGCGGGTCTTTCTGATCCCCTCGCGGGGACCGTCCGCCGTCGTCTCGTCCGTTCCTATTCCCTCATCCGTTCCCGCTCTCTCGTCCGGTCCGCCACTCGGCTCCTCGTCGGGCCCGTCATCGTCGTGGTCGCTCATGGATACCGATCACTCACCGCTCTGCGGGGAAAAGGGTTTCTCGTGGCCTCGCATCCGACGGAATTCCTCGGGGATCGATCCCGAGCCGTCGCGTCCCGCCGGGGACTCACCAGCGGCGAAGCAGGAGGTCCCGCCGGAGGGCCTCGACGCCCTCGTTCCGGAGGAGGCGACGTTGACGCTCGGCGCCGCTCTCGCGGTCGAGCACCTCGCGGATCCCGGAGACGTCGAGCCGGTCGCATTCGCGTTCGACGACGTCCTCGAGCGCGATCGTACCCCCGCCGTCGCGGGCGATGAACGAGGCGTCGTGCCCGTGGCGCATCGCCCGCCACTTGTTCTCGTCGAGCAGCTCCCGGCGCAGTCGCGTCTCGTTTCCGGCGTCGACCGGGCCGTTGGTTCCCTCGCCGCGGTCCGCCCGATCGTATCGCTCGGCGAGGTCCTCGACGAGCGCGTGGACGTACTCGACCACGGCCAGCGTCACCTCGGGATCGCGTTGGCCGTCCGGAGCGCGCACCTCGACGCTGCCGTGGCCGGTGTGCGGGCGGACGTCGAACCACAGCTCGCCGCGGTCCTCGATCGAGCCGTACTCCACCATCCGGCGTTCGTATCGCTGGAACGCCTCGAAGTCCTCGAATCGGGAGGGGATCCCCGTGTTGGGCAGGTTCTCGAAGATCTTCGCCCGGGCGGAGGCGAGGCCCGTGTCGAACCCGTTCCAGAACGGCGAGTTTGCCGACAGCGCGAGCAGGACCGGCGCGTACCACCGTAGCTCGTTCGCGATCCACACCGCCTTGTCCGCGTCGTCGACGCCGACGTGGACGTGGACGCCGGAGGTCGTGTTCCGGTGTTGGGGATACTGGATGCGCTCGAGCTGGGAGCGATACCGCGGCTTGCGTGCGTGATCGAGCTCGCGCCACCGCGCCGCCGGGTGCAGCCCGGCGCCGGCGATCCGGTAGCCGCCGTCCTCGGCGTGGTCGACGAGGGCGTTCCGAACCTCCCGGAGATACTCGCGCGCTCGCGAGGGCTCCTCGATGACCGGCGTCTGCACCTCGATCGTACACGCGAACAGTTCGTGGTCGACCCCGCCCGCGATCGCCTCCGGCGGTTCCGGCCCGTAGACGAGATCCGAGATACCGGAGGTGGGACGCCCCGACTCGTCGACGATGAAGAACTCCTCCTCGATGCCGAGCGTTCCCATCCGGTCGAAGGCGTCGCGCGAGCCGAGGTCCATCACGACCCCCTTGTTCGCGGGGGACCATATATGGTCGGAAGCCGGCCGATCGCTCGCAGCGGCTACCGCGGCGTCGCGACGATCCCGAGGTGATCGTCGTGATGCGGCTCGAGCCGGCGGTCCTCGAGGATCCGGTAGGCGTCCGACAGCCGCGAGCGGACGTCCGAGAAGACGGCCTCGGGGTCGGCCGTCACGTCCTCGCTTCGGGCCTTGATCGCGAGCAGGAGTCGACCGTCGTCGCCGAGAAACCGCGCGTTCCGAACCGCGACCGCGGCCTGCCCGCGGGTGGCGACGTCCTGGACGAGGAGGTCGAGGTCCGATTCGACCACGTGGGCGTACGTCTCGGGACGCCGCGCGTCCTTCAAAAGCGGGAAGAGCCGGTCGCGGTCGGCGGCGACCCCGAGGAGCTCCCGCATCGGGCGCGGCGCGAACTCGACCGCGTAGGTCGGACCCGCGAAGTCGGCGACGTGACCGACGGTCGTCCCCGCGGCCGCGCCGAGATAGAGCGTGCGCTCGCCGCCCTCGAGGCCGACGTCCATCCCGAGGTCGATCATCGCTCCGAGCTTCGATCGCGAGGGATCCCACGCGCGCCACTCGCCGTCCGTGGGCTCCCCGTAGACGGGCTCGCCGCGCGTCGCCAGCCGCTCCCTGCCGCCGATCGTCCGGCGCTCGACGCCCGCCGGAAGCGGTTCGTCGCTCATCGGTCGGCCTCCGCGGGGTTTTCGACGGCGTTCGTGTCGGCACCGTCCTCGTCCGCGCGAGCCCGGATCGTCGCCATGCGCTCGCGCAGGTCCTCGTGGATCTCCTCGCGGTAGTCGCCCGCGTAGTGGTCGATCCGCGCGGCGATGGTCAGCTTCCCCGCGAACGCCCGCGCGGCGGACCCGCGGTCCTCGGGTCGCGTCTCGCGGACGTACTCGTGGGTGAAGATGATCCCGTGTTTCGGCGAGGGGGCGTGTCCCTCGAGGTGGGCGAACAGCGCGTCCTCGGCGCCGAGCACCTGGACCGTCCCCGAGGGCTTCTTCGCGAGCGGCTCGAGTCCCCCCGCGAGGGCGATCAGCCGGCTCGCGAGCACCGGCCCCGCCATCGCCGAGAGGTTCGGCGCCACGCTCGGGGCGGTCCGCTCGATGAACCCGCGGATCGCCTCGGCCTCGTCGGCGAGCTCGACCACCCGCTCGGCGAGCGAGATCGCTCGCCGCTCGGCCTCGATCTCCGGGTCGCGCGTCGCGACCTCACGGGCCCCGTCGATTCCGGCGTCGACGTCCGCGAACAGGCCGCCGCCCCACTCGACGGCGCGCTCGGACAGCTCGTTCGCGGTCCGCTCGCAGTCGTCCATGGCGCGAACGGCGTGTTTCAACTGCTGGTCGTCGGCGCGTTCCCGCTCCTCGACGGCCGAGCGCGCGGCGTGCAGCGTGGCCCCGTGGAGTCGATCGTAGTAGTCGTCCTCGTCGTCCGCGAAGCCGGAGTCGATCGCGTTGGTTGGCCAATCTCGAGGTGCTTCGGCCGATCCCTCGGCGATCGCCGTCGCCCCGGACTCGACGTCACCCGGATCGATCCCCGTGAACCATCCCGCTCCATCGGGATCGTGGCTGGTCATACGCCGTCTTGTGGTCGACCCCGTATATGCGTTCGCGAAGCGATCGGGGCGGAACTCTCCGAGTCGTCGTTAAGCGACTCGAGTTAATTCGGGCCAATGACCATCGGAACCATATGTGTGTTGGCGACGACGACCGTTCGGTTTCGGTGTGGCGGTTCTCACCCAAAGACGGTTTCTCTCCCGGTCTCGAACCGGCGTGTGAATGGGGACACGAAGCTGGCTGCAACGCCACCAGGTCGCGACCTACGCGGTCGCGGTCGGGCTGGCCGTCGGCGTCGGGGTCGGTCGTCCGGAGAGGGCCGGATTCGTCCAGCGGCTGATCGAGCCCGTGCTGGCTGTGTTGCTGTACGTGACGTTTCTGGAGATCCCGTTCGTTCGGCTCCGCCGGGCGTTCACGAGCGGCCGGTTCGTGGCGGCCGCGCTCGGGATGAACTTCCTCGTCGTCCCCGTCGTCGTCTGGACGCTGACCCGGGTGCTCCCCCGGGAGTCGGTCGTGCTCGTCGGCGCCCTCATGGTGCTTTTGACGCCGTGTATCGACTACGTCATCACCTTCGCCGAACTGGCGGGCGGCGACTCCGAGCGGATCGTCGCGACGACGCCCGCGTTGATGCTCCTCCAGCTGCTGTTGTTGCCGGCCTACCTCTGGCTCTTCATGGGCGCGGACGTCGCCGCGGTCATCGAGGCCGAGCCGTTCGTCGAGGCGTTCCTCACCCTCATCGCGCTCCCGCTGGCGCTCGCGTGGGTCACGGAGGCGTGGGCGACGCGGTCGTCGAGGGGGCGATCGTGGCAGGCCGCGATGGGGTGGCTGCCGGTGCCGATGATGGGGGCGACGCTGTTCGTCGTCATCGCCTCCCAGCTCCCTCGCGTGCAGGAGTCCATCGGCCGGATCGTCGCCGTCGTCCCGGTCTACCTCGCGTTCCTCCTCGTCATGCCCGTGATCGCTCGGCTCGCGGCGGGGGTGTTCGGGATGGACGCCGGCGAGGGGCGCGCGCTCGTGTTCACTTCGGTCACCCGGAACTCACTCGTCGTGCTCCCGCTCGCGCTGGCGCTGCCGGCGGGCTACGAGCTGGCGCCCGCCGTCGTCGTGACCCAGACGCTCGTCGAGCTGATCGGGATGGTCGTCCTCGTTCGAGCGGTTCCGGCGTGGCTGATCCCGGAACCGCCGGCGGGCCGGCCGAACCCGGACGAGTCACACGACGGATGACGGAGTGGGCGAGGGAGTGTGATGGAGTGGTGAGCGAGTGGGAGTGTGGCAAGCGAGTGGGAGATCGAGTGACCGAGGAATTGCTCGTCGAAACACTCAGTCTCCGAATGCCGTGGGTTTAGGCTCGCGGCCCTCGAAGAACGGCGACGATGACTGATCGTGTTTCGGCCGGCGGGACCTACACCCTCGTCGTCTCGCTGCCGGAGGCGACGACGATCGCGGTCGGCGCGCTCGGCGACGTCGCGTTTCCGGCCGGCGGCTACGCCTACACCGGGAGCGCACTCGGCAGCGGCGGGTTCGCCAGGGTGGACAGACACCGCGAGCTGGCCGCCGGCGAGCGGGAGACCCGCCACTGGCACGTCGACTACCTCCTCGGCCACCACGCGACCGCGATCGAGGACGTGGTCCGGACCGCCGGTCGCGACGTCGAGTGCGCCGTCGCGAATCGGCTCGGTGACGGCCCCGCGCCCGGATTCGGCGCGTCCGACTGCGGGTGTTCGAGCCACCTCGCCCGCCGGGAGTCGGTCGAGGCGATACGTGCCGACGTCGAGGACGCACACGCCGAGGCTACGGAGGTGGAAACGGAGCCCTGACGGCGCTGGTCACGACTCGTCGCGAAGGGCGGCTTCGAGCAGTTTCTCGCCCTCGTCGCTCGAGACGGTGAGGTCGGGGACCGGGATCGGGTTGCGGTCGTCGTCGATCGCGACGAAGACCATGTAGGACTCCGTGGTGAGTTCCTGGTCGCCCGATTCGGGGTCCTCGCGGAACACCCGCGTTCGAATGCGAATGCTCGTCTCGCCGGTGTCGTAGACGTACGCCTTCACGAGGGCGATCCCGCCGACCGGAACGGGACGTCGAAAGTTCACCTCGTCGAGGTGGGCGGTCACGCACGTGTCGCCGCAGAACCGCATCGCACACATCGCGCCGAGTTCGTCCATCCACTTGAGGACGTTTCCGCCGTGTGCGGTACCGAGGTTGTTCGCCTGGTTCGGCTGGACGAACCAGCGATTCTCGAGGTAGGTGTCCATCAGATCCGCCATGCTTCGGTCAACTCGACCGGCCGGGATGAACGTTCGGATCGACCGCGGCTTAGATCCCCTCGAACTCGTCGTCCCGCCCCTCGAACTCGTCGTCCCGCCCCTCGAACTCGTCGTCGGGACCCTCGGACCATCGCTCCGGGAGGTCCTCGGGGTTGGGGTCGTCCTCGACGTCGAACCCGACCGACTCCGGCGGGCGACCCCCCTCGTCGATCACGGGGTCCGAGACCACGATCGGACACTCCACCCGCACGGCGAGCGCGAGCGCGTCCGAGGGCCGGGCGTCGAAGACGAACCGCTCGGGCTCGCCCTCGTCGTAGCGCTCGACGTCGACCTTCGCGTAGTAGGTGCCGTCGCTGAGGTCGTCGATGCGCACGCGGTCCACGGCGCCGCCGAACTCGGTGAGCACGCCGACGAGCAGGTCGTGGGTGAGCGGCCGCTCGAAGGGCTCGCCCTCGAGGGTCATCCCGATCGACCGCGCCTGCTCGGGGGTGACGAAGATGGGCAACACCTCGCCGCGAACCGCGAGGACGACGGCCGGTACCTCCTCGCCGTCGAGCCCGCGTCCGGCGCCGATCGCGACGACCTCCGCCTGATGGTCCATACCGGCAGTACACGCTCCGGTGGCTTGTAGCTACTCCCCGCGGATCCGACGACGGCCGACGAGTCGTGGATTGCATCGCGTCATAGGTGCCGGCAAAATCCTCTCGTGGCCCGGGCCACCGCTAAGAATCGCCCGTTCCAAACAGATAATACGCTTCTGGGGAAAACATGGACCAACTGCCGGGTTCACCAGATGACTTCACAAGAATATTCTCGTCGTGACGCGCTCGCGGGTATCGGATCGATCGGCGCCCTCTCGGTGGCCGGCTGTCTCGGAGGGGACGACGGCGGCGGCTCCATCGGGACGGCGCGCCTCTCCACCGGCGCGACGTCGCTCATCGCTCCGGTGATCGTCGCGGAGGAGCTCGACGCGGAATACGGCTTCGAGCTCGAGGTCGTGGTTCGCGACTCCATCTCGGCGTACTACGGCGACTTCGTCGGCGGGACGTACAACACGCTCCCGTTCGGCGTGGAGTCGGCCGCGGCGCGGTACAACGAGGGCGTCGATCTCAGCGTGATCGGCGGGTTCACCTACTCGAGCATGTCGTGGGTGACGAACGATCCCGACATCGAGTCCGTCGAGGACTTCGAGGGCGAGACGATCGCCGTCCCGCTCGGCTCCGGCTCGTTCGCGGTCGCCGACGCCGTGGTTCGCGAGCAGACCGGCCAGTCAGTAGAGGAGCTCGCGAACAACGTGATCAACGCGCCCGGACCGGGCGGCTCGCCGCCCGAGGTGGTGACCGGAAACGCGTCGATCGGCCTCTCGTGGGAGCCGGCGCTCAGCAACTTCCTCGTCCAGGACAACGAGCTGGAGGCGATCATCGACGTTCGCGGCGAGTACCGGGAGCTGTTCGACGCCGACTCGTTCCACCTGCTTTGGGCCGTCAAAGACGAGCTGCTCGAAAACGATCCCGACGCGGTCTCCGGGCTGTTCCAGGCGAGCCAGGACGTCGCGGAGATGTACGCGAACGACCTCGAGGGAACGATCGACATCCTCACCGAGGAGACCGAAAACGAGCCCGAGCCGCTGCTCGAGGCATTCGACAGCGGTCGACTCGAGTTCGCGATGGAGCCGCTCGGCGACCTCCAAAGCGACATCAACACGCAACTCGAGACGTTCGCCGACCTCGGACTCATCGAGGAGATCCCCGACGACGAGCTCTTCCACGAGGTCTAACCCCGCATGGTAGACCGGTCGACGATGGGGCTGTTCGGTCCCCGCGGAGCGTCGCATCTGCCGCCGATAGTGCGGACGATCGTTCCCATACTCGGTTTCTTCGTCGTTCTGCAGGCGTTCTCGTTCGTCACTCCGCCGTACATCATGCCGTCGGTCCTCGAGATCGCCTCCCGGTACGCCCTGTTGTGGGTGTCGGCTCCCGGGGCCGTCGCCTCGACGTTCCTCCGGATCATCGCGGGACTCGCCTTGGCGTTCGTCGTCGGCGTCTCCGGGGGGGTCGCGATGGGGCTCAACACGACCGCACGGGAGTACGGCGAGACGTTCGTCAAGTTCCTCACCGGGATTCCGGGGCTGTCGTGGGTGTTGATCGCGGTCCTGTGGTTCAGCAACGTGCAGGTCCGGATCGTCTTCGTGTTGTTCATGGTGCTCTTCCCGTGGTACACCTTGAGCACGATGGACGCGGTTCGCGGGATCCCCCGCGACTACCAGGACATGGTCCGGTCGTTCCGGTTCTCGACGCGCGAGTACACGCGCAAGCTCGTCGTTCCGTACATCCTCCCCGACGTCGTCTCGATCTCGAAATCGAACATCGGCTACGCGGCACGCGTCGTCGTCGTCGCGGAGCTGGTCGGCGCCTCGGCCGGGATCGGCCGGGAGCTGCTCGTCGCCCAGAGCCAGTTCGACATCGTCGACATCTTTGCGTGGACGTTCGTACTGGTCACCATCATGCTCTCCCTACAGGGGGTCCTGCTCGTCGTCGAACGCACCCAACTCAACTGGCGCAAGGCGGGAGGTGAGTGAGCGTGGGGCTTCCGATCGCCGTCGAGGAGGTCACGAAGGAGTTCCGGACCGACGACGGAACCGTCACCGCGATCGAGGAGTTCGACTTCGACATCGAGGCCGGCGAGGTCGTCACCCTGGTCGGGCCGACCGGCTGTGGGAAGTCGACGATCCTGAGCATCATCCTCGGCGTGCTCTCGCCCACCTCCGGCGAGGTCGTCGTGGACGGCCGACGGCCCTACGACGACTTCTACTCCTTCCGCGGCGAGATCGCGGCGGTGTTCCAGGAGGACCGGCTCCTCCCGTGGCGGACCGCGGCCGAGAACGCCGGGTTCGGCCTCGAGGCGCTCGGCGTGCCGGAGGACGAACGGCGGCGACGCGTCGAGGAGTGGTTCGACACGCTCGGGCTGTCGGGCTACGAGAACGCCTACCCCCAGGAGCTGTCGGGCGGGATGCGACAGCGGGTCGGACTCACGCGCGCCTACGTGACGGACCCGGAGATCCTGCTTTTGGACGAGGCGTTCGGCCATCTCGACGAGGTGACCGCGACGAAGCTCAGAGAGGACTTCCTCTCGCTCATCGACGGCGGCGAGGGCCGAACCACGACGATGTTCATCACCCACGACATCGACGAGGCGCTCATGATCGGCGACCGGGTGCTGGTCTCTCGGTCCCCGGGGAAGATCATCGACCGGATCGACGTTCCCGAGGGGCTCCACGAGGATCCCGAGCGCCACCACGAGTATCGGACCCGCATTCTCGACTCCCTGCGATGAGGTTCAATTCGACCGTCCCACCTTCAGGCGATATTCGCTGACAGGGGAACGCTTGATACGTCTCCGACCCGGACCCGCATCATGGCGATCGATCTCTCGCTTCCGCTCGAGGAGGGAATGCCCGGCTTCCCCGGCTATCCCGGCTACGAGACGTCACAGCTACAGGACTACGATCCCGACGGCAAGGTCTCCCATCACGTCTCGATGAACACCCACCAGGGGACTCACATCGACGCCCCGGCCCACTTCATCGAGGGCGGCGCCACCGTGGACGAGCTGTCGCTTGAACTGCTGTGTGGACCCGCGCGGGTCGTGGACCTTCGGGCCCACCGCGGCGAGGAGATCACCGCGGACGTCCTCGAGTCCGCGGCGCCCGACCTCGCGGCCGATCGGGTCCTGCTTTTGACCGGCGACGTCGACGCACGATTTTACGATCCCGACTTCTTCGAGGAGGCCGCGGTGTTGACCGTCGACGCCGCACGCTGGCTCCTCGAGCGCGACGTGAAGCTCGTCGGAAACGACTTCCTCACGGAGTCCATTCGGGTCGAGGAGCGCCCGGTCCACCACGCCCTCCTCGGCGAGGGGGTTCCGATCGTCGAGTACCTCTGTAACGTCGAGGACGTCCTCGCGGAGACGACCGTCGAGTTCCGCTGTCTCCCGTTGCGGCTGCCGGGACTCGAGGCCGCGCCGGTGCGCGCCGCGGTGTTTTGAGCCCTCGGCGACTCACACCGACCGGAAACAGCCGGCCGAAGTTGCAAGAAGCGGAAGGTCCGTATCCCTGGAGTACGACCATCGTCCATGGCCGACGAAATGGACGCCGTCGTCTTCGAGGAGCACGGTGGGTTGGACGTTCTCGAGCACACGACCGTCGACGTGCCGGAGATCGGACCCGAGGAGATGCTAGTCGACGTCAAGGCGTGCGCGCTCAATCGCCTCGACATCTTCGTTCGAGAGGGAATCCCGGGCGCCCACCTGGAGTTGCCCCACGTCTCCGGAGGGGACATCGCCGGCGTCGTCGAGGCGGTCGGCGACCGCGTGGACAACGTGGAGCCCGGCGACCGCGTGCTCGTGGATCCGCGGATCACCTGCGGCGAGTGCGAGTACTGTCGAAAGGGCGAGACGAACCGCTGTTCGGACGACGTTCACGGCAACCTCGGCGAGGAGTACTGGGGGGGATTGGCCGAGTACGTCGCCGCCCCCGCGAGGAACGCGATCCACATGCCCGACGGCGCCGGCTTCGTCGAGACCGCGGCGCTTCCCATCGCGTACGCGACCGCCTGGCGGATGCTCGTCTCGCGCGCGGAGGCCGATCCGGGCGAGACGGCGCTCGTGCTCGGCGCGAGCGGCGGCCTCGGTACGGCCGGCGTGCAGATCGCCGATTATCTCGGAGCCGAGGTGTACGCGGCCACGAGCTCCGAGGAGAAGGCGGAACGCGCCCGAGAGCGCGGCGCGGACCACGTGATCAACTACGAGGAGGAGGAGTTCGACCGCGCGATCTGGAACGCGACGGACAAACGCGGCGTCGACATCGTCTTCGAACACGTCGGCGAGGCGACCTGGGAGGGGTCGATCCGGAGCCTCACGAACGGCGGCCGGATCGTCACCTGCGGCGCCACGACCGGGCCGAAGGCCACGACCGACATCCGGTATCTGTTCACCCGCGAGGAGACGATCCTCGGGAGCCGCGGCTGGCAGCGCGACGAGCTCGAGACGGTCGCCGACCTCGTCTGGCGCGGCGAGTTCGAGCCCGCGATCGATCGAACCCTCCCGCTCGAGGAGGCGATCGAGGGCGTCGAGGCGATGGAGGACCGCGATCTGACCGGCAAGGTCGTCATCACGCAGTGAGATGGCCGGAACCGTCGGACTGGACTTCACCCCGGGGCCGGACGACGAGCCCCACCTCGGACGGCTCCACGAGGAGACCGCCGCGGCCCATCCCGATCGCATCGCCCTCATCGACGGGGAGTCGGGCGACGAGGTGACCTACGGGGAGGTCGAAGATCGCATCGCTGCGGCGGGCAACGCGCTCGCCGACCTCGGCGTCGAGCGCGGCGACCGTGTCGCGCTCTCGTTCCCGAACGAACTCACGTTCGTCTACGCGTTCTTCGGCGCGGCCCGCCTCGGCGCGGTGCCGGTGCCGGTGAACGTTCAGGCGACCTCGGCGAAGATGCGCTCCGTGATCGACGACAGCGACGCGGCGGTCGTCGTCACGAGCGACGACGAGTCGATCCTCCCCGAGATACGTGCGGCGGCGACCGCGATCGACGCGATCGAGACGGTGGCGGTCGCCGCGCCGGAGCCGCCGGGGATCGACGGCGTCGACGTCGTCGACTTCGCGACGCTCCTCGCGGAGGCGGACGCGAGCCTCGAGCCCGCACCGGTCGACCCCGACGATCCGGCGATGCAGCCGTACACGAGCGGATCGACCGGCGACCCGAAGGGCGTCGTGTTGACCCACGGCGGCTGTGCGTGGATGATCACCTGCATCCATCGGCTGCACTTCCTCGACGAGGACGACCGGGCGATCGTCGCCGGGCCGCTGTACCACAAGAACGCGATGGTCGGCGCGATCAAGCCCATGCTCGCGATCGGCGGGAGCGTGGTCGTCATGGACGGCTTCGACGCCCACGACGTGATAGAGGCGATAGACGCCCACGACGTGACGTATCTCCGCGGCGTTCCCGCGATGTACAAGATGCTCGTGAACGCCACGGAGGCGCTCGCCGACCACGACGTCGAGAGCGTCGACTGGGCGGTCTCCGGGAGCGCGAGCCTCCCCAACTCGCTCATCGAGGACGTCCGCGACGTCTTCTCCTGTGACATGGGCGAGGCCTACGGCCTGACCGAGACCGGCGGCCCGATCACGCTCTCGCCGCGGTGGGGGCCGCGCAAGCTCGGAAGCTCCGGGCTGGCGTTGCCCGGCGCGGACATCCGGATCGTCGACCCGGAGACGAACGAGGAGTTGCCCGCCGGAGAGACGGGCGAGCTCGTGATCGCGGCCCCGAGCAACGGGTCGTACTACCGACGGCCGGACACGGAGGCGGAAGCGTACTTCGAACGCGACGGCCGACGCTTCCTCCACACCGACGACCTGGCCTATCAGGACGAACAGGAGTACCACTACATCGTCGGCCGGCTCGACGACATGTTGATCGTCGGCGGCGAGAACGTCTATCCGGCCGAGGTCGAGAACCTGCTCCAGCGACACGAGCGGGTTCGAGACGTCGCGGTCGTCGGCGCTCCACACGCGGTCAAGGGCGAGGCGCCGGTCGCGTTCGTCGTCGCCGACGACGTCACGGAGGAGGAGCTGAAGCAGTACACCCTCGAGAACGGGCCCGCGTACGCCCACCCGAGGCGGGTGTTCCTCGAGGACGAGCTGCCGCTTGCGAGCACCGGGAAGATCGACCGAGACGCGCTGGAGGCCGCCGCCCGCGAGCGGATCGAGGGCGGCGAACTCCGATCCAGCAGACCACACCACAATGAGTGACCACATCGACCGCGAGGAGGCAGAATCGATACTACAGAGCGCGCCGTTTCACCAGTTCCTCGGCGTCACCTTCGCCGAGTACGAGGAGGGACACGTCGTCATCGAGTGTCCGTTCCGCGAGGAGTTTCTCGTCAACGAGGACAAGGAGATCGTCCACGGCGGCGTGTTGAGCTCGCTCGTCGACATCGCGGGCCACTACGCCGTACTCTCGTCCGTCGACGCCCGCGTGCCGACCATCGACCTGCGGACGGACTATCTCCGACCGGGTCGACGCGGGCCGTTCACCGTCGAGGCCGAGGTGGACCGCGTCGGGCGAAACGTCGCCGTCGCGGACGCGGAGGTCCGACAGGAACAGCGCGGCGAGACGAAGTCCGTGACGCTCGGGCGGGGCTCGTACGGCGTCTCACACGTCGAGTAGTCGGAACCGAGGCGGCTCCGGCGGAGCGTCGACAGCGTCGGCGACGCGGGAACGCGTCGCGGTTTTTGTAATCCGGCCTCACTCGACCGTTCGTTCGAGGTACTGTCTCGCCGCCTCCTTGATGACCATCTCCGGGCCGACGACGCAGTCGTGCCGGAGCTCGGGGAAGGTGTCCTCGAGGAGGTCGACGACGAGCCCGTCGACGTTCGCGACCTCCTCGATCGGTCGCCCCTCGAGGTGGACGGAGAGCATGCTCGCAACGGCCTGGCTGACGGCGCAGCTGTCGCTCTCGAAGGCGATCGCCTCGACCGTGCCGTCGGGGGCGACCTCCAGGTGGAACTCGCCGTCGTCGCCACAGGTCGTCTCCCTTGAGGACTTGACGAGCGTCGGGTCCGCGAGCCCGCCGGCGTTTCTCGGGTTCCGGTGGTGGTCGAGGATCCGATCGTGGTATCGATCGGAGGCGAGATGGCGGGGGAGTTCGTCCGCGGCGGCGTCGACCGCCTCGAGGAGCCGGTCGACCTCCGCCTCGGTGTTGTAGACGTAAAACGACGCGCGGACGGAGCCGGGGATCCGGAGCCAGTCGTGAAGCGGCTGCGTGCAGTGGTTGCCGGCGCGGACGGCGATGCCCCGGTCGTCGAGCAGCGAGGACATGTCGTGGCCGTGGATGCCGTCGACGTTGAACGAGACGAGCCCGGTGCGCTCCTCGCCCGACGGCGGGCCGTAGGTCTCGACGCTCTCGCGCGCCTCGAGACGCTCCAGCGCGTACTGGGCGAGCTCGTTTTCGTGTCTCCGGATCGCGTCCATTCCGATGTCGTCGAGGTAGTCGGCCGCGGCCGCGAGCGCGATCCCCTCACAGATCGGCGGCGTGCCGGCCTCGAACTTCCAGGGGAGCTCGTTCCAGGAGGCGTCCGTGAGCGTGACGTGTTGGATCATCTCGCCGCCGAAGAGGAACGGGTCCATCTCCTCGAGCAGGTGGCGCTTCCCGTAGAGCCCGCCGATCCCGGTCGGTCCGGCCATCTTGTGGCCCGAAAAGGCGAGGAAGTCGACGTCGAGCGCCTCGACGTCGACGGGTCGGGTCGGAACCGACTGCGCCCCGTCGACGAGGATGTACGCGTCGTGGTCGTGAGCCATGTCGGCGAGCTCCCCGACCGGGTTCACCGTTCCGAGGACGTTCGAGACGTGCGTGACGGCGACGATCGCCGTGTCGTCGCCGATCAGTTCGGCGGCATGGTCGAGATCGAGTCGTCCCTCGTCGGTCACCCGGACGTGTTTCACCTCCGCCCCGGTCCGTTTGGCCACCTGCTGCCAGGTCACCATCATCGCGTGGTGTTCCATCTCGGTGGTGACGATCTCGTCGCCGGGGCCCAGCTCGGACATGCCGAGCCCGTAGGCCACGAGGTTGATGCTCTCCGTGGAGTTCTTCGTGAACACCATCTCCTTTCTGCCGCCGCTCGCCCCGACGAACTCCGCCAACCGATCGTGGGCCTGCTCGTAGGCCACGGACGCGCGGTGGCTCAACTCGTGCATTCCGCGGTGGACGTTCGCGTTGTACTCCGTGTAGAACTCCTCGAAGATCTCATAGACCTGCCTCGGGGTCTGCGTGGTCGCGCCGTTGTCGAGGTAGACGAGCGGAGCGTCCCCGACGGTTTGTTCGAGTATCGGGAAGTCGTCCCGTATCGTGGACGGAGCCGGTTCCATGTATCTACCCGTCGTAGGCGCCGACGGGTAAATACTTCACCGGTCGATGGAGCCGAATTCCGAGAGCGTGGTTCCCGAGAGCGGACGGGTCACGACTCGGCGAAGTAGCCGAGGTTGTAGTGCCAGTAGACCCACGCGAGCGTGAAGACGATGGCCGCCCCGAGGAAGAAGACGATGCCGGGTTCGAGCAGCGAGACGGCGTGTTCGGCGGCGGCCTCGGCGCGCTCCGCGGCCGCGCCGTCGAAGGTCACCTCGACGATGGGCGTCTCCGTCGTGCCGGCCCCGGCCGAGTCGGCCGCCGGGGTCGTCTCCGCCATCTCCGTCGCGGTCGGTTCGTCCATCGACTCCACGTCGACGGCGTCGCCCGAGCCCCCGTTGCCGTCGTCGACGCCACCGGCGTCGCCGTTCGAGCTGACCGAGTAGCCGTCGGCGCCGGCCCCGCCCTCCGGGACGGAGACCGACAGAAGTGACTGGACCGCGAGCGCCGCGAGCGCGAGGATCCCGTAGCCGCCGAGAAGCCGTTTCAGTGCGGTCTTGATCCCGTCGCCGCGGGTCGACTCGCCGGCGAACAGCACGAGTGGCTCGCTCGCGGGCGCGTAGACGTTCATCTCGCGACCCTTCTCGGAGTAAACCGTGTCGGCGACCCGGACCAGGTCGGCCTCCCGGAGGTTCGAGAGGTGGTACTGGACGTTCTGGAGCGAGGTGTCGAGCGCGTCGGCGAGTTCGGACGTCGTCGCCGGCTCCTCGTGGAGCGTTGCGAGGACGGAGCGGGCCGTCTCCGAGGAGAGCGCGGCAAAGAGCTCGTCGGCGTCCTCCTCGGAGACGTCGACGACCCGCGGCTCCTGGTCGCCGAGGGAGACGTCGGGGGTGGAGGGCAGCAGCCGGGACATACCCGACACTCACACAGCAGCCTACAAATCCCTTGTGTCGGACGATTCCGGACTCCTCCCGGCGCGACCCCTCACGACGAAGCCTCCCGACGGAAGACTCTTGAGCCGACGGTCGCCAGAATCGGTATGCACGTCACCGTCGTCGGCAGCGGCTACGTCGGCACGACGCTTTCGGCCTCGCTGGCCGACATGGGCCACCGGGTCACGGCGATCGACATCGACGAGGCGATCGTGGAGAGGCTGAACGCCGGCTCGGCGCCCATCCACGAGCCCGGCCTCGACGAACTCGTCGCCGAACACGCCGGCGACCGCCTGACAGCCACGACCTCCTACGCCGCGATACCCGACTCCGATCTCACCGTCCTGGCCATCGGCACGCCGTCGAACCCGGACGGCTCGCTCGATCTCACGGCGCTCGCCGCCGCGACGGAGATGACCGGCGAGGCGATCGCCGACGCCAACGACGGGGCGATTGCGGACGCCGAAGGTGAGACGTCCGGCGACGCCACGAACGGAGCTTCCGGCCCGGATCGCCACCTCGTCGTGGTGAAGAGCACGGTCGCGCCCCCCGCGCTCGCGGAGCTTCGGGAGGCGCTCGCGAGAGGTCTCGACGGGGAGCGCCCGGACGCGGACGCGAATTCGGATACGGATCTGGATACGGGTGCGGGCACGGATGAGGACGCGAACACGGACGCAGTCGACTCGAGCGCGGACGTACTCTCGCGGTGGGGCGTCGAGCTCGCGACCAACCCGGAGTTCCTCCGGGAGGGGACCGCCGTCGCCGACTTCCGCGATCCGGACAAGCTCGTCCTCGGCACGGAGACCGATCGGGCGCTCGAGCGCCTCGAGGAGCTCTATGAACCCCTCATCGCGGAGACCGACGCCCCCGTCGTTCGAACCGATCCGGAGAGCGCGATGATGATCAAGTACGCGAATAACGCGTTTCTCGCCGCGAAGATCTCCCTCGTCAACGACCTCGGGAACGTCTGCAAGGAGTTCGGCCTCGACGCCTACGAGGTGATGGACGCGATCGGACTCGACGACCGCATCTCCGAACGCTTCCTCCGATCGGGGGTCGGATGGGGTGGCAGTTGCTTCCCCAAGGACGTCGATGCGATCCGCGCCGCGGCCCGCGAGGCGGGCTACGATCCGGCGCTGCTCGAGGCCGCGGTCGAGGTCAACGACCGCCAACCCGAGCGGCTGCTCGAGCTACTCGAGGAACACGTCGACGTCGACGGCGAGCGCGTCGCGGTGCTCGGGCTCGCGTTCAAGCCCGGCACCGACGACGTCCGCAACTCCCGGGCGATCCCCGTCATCGAGGGGTTGCGCGAGCGCGGCGCCGATGTCGTCGGGTACGACCCGGTCGCGACGGAGACCATGCGCGAGCACTTTCCCGACCTCGAGTACGCCGCGGATGCCGCCGAGGCGCTCGAGGGAGCCGCGGCCGCGGTCGTCGTGACCGATTGGGACGAGTTCGCGGCGCTCGACGCCGAGTTCGACGCGATGGCCGAGCCCGTGGTGATCGACGGTCGACGGATCGTCGAACGCCGCGAGGGACTCGTCTACGAGGGCCTCACCTGGTAGACGGTCAAGCGTCGAAAACCGGCTCGTTGAGCGCTCGATGTCCGCCCACCGTCGTCTTCACTCGGAGGCGACGAGCGAGTCGCCGTCGAACGCGGACCGGTCGGCATCGACGTCGAGCTGGTCGAGGATCGTCGGGGCGATGTCGAAGAGGTTCACGTCGTCCCCGATCTCGACGTCGGAGTCGGTCGTGTAGAGACACGCGTTCTCGAACTTGTGCATCCCGTTTCGGGGTCCCTCCGAGAAGACGTCCTTGTCGCTGCCGAATCCGGCCTTCAGGTCGAATCCGTCGGCGGGGATGACCACGAGGTCGGGAGCGATCTCCGTGTGGTCGCCCGCGAAGGCGTCCTCGCCCTTCACGATCCGCTTGCAGACGGAGCGGCCGTCGGGGCCCTCGAGCCTCTCGAGGTCGGCGATCAGCTCCTCGCGGACCGACTCGTAGTCGTCCTCCGGGACGCCGCCGCGGGGCTCGCGCCCCTCGAGGTTGAGGTAGAGACGACCGGGGATGAGCGAGTAGGCCCGGGCGTCGTCGGCGATGTCCTCGAGGGAGTCGGGGGCGTCGTCGTCACTCCCGTCGTCGTCGGCCGCGGCGGCGACGCCGTCCTCACCGCCATCGCCCGATTCCGCCGCGTCGTAGGTCAACCAGCCCGCCTCCTCGAGCCAGCGGTTGAGGTCGACCTCGTACTCGAGGTGCGTAAAGCCGTGATCGGAGGCGACCACGAGTTCGGTGTCGTCGTCCAGGCGCTCGCGGATCTCGCCGATCGCGGCGTCGAGCTCGCGGTAGAACTCGAGGAACTCCTCGGCGTACTCGCCGTCCGTCGCGTAGTCGCCGAACAGGAAGTGGTTGACGCGGTCGGAGGTCATGTACACGCCGAAGAACAGGTCCCAGTCGTCCTCGTCGACGTAGTGACGGAAGACGTCCGTGCGCGCGTCGAGGGTATCGTGTGCGTTCTCGATGAAGTCGGTCTTATCGTCGTCGTGGCCGAGCTTCGCGTCGGCGTCGATCGCGTAGTCGTACCGCTCGAGCGTCCGGCGCACCTCGTCGTCGCTCGAGGCCTTCTCGACCGACGGCGAGAGGAATCCGGAGACCTGTCGCTGGATCCGGCTCGAGGGCGGGAACGTGACGGGAACGTTGAGGACGGTCGCGTCGCGGCCGTCCTCGGTGACGAGGTCCCAGAGCCTGGTCGCTCGAACGTGGCTCCCCATCGGGACGTACGTCTCGTAGGAGTCGCTCTCGCGGTCTTGAAACCCGTATACGCCGGTCTTTCCGGGATTCTGGCCGGTGGTGAGTCCCGGCCAACACGCGCTCGATTCCGGCGGGACGATGCTCTCGATCCGGCCGCCGGCTCCCTCCTCGGCGATCGCGTGCAGGTTCTCGAAGACGTCAGGATGCTCCTCGACCAGGTCGTGGGGAACGCCGTCGATCCCCAAGAAGACGACCCGGTCATCGGAGCCACCGCGCAGCTTGTCGAACAGACCCATGTTCCGGATCCGGTGTTCGCCGCGGTTAGCCCTTCGGATGTCCGACGAATACTGCCCCGACCGCGGTCGCGTCGATCACGCTCTCGCCGGCCGGTATTAGGATCGAGACGGAACTGAACAGACACGATGCCCCAGCGTGGCGGAAACGGACCCAAACCGGCGAGAATGCGCCCGTATTCGGGCGATCGAAATACCGGCAGACGTCGAGCGCGGTATAAATGGTCTGGGATATCGGACCGCGGGAATCAGGTAGAAAGCCTCATACGTGCCCGTTCGCACCTATCCGGTATGTCGAGCGCGTTCCCGGAGTACGTCGACGTCGACTACGACGACGGCGAGGGCGAGTCGCCCGACGACTACCCGTCGCTGCAACACAAGATCGAAAAGGCGATCGAGGTGACCCGGCGGGGGCTCGAACAGTACGACAACCCCGCGGTCATGTGGACCGGCGGGAAGGACTCCACGCTCACGCTCTACTTCATCAACGAGGTCGCCGACCAGTTCGGCTACGAGAAGCCGACCGCCGTCTTCATCGACCACTACCAGCACTTCGACGAGATCACCGACTTCGTCGAGCGGTGGGCCGACGAGTGGGACATCGACGTCGTCTACGCCCGCAACGAGGACGTCGGCGCCTACGTCGACGAACACGGGCTCGAACCCGGCGACGACGTCCCCGTCGAGGCGCTCTCCGAGCCGAACCAGCATCACGTTCGCGACATCCTCGAGTACCAGGAGGACACCTTCCCGTTCCTGCTCGACACCTACGTCGGCAACCACCTGCTGAAGACGGTCGCGCTCAACAACGCCCTGGAGGAACACGGCATCGACGGCGTCATCTCCGGCGTCCGCTGGGACGAACAGGAGGCGCGCGCCGACGAGACGTTCTTCTCGCCGCGCCACGACCCCGACATCTACCCGCCCCACGACCGCATCCAGCCCATCCTCCAGTTCGCAGAGGCCGACGTCTGGGACGCCTTCTGGTACTACGTCGTGCCCGACACCGTCGCGGCCTTCCCCGACGACGGCTACGTGCCGGAGTCGGCCGAGGACCTCCCGGAGGGCGTGAGCCAGGACGACGTGCCGATCTCGCCGAAGTACTTCGCCGGCTTCCGGTCGCTCGGCAGCGAGGTCTCCACCGAGAAGACCACCGCCGAACCCGCCTGGCTGCAGGACCTCGAAAACACGACCGAGCGTGCCGGTCGGGCGCAGGACAAAGAGGACCTGATGGAGCGCCTGCGGGATCTGGGGTACATGTAGGCTAGGCCGTCGAGCGACGTACGGCGCCCTCTCGATCGAAGAAGCACGGTATTGATACGTCGGCAGTCGAAATTCGACCGTAATCGCGATCCCTAACTATGAGATACGGTCGGACCTCGATGATCAACTTCCTGTCGCGGGTGGTGATGTCCGTCTCGGGCTTCGTCGCGACGATCGCCCTCACGCGGACGCTCGGACAGGAACGATATGGGACCTACGTCGTCGTCCTGTCGGTTCTGGCGTGGGTCGCGATCGCCGGTGAGCTCGGGCTTCCGCAGGCGATCCGAAAACGAGTGAGCGAATCTGACGAGGGGAACTACGTCGTCACCGGCGTTCTCGCGCAGTTCGGGCTGTTCGCGGTCGTGGCCGTCTGCCTCTGGATCGCGCGACCGTACCTGAACGAGTTCATGGAGATAGAGGCGACGTGGATCCTCATTCTGATGCTTTCCGTCCGCCTCGGGATCGGTTTCGTCCGTGCCATACTTGACGGACAGCTTCTCGTCCACGTTTCGAGCGTCCTCTCTCCGGTCGAGTGGACGAGTCGAAGCATCGTGCAGGTCGTTCTCGTGTTGTCGGGGTTCGGGATCGCCGGGGCGTTCGCCGGATACGTCGTGGGTGCCATCGTCGCGATCGCGATCGGCGCATACTTCGTGGAGATTCCGAGGAGGAAGCCGTCGCGTCGGGATTTCTTCCGACTCAGATCGTACGCCCAGTTCTCGTGGCTCGGGTCGATCAAGGGACGGACGTTCATGTCGATGGATACGATCATCCTTGCGGTGTTCGTCTCGAATAGCCTCATCGCGGTCTACGAGGTGGCCTGGAACCTCGCATCGCTGTTCGCGATCTTCGGCAATTCGATCAGACAGACGCTCTTCCCGGAGATGAGCAAGCTCTCTTCGGAGGGAAGTTCGGACGGTGAGATAGCCGGTTTGCTGCGTGTGAGCCTCGCGTACGCCGGTCTGTTCATCATTCCGGGACTCGTCGGCGCGGCGATCGTCGGGGACGTCGTCCTGACGGTCTATGGATCCGGATTCGAAACCGGATACTATATCCTGCTAATTCTCACCTTTGCGCGATTGCTCTACGGATACATGGGCCAGTTCCTGACCACGATCGACGCGATCGATCGGCCGGATCTGACCTTTCGGATCAACGCCGTCTTCGTTGTAGTAAATCTCGTGTTGAACGTTCTACTCACGTGGCAGTTCGGCTGGTACGGTGCCGCGGCGGCGACGACCGCGTCTGCCGGCATTGGGCTACTTCTCGGCTACTACTACGCAAACCACGTCGTCGACGTCGTCGTTCCAATCGCCGAGATCGGAAAGCAGTGTCTGGCTGCCGGGACCATGGCCGGGATCGTTTTCTTTGGACGAGCCGTGATCGGTGAGTCGTTGCCGATCGTCGTCGTTCTCGTCGGAGTCGGGGCAGGCGTCTACTTCGTGGCGCTGTTCGGTCTCTCACAGGAGTTCCGAACGACGGTGCGTGAGAACATGCCGTTCCCGATTCCGTTTTTCGCGCCGAAGTAGACCGGTCGTTTCATCACTACTGCCCTTCCTACGACAGCTACATGGAGACGAATATTCGGACGTGGCTCGCGGAGATGCGCGAGCGATTCCACGAAACTCCGACTCGGGCGCCTCTATATGTTGTCTTTACGTGGTATCTGGCAATCTGGTTCGGTATAACTTCACGATTCCCGATCGGAACGAACGTCTACGAGCGGGACTGGGACGTACTCATCGTACTTGATGCATGCCGAGTAGACACTCTCCGAGAAGTTTCAGACGAATACGAATTCATCGAGAGCGTATATGAGGTGTGGTCTATCGGAAGCCATTCCGCGGAGTGGATCGCACAGACGTTTTCCGAAGAGTATCGGGCAGAGATCGAACAAACCCAGTACATTACGGGAAATGCACACGCCACTCGAGTTCTCGAAGAGCGGAGAATGCCTCCGATGGCGATGCACAACACGACGCCGATCGAGTTCTCCAAGTGGGATACCGTCGATATCGATGCGTTCGCATCCATCGATACGGTGTGGGAGAACTACAATAACGAAACATACCGCGTTGTTCTCCCGAGTACGATGACTGATTACGCGATCGATGCCGGGCGAGCGAGAGATGACGATCGGATGATCGTCCACTACATGCAGCCCCACCTCCCGTATATCGGTCAGTCGCTTCCGGAGGGTCGACCGCCGACTGAGTTCGAGCAGGAAGGGTACGAAAAACTGGAATCGGGTGAAGCCTCCCGAGAAGCCGTATACGAGTTGTACAAGGACACTCTCAGACTCGCACTGGACGAAGTCGAAGTTCTCCTCGAAAATCTGGATGCGGATCGGGTTGCCATTACTGCAGATCACGGGGAGGCGTTCGGGGAGATGTACGCCTATGGTCATCCCGAAGGGTTCCCACACCCGATCGTGAAGAAAGTCCCGTGGGTCGAAACAACGGCGGAAGATCTTCAAACACAGAAACCAGATTTAGAGATGGATCAAGAAGTTAGTGTTGATATCGAAGAACATCTCCGTGATCTCGGATATCGTTGAGGTGTCTGTAGCTTTAGAAAGTTTCAGGATTACTCACGGTAACACCCATAATGTAATAGATGTGGAACAGTATTGAACAGATAATATATGAAAGACGTCGTGTGATTCACTGGTTGTTCTGTTGCTTCGATTTCACTACTTCCGTTTGGTGTATGAATTGAGAGGGAGATCTTCGTAACTTCGGGACCGAGACCAGTATGACCCCACATACCGTACTCGCCGAATGCTTTCCAGTGATCGGCTAGTATTATAACGCACTCGAAATCCTCAGTCAGTAACTCATGCTGTTGTCTGTAGATATCAGATAAATATCGAACACAGTCATCGTACGCTGACATTACGTCCTCGCTGGTGACTTTTTGGTCCTCATCGGATATTATCAATTAGTTGGTAGGATATCAGTTGGATTGACAGTTTGATATTCCGCGGGCGCCTTGTAGGGTCCGTGTGCGGTCGTGTTTAGTTACGGAAGTGAAGGGGAGTGATTTCTTGCTGGTCTATGGCAGAAATCGCCCGCCTCAGCGGATGCACGGACTGGATTGAGTTGGATTTTGTGGAGCGACAGCGGACACCCGAGCGTGCGATGAAGATCGGTATTCAACTGCAGTTAGCGGGGCTCTCGCTGTCGAATACCGTCTCTCTTCTTGAGGATCAGGGTGTCGGCGGACGCGCAAGGCAATCCACGATTGGATACAGAAGGCCGATCTACAGCCCACAGACGGTCGAAGCCCGAATCACGTTGCGATTGACGAGACCGTGATTCGACTCAATGATCAGCAATTCTGGCTGTACGCTGCAGCTGATCCTGAGACGAACGATCTGCTGCATTTCCGATTATTTTCCACGACAACAACCGCAGTAACCGAGATCTTTCTTCGAGAACTTCGCCAGAAACACGAGATTGAATCCGCCGTATTCCTCGCCGATGGCGCCCAACACCTCCAAACTGCGCTTGCCAGAGCTGGGCTCTGATTTCAGACAGAACGCCATGGAAATCGGAATGCCAGCGAACGAATCTTTCGAGAACTCAAACGCCGAACGTCGTCCTTCCCAAACTGTTTCAGCCATGTTGAGCCTCAAACCGCCGAAAATTGGCTTCAAGCATTTGATTCCTGGCTCAATGCTCCAAACTAAACTACTCTTGGAGAACGTCGACGCCGCCGACGTCATCATCACCGCAGACCACGGTAACCCTTTCGGCGAATACACGATTCACGGACACCCCGAGGGGATGCTGTTGCCGTGCGTGAAGAAGGTTCCCTGGGTGGAAAGCGATGCTGTAGATAAGAAAGCGTTCGAACCGACGACAAATCATATGAACGTTGAAGACAATAAAACCAAAATCCAAGACCTTGGATATGTATGAAATCATCGAATTACGTACGTGGATGCAAGTAGAATCTATGGACCCTAGTTCTGATAGATACTCACGTATTCGGGAGAATACTTCATCTCTATCTCTTCAAGAGACTTTTACTAGTACCCCTTCTTAGAGAGAAAAAAGATGGAATCGAACAGCGGAATTGTCACGTTACATGATATTATTGAACGAAGTGCGAGGGATGGGCTGGATTTACAACGTGATGACGGGTCATTCCCGCCAGGGCGGAACTACACCTACGACGAGCCGGAAACGCCGGTGCGAACAACCTCCCACTGGTTGCTGGTTCTAACGAAGGCGTACAAAATATCCAGAGAGACAGTGTTTGAAGACGCAGCAAATAGCGCTATAGATTATCTTCTATCCGACGACGTGCGTCCATCAGGATTCACATACCACTGTCGGAACGTCGAATCGAAGGACAAGTGCAACGGGCTGGTAGGACAAGCAGCGCCGATCCGTGCGCTAGCACGAACGAGTGAGGTCTTTGAGCGATCAGATGCTAGG
The DNA here is from genome assembly GCF_042662125.1 of Halopenitus salinus. Classification (GTDB taxonomy): domain Archaea; phylum Halobacteriota; class Halobacteria; order Halobacteriales; family Haloferacaceae; genus Halopenitus; species Halopenitus salinus. Next base: position 285,432 of record NZ_JBHSXL010000003.1, on the reverse strand, counting down.
GAAACAGCCGAAGAGGTGTTTCGATTACACCCATTCAGCGAAGAGTTGGGCTTGTGGGAGAGAGTGGAAACCGATGGGAGTACTCTGTCGTTCGATCGGACGCTGAACCACCAGATTATATTCTCCGCGGCAGCCGCCGAGATCGCGCCCACCGTCAACATTATTGAGGAACGCATCGGGAATTTCTTAGATCATCTCTCAACCAATATGCGGCTTCACTCCAATGGTCTCATAAAGCATTACGTTCGGCCCCGTTTTATCGATACAATCTGTTCAATTAGTTGTGCGCCACGGCGTCGATACGATATGCTCATCAACGAGATCGCGTTTCACTACTATTCGTATTCTGATGAACGTCGGAAGAAAGAACGAGGGTATCAGACGGTGAACCTAAATGCACTTTCGAAGCTGAAACCTATCTTTCCGAATCACGAGTTCTGGAGGTGTGAGAAACTATCACGAGCCCTTGACTTTGTTCGCGACAACGAGAACGACCTTATTAGGGGTATCGATACGAAACACGGAAGCTTAGTACAGGGTATTAGTATAGCGAAGATTCTGCACCGCTTTGAGGGGACTTCAATTGAGGAACATCGGGAGCGAATAGTGTCCGACCTCTGTCTAGAAACTGACACGGTCTTTGATATTCTTGATATTGAAGGAGTTGACGAGAACACCCGGATTGCGCTAGTTTCAGTGCTCACTGATCTCCCAGATATGGACCTTCCGTGAATCACTAACTATGACTGGTTGTGAAGAATGTTCTAATCAGTTCGTGTCGATTGTTATCCCAGCCTATTCGGATCCGGAGGGTCTCCGAACCACTTTAAAAAGTGCTATTGACCAGTCATACAACGATTTTGAAATAATTGTAGCGATCACTCCAACTTCGGGAGAGACTCTTGAGGTAGCTGAAGAGTTCAAGACCAAATACCCCGATATAGTTCATATCGTCAAAGTTGTTGAGACTGGCCGGGCAAAGGCGAGGAACGAAGGAATTGCTGAAACAAGGGGTGATATCATCGCCTTTGTTGACGCAGATATCTGGTTGGAGCCGAACTGGTTGAAATGTGCAGTTACCGATCTTCGGAAAAATGATGCTGAGTATCTTGCTTGTCAAGTCAAGATCTCTTTAGATGAGGGCGGAGAAAGGTTTGTTGAACGCTATGATCAAGCACTTTCAATCCCGGTACAGCACTACGTTGAGGACTACAATTTCGCTCCGACTGCAGCATTATTACTAACTCGAGAATTAATTAGAGAGGTCGATCATTTTGATCCGGAATTGACGTCTGGTGAGGATCGGGAATTGGGGAACCGGGTTTATAACAAGGGCTACGACCTAGCCGTGAGTGATTGCGAGGTTTATCATCCTCCTCGAACAACAATCTGGGAACAAATTCAGAAGGCGATCCGAATCGGAATTGGGATGGAACAGCTCCGAAATCGATACCCTGACCGTTATTCGTTTCCGAGCCTCTTCTCGCCTCTCTCATATGCTCCACCGAGTCCAAAACGATTGAAGTCGCGACTAACGAGCAACAGTTACACCACTTCTCTCATTGAATCGATCGGCTTCTACTTGTTTAATTACACACTCAAACTATTCCAGCAGTTTGGTCGATGGAAACAATTCCTTTCCAATTAGTATATAGTAAATTTCAGTACTTCACAAGGCTCGTTAGTTAGAACGTCTGCTTGGTGAGGATGTGCACTCCAACAAGCAAGCAGACAGTAAGATTTATGAAGACCAGATTCTTGAATTTCTCGTTAACCAGCTTGACGAGGGAGTCCCGATCTCCTTAGCGAACAATGCTCAAATCACTACTGAGGCCATCTACGAGTATTTCGTCGGCGCTTGGGCCGACAGAACCTCTGTCTCTACGCTCTGTGCGTCGAGTCAGAACGGCCCCGCTGCCGACACGATCCTCTATCATCTGCGGACGAAGTTCGAGCCGGAACGGCTCGAGCGAGTTGCTAACATGCTTCTTCGGAAGGATCTCGATGAACTACTTCCCGAGCAGGTGGAGGTCTGTGCAGACCTCCCCTGCGACCCCACTACGGTGATGAAGATGACACGAATGGACTCATCCACTCGGTGGCAAAGCGTGGAACTACCGCGTTCCACGCCTATGCGACACTCTACGCGCGTGTGAAGAACAAACCCTACACGCTGTCGGTACACCGTCTCGAAGACGGCGATACCGCCGGCAGTGTCCTCGCTGAGTTCCCCGGAGTGCTCGACGTCCTTGACACTGAGGTCAAGGCCGTCTATCTTGATCGCGGATTCTACAACAGTAAGTGTTTCACGTTACTTCAAGCGCATAACTACGCGTACGTGACTCCGATCATCCGGTGGGTTGAGACGATTCAGCAAGAACCCTCGGAAGGGTAAAGTCGCGTCATTCAGTATGATCTGACGGGAAAACTCGACTGTACGTACCTGAACGGGAAGTATGACGACCACGGCGTGGCGCGTCACGGCTACGCCGCTGACGCGCCAGTTATCGAGACTCCGCGAGACGCTCGATACCACTACAGCAAGCAATGGCGACGACAACAACGCGAGATCCAACGGTACGAATGCTGTACGTCGTGGTGAGTCTGCTGTTACAGAACGTCTGTTGGTACCTCCACTACGATATGTGGCGACGCCCCGCCGAGGCGGTCATCGCCTCTGGTAGTGGCCGTATAAGGAATTCGTCAATATGGTTCGACGGGCTGCGTGGACGGCCCTCGTGGTGCGTCGGACTGTCCCCACGACTCAGCCACAGACGACCGGTTTTACCGGTGGTCACCGACCGAGTACGCCGTTTCGTGAGTGGCAACGCTGTCGCTGTCGGCGTCTGACTGCCGTCGACAGCGACGGCTCCGGGTTCGATCAGCTTTGGTTAAGCGCTACCGACAACTCATTACGCCGGAACAGGTGACTCAGATCAGTTTAGTTGACGATGCTTTGTGAGGTACTGAGATTTGAAACTTCAACCGCCTCGTTCCTAATACCGTCCAAGCCCCTTAATAAATGTTTATACAGTGGGGGTTCTGGAAAGTGATTATATGAGCCGGAATCAAATTTGGGAACCAATCTTAGTACGTCTAAAAACTGCTTTTTTACTAGAGGATTTATTTATGATCCCTCTACTTTCCGGTATCTGTCTATGGTACTCTTCGTCCATTAGCACAGGCGCTCTGTGGGGAGACGAAGCTCAATATGCTGTGGCTGGCACATCAATTCTTGCAGGAAATCCCTTCGTGAACATTGTACATATGTTCGCGCCGTTTGGTAAGTACATAATTGGAATTAGTCAGTTGATTTTCGGAACAACATCATTTGGTGCTAGAGCCGGCATTGTTCTAATGTCACTTATATCCCTTTTTATACTTTATTTCGTAGCAAGACAATTGCAAGGACCGAAAGCAGGGATATTATCTGTAATCTCACTTTCCACGATCCCTTTATTCGCAACACATGCAACATCCGCAATGCTCGATCTCCCTCTCGTCACTGGTGTAACCGTAATTAGTGGACTTACGCTATTAGAGGCGAAAGTATCGGGGACAAAGTGGCGCGATGTACTTATTGGTTTTTCAATTATCATAGCATCGGCTTCGAAGTCCTATGGTTTCATATATATTCTTGGTCCTTCTCTATCCTACCTTTTTTTGCGTAAAAATAGCAGGAATATCGGAGATACATTAATTAGAGTTGGAATTTCTATGGCTATTTCATTTATTTTGGTCTATCTTCCATTGATGCTTGCAACTCCACCAGATTACTACAGTGGGGTTGAATTACCTATGGGTCTCGCTTTCATTTTTGACCTACCAATCGTCGGAGGATTGACCTACGCGTTTGGTTCATCGTTTTACTTTAATATCTTTGCAGGCCACGAGGGGAGTACTTCCCCCTCGATAATCACGACTATTATGTGGATTGTTGATGGTGGGCCGTTTGTATTAATTGGAGTGATCGCTTCAATAGGAGCCTATATTCTCCCTGAACGCTGGCGTCTAGATCCGTGGTGGTTACCTGCAATTATGATTCTTCCGCCGATATTTATTTTCACTCTCATACTTCCAAAGGGATTCGCTCGTTTCGCCCTTCCTATATTTCCGATAGCAGTCCTTATCGCGAGTTTGGTCAGCTGTCGTATCTTACAGGACTTGCCGTTTGATCGAGTACCTCAGCTGGTAATTGCAGTAGCGATACTGGTCGCAGCAATATCACCAGCCAGCGCGTTCCTTTTCGTTGATCAAACCCTTTCCGCGGATTCGCAATACGACGATATAGCAGGATTTCTGACCTCAACTGAGGGCGATATAGTAGTGGTAGCGAATGGTCGACACGAACTGATGTGGTATTTACGGGATAGGTACACGGAGAAGTACTACCGCTATCTGAACGCATCAGTAGTTCGGGATTACAATACAGAAAATGGTAGTATCAAATTATTGGGGGTACCCAAGAATGTTGATCTTCTTACTCGGATCAAGACAGAACATATTGACTATGTTGTATTAAGCGAGAACTCCAACGATTACGGGAAAGTCAATAATTCCGCCAGAACAGAATTAGTGTATACGCTATCCGCGTATAGAACAAACGAGAAAGGTACATACCAAATTTCGATCTGGAAAGTGGAGAACCAGAAAAATAAAAAATCTAATGCGTAATGGTGGATTATTGATTCCGAATATGTTTGATGTAATCATCCCTGTGTACAACGATCCTACTGGAATCAAGACAACAGTTAGAAAGTTAATATTTGATATTGATATGGTAGGAACCACGATCTATGTTGTCGACAATGGGTCAACTGACGAAACTCCAGATGTAATTCGAACACTTTCAAGCGAGTTTAATAGCATAAAACATCTTGTCGAAGACAATATCCAAGGCTCCTACGCTGCCCGCAACAAAGGTATTCAACACGCAGAAGGCGACGTTGTGGCCTTCCTTGATGCCGACGAAACCATTGATGACGACTGGCTCGAAACAGCCCTGGAAGTGATGGATGAGCAGGATGTCGACTATCTCGGTTGCAACGTCGAACTGACGCTCTCCGAGGACACTCTTGTTGGCAGGTACAACACACACACTGGCTTCCCAGTGAAACAATATCTTGAAGAGGAACATTACGCCCCAACCTGTGCCCTCCTCGTTCGCCGGGAAGTCTTCGAGGACGTTGGCCTATTCGACGCCAGACTCATTTCCGGCGGCGATCGAGAGTTCGGCGATCGAGTCTACGAGGCAGGCTACGACCAAGGGTACTCCGAGGACGCGACAGTCTACCATCCGGCTCGCACGTCCTTTGAATCACTCGCAAAGAAGAACGTTCGTGTCGGCCGCGGGTTCTGTCAGAAACAACGCTACTACCCTGAGCGATACGGAAGCCCCGGTATCCCGCCGACTCCGAGCGGTTCGGGCGATAACGAGAATGTGGATGATTCCGAATCCCTACGTACACGCATCGCCTTTCTGTTCCTCTCGATCGCGATGCTCGCGTGCCGCGGGATCGGCTACTACTACGAGTTCCTCTTTGGCGAGAAGCGGGACGACATTCCGGCCCCTACGCGTTAGCCTTCTCCACGACTCCCGACGTTGTGATCGCGTATAAATATCCCAACCCGACGGCCCCGGTAAACACGCCGATAGCTACCAGCTGGAGGACGGCTGCCACGGACGGCGATCGAACGAGCCCCTCCAACCGCCGCGGAACGCGATCGGTGAGCAGCCACTGCAGGTAGTCACCCTTGTCGTCGGGGGCATCCGGATACAGCAGGTCCAGCACGCGCTTCGAGTAGCCCTGCCAGAACGATCGCTGCACTAACCACGGGAATTCGCCGCGGTACTCGAACAGGGTGTGTTCGACCACGGCATCCTCGACGAACACCATTCCCTTCCCGAACTCCTCCAGCAGGCGGATCCCCACGGGCGCCTCGTGTGCCTGCAGGTGTTTGTCCCCCTTCCGGCCGGTGTTCGGATCGTACCCGCCGACCGCGAGGAATTTCTCACGTTTGTACGAGATGTTCGATCCGTACGTGTTTCGAACCTCCTCGCCGTCCTCAGCGAATCCGGGTTCGACACAGCCCACCAGCCAGTAGAACTCCTCGGGGAAGAAGTCCGGCTTTTCGCCCATCCAGTTCGGTCGAACGTCGCCGCCGACGGCGATCGCGTCCGTCTCCTCGTAGACCTCGACCAGATTCTCGATCCAGTCCTCTTCCGCCACGCCGTCGTCGTCGATGAACGCGACGATCTCCCCGGACGCGAGTTCGGCGCCCTTCGTCCGGCTGTAGGAGATGCCGCGGTTCTCGTCGTTATTGTGGACGATTACGTTCTCCTCGCCGCCGAAGTCCGCCCGGACGCGGTCGTACACCTCCTCGTTGCCGTCGACGACGAGCACGACCTCGATCGGCTCGTACGTCTGGGAGAGGACGCTCTCTACGGCCTCCGTGAAGACCTCGTAGCGATCCATCGTGTAGGTGCAGACGACGACGGAGACCTTCATTCGGCTCGCAGTTGCGCGGTCGGCCGAATAAGGATTACTAACGCACGTTCGCGGCCCGTCGGATCGAGATATGACAAGGCTTATGCGGATTTTGGAACTCGAATCGTACAATGAGCGACCAGACCGAGCCAGACGACCGCCCGGGCGAGTCCGTCCTCGACCTCCTCGAGCGATGGTACCACGTCCCCGCGATCGTCGCGGTCCTCGCGGTGATGCTGTACTCGCGCCTCCGCGCGTACGACAACTTCATCGTTGACGGGGAGCCCTACTTCCGCGGCAACGACCCCTGGTACCACCTCCGTGAGACGTCCTATCTCCTCGAGAACTGGCCCTCGACGATCCCCTACGAGGTGTGGACCGGCTTCCCGTACGGGAGCCACGTCGGCCACTTCGGCACCCTCTGGGACCACATTCTCGCGGTCCTCGTCGTCCTCTCGACGCCCTTTACGCCGAGCGGCGAGGAGGGGATCATCCGCGCGATGCTCGTGGCCGCCCCGATCGTCGGGACCGCGGTCGCGATCCCGACCTACTTCATCGCGCGTCGGTTCCTCGACCGGCTCTCCGCGGTCGTCGCCGTCGTCGTCCTCGGGCTCATCCCCGGGACCTTCCTCAGCCAGACGATGGTCGGCTTCCCGGACCACCACGCGGGCGAGGTCCTCTTCTCCTCCATCGCCGTTCTCGCCTTCCTCGCGGCCTTCGGCGTCGCCGAGCGCGAAAAGCCCGTCTGGGAGCTCGTCGCGGACTCCGACTGGGAAGCTCTGAAGCGGCCCGCCGGCTACGCGGCCGCGGCCGGGGTCGCGCTCGCGCTCTACATGGCGACCTGGCAGCCCGGCGTGATGATGGTCGGCTTCACCGGGATCTTCCTCGTGATCAAGATCACGAGCGACGTCGTCAACGGCGACAGCCCGGAACCGGTCGCGTTCGCCGGCGCGGTCTCGATGGCCGTCGCCGGGCTGTTGATGGTCATCCCGCTCGACGACCTCTCCTTCGGCGTCACCGCCTACTCGCTCACGCAGGTCCTGCTCCCGCTCGGCACGGCCGCCGGCTGCGTCCTCCTCGCGTTCCTCGCCCGCCAGTGGGAGGCGCGCGGGATCGACGCCCGGGCCTATCCCGCGGCGGTCGGCGGGCTCATCGCCGCCTCCGTCGGCGCCTTCGCGCTCGTGCTGCCGTCCGCGTGGGGAACCATCTCGCACAACCTGCTCCGGACGGTCGGCTTCTCGACGGGCGCCGAGACGCGGACGATCGGCGAGGCCCAGCCGCCGCTCATGCAGCAGGGCTTCGCGGAGTTCGTCCTCGGCCAGTACGGCCTCGCGTTCTTCCTCGCGCTCGTGGCGCTCCTCTACGTGATCGTCCGGCCGCTCGCCCGCAGCGACGAACCCCGCGAGACGGGCTACGTCCTCGCCGGATTCGTCCTGATCGGCTCCGTCTACGCGGTCCCGCAGGCGTACGACGCGATCGGCGGGGCAGTTGGCCTCACCTGGCAGGTCGTCGGCCTCGCGATCGCGACGGCGCTTCTCGTCGGGGCGACCTACCTCCAGCGGTACGACTCCGAGGACCTCTACCTCGTCGTCTGGGGGCTGTTCATCCTCGCGATGGCGTTCACCCAACAGCGGTTCAACTACTACCTCGCGGTCGTCGTCGCCGTCGGCGCCGGCTACACGTTCCAGCTCGCGCTCGACGCGCTCGATCTGCGCGGCAAGTCGCCCGTCGAGGCCGCACGCGGGATCGAGGGCTGGCAGGTCATGGCCCTCGCGGCGGTCGTGTTGGTGCTCGTCGCCCCGCTTTTGTTCATGGTCACCCCCGCGTGGGCCGCGGGCGCGAACAGCCAGCCCGGATCGGTCGTGGAGTGGGACGACAGCCTCCAGTGGATGAACGAGGAGACGCCCCACCCCGGCGAACTGGAAGGACACGACAACGCGATGGACTACAACGGCGCCTACGAGCGCCCCGCCGACGGCGACTTCGAGTACCCCGAGGGCGCCTACGGCGTCCAGTCGTGGTGGGACTACGGCCACTGGATAACCACCAGAGCGGAGCGAATACCGAACGCGAACCCCTTCCAGCAGAACGCCGTCGAGGCCGCGAACGTCCTGTTGGCGCCCAGCGAGGAACGCGCGCAGGCCGTCCTCGCGAACCAGAGCACGGAGGGCGAGAACACCCGGTACGTGATGGTCGACTGGCAGATGGTCCACCCGAACTCGAAGTTCGGCGCGCCGGTCACCTTCTACGACGACGGGAACGTCTCGCGTACGGACTTCCTGAAGCTGGTCTATCAGCCGAACCAGCAGGGCGGGTTCACGCCCGTCACGCAGGTGCGCGAGCAGCGCTACTACGAGAGCCTGATGGTCAGGCTCTACGAGTACCACGGCAGCGCGAAGGATCCGGAGCCGGTCGTCCTCGACTGGGAGGAGACGCCGGTGCAGTCCCAGGACGGCTCACAGACCACCATCCGGACGGTTCCGGAGGGCGACCAGCGGTTCGCCCGCAGCTTCGGGTCGATGGCCGAGGCCGAGGCCTACGTCGAGAACCAGAGCGGGACCGCCCAGATCGGCGGGATCGGATCCATCCCGAGCGAGCGCGTCGAGGCGCTGGAGCACTACCGACTGGTGCACGCGAGCGACGCGAGCGCCGAACAGTACTTCAACGCCGGACTTCGTGACACCCCGGCCGACTGGGTGAAGACCTTCGAGAAGGTCCCCGGCGCGACCATCGAGGGCGAGGGCGCGGAGCCCGGCCAGGAGGTCGAGGCAGCCGTCGAGATGTCCTACCCGGACTCCAACGAGACGTTCACCTACCGGCAGTTCACCACCGCCGACGAGAACGGGGAGTTCTCCTTCCACGTACCCTACTCGACGACCGGCTACGCGGAGTACGGCCCCGAGAACGGGTACACCAACACCAGCGTTCGTGCGACCGGCCCCTACGCGATCGGCACCGCGCCGACCGCCGACAACGGCAGCCTCACCTACAGCACGGGCACCGTGAACGTCACCGAGGGACAGGTGGTCGGCGAGAACGAGTCGGTCTCCACCGTCGAACTCCAGGAGGAATCGCTCCTCGGCGACGACGGGAACGCGACCGACACCAACGAAACCGACGTGACGAACGGGACGGACGACGGGTCGGGTTCGGACGGGACCAACGGAACGGACGACGGATCGGGTTCAGACGGGACCAACGACACGACGAACCGGATCACGATCGCCGGCTCCCCACACCGGTCCGCTGACGCTTCGATCGCGGCGGTCTAACCCTCGATGGTCGACGCGCGCGAGTGGCTCGGCGTCTACCTCCGCGGGGTCGCAATGGGCTGTGCGGACGCGGTCCCCGGCGTCTCCGGCGGCACGATCGCGTTGATCACGGGGATCTACGAGCGGCTCATCGCCGCGATCACCGCCGTCGACCCCGACCGGATCCGACGGGTCCTCGCGGGAGCGAAGCCCGCGAACCTCCCCGACGCGCGGGCGGCGTTCCTCGAGCTTGACGGCCCGTTCCTCTGTGTGTTGGGTGCGGGCATCGCGACCGCGATCGTGACCGTCCTCCGGATCGTCGAGCACCTGCTCGAGGCGGCGCCCGTCGCGACCTTCGGCTTCTTCTTCGGGCTGATCGCCGCCTCGGCGGTCGTGCTCCGGTCGGAGGTCGACCTCTCGACGTCCGGAAGAAAGGCCGCCGCCGTCGTCGGATTTCTCGCGGCCTTTCTCACCTCCGGGTACGCCGAGAGCGTCTTCGGTGGCGGTCTCGGCGTCGTCTTCGTCGCCGGTGCGATCGCCGTGAGCGCGATGGTGCTGCCGGGGATCTCCGGGTCGCTCCTGCTCGTGATCCTCGGCCAGTACGAGCGGATGACCGACGCCCTCTCGGCGTTCATCGACGGGATCGTGTCCGCGGTCGCCGCCGGCGATCCGGACCCCGCGATCGCGGCCGCGCCGCCCGTGGTCGTCTTCCTCGCCGGCGGGGTCGTCGGCCTGTTCACGGTCGCCCACGCGGTGCGACGCGCGCTGGAGCACCGGCGAGCCGCGACGGTCGCCTTCCTCGTGAGCCTGATCGTCGGCGCCCTCCGCGCGCCGGTCGTCGAGGTCGATCGGACGCTCGCGGCGACCGGCGGAAGCTGGAACGCGGCCGCTCCGGAGTTCCTCGGAGTCGCCGTCGTTGGCGCCGTCGTGGTTCTGGTCCTCGATCGCTACTCGGGTGCGATCGAGTACTGAGGCGAACGTCCCTCGAACACCGATGCGAACGTCCCTTCGTATTCCGCTCTCGCGGTCGTCCTTCGACGCCTCGCCGATAGAGGGATTTTTTTGCTTGCGGGTCGCTCACGTACGTATGAACTCGACGCTTCGAACCCCGACCGACCGAGCCTGTGAGAACTGCGGGCGCCGCGAGCGGTGGGACGCCGATCGCGAGAGCTGGCGCGTGGAGGAGCCCGGAAACGTCTACTGCATCCACGAGTGGGACATCAACGGGGAGTTCGTCCCCTTCGATGACGCCGACGTCTGAACCGCACCGTCGCGAGCCGGCTCACTCGTCCGCGACGTCCTCGTCATCCGCATCGTCGGAGCCGTCCCGCTCGTTCACACCGGCCGCGTTATCTCTCCCGTCCCCCACGAGCAGTCGCTCGAGCACGCTCGCCGTCCCGTCCATGTATCCCGCAGAGAGGACGTGATCGGCCGCCTCGCGGGCCGCCGGGTCGGCGTTCGCCACCGCGTAGGACTCGCCGGCGACCCGGAAGGTCGAGGCGTCGTTCTCGCTGTCGCCGATCGCGACGAACCGATCGGGATCGTACCCGCACGTCTCACAGAGGATCTCGAGCGCCGCGCCCTTCGAGACGTCCGGGGATTTGACGTGGTAGGCGTAGCCGGTGTCGACGACCGTCTGTCCGTGGTCGGCGGCGATCTCGCGAAGCAGCTCCTCGTCGGCGTCCGTCGAGACGGCCACCTCGGTCTCGCGCCAGCGGTTGACCGTCGTCCGTCCGCCCCATCCCAGGTCGCCGCCGCGTTCGAGGAACTCCTCTATCACGTCCCAGCAGGCGTCCGGATCGCCGGCGAACTCCGTGTTTCCCTCCGTGTGAACCACGCCCCCGTTCTCCGCGATGACCGTCTCGGACCGCCCCAGAAAGTGCGCGAGCGCGACCGGATAGGGGAAGGCCTTCCCCGTCGCGAGGACGACCGGCGCCTCCCAGTTCGGGAGGATCTCGAAGACCCGACGGTCGACGCGATGTTCGGGGGTCGTCAACGTCCCGTCGATGTCGAGCACCAGCGGTGGAACCATGCAGGGAGGCCGGGAGCCGAAGGCAACCCGCTTACGGTTCGTCGGCGGCGTGTGTCGTCGTCGGTGTGTCGTCGGCCGTTCGTCTCGACGATGGTCCGTCGTCCGTCCGCCGCCCGCCGATCTCCGTCCGCCGTCCGTCGGACGCCCCGTTTCACTTATACCGTTTCGCGGTCTGTGACCGGACGTGCCGCTTCGTGGCGATCCGATCGAGGAACTCTCCGTCCCGTCGGACACGACCGTCGAGGAGCACGACCTCGTGACCGACGGGGACGTCCTCATCGGCGGACAGGCCGACGTCGAGTTCGGCGTTCGGGGACGTAACGTGATCGCCGCGGAACGCGTCAGGGTCGGCGGGGACATCGAGGCGGAAGGCGACTGCCGTCTCGACACGTGGTGTGAGGTCGCCGGCAACGTGCTGGTCGGCGAGGACGCCTATCTCGGCGAACGCGTCCATGTCGGCGGCCGGCTCATGGTCTCCGGCGACCTCGACATCGGCGACGACGTCGACGTCGAGGAGGGATTCGAGGCGAACGGCTGGATCGTGGTCAGGAACCCGGTCCCGACCATCGTCTTCTACTTCGTCGTCCTCTCACAGCTGCTTCGGGCCGGCGAGACCGAGGCGGCCGACGAGCTGGCGAGGGCCCTCTCGGAGGGCGGGGACGCCCGCGATCCGCTCTCGATCCCCGAGGGCGCGGACGTCTCCGACGACGCCTGGCGCGTCTCGACGCCCGCGACGATCGGCGACGACTGCCGGCTCCACGGGAACGTTCGCGCGCGAACGATCGAGGTGGGACGCGACACCGAACTCTTCGGGTCCCTGCGTGCCCGCGGCGACGTATCGGTCGGCGAGGGAACCACGATCCACGGCGACGTGACCACGAGCGACGGGACCGTGACGATCGAGCCCGGCGCCCGCGTGCTCGGCGACGTCTCCGGACGGGACCTCTCCATTTACGAGGGGGCCGACGTCGACGGGCGGCTGCGAGCCCGCGGCGAGATGCGGCTCGTCCGATCGACTCCGGAGTGACCCCCGAAGTGAACTCGCGCTCGCGAGGAGTGGGTTTTAATCGGTCGACTTCGTACCCCCATCCGAGATGTACGATCAGATCCTCGTGCCGACCGACGGAAGCCCGGCGGCCGACGCCGCGATCGAACACGCGATCGACCTCGCGAGCCGTTACGACGCCCGCGTTCACGCGCTTTACGTCGTCGACGGCTCCGCGTACTCCACGCTCGAGGCCGGAGCGGAGATCGTCGTCGAAGCCCTCGAGTCGGAGGGCGAGGAGGCCATAGAACGCGTCTCGAAGGCCGCCGAGGAGGCGGGCGTCGAGGTCGTCTCGAGCGTCGTCAACGGGACCGCCTATCGGACGATCCGGGAGTACGTCGAGGACAACGGGATCGACCTGGTCGTGATGGGAACCCACGGCCGACAGGGACTCGACCGCTACCTGCTCGGCTCCGTCACGGAACGCGTCGTCCGAACCTCGGACGTGCCGGTTCTCACCGTCCGCCACGAGGAGTGACGTCCTCCTCGGCCCCGACGGCGATCACAAGACAGTAGGGACCCCCCTCCAATACCCGGACGCATGCGCGACTGGCTCTCTCACCGCGTCGCCGCGACGCCGAACGCGACGGCGCTCGTGCGCGCGGCCGACGGCGAGTCGTGGACCTACGACGACCTCGATCGGCTGGTGGACGGGACCGCCGGTCGCCTCGCCGCGTTCGGGATCGACTCGAGGACCACCCTCGGCATTCACCTCGCCCCGCAGGTCGGCTACGTCGGATTGATCCACGCCGCGATGCGCCTCGGCGCCACGTTCGTGCCGATCGGCCACGACCTCACCCCGCGCGAGATCGCCGACCGCGCCGAGGCGGCCGACGTGGACGACGTGGTCTGTGGCGCGGAGACGGAGGCGACGGCGGTCGAGGCGCTCTCGGACGCCGACGTCCGCGTCCTCTCGGTCGACGATCCGGACCGCGACGGCGTCCACGCGGTCCACGACGCCGACCCCGGCCCGATCGGGGAGCCGACCTGGACGTTCGCGGACACGCTGTGTCTGCTCTTCACCTCCGGAACCGGCGGTCGACCCAAGCCCGTCGAGGTGACGGCCGGAAACGCGTTCTTCTCGGCGGTCGCCTCCGCGTTTCGCCTCGGCGTGCGACGCGACGATCGCTGGCTCCTCACCCTGCCGTTGCATCACGCCGGCGGCCTCTCGCCGGTCCTTCGAACGGTGCTCTACGGCACGACGATCGTCCTTCGCGAGGGGTTCGATCCGGGCGGCGCGGCCGACGACGTCGACCGGTACGACGTCACCGGCGTCTCGCTCGTCCCGACGATGCTGACCCGGATGCTCGACAGCCGCGGGACGCTTTCGGACTCGATTCGTGCGGTCCTGCTCGGTGGTGCGCCGGCGAGCGAGCAGCTCGTTGAGCGCTGTGAGAACTACTCGATCCCCGTCTATCCCACCTACGGCATGACCGAGACGGCCTCACAGATCACGACCGCCACGCCCGAGGAGGCCTTCGATCATCCGGGTACGGTCGGGAGACCGCTCATGTGGACCGATCTGACCGTCGTGGACGACGACGGCGACCCCGTAGAAACCGGGGAGGTCGGCGAGTTCGTCGTCGCCGGACCGACGGTCACGCTCGGCTATCACGATATGCCGGAGGCGAACGACGCCGCGTTCGGCCCCTTCGGACTCCACACCGGCGACGTGGGCCGCGTCGACGCCGACGGGTACGTCCACGTCCTCAACCGTCGCGACGACCGGATCATCACCGGCGGGGAGAACGTGGAGCCCGGAGAGGTCGCCGCGATCCTTCGATCACACCCCGACGTCGAGGACGTCGCGGTCGTCGGGATCGACGACGAAACCTGGGGAGAACGCGTCGGCGCATTGATCGTGCCCGCGAACGACGGATCCGACGACGCAGAGGGGTCGAATCGGGATGACGGCCACAACGGCCCAGCGGAGCCGGATCGGGACGACGGACGCAACGACGCCGACGAGCCGACCCACGACGGGGACGAGCTGCCGGCGGAAAGCGACACCGGAAACGAAGGTGACGACCGCCCCTCCCTGGACGAATCGAACCCGACCGACGAACCGGTCTCGATGGACGAGCGGGACCTGATCGAGCACGCCAGATCGGAGCTCGCCGCGTTCAAGCTGCCGCGCACGATCGCCTACGCGGCGGATCTCCCCCGGACGGTCTCCGGAACGGTCGATCGATCGGCCGCGAGAGCACGACTCGAGGAGCGCGGCGAACCGGTCGAGGTTCCGGAGATCGACTTCGACGAGGCCGGCTTCGAGCCGGCCGATCCGAAGCCCGCTCGCGACGGCGCGACGGATGCCGAAGCGGGACGAAACGCGGACGGTGACGATGGGGACGACCCCGACGTGGTTGAAGGAGACGTTGCCGTGGCTGAAGACGACGGCGGCGATCCGGACGCCGATCGCGGTGATCCGGATGTCGACGGCGGCGATCCCATCGCTGCCGATGAGGGCGGGAGCCGGTCGGCCGGCGATGCGATCGGGGACTCGGACGCTTCCGACGCTTCCGAGGATTAGCGGTCGAACGAGCGGGCAGCGCGTTCGAACCGAACGATCACGTCGAGCGCACGAACGCCCCCTATTCGTTTTCCGGACTGCTCGGGTGGTAGTCGGTGTCGTACTGGCCGGGTCGGTCGTCGACCCGGTCGGGATTGATCCGACCGCCGAGCAGCATGAAGTCGAGGACGGTGACGTACAGCATCGCCTCGACGACGGGGACGGCCCGCGGCGGCAGGACCGGATCGTGGCGGCCGACGACCTGTATCTCCTTTCGCTCGCCGGTCTCCCAGTCGGCGGTGTGTTGCTTCTTCGGGATCGACGTCGGCGCGTGCCAGGTGACCTCGCCGTAGATCGGCTCGCCGGTCGTGATCCCGCCCTGGAGGCCGCCGTGGTCGTTTCCGACCGGCACCGGATCGCCCGCCTCGCTCACCGTCTCCGGGTGGTCGCCCTCGTCGAACTCCCAGTCCTCGTTGCGGTCCGAGCCGGCCACCTCGACCGCGTCGGTCCCGAGCCCGAACTCGAAGGCGGTGGTCGCCGGGATCGACATCATCGCCTGGCCCAGCCGCGAGGGGACGCCGTCGAACCGCGGCGCGCCGAGTCCCCGGGGAACGCCGCGGGCCTCGAAGTAGATCGACCCGCCGATGGAGTCGCCCCGCTCCTGGTAGTCGGCGATCAGCTCCTGCATGCGCTCGGCCGTCTCGGGGTGGCCACAGCGCACGTCGTTCTCCTCCGCGTGTTCGAGCATCTCCTCGAAGGAGACCTCGGGCGCCTCGATCTCGCCGATCCGGTTGACGTGCGCCTTGATCTCGACGTCGTGGTCGGAGGCGTCGAGAACGGCCTTGGCCACCGCGCCGGCCGCCACCCAGTTCACCGTCTCGCGCGCGGACGAGCGGCCGCCCCCGCCCCAGTTTCGCGTGCCGAACTTCGCGGAGTAGGTGTAATCGCCGTGGGAGGGCCGCGGGGCGGTGACGTACGGCTCGTACTTGCCCGACCGGGCGTCCTTGTTCTCGATCACCATGCCGATCGGCGTCCCCGTGGTGTAGCCGTCCTGGACGCCCGAGTTGATCGTCACCTCGTCGGGCTCGCCCCGCGAGGTCGTGATCATCGACTGGCCCGGCTTGCGCCGGTCGAGATCGCGTTGGATAGACGACTCCTCGAGCTCGACGCCGGCGGGACAGCCGGAGACGGTCACGCCCATCGCCTCGCCGTGGCTCTCGCCGTAGGTCGTCACCTGGAAGAGACGACCGAACCGGTTCCCGTTCATTACCTGCAGGTGTGTCGTCGGAACCAAATAGGTGTTGTATCCTCGCCGGACTCGATCCCGGACGTATGGCCGTGCTCGACGCCGTGGACGGCCGACGGCCCGGAATCCCCGAATATATAACCCGATGGACCGATCCACGGCGTATGAAGGCAGTCGTGCTCGCGGCGGGAAGGGGGACGCGTCTGCGACCCCTGACCGACGACAAACCGAAGGGGATGGTCGAGGTCGCCGACGATCCGATCCTCACCCACTGTTTCGATCAGCTCATCGAGTTGGGCGCGGACGAGCTCGTCGTCGTGGTCGGCTACAAAAAGGAGGTCATCATCGACCACTACGGGGACGTCTACGAGGGCGTTCCGATCACCTACGCCCACCAGCGCGAAGCGAACGGGCTCGCGCACGCTTTACTCACCGTCGAAGAACACGTCGACGACGACTTCATGTTGATCCTCGGCGACAACGTCTTCGACGCGAACCTCCAGGACGTCGTCCGCCGTCAGCGCGAGGATCGCGCCGACGCCGCGTTTCTCGTCGAGGAGGTGCCCTTCGAGGAGGCCTCCCGGTACGGCGTCTGTGACACGAACCAGTACGGCGAGATCACGGACGTGATCGAAAAGCCCGACGACCCGCCCTCTAACCTGGTCATGACCGGGTTCTACACGTTCTCGCCGGCGATCTTCCACGCGTGCCACCTCGTGCAGCCCTCGGACCGCGGCGAGTACGAGCTGTCGGACGCGATCGATCTGCTGATCCAGTCGGGCCGAACGATCGACGCGATCGGCCTCGACGGCTGGCGGATCGACGTCGGCTACCCCGAGGACCGAGACGAGGCCGAACGACGCCTCGAGGGGGACGTCGACGAGACGGAGACGTCGACGACCGACGTCGACGACCACGCCGGGGGAGGACCCGACGACGATGGGGGAGGCGGGTCCGGATCACGGTCGAACCCGGAGGGACCCGCGACGACGTGACCCGGAGTACGACGACTCGGGCCGGCGCGAGCACCTCGAGCGTAACCCGCGGCGATCGGGACCGACCGATTCGACGAGCGTGACCGCATGACTGCCTCGATCACCGTCCTGCACGTCGACGACGATTCCCAGTTCGCGGAGATGGCCACCCGGTTCCTCGAGCGGGAGAACGACCGCTTCGACGTTCTCACGGCGACCGACGCGGACGAGGGCCTCGAGACGCTTCGCGAGCGGACCGTCGACTGCGTCGTCTCCGATCACGACATGCCGGGTCGAAACGGGATCGAGTTTCTCGAGGACCTGCGCGAGGAGTATACGGAGCTGCCGTTCATCCTCTACACCGGCAAGGGGTCGGAGGAGATCGCAAGCAAGGCGGTCTCCGCCGGCGTCACGGACTACCTGCAAAAGGAACCGGGAACCGAACAGTACACGCTTTTGGCAAACCGGATCGAGAACGCCGTCGAGCGGTTTCGATCGCGGCGTGACGCCCGGACGCATCGCCGCCGGCTCGAGACGCTCGTCGATAACCTGCCGGGGATCGTCTATCGGTGCCGCAACGACCCGGGATGGCCGATGGAGTACGTCGCCGGCGACTGCGAGGAGATCACGGGATACACGCCCGAACGGCTCGAGTCGGAGTCGCTCGCCTGGGGCGAGGACGTGATCCACCCCGACGACCGGGAGGCCGTCTGGACGGAGATAGAGGACGCCCTCGCGGCCGACGAGTCCTTCGAGCTCACCTACCGCATCCGTACGGCCGCCGGCGAACGCCGGTGGGTCACGGAGCGGGGTTGTGCGGTCGGGAGCGGCGGTTCCGACGGTTCCGACGCCCCCAGACTCGAAGGAGTCATCACCGACGTGACCGAATCGAGACGGCGCGAACGCCGGTTCGAGGCCATCTTCGACAACACTTACCAGTTCACCGGGCTGTTGGAGCCGGACGGGACGGTGATCGAGGCCAACGAGACGGCCCTCGAGTTCGCGGGCGTCGACCGGGAGAGCGTCGTCGGGGACCCGCTTTGGGAGACGCCGTGGTTCGAGCGCTCCGAGGGCGGACCGGCGATCGCTCGAGAGGCGGTCGAGACGGCCCGCAAGGGGGAGCTGTACCGAAACCGGGCGACGGTTCACGGCGCGGACGGGGACGCGTTGATCGACTTCTCCGTGCGCCCCGTGAGAGACGAGACCGGCGAGGTCACCCTGCTCATTCCGGAGGGACGGGACATCACGGAGTTCGTCGAGCAGAAGCGGCGCTCGAGGCGGAACGAACGCCGGTTCGAGGCCATCTTCGACGACCCGAATCTCCTCGTCGGACTGCTCGATGTCGACGGGACCCTGCGCGAGGTGAACCGGACGGCGCTCCGATACGTCGACGCGGACCGCGAGGCGGTGATCGGCGAGCCCTTCCCGGAGACTCCCTGGTGGGGCGACGATCGCCGCGAGGACGTCGAGCGTTGGATCCAACGCGCGGCGGACGGCGATTATGTGGGGTACACCGTCGAACACGACACGGATGAGGGGGAACCGTCGGTCGTCGAGGGGACCTTCAGGCCGGTAACCGACGAGTCGGACGCGGTGACCGCCATCGTGGTCTCGGGAAGCGACGTCACGGAGCGGGCGCGCCGCGAACGCGAGCTGAAACGACAGAACGAGCGGCTCGACGAGTTCGCGAGCTTCGTCTCACACGACCTGAAGAACCCGATCTCGACGGTCCGCGGGCGGTTGCACCTCGCCTTGGAGACGGACGAGATGGAACACGTCGATCAGGCGGTCGACGCCATAGAGCGCGTGGACGACCTCCGCGTCGACCTCGCGAGTACCCTCCGGACGGGCGAGATCGTGGACGAGCGGACCGCAGTCCGTGTATCCGAGGCGGCCGAGGGGGTTCGGTCCGTGGTCGATCCGCCGAACGCCGTCTCGATCACGGTCGCCGACGACCCGGTCGTCGATGCCGACCCCGACGCGTTCCAGCGGCTCCTCGAGAACCTCGTCGGCAACTCGATCGAACACGGCGGGTCGGACGTGGACGTCCGGATCGGGGCGCTCGAGGAGGGACTCTACTACGAGGACGACGGTCCCGGGATCGACCCGGACCACAGGGAGCGCGTCTTCACGCCCGGCTTCTCGACGAAGGAGAGCGGCGAGGGGATCGGCATGGGCATGGCCAGCGTCCGGCAGATCGTCTTGGCCCACGGCTGGGAGATATCGATCGCCGACGCCGAGGAACTCTCCGGCGTCCGATTCGAGATCCGAACGGGAGGAGGCTCGTGATCGGCCTCCAGCGAGGTGGCACGGCGTGATCGAGTTCACCCGGGAGGCCTACGACGACGTCGTCGATCACGCGATGACGGGAGGGGACGAGGAGGTCTGTGGCGTGCTCGCCGGCACGTTCGAGCGCGGAGCGGACGCCGAAAGCCGCGTGGTTCGCACACGTCCGGCCGACAACGCCGCCGAGACTCCCGCGACCAGGTACCGTATCGATCCCGAGGAGCTGTTCGAGATCGTCGAGGCGATCGAGGCGGCCGGACGCGAGGTGGTCGGGTTCTACCATTCCCATCCGACCGGGCCCACCCGGCCGAGCGGGACGGACGTGGCTCGCGCCACCTGGACGGACCGTTCCTACGTGATCTGTGCGCTCGACGGCCGCCCCTTCGTCGGATCCTGGCGATGGCGCGGGGACGAGGGCCGTTTCGAACCGGAGACGGTCTCGGTTCGACCCCGGGATCGATCGTCGCGGGTGGCGGAGGACGACCGGGACGAAGCCGAAACGTGTTAGGGCGTCACGACCCAGGGGCAATCATGGTTGAGGAGGTCACTCCCGATGAGGTCGAGGGAAAACTCAAGGCGAACGGGGACGTCCAGATCGTCGACATCCGGAGCCCCCGCCAGTACGCCGACGGCCACATTCCAGGCGCGATCAACGTCCCGATGGCCGAACTCCCCCGACGCGTCGAGGAACACGACTGGGGCGAGGAGGTCGTTGTCGCCTGTCCGATCGGCCAGTCGTCGATCCAGGCCGCAAAGCTCATCGAGAGTTACGAGGCGGTCGACGACGACGCGCGGGTCGCGAGCATGGAGGGCGGCTACCGAGCGTGGGACGGCGACCTCGAGACCGAGGAGTAGCGGGGCGGGTGACCCCGATCATCTCGCGCGCCCGGACGGCGATCGTCGACGCCGCCTATCGGAGCTACTACCGGCTCAACGATCTGAACCACGACCGCCGGGTGTGGGCGCCGCCGAAGCGTGCCGCCGGCGCGTGGTTTCGAAGCTACGAGCCGCTGCCGCGCCACTGTCGCGACGAGCTGCTTTCGGCGCTCTGTTCGGAGCTGGCTCCCGGGGAGGTCGTCTACGACGTCGGCGCGAACACCGGGGTCTACACCCTCGCCGCCGCCGCGACCCGTCCGGACGTCCGGGTCGTCGCGTTCGAGCCGGACCCGGCGGTCGTCGAACAGCTCCGGCGGAACGTCGCGTGCAACGACTTCGAGGACCGCGTGTCGGTTCGCGCCGAGGGCGTCGGCGAGGAGACGGGGACGGCGACCTTTCACCGCTCGAGCTACGGCGAGCTCGGCTCGTTTCACGCCGGAAACGCCGCGGCGTGGACGGCCGACGTGCGGGAGACGACGACTGTTCCGGTGGTGCGTCTCGACGACGTCGACGCGCCCCCGCCGGATCACCTCAAGATCGACGTCGAGGGGTTCGGACGTGAGGCGATCGCGGGCGCGGAACGGACGATCGAGGATCACCGCCCGACGGTCTACTTCGAGCCCCACGTCGTCGACGCGGGGGGAACCGACTACCGGGTGGGCTGGCTCCGCGAGCGGTTCGACGCGCTCGGGTACACGGCTGAACGCCTCGCCGAGGGGTGGGTGTTTCGTCCGTGATCGGCGTCTTCGGCGACGATCGGACCGCTCCACCGAACCGAGATCGAAGAGAGGACGACGCCGGCAGCGCGCTCAGACGACTCGGTTCGTCGGCTCCTCGCCCTCGAGGATCGCAAGCAGGTCCTCGGTGACGATCCGCGAGCCGTTGAGCACGGCGTCGCGTGTCGATCCGGCGGTGTGTGGCGAAAGCAGGACGTTCGGGAGCGACAACAGGGGGTGACCCTCCGGAAGCGGCTCCTCCTCGAAGACGTCGAGGGCGGCGGCGCCGATCGATTCCGATCGAAGCGCCTCGACGAGCGCGTCCGTATCCACGAGCCCGCCGCGGGCGGTGTTCACGAGGAGCGCGTCCTCGCCCATCCGATCGAACGCCTCGGCGTCGATCATGTGTTTCGTCTCGTCGGTCAGCCGGACGTGAAGCGTCACGACGTCCGATTCGGCCAGCAGCTCCTCGAGCGACACGGAGCGGGCCCCGTGTTCACGCATCTCGTCGTCGTCGACGTAAGGGTCGTAGGCGATGACCTCGGGGTCGAAGCCGTTCCAGCGGCTCGCCACCTTGCGGCCGATGTTGCCGAACCCGACGATGCCGACGGTGAGGTGTTCGACGTCGCGGGGGAGCCCGGCGGGGTCGAACTCCAGGTTCCACTCGCCGTCGCCGGTCGTCGCGACGAACTCGGGGATCCGACGGTGGGCGGCGAGCCCGAAGGAGACGGCGTAATCGGAGACCGCGTTCGAGTTGCGGCCGGGCGCGTGCAGGACGGTGACGTCGTGGTCCTCGGCCGCCTCCAAGTCCACGTTCTCGACGCCGCCGCGGGCGGCCGCGACGACCTCGAGGTCCTCGCCGGCCTCGAGGACGGCCCGCGAGACGGGCGCCTTGTGGACGACGAGCATCGTCGCGTCGCCCACGTTCTCGACGATGTCGCTCGCGTCGTAGTCGTTCGGCCCGCGCTCCTCCATGTCCATCGTCACGTCGCGGAAGGCCGCGGCGTCGAGGTCGCCGTTCCACTCCATCCGGTCGACCGTCACGCCGTGGTCCTCGAGGGCGCTCGCCGACTCGTACATGTACTCGCTCGGCTGTTGTGGGTCACCACACAGCAGACATCGGGGTTCGCTCATCACGTATCATGCCCGGTCGCCGTCGCTTAGGCGTTTCCATATCGGCCGTATGGCCTCCAGCGCGGACTCGAAGGTGTCGCGTCGGTCGCGGTAGACCGCCGCCGCCTCGGGGTCCGGTTCGTGCGTGCGGTCGATCCGAACCATCCGCTCCGTGGCCGTCCGGTGGTCGGGATGGATCCCGGCGGCGATCCCGGCACAGATGGCCGCGCCCCGGGCGCCCGCCTCGCCGCCGGCCGGAACGATCGCCTCGCGGTCGAGCGCCGCGGCGAAGACGTCGCTCCAGACCTCGCTTCGCGCGCCGCCGCCGGCCAGCCGAACGTCGTCGAGACCGTCCGCGGGCTCCAGCTCGGCGAGCCGTGCCGCCTGGGAGATCGCCACGCCCTCGTAGACCGCCCGGAGCATGTCCGCCTTGGTGTGGTCCGTGGTGAGCCCGTAGAAGCCGCCCCGGTCGGTCGGTGCGTCCGTCGACCCGTCGAGGTACGGGTGGAACAGGACCCCGTCCGCGCCCGGGGGCACGGACTCGACGACTTGATCGTAGACGGCGTACCGGCTCACGCCCTCCTCGTCCGCCCGGTCGTGCCAGTCGCGGCCGACCTCCTCGACGAACCAGTCGAGACAGGCCGCGGCCGAGCGGTTGCCCTTGTACCGGAGCCGCTTGCCGTCGAGGTAGCGTCTGGTGAGCCCTGGGGCCGGCCCGTCCGTGCCCCCTGCCGCGTCCGGATCGTCGGGGGCGTCGGGGGCGCTCCCGCCTTCCGTCTCGCCGTCGAGGACGACGATGCTTTGGCCCCACGTTCCGACGATGAGTACCCCCTGCCCCGCGCCGTAGGCGCCCGTCCCGAGCGCGGTCGCGCCGACGTCGTGGAGCCCGGAGGCCACCGGCGTCCCCTCGGCGAGGCCGGTGGCCTCGGCGGCCGCGGCGGTGACGGTTCCACACGACTCGAAGCTCCGCGTGACCGCCGGGAGCGCGTCGAGACACGAACCGATCCCGGCGGACTCGAGCGCCTCCCGGTCGTACTCGTTCGTTCGCGGGTTCTCGAAGACGCTCGCCTCCATCTCGTCGGTCCGGACGCGGTCGGTCAGGCGGTACTTGATGTAGTCCTTGCAGAACAGCACCCGGTCGATCCGGTCGTAGGCGTCGGGCTCGTGACGCTCGAGCCACGCGAGCAGGCTGATCGGATCGCCGGCGAACGGCGCGTAGCCCAGCCGCTCGCGGATCCGATCCGCGGTGCCGTTCGACTCCCACTCCTCGAGAAGGTCGGTCGCGCGGCTGTCGGTCGATTTGATCCCCGGACGAGCCGGGTCGCCGTCGGCGTCGAGCGTGTAGAGTCCGTGTCCGTGCGCGGAGACGCCGAGTGCGGCGACGTCCTCGGCGGCGACGTCGCCGTCGGCCAGCGTCTCACGGATCGTCGCCGCGGATGCCTCGAAGAGGGCCTCGGGGTCCACCTCGCGGCGGTCCGGATCGGGCCGGTCCTCGGGCGTGTCCCGGCCCGACTGCGCGACGACCTCGCCGTCGGGAGTGAAGATCACGGCCTTGGTGCGGGTCAACCCGGCGTCGAGTCCGAGCAGGTAGTCGCTCATCGTTCGTGAACCCCGATCCGGTCGCGCGCGCCGTCGATCCTACACATATCGGCTCTCCCCGGCGCTGCCCGAGACGGTCGCGAGATCGCCGTAGACCTCGGCGATCCGGTCGCGGATCTCCTCGCCGACGACCTGCGGGTTGAACTCGGCCTTGTTCGGCGACCACTCCGCCCCCGAAAAGAACGTCTCGCGGTCGTCCTCGACCCCCTCCGGCGGGAGGATGGCGTCGGCGTGGTCGTGGTAGAACTCGCAGGCGGTCCTGGCGTACTCGTACTGATAGCGCGTGTTCGTGTTGAGCTTGCAGACGCCGGTCTCCATGAGCGCCGAGACCTGGTCGGCGGAGAGTCCCGAGGAGCCGTGGACCACGAGGGGGATCTCGTGGCCGTTCGCGCGAAGCGCCTCGTCGATCTCGGCGGCCAGATCGACGCGGAGGTCGAGGTCGCGTCCCTTCGAGACCCCGTGTTCGGTGCCGATCGAGACCGCGAGCAGGTCACAGCCGGTCCGCTCGACGAACTCGACGGCTTCCTCGGGGTCGGTGTAGAACGCCTCCGTCGTCGTCTCTCCGCTTTCGGTGCCGGCGATCGTCCCGAGCTCCGCCTCGACGAGGAGGTCCGCGCCACGGTCCTCGATCCGGTCGACGACCGCCGCGGTCCGTTCGACGTTTTCCTCGAAGGGCCGATCGGAGGCGTCGACCATCACGGAGGAGGGGTTCCCGGACTCGATGGCCGCCGACAGCAGCTCGTCGTCGTCGGCCGAGACGTGGTCGACGTTACAGAAGACGCCCACGCCCCCGTCGTCGGCGATCGAGCGGAGCTGGGTCGTGAGGATCTCGAGGCCGGCCGCGACGTCGCCCGCGCCGAGGTACTCGGCGGTGTCGCGTTTGATCTGGGCGACGAGGTCCGACTCCACCGCCTCGGCGCCGCGGACGAGGCCGGCGGCGATGTCGGGGTGGGTCACGTTGCTGGCGACGAACCCGTGGCCGTTCGACCGTGCGTTCGCGTAGACGTCGGCGAGTTCGTTCCCGCGATGGTACGGCATCATCCGGGATCCGGAGGACGTCGGTAAATAGCTTCTGAAAGGGCCGATAGGTCGGGAGTGCGGCGCCCGACGGGTCGGAATCGCGACTCGGTCGATCGAACGATCGAGTCGAATCCCGACCGACCCGCTCGAAGTGTGGATGTTGGTTAATTCTCGGAGCAGATTGGTAATAATTAATACACGCGAGCAAGGAACGGGGATTGCATGGTGTTCTCAAACCCGATCGTACCGTTCGTAATCGGGGTTGCGGCGGTCGTACTGTTGCTCGTGTGGCTCAAACTACCCGCGTTCCTCGGGCTCGTCATCGCGTCGATGGCGATCGGGATCTTCACCGATCAGATACCGATCGGGGACGTACCCTCCGAGATCGCGGGATCCTTCGGCGACGTCATGGTGGCCATCGGGATTCCGATCCTGATGGCGGCCATCATCGGGAAGACCCTGATGGACAGCGGCGCCGCGGAACGCATCGTCCGCGCGTTCCTGTCGATCACGGGCGAGAAGAACTCGGAGTTCGCCCTGCTCGGAAGCAGCTACCTGCTTTCGATCCCGGTGTTCTTCGACAACGTGTTCTACCTGCTCGCCCCGCTCGGCCGATCGATGAAGGCGCGGACGGGCGTGAAGCTCTCGCTGTACATCTCTGTGCTGGCGGCCGGCGCGCTCTCGACGCACATGCTCGTGCCGCCGACGCCGGGTCCGCTCGCGATGGCCGACGAGCTCGGCGTGGATCTCGGCATCGCGATCCTGGTGGGCGCGACGCTCGCGCTCCCCTCCTCGCTGCTTGCGGGCATCGTCTACGGACGGTTCCTCCACAGCCGTGAGGACTTCCCGCTGCGCGAGGCGATGGGCGCCACCGCCGACAGCCTGCGCGACAAGGCCGAGGCGGACCTCTCGGAGCTCCCCGGCCTCGTTGAGTCGCTGCTTCCGATTCTGCTTCCGGTCGTCCTCATCGCCTCGAGCACGATCGCGGGCACGCTCTACGAGGGCGGTTCGATCGTCACGGCGACGACGTTCCTCGGTGACCCGAACTTCGCGTTGACCGCGGCCGCGCTGGTGTCGGCGTACACCTTCTACCGCTTCGAGATGGACGGCGACGTCGATCTGTTCAACTCGGAGCTGACCGAGGCGATCAAATCCGGCGGCAACATCATCGCGATCACCGCGGCCGGTGGCACCTTCGGTGCGATGCTCGCGACGGCCGGCGTCGGCGAGTACATCGCGGGCGGCCTCGAGGAGATCGGCCTCGGCCTGCTGTTCACCGGCTGGCTGATCGCCGCGATCATCCGCGTCGCACAGGGATCCGGAACGGTCGCGATCCTGACCGGCGCCTCGATCATGGCGCCGCTCGCGGGCGGCCTCTCCGTGAATCCGGTCTACCTGATGATGGCGGTCGGCTTCGGCGGCATGATCGCCCCGTGGTTCAACGACAGCGGCTTCTGGATCATCAAGGAGACCGCGGGCATCAACACGATGGAGACGTTCAAAAGCTACGGCGCGGTCGCGACGATCATGTCGATAAGCGGTCTCGCGATGGTCTTCATCATGTCGACCGTCCTGCCGCTCGCCTGATCGAACGACACGCCGATCGCGTCCGGATCGGAATCGGACCGTGTTCGGATCGCGCTCGATTCACGATTCGCTCGCGCTTTGAACCGGCCGTGAATGGCCGCCTCCAACGGTCAACTCCCGCCGCCCACGTTCCTCTCCCCGCATTCGTTCCGCTTCGTGAGGGACACCGCCGATCGAAGGCGACCGAACCCTCACCTAGACGCCGTAGGGGTCCTCGGGAAGCTCGCCGTCCTCGAAGGCGAGCGGCGCCAGTTCGCCGACGGTGACGTTCTCCATCGACTGGAGCTCGGGGACGACGGGCTCGGAGACGACGAGCGTGCCGGGCTCCATCGTGTTCGGGATCCGGGCGATCCGAAGCTCGCTCGGGTCCGGCGTGCCGGTGATCGAGGGCGCGAGCTGGAACGCGCTCGCGTCCTCGGGAACGATGAGCGGGATGTTCGCCCGGGACGTCTCCCCGCTCGTCGCGACGTTGAGGTAGGTGTCCCCGAGATCCAGATCCGCGACGAAGTCCTCGTGGATCAGATCGGCGAGCCCCATTCCGAGACCGTTTCCGTGTGAGGGCCCCGTAAGCGAGCGCACGTAGATGCGGGTGTAATCCGGCGTGTCGGGCTCCGCCTCGCCGCGGAACCGCAGCCGGCCGATGACGTTGGTGTCGAGGCCGGTCCCGCTCACCTCCTTTCCGCTCTCGTCGACGACGAGGAGGTCGAGATCGTCGACCGGCAGCGTCGGCAGCTCCTCGTAGGCCCGCTCGAGCAGCTCCGGCTCGCGATCGAGGATCGACTCGGCGGGAACGCCCTCGACGTGGGCGGCCCGGTCGCGGGCGTTCTCGATCAGCGCGACCCCGCCGAGGATCGGCAGCTCCTCGATGAGGATCCGCGCGCGCTCGCGGATCTCCTCGCCCATGTCGCCGGCGAGCGCCGCGTTGTGCATCATCTCCGCGCCGCGGTGTTTGCCCATGCCGATCACGGACATCTTACACAGCCCGGACTCGATCCCCGCGGAGAAGTCCGTGTGCGGCTTCACCCGGTTCGCGATCAGGATCGCGTCGGCGGCGACGGCGTTGGCGTCGGCGTAGACCGGACTGCCGTCCCGCTCGCCCACCCGCTCTACGTCCATCGTCGCGCGTATCTCACAGCCGAGCGACTCCTCGGACATGTCGAGGTCGGCGAGCACCTCGCGCTGCCCCTCGGCGGTCGCGCCGCCGTGGCTCCCCATCGAGGGGAAGACGAACGGCTCGTAGCCGCGCGCCTGCAGCTCGTCGATGACGCCGCGGATCATCTCCGGGAAGTCGTGGATGCCGCGGCTCCCGGCGGTCACGGCGATCTCCGCGCCGGCCGCCAGATCGTCGAGGGCCGGCAGGTCGTCGACCGCCTCCCGGCCGGCGGCGTCGACGTCCTCGATCGTCTCCACCTCCCAGTCGACCTCGACGGGAGCGAATCGCGGGAACTCCTCGATCGTCGCGTCGTTGGCCGAGGCGAGCCGCTCCGCGTCCGGAACCTCGAGGGGAATCTCGCTCATCGTTTCGACCTTCCCGAACTCGCCATGTCGACCGCGACGTCGACCGCGTCGATCAGGCTCCGCTCGGAGGCGATCCCCTCGCCGGCGATGTCGAAGGCCGTGCCGTGGTCGACGCTCGTCCGGATGATCGGCAGGCCGATCGTCACGTTGACCCCGGAGACGGCGTCGCCCCCGGCGAACCCGAGCATCTTGATCGGGATGTGTCCCTCGTCGTGATACATCGAGACCACGCAGTCGAACTCCCCGCGGGCGGCCCTGACGTAGATCGTATCGGGGGATTCGGGCCCCTCGACGTCGATCCCCTCGGATCGGGCCTGCTGGACCGCGGGTTCGATCTCCTCGCCGTCCTCGTTCCCGAGGAGTCCGCCGTCGCTCGCGTGGGGGTTCAACCCCGCAACGGCGATCGACGGCGACTCGATGCCGAGATCCGAGAGCGCCTCGTCGGTGAGCCGGATGACGGACAGGACGTTCTCCTCGGTGACGAGGTCGCAGGCCTCACGCAGCGGGACGTGCGTCGAGACGTGGGTGACGCGCAGCTCGTCCTCGACGAGCATCATCGAGTAGTTCTCGGTGTTCGTGTGGTCGGCGAGCATCCCGGTGTGGCCCGCGTAGTCGCTCCCGGCGAGCTTCGTCGCCTGTTTGTTGATCGGCGCGGTCGTGATCGCGTCGATGGATCCGGCCTTCGCGAGCTCGATCGCGCGCTCGATGTACTCGAGGCTCGCGACGCCGTGCTCCTCTTTGACCTCGCCGCGGACGATCTCCGCGACGTTGTCCAGATCGAGGACGGGAATCCGGTCGTCCGCGAAGCTCGCGTCCGCGACGTCGTCGACGCGTTCGACCGAGAGATCGAGATCACAGACCTCGATGGCCGCCTCGATCACGTCAGCGTCGCCGATGACGATCGGTCGCGATCGCTCGAGAAGCCCTCCGTAGGCCTTCGCTATCACTTCCGGGCCGATTCCGCCCGGATCGCCCATCGTGATCCCGACGATCGGGTGTCGTTCACTCATCGCTGGAGTCTAACGCGTTCAGACAGTTAACTATCGTTGCTTCGCCGCCGAATCCGCCCGCCTTGGTCACCACGGGCGTTCCGGCCGCGACTCCGTCGGAGAGGCGACCGATCGGGATCCCGGCCTCGACGGCCCGTCCCGTGAGCCGGATCGTCGTCGCGTCGAGCGCCCGGAGAACCGCGACGGCTATGTCGCCGCCGGTGAGGAACACCCCGGAGGGGGGCTCCTCGGCCGTAATCCGCCTCGCGGTCTCGCCGAGTTCCGCCGCGACTCGACGCCTCACCTCGCTCCCGTCGAGCCCGCGTTCCGCGCCGGCCGCGACGGTCCGATCGACCGCGTCCCGATCGACCGCGGCGGTGACCACCGCGCTCTCGCCGGCGCGAAGCCGAGCGAGCGCCCCGGAAACGGTCCCGTCGTTTCCCTCTCCGGTCACGGTCGCGACGGGATCGAGTTCGAAGACCGCGTCCGACGGGACCTTCGACAGCTGCGTGAGCGTCGCGGAGTTGATGCTCCCGATCACTCCGAGCGGGGCGCCCGCATCCTTGGAGGCCCGCGCGTTCGCCGCATCCTCGTCCGTCGGCTCCTCGCCCGACCTCCGTGCGTCCGTCGGCTCCGTATCTACCGTGTCCGAGGCCGGACCCGATTCCGGGACCCTCACGTGGTCGGCCAGCCCGTTGCTCCCCACGTAGAGCGTATCGAGATCGGCCGCCGCCTCCGCGATGGTGGCGAGATCCCCGTCCGTGCGCGCGTCGGCGACGACGATCGGCGCGCGGTCGACGGCTCCGTGCGCGCGGTCGGCGTCCCCGGGTCCGGTTTCGGACGATTCGTTCGCCCCCTCGACCGCTTCTCGAAGCGCGGATCGAACCGCGTCGACGCCCTCCTCGACGACCGCCAGCTCGACCGTCACCACCCGCCGATCGAGGCTGGAAAGGAGGACGGGGATCGACGAGTCGGTCGGGCCGCCCTCGTCGGCGCCGTATTCGGTATCGGCCACCGGCGTTCCGTCAACCAGGTGGACCCCGTCCTCGGTGGTCCGGCCGCCGCCCGGAAACGCCGGCGCGACGACGGCGAGGTCGCTGCCCGCTTCCGTGAGGGCGGCGTCGATCTCCGCGGCGACGTTGCCCCGAAGCGTCGAGTCGATCTTCTTGAAGACGACCTCCGCGGGAACGCGCCGGACGGCCTCCTTTACCGCCTCGACGGCCGTCTCCCGGTCGACGTATCGGCTGTCCGTGTTGGTCCCGACGACCGACGCGTCCGACTCCAGCGACCCCTCGACGTCCCCCGGCAACGCGAGGACCGCCGTTCGATGGCCACGGGCCGCGAACCCGTGGGCGGTGTCCATCGCGCCCGTGAGGTCGTCCGCCACGATCGCGGCGTTATACATGCCCCCCGATAGCGGCGACGGCCCCAAAACTGCCCCGGATCGGAACGAGTGGAATCATCGGATGGTATTACCAACTTATATAACGGCGGAACGCCGACCCTCGCCCATGGGCTTTACGACCGACCTGGAGCCGATCGCCGACCCGATCTGGGAGGCGATCCTCGATCATCCGATGGTCGAGGCGCTGGGCGCGGGAACGCTCGAGGAGGAGCCGTTCCGGTACTGGGTGCGACAGGATTATTACTATCTGATCGAGTACGCGCGCGTGTTCTCCCACGGCGCCGCGAAGGCGCCCGACCTGGATCGAATGGGCACCTTCGCCGAGCTGCTCGAGTCGACGATCAACACCGAGATGGACCTCCATCGCGCCTACGCCGCCGAGTTCGACCTCTCGCCGGCGGATCTGGAGGCGACCGACCCCTCGCCGACGACCCGCGGATACACGGACTTCCTCGTCCGGGTTGCGGCCACGGGGACGTTCGGGGATCTGGTCGCCGCCCTCCTCCCGTGCATGTGGGGGTTCAACGAGACCGGAACCCGTCTCGCCGAGGACGGGATGCCCGCGGACGACCGCTACGCCGAGTGGATCCGGACGTACGCCGGCGAGGAGTTCACCGAACTGACCGACTGGTGTCTCGAGTTGATGGACGAGGTGGCGGCCGACGCGAGCGAGTCCGACCGGGACCGCTATCGCGAGCTGTTTCACACCTCCGCGCGCTACGAGTACCGGTTCTGGGACGCCGCCTGGCGGCGCGAGGGGTGGTCGCTTTGAGCCCCTCCGACGGCTCCTTCGAGGCGTACGCCGCCGATCGGTCCGACGCGAGGGTCACGGAGTGGCTCCGGGACCGCGCCGAGCCCGGCTGGAGCGCGGCGGTCGACAACCGGTTCGTCCGGGAGCTCGGCGCCGGTGAGCTCGACGACGAGGTCTTTCGACGCTACCTGGTGCAGGACTACGCCTTCCTCGACACGCTCGTCGGCACCTTCGGACACGCGGTCGCGACGGCGCCGACGATGGCGGCTCGATCGCGGCTCGTGGGGTTCCTCGGCGTGCTCACCGACGAGGAGAACGACTACTTCGAGCGCTCCTTCGAGGCGCTTTCGGTCCCCGAATCGGACGTCCGCGATCCGACGCACGCGCCGACGACGCTGGCTCTCGAGGACCTCCTCGAGCGCGCCGGTCGGGAGGGCGGGTACGCGGAGACGCTCGCCGTGTTGGTTCCCGCGGAGTGGATCTACCTCGAGTGGGCGCGGTCGGTCGCGGACGGGGAGTCGGGATCGACGCCCGACCGATTCTACCTCGCGGAGTGGGTCGACCTCCACGCGAACCCCGAGTTCGAGTCGTTCGTCGAGTGGCTCCGTTCCGAACTCGATCGCCACGGCGCCGCGGTCTCGCCCCGTCGTCGCCGCCGCCTCGATCGCCTGTTCTCCAGGACCGTCGAACTCGAGGCCGCGTTCTTCGAGGCGGCGTTCGAGGCGCCGGACGGACGTCGAACGGCGCCGGGCGGCCCCCTCGCCGATTCGGGAGGTGAGAACTGATGGTGACGACCGCGACCGCGCTCGGTCTCACGGTCGCGACGCTCGTCGTCTTCACGCTGCTCGGAATACGGGCCTCCAGGGGGCACGTCGACTCAGTCGAGGACCTCATCTCGGCCCGTGATTCGGCCGGCGAGGGGCGGACGACCGCGACCCTCGTCGCCTCGGTGATGGGCGTGTGGATCCTGCTTTCGGCGCCGGAGGCCGGGGCCGCCTTCGGGATCGCCGCCGTGATCGGCTACGGCGTGGGCGAGGCGCTGCCGATGGCGGTCTACGCCACGATCGGTCCGCGGATCCGGGAGGCGATCCCGGAGGGCCACTCGCTCACCGAGTACGCCTACGTCCGCTACGGGGAGGCGATGTACGCGTTCGTCCTGGTCGTCAGCGTCGCCTACATGTTCGTCTTCGTGGCCGCCGAGCTGACCGGCATCTCGCTCGCGCTCTCGTTCGTCGCCGGCGTGCCCCAGTGGCAGACGGCAGTCCTCGTCGGCGGGTTCGTATTGATCTACACCGGCTACGGCGGGCTGCGCGCGAGCATCTTCACGGACACGATCCAGGCGGTCGTCGTCCTCCCGCTTCTCGCGATCACCGTCGTCGGGTCGGTCCTCGCGCTCGGCGGTCCCGCCGCGGTCCACGAGGGGATCGCCGCCGCGGACCCCGCCCTGCTGGATCCGACCGCCCCGGCCGGACTCCGGTTCGGAATCGCGATCGCGCTCGCCGTCCTCGGTGCCGAGCTGCTCAACCAGACGTGGTGGCAGCGCATCTACGCCGCCGAGGACTCGGCGACCGTCACCCGGAGCTTCCGGAACGCGACGCTCGTGAACGGTCTCATCGTCGCCGTCGCCGCCCTGCTCGGCGTGGTGGCGGTCGGCAACGTCGCCGTGGAGAACCCCGCGATCGCCTTCTTCACCCTGCTCGAGAGCGCCGTCCCCGAGCCGGTCCTGCTGGCGGTCGTGCTGCTCGCGTTGCTGCTCGTGATGAGCTCCATCGACAGCCTGTTCAACGCGCTGGCGAGCGTGGTCACGGCCGACCTGCCGCGGCTGCTCGATGACCCCGACGATCGGACCCTCCGTCTCGGCGCACGGGGGCTCACGGTCGCCGTCGCGGCCGCGGCCGTCCTCGTGAGCCTCGAGGCGCGAAGCGTCCTCGAACTCTTCCTGTTCGCGGACCTCCTCGGTGCCGCGGTCGCGATCCCGCTCGTCGCCGGGCTCTACTCGCGATCGCTCGGCGGGCGGGGCGCGCTGGCGAGCGCCGTCGCCGGACTCGCGGTCGGCGCCGCCTACTTCCCGTTCCCGCTCGGGATCGGGGAGACGTTGCGAGCCGTGCCGATCCTCGACGCGCTGCTTCCGGCACCCGACGGGCTGTACCTGACCGCCTTCGCCGGCGCGTTCGCCGTCTCCGGACTCGCGACGCTCGCGTTCGCCCGGCTGTCGGCGGGATCGTTCGAGTTCGACCGGCTCGCTCGGGAGATCGGCCGGCTCGACGCGAAGGGGGATGACGAGCGAGCCGGCGAAGGCGTTTCGGCGGCCGGAACCGGCGACGTCGGCGAGGATCGGTGAGGACGGAGAAGTGGTGAGGACGGAGAAGTGGTGAAGAAGGAGACGCGGTAAGAACCGGTGGGGATCGTCGTCGATCCCCCGAGGCCGGCGATCGTCGCTACTCGGTGCGTGTCGGATCCAGCAGCTCGACCGGGTGCCGGTTCCCGCGCGAGAGCAGCGAGTCGAGCTGTTCCATACAGGAGGTCCCGCTCGCGACCACGGTGCGATCGCGGGTCTCGTCCGTGGAGAACTGCTCGGCGAGCGTCTCGCCGACGTCCATGCTCAACTCGTAGTACTCGTCCTTGTAGCCGAAGCTTCCGGCCATTCCACAACACTCGACGTCCGAGGTGACGACGTCGTAGCCGAGCCGATCGAGGACCGTCTCGGTGTAGGTCTCGAGCCCGAGGGTCCGCTGCTGGCAGTGGCTGTGGTAGGCCACCTCCTCGCCGTCGCCGCTCGAGAGGCTCTCCGGCTCGGCGCCGTTCTCGAGGAGGCCGTAGACGTACTCCAGGATCTCGTAGCTCCCCTCCGAGAGGGCCCGTTGGTCGGCCTCCGGAACGAGCCGCTCGTACTCGCGGCGGAACATCGCGATGTCGCTCGGCTCGACGACGACCACGTCGTAGTCGTCCTCGACGTAGGGCAAAAGCGTCTCCGTGACGTCCTCGGCCTTTCCGGTCGCGGTCGCGATCATGCCCTGTGAAAGCGGCGCGCGGCCGGAGCCGCCGACGTCCGGGATCTCGACCGAACAGCCGAGCGCCTCGAGGACGCGAACCGCGGCCTTCCCGCGTTCGGTCTGGACGTGGTTCGTGTAGACGTCCGGGTACAACACGACCCGGCGCGTGGGGTTCTCGACGGGGGACTCGCGGGCGCTCGCCCACTTTCGAAGCGTGGTTCGCTCGAAGGAGGGAAGCTCGCGGCGGCGATCGACGCCGATCACCGACTCCATGATCGAGCGGGCGGGACTGGAGCCGGCGATCGCGTTCGAGATCGGCGCGGTGGCGCTGCCGAGCTTCGCGGCCGTCTCGAAGTTGCCGAAGAAGCGCTTGCGAAGCGGCGTGCCGCTCTCCTCCTCGTCGGGGATCAACCCGTCGACGAGGAGGTCGTCGAAGCCGGGATCCTTGCCGCGGTTGATCCGGTCGCGGACCACCGTGTTGATCCACGGGATGTCGATCTTCACGGGGCAGGCGTTCACACAGCGCGAACACCCGGTACAGAGGTCGTTGAACTCCTCGGCGACGTCGAGCCCCTCGACGCCGGCCTCCCAGCCCGTCGCGATCCCGCCGGTGTAGGTCTCCCCCCCGAAGGCGTGGCCGCCGACCGACTGGAAGTTCGCACAGGAGTTCGCACACGCGCCACACCGGATGCAGTAGAGCGTCTCGCGAAGCTCGTCGTCCGCGCGCATCTCCGTGCGGCCGTTGTCGATGAGCACGAGGTGGAACTCCCGGTCGGCGTCGTCGCCGCCGAACCCTTCCACGTCGTGGTTCTCGAAGTCGATGGTCGGCGTATCGACCGGGGGCGACAGGATGGAGAGGTACTGGGGGATCTCCTGGCCGGTCGCCGACCGCGAGATGAGCTCGGCGAAGGGGTGCAGCTCGCGAATGCTCGGGATGATCTTCTCGATGCCGGCGACCGCGACGTGGGTGTCCGGGATGGCGGCGCACTTGCGGGCGTTCCCCTCGTTCGTCACGAGCGCGATCGTTCCGCTTTCGGCCATCACGTAGTTCGCGCCCGTGATCCCGACGTCTGCCGCGTCGATGCGCTCGCCGAGGTACTCGCGTGCGAAGGCGGTGAGCTTCTCGGGCGTATCGAGCGACTCCTCGACGTCGAACTCGTGGTTGAACAGCTCGGTGATGTCCTCACGGGAGCGGTGCAGCGAGGGACCGACGATGTGTGAGGGCGCCTCCTCCGCCACCTGGATGACGAACTCGCCGAGATCCGTCTCCCAGGTCTCGACGTCGGCCTCCTCGAGCGCCTCGTTCATGTCGATCTCCTCGGTCGTCATCGACTTCGACTTCACGACCGACTCCGCGTCCTTCTCGTCCATCACCTCGGAGATGTACGCGTTGGCGTCCTCGGCGTCGTCGGCGACGTAGACGGTGCCGCCGTTGGCCTCGACTGCCTCCTTCGTCTCCTCGATGAGCTCCGGGAGGCGTTCGATGGCGTCCTCCTTGATCTCGCGGGCCTGCCTGCGGTACTGTTCGTGGACGTCGGGACCCATCTCGTCTATCGCGGCGTACCGCTGGGCGTTGAGGTGTTTCGTGTTCTCCTTTATCCCGTCGCCCTCGCTTTCCATCAGGCTCCGGATCCTGTCCGCGTCGAGGTGCGGCTTCTCTGATGCGTTACTCATCGTCCTGGATGATGATGACGTGTACTCGTTCGGGTCCGTGGACGCCCTGGACGAGCGCCCCCATGTCGCCGGTCGCGCTCGGGCCGGTCGCGAGGATGAACGAGCGGTTGCCGTCCTCGAACTCCTCGTCGAGCCACTCGAACCCGGACTTCAGGTCGGTTCTGATGTCGGATTCGAACACGACGGCGACGTGTGTCGACGGGTACAGCGAGACGAACTCGTCGCCGCCCGGCAGCGACTCGATCGCGACGGTTCCAAGCGAGGCGATGCCGAGCCGCGAGCCGGAGACGCCGGTCTCGGCCTCCCGGAGCTGGTCCGGCGAGGGATCGAGCGTGACGTTGGCTCCTTCGAGCGAGACGGACTCGAAGGGAAGCTCGGCGCCGACCGCCGGCTGATCGATCGCGGACTCGAGCGCGTCCGGGAACTCCTCCGGCGTCGTCACGGTCGAAACCGTGTCCGGAAGCTCCGAAAGCGATCGTTGGAACTGCTGTACGGCACTCATACGTCGGTGGTGGGTTCTCTCGTAAATAAAGCTTCAGTATGCGGATCGACGCCGCCGCACCGTCCCGTTTCGCTGGGCCCGATCAGTCGCTCGCGGTGATCGTGACGACCGGCCGTTCGGTGTTCAACAGGACGGACTGCGTGACGCTCCCGAAGAGCGCCTTGCCGACCGGCGATCGACTCCGTCCCCCGATCACGAGGTATCTCGCGTCGACCTCGTCGGCGTACTCGACGATCTTCTTGCCCGGCGTTCCGATCCGCGAGACGACCTTCGTCTCGGCGTCGAGCTCCTCCAGGAAGTCCTCGACGGCCTCCGCCGCGGCGGCCTCGGCGACGTCCCCAGAGCCCTCCTGTCGTGACTCCGACTGGCGCTCGACGGTCCTCGTGTACTCGGACTCGTCGGTGACGTGGATCAGGTGGACCTCGTCGTCGAAGGCCGCCGCCAACGCGTCGGCCTCGAGTGCGATCTCGCGCGACTGTTCGGACTCGCTCACCGCTGCGAGGATGACCATGTGGATCGGGGCTCACCCATGGTACATAAACGTTTCCGGGGCGGCGGGGTCACTCCTCGCCGACGGACACCATTCCTTTGAGGATCGCGGGATCGCTGGCGCGTTCGAGCGCCTCCCCGATCTCCGAGAGCGGATCGGCGAAGTCGACGAGCGCGCCGACGTCGATCCGACCGTCCTCGAGCAGCGCGATCGCGTCGTCGTATTGGTTCGCGAACCGGTAGCTCCCGCGGACGTCGATCTGTCCGCGAACGAGATCGTACGTCGAGACCGGTACCTCGGCGTCGGGGGCGAGCCCGACGAGGACGACGATCCCGTCGCGTGCGACCGAATCGAGCGCGGTCTCGACCGCCGGCCGTGCGCCGGAGGCCTCGATGACGACGTCCGCGCCGCCGTCGAGATGATCGCGGACGCGCTCTGCGACGTCGCCCGCACGACCGTCGATCGCGTGGTCGGCGCCGAACGAACGCGCACGCTCGAGCTTCGAATCCACGATGTCGGTGACCGCGATCTCGCTGGCGCCCGCCGCGCGCGCACACGCCATCGCCAGGGTTCCGATGGGGCCGGCACCGACGACGAGTACCGAGTCGCCGACGTCGACCTCGCCGCGGTCGACCGCCTGGAGCCCGACGCTGATCGGCTCACAGAGCGCCCCGTCGCGGGTGGAGACCGAGTCGGGAAGCGGGTGGACGAAGTCGGCCGGCCAGGCGACGTACTCCCGGAAGGCGCCGTCGGTTCCGGGCGTCGCCATGAACGAGACGTCGGGACAGAGGTTGTAGCGGCCGGTTCGACAGTACTCACAGCGTCGACACGGGACGCCGGGTTCGACCGCCACTCGGTCGCCGGACGAGAAGCCCTCCACGTCGGATCCGACCTCCGCGATCCGGCCGGCGCTCTCGTGGCCGAGGACGAGCGGCTCCTCGACGATCCGATCGCCCATCCGTCCGTGTTCGTACCAGTGGAGGTCCGAGCCACAGATCCCGACGTCGGTGATCTCGACGAGCACCTCGTCGGAGGCCGGCTCCGGCCGGTCCACGTCGCGGAGTCGAACGTCACCGGCGTCGACGAGTTCGGCGGCGCGCATCAGCTGTCGCCTCCTGCACGTCCGAGTCGGACCGACGCTTTTGAAGCAGGATCTCCATCGATCCGAGAACGTTCCGTGGCCCTTGGTTGTTGCCCGAGCATTACTTTGGCACACGAAAACAGGTCGCATTATCCTTTCGACTACGCTGATTAGCGACGATAGGTTTCAGCAATTCGATCCGCGAGGCCACCTAGGCGATAGGCGTGAGGGATCAAACCCTTCCCGGGTCCTGATTATCATGAATTAATAATACCATGGTATAGTAACCTATTTATAATTCCAATTTGAAAGTGCTATTATGCCACACGATGGCAGAATCGATCGCAGAGACGTACTGAAAGCAACCATTGCGGCCGGTTCGATCGGACTTGCCGGCTGTAGTGGTAATGGCGGTGGCAACGGCGGCGGTAATGGCGGTGGCAACGGCGGCGGTAATGGCGGTGGCAACGGCGGCTCCGGCGGCTTCATGGAGCAGGCCCGAAGCATCGGCTTCTCCGAAAACTGGGAGGCACGCCGTACGACGACGCTTGACGAGTGGCCACTCGAGCAGAGACAGGCCATCCCC
This sequence comes from Halopenitus salinus, assembly GCF_042662125.1. GTDB lineage: Archaea > Halobacteriota > Halobacteria > Halobacteriales > Haloferacaceae > Halopenitus > Halopenitus salinus. Next base: position 246,701 of record NZ_JBHSXL010000003.1, on the reverse strand, counting down.
GACGAAGGCAATCGTGCTGACTCCAGCGCCTGGGCGGAATCCCAAGCGGTTCAATCCGCTCCCTGGCAGCCCCCCGAGGGGTGGGACGACACGGCGGCGGGCGATATCGACGAGATCCAGATACTCAACTTCGGATCACTCGAGTTTGACCCGGCGACGGTCGCCGCGCACGGGATGTTCGAGGATCGAACCGGTATCACGATCAATCCTCTCGAGATCACGGTCGATCAGGCGATTCCGAGGGAGACCGCGTTCCTTCAGGCCGGCGAGTCCGAGCCGGAGGCGTTCCAGGTCGTCGTGGCCGACTCGCTGTCGTCGTTCGCGCAGGCGGGTCATCTTCAAGCGATCGACCCGCTGTTCGGTGACGACTCGATGTGGGATCCCCTTCAGCCCGCCGCACAGACGCTCCAGTACGAAGGCAGCCTCTACGGCGGTCCCGTCTACCTCGAAGGCGACCTCGTGCACGTCAACGTCGGCATGCTCGAGGATCAGGGCATCGATCAGTCAGTCATCGATAGCATCGTGAACGGTGAATGGTCCTGGGACGAACTCGAGACGTGTATGCAGGCGTTCGAGGGGACGGGCGCCTACGCTTGGGCCTACCGCGGCGCCTCGCGTACCTACACGTTGCGGGACTTCAACAAACACTACTACCAGGCTGGCGGCGAGTTCCTCAACGACGACGGCACGGTTACGGTCAACGACGAGCCGGGTTATCACGCCCTGGGCAAGATGGTCGAGTGGCTCGACAACGGGTGGGTTCCGGAGTCCGTGGTCAACTTCGGCCAGGGCGATCTCGCAGACGGGTTCACCTCCGGACAGTTCGCGATGGTGCCCGTCTACGGCGACCTGACTCCCGGTGCCGAAGCGGAGTTCGGCGACGACTACACGCCGACGCTGACTCCCGAGGGTGGCTCGGACGCGCCGAACCCGACCCGTGCGGGTCTCGCCTCGCCGAACGGGCTCGGCATCAACATCAATGCGTCCGATGCTGCCAAACTGGCGGCGATGGTGTACCTCGACGCTCGGATCTCACAGCCGGCCGCGTGGTGGGAGTTCGTCGACGAAGGCAACCAGTCGTGGCACACCGCGGTCTACGAGGAGGCCGCCCAGACTGACGCCGCGCTGTATCCGGAGATCCGCGGACGACAGGCCGAGCTCAACAAGACGGAGGTCTTCCCGCAGCAGCGCTCCATCAAACAGAACATCAGCCAGGAGTGCCAGCAGGCGATCTCCGGGTCCAAGACCCCCGAGGAAGCGCTCGATTCCGCACAGAGCTACATCGACACGGTCCTCGGTCAGTAAACCACCCCGATTGGAATTTTATTTGATATGCCCCTCGAATCAGAGGCTGGATTAAAAGCACCCGAAACGACATACGAGAACCTTCACCATCGGGTATCCCAGTTCGCCAATGACCACATTCTGTTGGTGTTGATGGGACCCGCGATTTTGACCATCTTTGCTATCTTCGTCTATCCGGTCTTCTATCTCTTCCAACAATCTCTATATCTGACACTTCCCGGAGCGGTTGAACGATTCGTTGGCGCACAGAACTTCGTCACCATGTTCCAGAACGCGGAGTTCTGGGACTACTTCCTGAACACGCTCATCTACTCCTTCGGTTCCCTCGCGATCAGTCTGGGATCCGGTCTGATAATCGCGTTGGCGATCAACCACGTGGCCCACTCGCGGCTCCGTGACGCCTACGCAACCGTGTTGATGTTCTCGTGGGCGATCCCGCTCGCCGTCGTCGCCCTCATCTGGCGGTGGATGTTTACCGGCAACGAACTCGGGTTCTTCAACATGATTCTCATGGACCTCGGTCTCATCGAGTTCCCCATCGCGTGGTTATCGACGCCGACGTTCGCGATGCTTGCCGTCACCCTGACCGACGCGTGGGCACGAATGCCCTTCGCGATGCTCGTGTTGCTCGCGGGATTGCAGTCGATCCCCGAGCACATGTACGACGCCGCCAAGGTCGACGGTGCGACGACGTTTCAGACGTTCCGTGCGATCACCGTACAGTATCTGCGACCGTACATCGCCATCGTCGCGCTCATCAACTGGATGTTCGCGTTCCGCGCGTTCGCCGTCGTGTTCCCCATGACCAGAGGTGGTCCCGGCGTGTCGACTACGGTCTTCAGCATCCACATCTACCGTGAAGGGATGATCAACTTCAACTACGGCTACGCCTCGGCGGTGGCCGTGTTCATCATCGCGATCACGCTCGTGGTCGCGACCTTCTACGTGACCAAGGTCATGGGAGACATGGAGGGACAATGAGCTCCACTGACGAAACTTACGAACGGATCAGCTACGACAAACGACAGGGGTTCTGGGACGTCCTGGAGAGCCCCAAGGTCATCCACCTCGTTTTGGCCCTGGCGGTCATCACCGTCATCGTGCCGATCTTCTGGGAGGTTCTCACCTCCCTCAAGACCAACGAGGCGGTGTACAACCTCAACTACATTCCACGGGAGCCGACGCTCTCATCGTACTACCAGGTGCTCATCGGCGAGAGTTACTGGCGGGCGGTCGTGAACAGTTTGATCATCTCCTCGACGACGACCGTCGTCGTCATTACCCTCGCGGTGCCCGCTGGGTATGCCTTCAGCAGGTATCGGTTCCGGGGTGACAACATCCTGTTCATCGGCGTGTTGTTCTCTCGTCTGTTTCCGCCCATCGGCCTGATCGTTCCGTACTACCAGATCATGGCGTGGCTCGGCCTATTGAACAGCCTCCCGGGAATCATCATCGCGCAGATCTACCTTTGGCTCCCGTTGATGATCTACATCATGCGGAACTTCTTCATGTCCATCCCACAGGATCTCGACGAATCGGCACGCGTCGACGGCTGTACGCAGCTTCAGGCGTTCCGAAAGATCGCGCTGCCGCTTGCGTTGCCGGGCGTCGCCGCGTGTTCGATCCTGACGTTCCTGTACTCATGGCGGGAGTTCCTCTTCTCGTTGATCATCACGACGGACCTGAGCTCGATGCCGATCTCGGTGGCCGTCTACCAGTTCGTCGGTGACGTGTCCGTGCAGTGGGCGTCCCTGGCCGCGGCGAGCGTCATCGCGATCATCCCGACCATCCTCGTGGTGATCTTCTTCCAGCGATACATCGTCAGCGGTCTGACGGCCGGAGCACTGAAAGAATGAGCGACCAAACCGAATCTACGAAAATGAGCGAATCCGAATCAACGCCGGCAGCGAAACCGGATATGAGCGATGGCACCGCCGACGCAAACGAGGACATCAACGTCCAGATCGAGGGCGTAACAAAGGTCTTCCGAAGCGATGAGGAGGGCGAGATCGTTGCAGTAAACGACCTCAACATCGACATTCGGCGCGGTGAATTCCTCGTCTTTGTCGGTCCCTCCGGATGTGGAAAGACCACCTCCTTGCGAATGGTAGCGGGTCTCGAGACCCCGACGGAGGGCCGGATCATGATCGAGGACGAGGACGTCACCGGCTATGATCCGCGGGAACGGGGCATCGCGATGGTGTTCCAGAACTACGCGCTGTACCCGCACATGACCGTCAAGGAGAACATGTCCTTCCCGCTTCGAATCCGGAACTACCCGGACGATGAGATCGACGAACGCGTCGACGAAGCGGCGGAACTTCTGGAGATCGACGATCTCCTCGACAGAAAACCGTCACAACTCTCCGGGGGACAACAGCAACGTGTCGCGCTCGGACGAGCGATCGTTCGAGAACCCTCCGTGTTCTTGATGGACGAGCCGTTATCCAATCTGGACGCAAAGCTTCGCGTTCAGATGCGCACGGAGCTGAACGAGATCCACAAGCGGGTCGGTAAAACGACGATCTACGTCACACACGACCAGGCGGAAGCCATGACGCTTGGCGACCGCGTCGTCGTGTTGAACGAAGGAGAACTCCAGCAGATCGGTCCGCCGCAGTACCTCTATGACAACCCCGTAAACCGGTTCGTCGCCGGGTTCATCGGAGAGCCGCCGATGAACTTCCTGCAGGTCACTATCGAGGAGACCGACGGAGGATACAAGGCGGTCGGGGACTTCTTCGAGTTCGAACTTCCCGACAGCGTCGGTTCGGACCTCGACGAATGGGACGGCTCTCTCGATAACGTCTCGTTGGGCGTTCGTCCTGAAGATCTGAGTGATTTATCGGTTCTTGATGAGGACGAGTATACCGAAAACAGTACGCTTGAGGCGACCGTGAAGGTCGTCGAGCCGATGGGCTCCGACAAGTTCCTCACGTTGACCCCGCCAACGGACTCCGAAACGGAGTTCAGCGCCCGGGTGTCCCCCGAGAGTACGGTCAGTCCGGACTCGTCGATTTCTCTTTCAGCAAACCTAGAGAAGATCCATCTGTTCGACGAGAGTACGGGCGCTAATATCACCTACTGAGCGCCCCCATCTACCACCGGATCTGTTCTCGATCCGTTCACCCGGCTTTCGTCGACATCTGGACGTCTCGACTGGGGTGATACGCAAGGTATTTATCGGGCCTTGCGATGAGTGCAGGCATGGTCGATCCAGCACTCATCCTACCGCCGACCCCGGACGAACGATGGCAGCTCGCTAAACAGATGGGCGTAACCAAGGCCGTGATCCACCCGTTGGAGATCGGAGACGACAGGACCGACTGGAGCTACGACGACCTCCTGCTCCTCACCAACTGGTTCGAGGAGGCCGGGATCGAAGTCTCGGTGATCGAGGGGAGCGTTCCCATCACCCAGCGCGTACGCCTGGGACGTGAGGGACGCGACGAGGACATCGAGGAGTTCAAGCAGTTCCTCCGCGACTGCGGCCGCGTCGGGATCCCCGTCGTCTGTTACGACTGGATGGCCGGCATCCGGTGGGCCCGGACCGAGGCGCACGTCGAGTCCCGCGGCGGCTCCTACGTGACCGCCTACACGAACGATCGCATGCATGCGGACGAACAGGACGCGCCCTTCGACGTCTCGCGTGAGGAGCTGTGGGAGGCCATCGAGTACTTCCTCAACGAGGTCGTCCCCGTCGCGGAGGAGGCCGGAGTCAAACTCGGGCTCCACCCCGACGATCCGCCGCGTGAATCCGTCCGCGGGATCCCCCGCATCATCAACAGCCCGGAGGCGTACCAGCGCGTGCTCGACTGCTACGAGAGCGAGCACAACGGCGTCACGTTCTGTCAGGGCAACTTCGCCGCGATGGGCGTCGACGTCCCCGAGACGATCCGCCGGTTCGGCGACCGGATCAACTTCATCCACTTCCGTGACGTCGAGGGCGACGCCGACGACTTCGTCGAGACGTGGCACGACGAGGGACCGACCGACATGCTCGCGGCGATGCGCGCCTACGAGGAGGCCGTCGACGACGACGTCGTCATGCGACCGGACCACGTACCGACGATGGCCGGCGAGGACAACTCCAACCCCGGCTACCACACGAAGGGACGGCTGTTCGCGATCGGCTACATGCGCGGGCTCCGCGAGCAGGCGCTCCAGGAGTAGGCCGCGACGTCGTTCGACGACGGCCACGCGATCGGCCGTCCAATCGACGTGGACACGTCGCAACCGATATCGGTCTCCGGTCGAACGGTGAAGCAAGGATGGCGAACGAGGATCGGGACGACGGCCGGAACCGGATCGACGCGGTCACGAAGAGCTTCACGGTGATCCGCGGACTCCTCGAGTTGGAGGCGTGTGGGGTCCGCGAGCTGGCCGCCCATCTGGAGGTTCCGAAAAGTACCGTCCACGTTCACCTGTCCACGCTCGAGGACCTCGGCTACGTTCGAAACGACGGGGGGACGTATCGCCTCTCGTATCGGTTTCTCGAGATCGGCGGGCAGGTCCGCCATCGCGACGACATCTATCAGGTCGCCAGGGACGAGGTGGCCGAACTCGCCCGCGAGACCGGTCACGTCGCGACGGTCGGGGTCGAGGAGGACGGCTATCGCGTCATGCTGTTCCGAACCGAACCCGCCGGCAGCATCTTCAACAACGCGCCGACCGGCGAGTACACGCGAATGCACTGGACCGCGGTCGGCAAGGCGCTCTTGGCCACCCTGTCCACCGAGAAGGTGGAGTCGATCGTGGACCGCCGCGGTCTCCCCCGCGCGACCGACCGAACCATCACCGACCGGGAGACGCTCCACGAGGAGCTCGAGACGATCCGGGAACGCGGCTACTCGATCGAGGACGAGGAGCGAGCCCTCGGGGTGAAATCGGTCGCGGTCCCGATCGAAGGCGACGGCGGGATCGACGACGCCGCGGTCTCGATCGCCGGACCGAAACACGAACTCGGTCCCGAACGGGTTCGCGAGGAGATCCTGCCGGCGCTTCGAAACGTCGCGAACGTCCTCGAGTTGCGCGCGCGACATTACTAGACCCGGTTCAGAGCTAGACCCGGTTCAGAGTCGGCTCAGAGCCAGCTTCGGGAATCGATCGGGAGGCCGGCTTCGGAGGGCGGTCCGAAAGCCGGGCCCGAGGTGGTCGGAGCGACCAACGCCCCGCTGGACGATGGCTATCGTCCATTCTGGTTGGACGATCGTCGCTCACACGACGGAAACGCCACGTGGAACCGGATCGAACGAATCGATATGGGGAGATAATTACACGTGTACTCCTGTAATCATCGATCGATTACTCCGGATCAGTCTCCCATTCAGTTGTCAAAAACGCCCTCTGTCCAATGTCGTTGGACCTCTATGTGTTCCCCCTCCTCGTGGGAACGTCACTCGGGACGGCGAACGACGTTTCGGAACTCGTCGTAGTCGTCGCCGCGGTCGAGGTGTTCGACGTTCTCGGCGACGATGTCGGCCAGTCGCGACCAGTGTTTCGGGCTGTGGCCCGCGTTGTGTGGCGTGATCGTCACGTCCTCGAAGTTCCAAAGCGGGTGGTCGCGAGGCAGCGGTTCCGGATCGGTGACGTCGAGACCGGCCCCGCCGATCTCGCTGGATCGAAGCGCATCGACCAGCGCGTCCGTGTCCACGATCGGTCCCCGGCCGATGTTGACGAGGTAGGCGCTCGGCGGCAGCGTCTCGAAGGCGTCGGCGTCGATCAGCCCGCGCGTCGCCTCGGTGAGGGGCGAGGCGATGATCAGGTAGTCCGTCCGCGCGTAGGCGCGCTGGAGAGCCTCCTCCTCGAAGCCGATCACCTCGTCGGTGGGGCCGCCCTTCTCCGGCGAGTACCGGACGCCGATCGTCTCGACGTCGAACGCCGAGACCCGTTCGGCGATCGCGGTGCCGATCGCGCCCAACCCGACGATCGTGACGGTACTCCCCTTCAGCTCGCCCGTCTGGAAGTGCTCCCAATGGCTTCGCGCCTGCCGCTCGCGGCCGATTCGGAGGTTGCGCGTGTAATCGAGGACGTACGCCATCACCTGTTCCGCGATGTTCGGCGCGTGGATCCCGGACGCGTTCGTCACGGCGACGCCGGCTTCGGCCAGCCGGTCGAGCGGAAGGTGGTCGTACCCCGCCGCGACTCCCGCGAAGAGTTCGAGCTGTTCGGCGTTTTCCAGCAGTTCGTCCGGAAGCTGTACCGAGGAGATCACCCGTGCCTCCCCCGCCAGTTCGCGCTCCTCGCGGGGAGTTCGCGCCAGCTCGATCGTGTGGTTCGGCAGCCGTTCGCGGAGTTCGGCCACGTAGTCGCTCGCCGGCAGTCCGTGCGTCCCGCTTCGAAGGACGAGTACGTCGATGTCGGTCATTTCGTGTCTGTTGCTCCAGTAGACGGGTCCCACCACGGGTACAAAAGCGTTGTTGCCCTGCCGCAGTCCGGCGATCCGACGGTCCGACTCCGAACGCGCATCGACGTTGCGGATCACCGACCCCTCCGAGAAAAAGTCGTTCGAACGTGTTCGATCCGTGCCTCCTCGCCGTTCGTATCGGGAACCGTATGCGCGTTATCTACACGTTCGATCGATCGGATTTACACCGATATCCTTGTAACGCGCCGGAAGCAACTGGGGATATGACCACCGCCTCGCGGCCCAACACCAAGGTCGCACGCGTGATCGAGAAGTACGACCTCGGCGGACTCGGCGAGGACCTCGAGGAGGCGTGGACGGGCGTCGCCGGCGAGCGAACGAGCCTCCGCGATCTGGCCGACGAGTTCAACCGATCGGTGCTCGAGGCGGCGCTCCGTGCGGCCGGGGAGACGGTGGCCGAGGCGGACGTCGAAAGCGCCTATTCGACCCTCACCGACGACGACGTCTCCCGTGCGGACGAGATGCGCAAACGCCGGGAGCTCGAGAGGGCCGGAGTCGACGTCGACGACGTGCTCGGCGACTTCGTCACCCACCAGGCGATCCACACCTATCTCACGGACTACCGGGGGGCCGAACTCCCCGACCGCTCCGAGGGGCTCGTCGACCGGAAGATCGAGACGCTCGAGCGCCTGCAGGGGCGGACGTCCGCCGTGACCGAGTCGACGATCGAGACGCTCGTCTCCGGCGGACACATCACCGACCGGGACTATCAGGTGTTCCTCGACGTTCGCGTCGTCTGCGGCGATTGTGGTACCGATCACGTCGTGAGCGATCTCCTGCGCGACGGGGGATGTGACTGTGAGGTGTAATCGCGGGTGTATCTGCGAGGGATAGCTGCGAGGTGTGACCCGCCGAGCGGCCCCACACCGCTTCGGCCGCCCGGGTGATCCACCCCGCCTCGACCGCGTGAAGAGACCAAAAGTTATCAATACGGGGGTCATTACGCCACCAATGACCGACCAGGAACAGTTTGCGGATCGCGTGTCAGTACACGCGAGCAACGTCGGGGGGATCGACGAGGACGAACTGACGTTGGCTCCGGGGGTTACGGTCCTCGAGGGGCGCAACGCGACCAACCGAACGTCCTTCCTCCAGGCGATAATGGCCGGACTCGGAAGCGAGCGATCGTCGCTAAAGGGCGACGCCGACGAGGGGCGAGTCGAGCTCACGATCGGCGAGGAGACCTACACGCGAACGCTCACTCGCGAGGGCTCGGAGACCATCTACGGGGGCGACCCGTTCCTTGAGGACCCCCAAATCGCCGATCTCTTCGCGTTCCTCCTCGAGAACAACGAGGCACGCCGCGCCGTCGAACGCGGGGACGACCTCCGTGAGATCATCATGCGTCCCGTCGACACGGCGGACATCGAGGCGGAGATCACGGACCTCGAGCGGGAGAAACAACGAATAGATGGCCAGATCGAGGAGTACGAACAGCTCGAGGGCGAGCTTCCCTCCCTCGAGACCGACCGCACGGAGCTGGAGGAGGAGCTGGAGGCGGCACGCGCCGAACGCGAGCGCGTCGCCGAGGAGATCGAGGCCGCCGACGTCAGCCTCCAGGAGAGCCGCTCGCAGAAACGCGAGATCGAGGAGGCCTTCGATCGGCTTCGCGAGGCCCGTTCGGAGCTCGAGGACCTCGAGTTCGAACTCGAGGCCGAACGAACGACTCTCGAGGATCTACGGCAGGAGCGCGAGGAACTCCGCGAACAGATCGAGGAGAGCGAACAGTACGACGACGACCCCGAACGACTGGCGGGTCGCATCGAGGAGCTTCGCGAGCGCCAGCGCGCGCTCAACGAGACGTTGAGCCAGCTCGGAAGCGTCATCAGCTTCAACGAGGAGATGCTCGAGGGCAACGGACTCGAGCTCTCCGACGCTGACCTCGCCGGCGACGGCGGGACGGAACGGGTGACCGAACGGCTGATCGACGCCGGCACCGAGACCGTCTGCTGGACGTGCGGCTCGACCGTCGACGCCGACCGGATCGAGGAGACGGTCGATCGGCTTCGCGAGCTTCGCACCGAGAAGCTGAGCGAACGCAGCGACCTCCAGGAGCGGATCAACGATCTCACCTCGCGACGCTCGGAGATCGAACGCGCCGAACGCGAACGCGAACGGACTCGGCGACGCCTCGAGGATCTCGAGGAGGAGATCGAGTCGACCCGGGAGCGGATCGCCGAACTCGAGGAGTCGATCGCGGACCAGGAGGCGACGGTGGCGGATCTGGAGTCGGAGACGGAGAACGTCGGCGGCGAGTACGACGACGTGTTGGAACTCCACCGGGAGGCGAACGAACTGGATCTCCGGATCGAGCGCCTGGAGTCGGATCTCGAGGGGGTCAAAGAGGGAATCGAGGAACGCGAGGAGGCTGCGGCACAACACGAGGAGCTGCTCGACCGCCGCGAGGAGATCACGGAGGAGTTGGCCGAGCTGCGGACCCGGGTCGACCGGATCGAACGCGAGTCCGTCGAGTCGTTCAACGAGCACATGGCGTCGGTTCTCGAGGCGCTCGAGTACGGCAACATCGATCGGGTGTGGATCGAACGGAAGACCCGGGAGGTGCGCGAGGGACGCAGAAAGGTCGAAAAGAGCGCGTTCGATCTACAGATCGTTCGGGTCGCCGAGGACGGCAGCTCCTATCGCGACAGCATCGATCACCTCTCGGAGAGCGAGCGCGAAGTGATCGGGCTCGTATTCGCGCTGGCGGGGTACCTCGTTCACGAGGTCTACGAGCAGCTGCCGTTCATGCTCCTCGACTCGCTCGAGGCGATCGACTCCGACCGGATCGCGCGGGTGGTCGAGTACTTCGAGGAGTTCGCCGACTACCTGGTCGTGGCGTTGTTGCCGGAGGACGCCGAGGCGGTCTCGGAACGTGCGGCACAGACCCGGCGGTTCTAGAGGACGGCGGTGACGCCGCCGAACAGGCCGATCGTGACGAGCAGGCGACCGAGGCTTCCCAGGAACGTTGCCGCCGCGAACTTCGGGTAGTCCTCCTCGAGGACGGCAAAGGCGTAAATCGAGATCGTATCGGGGAAGAAGGGAACCGACAGGGCGATCGCGAGCCCGCCGTACCCGTACTGTCTGGCGAGCTGTACCGACCGCTTTTCGGACCACTCGAGGATCGAAAAGCGCGAGCGCCGAAGCCACCGGACGATCGGTCCCGACTGTTTGACCTCCTGGCCGATGTGGAACGCGAAGACGCTGCCGGCCGCCTTGCCGAGCGCGCTCACGAGCATGATGCTGGCGAGGTGTGCCCACGTGGGCAAGCCGAGATCGAGCGGCGCGACCAACACGATCTCGCTCGGTCCCGGCAGCGCGAAGGCGATCAAAAACGAGTAGACGAAGATGATCCCCATGCCCGGCCAGCCCGTCGCCGACTCGACGAACGCCTCGAGGCCGCCCGCGAGGGCGACGCCGACGCCGTCCGCGGAGAGAAGCGGTCCTGCGGCGGGCGGGAGCATCTCGAGCGCGTGGATCGATTCGATCGTCACGTCCGGATCACCCCCACGTCCATCGTGCATCGAGCACGTATCTGTAGATCCCGCTTATCACGATCGCGACCGCGTTGGCCGCGAGGTACGGAACGCTTCGCCACTCGACGAGCGCGAAGAGCACGCCCAGCTGGATGGGGATCGCGCTCCCCCGGACGAGGTTCGTCTTCAGGAGGCCATAGAGGTACGCCATCGTGCCCGTGTTCTGTATCGCCTGGAACGTCCAGGCGTTGTTGAGCACGTACTGGAAGACGATCGTGGTCTCGATCGCGATCGTCGCCCCGATGAGGTAGTTCAGGGACACGGAATCGACGAGAAACCACAGGAGGGCCATCTGAACGCCCGCCGCGATGGTTCCCACGATCACGAACCGCCGCAGTTGCAGGGCGAAGGGACCCTCGTGGAGGTTTCGGAGGAACGCTCGTATCATCGGTACCCGAGCGCCTCCAGGCGCGTTTCCAGGTCGTCGTCGACGGCGGCCTGGTCGCCGCGTTTCCCGTCGGCCGGTTCGCGGATCGCCGTCGCGTGTGCCTCGATGAGTGGATCGAGGCGATCCATGACCTCGCGGGCATCCGCGTCCGGATCCGTCGAGAGATCGCTCTGCTGGGTCGGATCGCTTGGGCGGTGATACAGCTCCGCGCTTCCGTCCTCGAGGTTCCTGATGTAGGTCCAGGGTCCCTCACGGGCGCTCACGAGGAGGTCTCCGTCGGCCGGTTCTCGCGGGATCGGCTGTGTCGTCACCTCCTCGCCGCGAACGGTCACGGAGACCACGGGGTCCGCCGACGGGGGCGTGCCCCGGCGAGCGCTCTCGAGGAGGCTCTCTCCCGTCCACGCCTCCGCGGCGCTCGCGCCGAGTAAGTCCGTCACCGTCGGGGGGATCGCATCGAGCCCGACGCCGCCCTCGACGCGCCGGGAGTCGGATCCCGGGACGTCGACGATGAGCGGAACGTGTATCAGCTCGTCGTAGAGCTTCGGATAGTGGGCGAGGTGGCCGTGCTCCTGGAACTCCTCGCCGTGGTCGCCCGCGAGGACGACCGCGGTCTCGTCCGCGACCCCGTTCGCCGCGAGCGCGTCGAGTACCCGGCCGACGCTGGCGTCGACCTGGCGGACCGCCGCCTGATAGAGGGTTCGAAGCTCCTCGAGGGTCCGCTCGTCGACGTCCCATCCGAGTCCGGTTCGCGTGTGCGCGTGGATCATCCGATGGGTGCCGAGCAGTCCGTCCGAGACTTCCCGGATGTACCGCGGCGCCGGGACGTATGGGGTGTGGGTGTCCATGTAGTGGATCCACAGGAAGAAGGGATCGTCGACGTCGTCGATGAAGGAGGTGGCGGCGTGTTCGACGTCGAACATCCGCGAGGTGTCGAGGAACGGCCGGTCGTCGGCGGTGCCGTTGAGCCAGGCGTGGATCCGCCGGATCGGCGAACTCGCGAGCTGGAGCCACGCCTCCACGGTCGGGTGTTTGGCGAGATAGCGGCTGTAGATGCTCGATCCGACGTTCGTGATGAACGGCTCGAACTCGTCGAAGCCGTCGTCGTATCCCCAAAACTCGGTGAGGAATCCGTTCGCGGCGTTGAATCCCCCGGTCGAAAACCCCTCCTCGGAGAGCACCTCCGGAAGCGTCTCGACCTCGTCGACGCCGATGCGACCCGAATCGGCGAAGACGGGACGCGACGCGAGGATCGACGGGAACGAGAACGGCGTCCAGTTGCCGTTCGCGAACGCCCGCTCGAAGACCGCGCCGCGGTCGGCGAGCGTGTCCATGACCGGCGTGTGTCGCGTCCCGTCGTAGGGACCGATCGCGTCGGCTCGAAGCGAGTCGACGGTGACGAGGACGACGTTCGAGACCGGTCGGTCAGCGTCCATGGTGGGGTGTGTAGACCTCCGTCGGACCCTCCGGGGCGCGGTCGCTCCGATCCCGGCGTTTTCGTCCAGATTCGAGGCGACGATCGGCCGACGGAACCCTGGCGGATCCACTACGTCTCGCCCGGGTCGCCGCCGATCCGACCGGAGGAACCATGATCATCATACGGGATCGGTCAGACGTCGCTTTATACTTTCGGAACGGGACGGTCGACCCTCCGCGTTTTCCCTCGGGGACGACCGGGCGTCGGCGCTTTCCGGCTCACGACTCTCCATCGTTCGGCTCGTCCGGCTCGTCCAGCCCATCCGATTCGCCCGGCTCGTCCCGGAGAAGCATCGCTCTCACGTACTCGTCCGCAGTACGTCTGGCGGTCTCGAGGACCCGAGCGTCCTCGAAGGTGACCGCCCGGGTTCTGGCGCCGTCGACGATCGTCGCGAGCCCCCGGGCGACGTGTTCCGCGTCGGCGTCGCAGAAGACGCCCTCCTCACGTCCCTGGTCGATCACGGTCTCGAGCATGTACCGGACGTACTCGTCGTTCCGCTCGAACCGCTCGCGAAACGTCTCGTTGTACGGCGCCTGTCCACGCATCTCCAACATCGCGACGAGGAGATCGTAGTGGTCCTCCGGAACGACGAGGAGCTGGTCGAGGAGGTGATCCAGCCGCGTCCGCGGGTCCGTCGTCTCGACCTCGTGGACCGCGGCCTTGAGGTGATCGAGGATGAACTCCAGGAACGCCACGAGCAGGTCGTCCTTGGTGTCGTAGTGGTAGTGAATGGCGGCGGTGGATTTGCCGTACTCCTCCGCGATCCGCTTCATCGTGAGGTCCGCGTATCCGTACTCACACAGCGCTCGATAGGTGGCACGCATGATCTCCTCTTCGGGATTCGGATGTGAGCGTTCCGATCGGTCGGCCATCGTCTAACTGTCCGCCGTCGTTCTGATAACTGTTTTGACTGAATATCGGGGTAGTGAGATCTGATTATCGAACGATCAGGCGCCAAACCCGATTCAACTCCGATATATGGGTTCATACCGCCGGATGGAGTATATATACAATGTTAACTGACCGATCAGTAATTGTTCACTTCGAATCATATCGCCCACGTCCTTCCGGGTTCGGTGAGCGTGTCGCGGACGCACCGATCGTGTTCGCCAGAGTGATTCGACGATCAACGAATGACAAATTCGACGTGAGGTCGAATCCGGTATCGCCGATAACGACGGTCGAACGACGGTCTGCGGTGATTTAGGGGGGTAGGTTCGGAAGTGATCGTCTCCACATGGAAAGTAAATTAACCGGTGACCGTCGACAAACGTCTAACGCCCACACGTACAACCATGACTGATGAATACGACGTGGCCATCATCGGCGGCGGCATCAGCGGGGCATCGCTTCTGTACACCATCTCGAAGTTCACGGACGTCGAGGACGTCGCGCTGATCGAAAAGGAGGACGAGCTCGCGGCGATCAACTCCCACCACACGAACAACTCCCAGACGCTACACTTCGGCGACATCGAGACGAACTACACCCTCGAGAAGGCCGAGGAGGTAAAGGAGGGCGCGGAGCTTCTCGCGGGCTACCTCGAGAACCGCGATTCCGACCGCGAGATGCACAGCAAGCGCAGCAAGATGGTGCTCGCGGTCGGCGACGAGGAGGTCGAGAAGCTCGAGTCTCGGTACCACGGGGAGGGGTTCGGAGACCTCTACCCGAAGCTTCGCGAGATCGGCCGCGAGGAGATCGCCGACCTCGAGCCGAAGGTCGTCGAGGGTCGCGATCCGAACACGGAGCTTCGCGCGCTCCAGACGCCGGACGGCTACGTCGTCGACTACGGCATGGTCTCGAAGTCCTTCGTCGACGAGGCCAACGAGGAGGAGGGCGTCGACGTCTACACGGGCACGGAGGTCACGAACGTCGAGGACTTCGGCGAGGACTTCCGAATCGCGACGACGAGCGGGCGGTTCAGCGCCGACGCGGTCGTCGTCGCCGCCGGCTCGCACAGCCTCCAGATCGCAAAGGAGATGGGCTACGGGGAGAACATGTCGCTTCTGCCGGTCGCCGGGAGCTTCTTCCTCGCCGACGACCTGTTGAACGGCAAGGTCTACACGCTCCAGATGAAGAAGCTGCCGTTCGCCGCGGTCCACGGCGACGCCGACGTCCACGACGGGAGCATCACCCGGTTCGGTCCGACGGCGAAGGTCGTCCCCGAACTCGAGCGGGGACGGCTCTCGACGGTGACCGACTTCACCGACGTGTTCGGCTTCACGCCGGACTCGTTGCTCAGCTACGCCAACATCCTCTCCGATCGAATCCTGTTCCCCTACGTCGTCCGGAACCTCGTCTACGACCTCCCCGAGGTCGGAAAGCGCGCGTTCCTCCCGAACGTCCGGAAGGTGGTTCCCACCGTCGATCTCTCCGACATCGACCGAGCGAAGGGCTACGGGGGCGTCAGACCCCAGATCGTCGACACGGACGCGAAGGATCTCGACATGGGCGAGGCGAAGATCACCGGCGACGGCATCCTCTTCAACATCACGCCCTCGCCGGGCGCCTCGACGTGTCTGAAGAACGCCATGACTGACGTCCAGCGCGTGATCGACTTCCTCGACGACGACCACGAGTTCGACGAGGAGGCCTTCCGCGCGGAGACGATCGACCAGTTCCCGCGCGGAAGCTAACGTCGAAGCGCCACGTATTCGCGGTCGTCGGCCGCCGCACGGGCCCGCTCTCGAAGCCACTCCGGCTCGATGTCGGCCATCTGTTCGAGTCCCGCCCGCGTCTCCGGCTGGTCGGGCGCGAAGCGTTCACAGCCCGCCGGAATCTCGGCGGCCTCGTAGGTCCCGATCCGTCTGGCGTGGTCGGTGATCGTCGACTTGTCCCGCGTGAGAAGCGGCCGGTGGACGGGAAAGTCCGTCACCGAATCGAGCACCGAGAGGTTCTGGGTCGTCTGGCTCGACTTCTGTCCGATCGCCTCGCCGGTCACCACCCCGGTTGCGCCGATGTCCGCCGCGACGTCGGCGGCCACGCGGTACATGAACCGGCGAAAGACGAGCATTCGACCGCTCTCGAGGGTGTCCGCGAGCTCCCGACAGACGTCGCCGGCGTCGACGACGAGGATCGAATCCAGGTGGTTCGGCGCGTAGGCGGCGAGCGTGCGGGCTGAGGCCTCGGATCTGGCTCTGTGGTCCGGTCCGCCGAAGTCGCCGAGATCGAGGTAGATCGGCGTGATCGGCGCCCCGCGGGACATCACCTCGAAGGCGGCGACCGGCGAGTCGATCCCTCCCGAGAGCAGGGCCACGAGGGGACGCTGGCTGCCGAGCGGGAGCCCGCCCGGTCCCGGGTGCTTCTCGACGAAGACGAACGC
Organism: Halopenitus salinus; assembly: GCF_042662125.1. Lineage (GTDB taxonomy): Archaea > Halobacteriota > Halobacteria > Halobacteriales > Haloferacaceae > Halopenitus > Halopenitus salinus. Next base: position 230,252 of record NZ_JBHSXL010000003.1, on the reverse strand, counting down.
CTCGTCGTCGTGGACCTTCGCGCGGAACGTCACGTCCGGGTCCTCGAGGTCCACCTCGGGATCGCGATCGGAGACCGCCTCGAAGACCGCGCTTCCGCCCTCGCGTTCGGCGTCCTCGCTCGTGAAGGGGTGGTCCCCGACCCGATCCACGCGGACGGCGAAGGACCCGCCCGAAAAGCGGTCGGCGGCGACGTCGCCGAGCGCGTCGGCGACCGCGTCCATCGTGGGGTCGACCGTGACTGCGGGACTGGCCGAGACCACGCCGAACGCGTCGGTCGCGGCGTCGGTCGCGGCGGCCGCTTCGAGGGGACCGTCGACCTCGACGATCGGCCGATTTCGCCGGTGGCGGACGCGAGCGTCGATCCCGCGGTCGGCGAGGAGGGCCTTCAGGTTTCGGCCGAGCTGGGACTGCATCTCGTACCGGACGCGTTCGCTCTTCGTGCCGATCTCGCCGACGCGAACGAGCACGGCGTCGGCGCCCGGCGGGACGTCGGCGGCGTCCATCGTGGCTCCCGGTCCGTGATCCATCGTCGACGGTTCGTCGAGCGGCGATAAATGGTCGACGATCGTGGGGCGACTGGCGGACGTGGTGGCCGACACGCGAACGTGGAGGACCGACGGGCACCCTCGCGGATCTGTGGGATTCTTGGTTCCGGCCCCCGATCGCCGGGTATGGAACCCGACCTCGATCGTTTCACTTCGCGCCGATCGACGGTGTACGGATCGCGGGGCGTCGTCGCCACGAGCCAGCCGCTGGCCGCACAGGCCGGCATCGAGACGCTCCGGGACGGGGGCAACGCCTTCGACGCGGCCGTCTCGACCGCGGCGGCGTTGAACGTCGTCGAGCCGACCTCCACGGGGCTCGGCGGGGACGTGTTCGCGCTCTACCGGACCGCGGACGGCGAGGTCGGCGCGATGCGGGCGTGCGGCGGGGCGCCCGAGGGTGCGACGATCGACGCCGTCCGGTCGGCGGTGGCCGCCGATCGGGAGGCCGAAGGCGGCGAGTCGGACGGAGCGGTCGATCCCGACGACGTCGAGATGCCCCACCGGGGGCCGTACGCGATCACCGTCCCGGGCACCGCCCGCGGCTGGGAGGCGACCGCCGAGAAGCTCGGGCGCAAGTCCCTCGCGGAGCTGCTTCAGCCCGCGATCCGCTACGCGACCGAGGGGTACCCGGTCTCGGAGGTCGTCGCCGAGCAGTGGCGACACGGCGAGGAGGTGTTCGAGACCGACCACGCCCGCGAGGCCTTCCTGTTCGACGGAGCCGCGCCGGAGACGGGCCAGGTGGTCACGCTGCCGCGGCTCGGCGAGTCGCTTCGACGGATCGCAAAGGAGGGCGCGGACGTCGTCTACGACGGCGAGATCGCCGAGGCGATCGCGACCGAGGTGCAGGCCCGCGGCGGGTTCCTCTCCGTCTCGGACCTGCGATCGTTCGAGGTCGAGTGGCCGGACCCGGTCTCTACGACCTACAACGGCGCCGAGGTGTACGAGCTGCCGCCGAACAACCAGGGGCTCATCGCGCTCGAGGCGTTGAACGTCGCGGAGGAGTTGGGGGCGGGCGAGCACCCACACGGCTCCGTCGAACGCGTCCACCGGCTCGCGGAGGCGATGAAGCTCGCGTTCCACGACGGCCACCGCTACATCACCGACCCCGACTACGAGGACCACCCGCCGATCGGCTCGAAGTCCTGGGCCCGAAGGCGTGCTCGCGAGGTCGGCGAGGGGGCGAACCACGACGTGGGGTTCGGCGTGCCGAACGCGAACGCCGAGGACGCCGACACCGTCCTCCTGACCGTCGCCGACGGGGAGGGCAACCTCGTCTCCTACATCAACTCGCGGTTCGCCGGGTTCGGCTCCGGAGTGGTCGCCGGCGACACCGGAATCGCGCTCCAGAACCGGGGATCCTCGTTCTCGCTCGATCCGGACCACCCGAACGCGCTCGAGCCCGGAAAGCGCCCCTTCCACACCCTGGTTCCGGCGGTGGCACGGTTCGACGCAGACGACTGGGCCGCCTTCGGCGTGATGGGGGGGTACATGCAGCCGCAGGGCCACCTCCAGGTGATCGCGAACGTCGTCGACTACGACATGCCGATCCAGCGCGCGCTCGACGAGCCGCGGTGGCGCTACCGCGAGTCCGGCGAGCTGGCGGTCGAACCCCACTTCCCGGACGACCTGTCCGCCAAGCTCTCCCGACGGGGTCACCGCGTCCGGACCATGGAGGCCGGACACTTCGGCGGCGCACAGATCGTTCGCGAGGCGGACGGGGTGCTGTCGGCGGCGACCGAGCCGCGAAAGGACGGCAACGCACAGGGGTACTGAGCGGAACGTAGGGACGGTACGGCCCTCGCGACCGACCCGTCGGGACCGGAACCGATCATCGCGACACTGTGGCGGCGTCCACCGGAGGACGCGCATGGACGTCGTCGTCACCGGCGGTCGCGGGGAGCCGGACGCCGGATCGTCGATCGGCTCGCGGAGGACCACGGAACCCCCGGTCCGATCGCGGATCGTCCGTATCCGGGCGTATTCGGTCGATCTCGGGCTCGCGAGGAAAGCGGTAGGCACTTTAGGGTGGTCGAGGAAAACCTCACCGTTTATGAGCTACGACAAGGTCGAAGTTCCCGAGGACGGCGAAGCGATCACGCTCGCCGACGAGGAGACGGGCGAGATCGACGTCCCCTCGAACCCCATCGTCCCGATCATTCACGGCGACGGGATCGGCACCGACGTCGGTCCGGCCGCACAGAAGGTGCTCGACGCGGCCGCCGAGGCGACCGGCCGGTCGATCGCCTGGATGCGCGTCTACGCCGGCGCCGCCGCACGCGAGAAGTACGACGAGAACCTCCCGCAGGACACCGTCGACGCGATCCGAACCCATCGGGTCGCGATCAAGGGCCCGCTCACGACGCCCGTCGGAGCCGGGTTCCGATCGCTCAACGTTGCCCTTCGACAGACCCTCGATCTCTACGCGAACGTCCGTCCGACCTACCACATCGACGGCGTTCCCTCGCCGGTGAAGAACCCCGAGGAGATGGACATGATCACCTTCCGGGAGAACACCGAGGACGTCTACGCCGGCATCGAGTGGGAGGCCGGCACCGACGACGTCGAGGCGGTACGCGAGTTCCTCGAGGACGACATGGACGTCTCCGACGTCATCCACGACGGTCCCGTCGGGATCGGCGTCAAACCCATCTCGGAGTTCGGCTCGAAGCGGCTCGTCCGCGAGGCGATCGACTACGCGGTCGCGAACGATCGCGACTCGGTCACCCTCGTCCACAAGGGCAACATCATGAAGTTCACCGAGGGCGCCTTCCGCGACTGGGGCTACGAGGTGGCCGAGGAGGAGTACGGCGAGGACGTCATCACCGAGGACGAGCTGTGGGACGAATACGACGGCGACCAGCCCGAGGGAACGGTCGTCGTTAACGATCGCATCGCCGACAACATGCTCCAGCAGCTCCTCACGCGGACGGACGAGTACTCCGTCATCGCGACGATGAACCTCAACGGCGACTACATGTCCGACGCCGCCGGCGCCCAGATCGGCGGCCTCGGGATCGCGCCCGGCGTCAACTACGGCCACGGCCGCGCGCTGGCCGAGCCGGTTCACGGCTCCGCGCCCAAGTACGCCGGCGAGGACAAGGTCAACCCGACCGCGATGATCCTTTCCGGCCGCGAGATGCTCGATTACCTCGGCTGGAGCGACGCCGCCGACCTCGTTCGCGACGCCGTCGAGGAGACCATCTCCTCGGGCAAGGTCACCTACGACCTCCACCGACAGATCGAGGGCGGCGAGAAGCTCGCGACGAGCGAGTTCGCCGAGGCCGTCGTCGAGAACATCGACGAACTGTCGTAGATCGGTCCTCGAGCGCCCGGAATTCCCCGATTTTCCGGGGACACCGGGAAGCTCGTGGAGCCGGGCTTTTCCCGATATTGCGGCGCCGATATTCCCCGGTATCGCGGGGACGGGCTCCTCGAGATCGGCTCACCGGGGCGCCCGACGATATACACAGTAATCGTTCCCAGTATACACGAAATACTTTTAGAGCGTCCGTTCGTTCCTCGATGCGAGACCCGTTATCATGTCGCGAAACCTCTTTCCGGATTCCGAGTACGAACGACGCCTGGAGCGGACGAAACGGCGGTTGGCCGAGGAGGGGCTGGACGCGATCGTCGTCGCCGACCCGGCGAACATGAACTACCTCACGGGCTACGACGGCTGGTCGTTTTACGTCCACCAGGCGGTCGTCGTCACCCGCGAGCGCGACGAGCCGGTGTGGGTCGGCCGGGACATGGACCGAAACGGCGCGCGCGCGCGACGACCTGGCTCGGCGAGGACAGCATTCGCGCCTACAGCGACGACCACGTCCACTCGCCACACGACCTCCACCCGATGGACTACCTGGCCGGCGTTCTGGAGGATCTCGGCGTCGCCGACGGTCGGATCGGCCTGGAGATGGACGCCTCCTACTTCACCGCCAAGTCCTACACGCGCCTGGACGCGAACCTCCCCGAGGCGGACTTCGAGGACGCGACGCTGCTCGTCGGGTGGATCCGGATCCGCAAGTCCGAGCGAGAGATCGAGTACATGCGCGAGGCCGCACGCATCTCCGAGGAGGCCATGCTCGCGGGGATCGACGCGATCGACGCGGGCGTCCCCGAGTACGAGGCCGCCGCCGCGATCTACGACCGGCTGATCCGGGGCACCGACGAGTACGGCGGCGACTACCCGGCCATCGTCCCCCTGATGCCCTCGGGCGACCACACCGGGACGCCGCATCTCACCTGGACCGACCGGCCCTTCCAGCAGGGAGAACTCGTACTCATCGAGCTATCGGGATGTCGCCACCGCTACCACTCGCCGCTGGCCCGAACGGCCTTCATCGGCGATCCGCCGACGGAGATCCAACGGACCGCGGATGTCGTTGTCGAGGGGATCGAGGCCGCGCTCGACGCCGCCGAACCGGGGGTCACCTGCGAGACCGTCGAGACGGCCTGGCGTGAGACGATCGCCGAGTACGGGCTCGAGAAGGAGGACCGGATCGGCTACTCGATGGGGCTCGGCTACCCGCCGGACTGGGGCGAACACACCGCGAGCATCCGTCCCGGCGACGAGACGGTGCTCGAGGAGGACATGACCTTCCACATGATACCCGGCATCTGGGAGGACGAGTTCGGCGTCGAACTCAGCGAGACGTTCCGCGTGACCGCGACCGGCGCGGAGCCGCTCGCCGACTTCCCGCGCGAGCTGTTCACGATCTAGACCTCGAACCGTTTCCCGCAACCTCTTTCCGGTCGCTGCGCGAACCCGTCCCCATGAGCGAGGAGCCGTTCGACGACGACGTACTCGAGAGCTACAGAGAGGCCGGTCGAATCCTCACGGAGACGATGAACGAGGCCCGCGAGATGATCGAGCCGGGTGTGACACACCTGGAGGTCGCGGAGTGGGCCGAAGATCACGTCCGCGAGTCGGGCGCCGGCCTCGCGTTTCCGGTGAACATCAGCGTCGACGAGGAGGCCTCACACGCGACGCCCGACGGGAGCGGCGAGGAGACCTTCGGCGAGACGGACATGGTCTGTCTCGACGTCGGCGTGCACGTCGACGGCTACATCGCCGACGCGGCGGTGACGGTGGACTTCTCGGGGTCCGACGAGCTCGTCGAGGCCTCCGAGATGGCGCTGGAGGCCGCGATCGACGAGGCCGGTCCCGGCGTGCCGGTCGGCGAGGTCGGCGGGGCGATAGAGGACGTGATCCGCGGGTACGGCTACACCCCGATCCTCAACCTCTCGGGCCACGGCGTCGAGCGCTACGACGCCCACACGGGCCCGAACGTTCCGAACCGCGGCGTCGACCGGTCGGTCACGCTCGAGCCCGGACAGGCGGTCGCGATCGAGCCGTTCGCGACCGACGGGCGCGGCAAGGTCGGCGAGGGGACCACCGAGGAGATCTTCGAACTCGAGCGCGAGCGAAGCGTTCGCGACCGTCGCGCCCGCGAGGCGCTCTCCGCGATAGAGGAGTTCGACGGGCTTCCGTTCGCGGCCCGATGGCTCGAGATGGACGGCTCGGAGATGGCGCTGCGTCGGCTCAAACGACAGGACGTGATCAAGGGCTATCCCGTGTTGAAGGAGGACGCCGGCCAGCTCGTGAGTCAGGCCGAACACACGCTGCTCGTCACCGACGAGGGCGTCGAGGTGACGACCGCCGGGATCCACGGGTTCGACTGACCGACCATCGGCCGGCCTTGGGTTTGCTCGGCTTCACGATCGGTCGATCGTCCGGATCGCCCCTTCGACCGCCCGATCGCCGAGCCGCTCGGTCGAATCGTCACTCGTCGTTCATCCGCGTCGCGGTCTCGGCTCCGCAGCGTCGACAGACCGCGATCCGGTAGGGTTCCCGCGAGAAGCGCGCGTTCTCGGCCTTTTCGCTTTCGGTCCGGATCTCCACGCGTACTCGATGTACCGTCCGCTCCCCGCAGTCGTCGCAGGGCTCGCGAACCGCATCCGGATCGGTGGCGTGCGACGCCATGGGTTGGGGCTACTCAAGAGGATCCGATAAAGCCTCGCCCCGCGGCATCGATCGGGGGCGAATCGCCCGGATTCAAGGACGTTGCGACGCCACCGACGGTATGGACCGGATCTACGCGCCCTGGCGCATCGAGTGGGTCGAGCGGGACGAGGACCCGGTCGACGGCTGCCCGTTTTGCGTGCTGCCCGAACGCGACGACGACGTGGAGTCGTGGATCGTCGCACGCGGCGACCACAACTTCGTGTTGTTGAACAACGCCCCCTACAATCCCGGCCACGCCATGGTCATTCCCTACGACCACGTCGGCGAGTGGGGAGACCTCGACGACGAGGCGATGCTCGAGCACGGCCGACTCAAGGCGGCCACGCTCGACGCCATGGACGCCGCGATCGGCCCGGACGGGGTCAACACCGGGATGAACCTCGGGGACGCGGCGGCCGGAGGATCGATAGACGACCACATCCACACGCACGTCGTCCCGCGGTGGGAGGGCGACACCAACTTCATGCCCGTGATCGGGGAGACGAAGGTGATCGTCGAGGCGATCGACCGGACCTACGAGCACCTCCACGAGGCGTTTTCGACTCTCGATATCGCCGTCGACGCCGGTCGGAGCGGAGACGATCGGGACGAGGACGACGCCGATGGAAACGGGGACGACCGCGAGCGTGCAGCGGTCAGATTGTCGATCTGAGGAGCCGTCCGCACGAAGCTGGACCCGACGGACCGCCGATCCGACGCGCCGCCGACCCGGCGCCTCACCGGTCCCACTCGACCTCGCTCACCTCGTCGGTCTCCCGGAGAATAAACGGGCCGATCGAGAGCGTGTGTCTCGTCACCGTTGCGATCCGCATGACGTATGCCAGGAGGATCACGAACGGAACCACGGCAACGGTCGCCGCGGCAGACACCACGAGGACGAGCGTATCGACGTCGAACACCGCGACCCCGTAGGCGCCCGCGTCGAAAAACAGGATCATGCCCGTCGAGACGAGCAACGCGGGGAGGGACGCCGCGAGGATGCGACGCGAGAGGACGATGAGATCCCACTGGAAGTACAGCGTCTTGAAGTGCTCGCGCGCGGGGCCGAAAAACAGGAGCACCTCGATCAACCGCTCGAGGGCTTCGGTACTCTCGGCCGTCAGCGAGTCGCCGTGCCGTTCGTTGAGGCGCCGGGCGGTGAATATCTTCCATGAGTAGTTGAAATCCAACGCGGAGAGGATCACCTCGAACCGGCCGAATCGCGCGTCGTCGAGGCCGCCTGAGACGCGCTCTGCGTTCTCCGTGAGGCTTCCCGTGAGGGTCTCGACTTCCTCCGCCACGTCGTCGTCGACGTCGCTCGGAACCGCATCGCGGAACTCCGACGCACGCTCTCCCGCCACCTGGACGAGCGCGCGCAGGAACTGGCTCGGTCGAACCGGGCTCACCGGCGCCTCGATGGCGTCGGCGACGTCCTCGCGAAACTGCATCGCTTCCTCCATGCGTTCGCGTTGGTCCCCGACCGCCCCGAACTCCTGGGAGAGAACCAGCTGATTCAACGTCACGACGAGCGTGACGCCGGTGATCGTCGCCGTCAGGAACCCCTGAAAGAGGGTGTCGACGGAGTCCCCGCCGCCGATCGCCTCCCTGGCTCCGGGATACAGGTACCCGGTCGCCACCAGGACGACGAACACCGCCGTCGAGACGAGTACGGCGACCAACAAGCGGTCAGCTTCGAAGAGCAACCACGACTTCAGCCGGGACCGTTTCGCCCGCTCGCGGAGCCGATCGTCGGGTGCCTCGTCCGCGGACATGGAACCGTTACTCGTGGGAGACACCAAAGTACCACGGGTCGATCACGGACGCTTTCAGGCTCCGATCGGGGGCGCTTTCAGGCTCGCGCCCGGATCGGTCGTCGATGACCGCACCCCAGCTCGAGACGCCCGTGCTCGACGACCACCTGCACCTCGATCCGCGCCACGGTCGCGGGATGGCGGCCGTCGAGGACTTCCGGAACCTCGGCGGGACGCACCTGCTCGTGGTCAACAAGCCCTCCTGGCACCTCGGCGTCGAGCCCGAGGAGCCGGACGACTTCCGGGCGGTCTTCGAGGAGACGCTGGAGATCGTCGCGGAGGCGAGCGAACTTCTCCCGGGGCGAGCCTGGCCGGTTCTGGGCGTTCATCCCGGACTGATCAGTCGGCTCGTCGACGACCGCGGCTTCACGCCCAAGGAGGCTTGCGAGTTGATGTGCGGCGGGATCTCCGTCGCCGCCGAGTACGTGGCCGACGGCGATGCGCTCGCGTTGAAGTCCGGACGGCCGCACTACGAGGTGACGGAGGCCGTGTGGGAGACCTCCAACGAGGTCACGAGACACGCCTTCTCGCTCGGCGCCGAACACGACTGTGCCGTCCAGCTGCACACCGAGGCGAGCGAGGACCTGCGCGAACTCGCCGAGTGGGCAACGGAGTGCGGGCTCGAGTCCCACTGCGTGGTCAAACACTACGCATCCGGGCGGTTGCGCGGGCCGACGCCGAGCGTGATGAGCGAGCGCGAGCGTCTCGAGCGGGCGGCCGAGCGCGGCGATCCCTTCCTGATGGAGACGGACTTCGTCGACGACCCGGATCGCCCGGGCGCGGTTCTCGGCCCGAAGACCGTACCGCGGCGCGTCCGCTGGCTGTTGGAGGAGGGCTATGAGGACGCCGTCCGGCTCGCACACGTCGAGACGCCGCGTCGGGTCTACGGGATCGACACCGAGGCAACCCTCGATCGATAGACGAGACGAGTCCCGGATCACTTGGCGCCGATCGCCGCGGCCCGGACCTTCTCCAGCCGCGTGAGGAGTAACCAACTGACCGGAGCGATCGTCAACACGACCGCTCCCGCCGCCGCGACCTGCAACACGGTCGTCGTGAACCACGGCGTCGAACCCGCATACGGCAACGCGGTGTGTGTCACCTGTCCGCCCGGCGGGACGAAGTAGTCGAACAGGAGGTCGACGGTGTACCACGCGGCGGCGACGGCGATGGTCCGGAGGCGGAACGCGGCGATCCGGTGGAGGACGAACGCCTGGACCACCATCCCGAGGTGGCTGAAGAATAAAAAGAGGTACATCGGGACCGGGTTCAACTCGAGGAACCCGGGGGCGAAGGCGACGAGGACGTAGGGCGTCCACAGGCCGAGTTTGACGTTCCCGACGAACGCCAGCGCGGAGAGGTAGTCGTTGGGGCGGCCGACGGCCCACGCGGCCAACGCGATCGCGACGAGAAGCGTCGCCGCGGGACTGTCGGGGACGAACGCCCACCACGTCGCGTCGATCTGCCGGAACTGGAACCGGTAGTAGTAGAACCCGAAGGCCGTTCCGACCAGGTTTATCGCGACGATCACCCACACGTACCGCAGCGCGAACGACTCGAGCCGCTCGGGGAGGGGAGCGACCCACCGCGACAACGGCTCACTCTCGGGCGGGTCCGTCGGCGTTCCGTGCGGGCGAGCCGGGTCCGAGCGGTCCATGCGTGTCTCCTCCGCGGGCGACCACAAAGCCGTGACGAAAAGGGCTATGAATGCCCGCTTTGAAACCGTGGGTATGCGACTTCGCTATCTGCTCGCGCTCCTCCTCGTGATTCCGCTCGCGGACGCGTTGTTTCTCGTCGTCGTCGCGGACCGGCTGGGGTGGCAGATCACGGTCGCGCTCGTCGTGCTCACGGCGATCCTCGGAATGCTGCTCGTACGTGCCGAGGGGCGACACACGCTTGCCCGGATCCAGCGCAAGGCCGCCCAGGGCGACCCGCCGACCGACGAGCTTCTCGACGGCGCGTTTTTGATCGCCGCCGGCGCGTTCCTCCTCACGCCGGGGCTCGTCACCGACGCGATCGGATTCCTGCTCGCGCTGCCCCCGACACGGGTACCGATCCGCGCAGGGGTCAAGCGGTTCCTCGTCGTCCCCTACCTCGAGCGGCGTACGGGCGGATTCGCCTCGGGGAACGTCTACATCGGCGGCTTTCCGAACGGCGATGGCGACGGAAACGGATTCGGAGCTGCCGGATTTGGAGGCACGGACTTCGGAGCCGGCGGGGGATTCGACGGAACGGGATCGGGTTCCGGATCCGGCGGAGCGGCGAGCGGCTCCCGTAGAGAGGCGTCCACGGACGACGACGTCGTCGATGTCGACTTCTCGGTGGACGACGAGGTGTCGGCCGAGGACGAGGAGTCGTCCAGGAACGAGGGGTCGACCGATAGCGATGCGACGGACGATGAGGGCGTGGGTCGATAGTACCGCGACCGATCGGCGGCTTCGATCGACCGACGTCGGGTGACAATAATCGACGTACTGCGGTGCGATGTGAAAGGGAAACCCTTAAACTCCTACCAACGCAAGCGGAGAACGCGCTCGCCTGGGCCAATAGCTCAGTCAGGTTGAGCGCTCGGCTGATAACCGGGAGGTCCACGGTTCAAATCCGTGTTGGCCCACCTGCAAAAAACCCGGAACCTATCCGGGTGAAATTGGTGGGCTGGGACTCCCCAGCCATCCAATTTCGGTATTATAACGAATTTGAGGTACCTCTCTATTCGCGTTGTTTGAGGTGTTCACCAGGCGCGGGTCGACGCTGTACTGCGGTGCGTGTGACTGGAGAAGCATCCAGTCTCGACACCGGGAGGTGTCAGCCATGATCCGTCTTGATCGCGGATCAAGCGCCGACCACGAGTGTCGACACTGCGGGACTCACGTGTCCGACACGTTCCGTCGAACCTTCGGCGACGACGAGGGTCGTGTCTATCGGTGCCTCGCCTGCGATACGCGAGCCCGCATCCAGCTCGGGAGTGCCGCCGGACGCGACGTCGATTGGCGATCCCGCTGACCAACCGAATCGGAACCGTGGGACACACACCGACCAACTCGAGAACCCGAACAGTGGTGGTTCGCCGTGAGTTCGTTCGACGAACCCACCGCTGACGATCTCCGTTCCCGCAGTGATCACGCGGTTCGTGCCGCGTGGTATCTCGTGGTCGTGACCGTCTCGAGCGGTGTCGGGGTGTGGATACTGCACCGCTTCGAACTCGGTGCGCTCGTCGACCAGCGCATGTTCCAGCTCGACCAGCAGGAGCAGACCACCGCCGCGTCCTCGCGACGCGTGTAACACGGTCGGATAGCGACTCGTTGTTCTGTTCGCTAGTCAAAACGGGGTCCGAATACCGAGATGTGGCACAGCGATCACATTCCTTGCGTCAGTATTCGACTGAACCAGTCGTGTTGTGGCTCGTGCGTATTGCTCAATCGATGCCCGTGATTTCGAACCGGGCGCCGCCCAACTCACTTTCCGTGGCGCGGATCTCCCAGCCGTGCGCCTCAACGATATCCGCGACGATCGCGAGCCCGAAGCCAGCTCCGGCAGTCGTCGAGTGCCCGCTCTCGAAAACCTTGTCGCGGTCATCCTCGGGGATCCCCGGCCCATCGTCCTCGACATAGAACCCGTGCTCAAGTGTGCCAACGGTGACCGTCACATCCGCCTCACCGTGCTCAATGGCGTTCCGGAACAGGTTCTCGAACAACTGCCGGAGCCGCGAGGCGTCTGCTGGCACCGTGTCGTGGGCCATGATCTGGAGGGTGGCGCTGTCCGTCGGCACGGATTCCCACGCCAACTCCGCGAGTTCCCCGAGTATAACGAGCTCAACGTCGCCGATCGCTTTGCCTGCCTTCGACAGCGCGAGCAGGTCGTCGATGAGTGCTTCCATCCGCTCGACCGCGTCGAAACAGTGGGCGAACTCCTCCGCATCGCCGGTCTCCTTGGCAAGTTCGAGCCGACCCGATAGGACGTTCAACGGGTTCCGGAGGTCGTGACTGATGATGCCGGCGAACTGCTCGAGGCGCTCGTTCTGTCGCTGGAGTTCTGCAGTTACCTGTTTGCGCTGGAGTTCGTAACTCACCCAGCGACTCATCAAATCGACGAGCGTCATGTCCCACTCGGAGAACTGATCGGCTCGCGTGTCCCTCCCGTAGAAACAGAACGTGCCGTACACGCCATCGTTATCGTACACCGGTGCCCCGAGATAACAGGAGATGCCCCAGTCGGTGTAGCCGGCGCGGTCGGTTTGCTCCGGCGCATCCTGCGCGATGTTCCCCCATGCAAGGGTCTCTCGCTGGGTCGCCACACGTTCACAGTTCGTCGCTTCGAGCGGTACCGTGTCCCCCGCCTGGAGACTGTCGTCGTCGGCAGCGACGATCTCGAACAGGTACTCATCGCCTCGAATCTCCGAGAGCGAGCCGTACTCCGTCCCGAACTCTGCACGTCCGAGCGCGAGCAGCTGTTGGATTTGTTCGGTGAACGTGCTGTCGCGATCGGCAGTAATCGTGTATAGCTCTTTGAGTATCTGTTCACGGTGTTCGAGTTCCGCGCGATGTTGGTGCTGTTCGGTGATTTCGCGAAAGTAGATGGAGAGCCCGGTTTCGTCAGGGAACGCCCGAACGTCGAACCACTCGTCCAGCGGCGGGAAGTACTCCTCAAACGAAACGGCCTCGTCAGTCTCTATCGCCCGGTGATACTCCTCGTAGAAGATCGTGTCGACGGCATCGGGAATTTCCTCCCACAGGTGAAGTCCCTCGAACGTCGTTTCCTCGCGGGGGGTCCCCATTGCGTTGGCGAGCACTTGTTTTCCCTTCTCGTTGGCGTAGGTGATCCGCCAGTCGGTATCGACGGCCAAGAAGCCATCGCGCATCCGGTTCAGGATCGCGTTCCGCTCACGTTCGGCCGCCTTTCGTTCGGTGATATCACGGCCAATTCCGGCGAACGCATAGGGGCTGTCTTCAGGGAGCCGCGTCGCTCTGAACTCGTAAGGGATACGGTCGCCGTCCGCCGTCACCAACTCTACTTCGACAACAGCGTCACCGGTTTCGAACAGCTCGTTGATTGCTTCGGTGACGCGGTCGCTATCCGGTTGGTCAAAGAAGTCGGAGGGGGTCATCGTCCCCGCTTCCACGTTAGTGTACCCGGTGATCTCGGCAGCGGCTTGGTTCCAGAGTTCGATGTAACCGGATTCGTTGACCGCAAAGAAGATATCCTCAAGAGCGTTGACTAGAGGCGGTATGGTTTCTGTCTTCACGATACTCTCTTGTCTGCTATGGGTCCCGAATCCATATAAGAGTCTGGGGGCAGAGGTGTTCAGAACACTGTCTTCGGCAACCGCCTATTTCGTCTGGTCGATCAGGGGCGCACCGTCGTCGACGTCGAACACGCGATGTCCGTGCCGACGCCGCTCAACGAGCTGGGGAGACGAGTGATCTCCCCAGTCGTGAAACGGATCGAAAGACATCGCGCGACGGGATCGAGGCTCTTCCGACACCAGCCATATCTTTTTACTCCTTGAGTCAGGATCTCATGGTGCCTACTCACAAATTCAATGGGATTATCGGTAGGCAAGCACGGAATTGAGGGAGCTACACGCGGATTGAGTCATCGCATGTCATGCTCTCCGGGGGGTTGCGGAGGCACCCCCCGATTTCGTAGCAGAACGGAGGTTCGGTCAGTCCAACAGTCCGCATCACTCACCTCCGTTTACGGTCCTGGATCATTGGACCGCAAACGTGTATCTTGACACCGACGTCGTCCTCGCGGTGTTGAAAGCTGACGACCGGCTCAGCTCCGCGGTCGATCTCGACGCGATCGACGACCCGAAGACCTCCGTCTCGACCTGTATTGAGGTCCAGTACGCGATGGAAGACGAGTGGACCCGCGAGCGGGTCACCAGCGTGAACGAATCACTGACTGACGAAGGGATCGAACTCGTGCCGCTGCGGGAGTCCCACGTCGCCGCAGGCGGAGCGCTGCAACGGAAATACGACCGACTGAACCTCTTCGACGCGGTCCACCTCGGAACTGCGGACGGTCTTTCGGAAACGCTCGTCCCGGCTTCCGTGTTCCGACCGGTCGATCGCCGATCGCGAGCGGATCGATCGAGTCCCGACAGCGGACAACCGTCTCGAGAGAGGATCCGGAACTCGTGAGGGGGTTCGCAACACTTGACTCCCCCAGGTCGAAAGTGCCGTCGTGAGTCGCCGTCGTCTATTCGGTTCGCTTTGCGGGCTCGTCTTCTTCCTCAACCTCGCCAGAGTCGTGTTCGCGCCGCTTTTGAACGTGTTCATCGCCGAGTTCGGCATCGGCGAGGCGACCGCGGGCCTCATCGTGACGCTCACGTGGGTCGGCAGCGCGGCCCTTCGACTCCCGGCCGGGTGGCTGCTCACGCGCGTCCCACGACACCATCTCGTCCTGGCCTCGGGAGCCATCCTCGCGGGGGCGGCGGCCGGCGCGGGCGCGGCGACGACCGTGCGTCAGCTCATGCTCGGGGCGTTCCTCATGGGGACCGCCTCCGGCGTGTATTTCGTCTCGGCGAACCCGCTTTTGAGCGAACTGTTCCCGGAGGCGGTCGGCCGCATCCTCGGGATCCACGGTGCGGCGACCCAGTCCGCGGCCGTGGTCGCGGCGCCGCTCGTCACCGTCGCGGTGTGGTTCGACTGGCGGTACGCGCTGTGGACGATCGCCGTCGGCGTCGCCGTGGTGACCGTCTACGCCGTCGTTCAGGCCCGCCGGACGGAGATGCCCGCCGCGGGCGAGGCGGATCGATCGCTGATCGCGGGGGCGCTCTCGGAGTGGCGGATCATCCTCACGGCGCTGGGGCTGGCCGGGCTCGTCGTCTTCGTCTGGCAGGGCGTGTTCAACTTCTACGAGCTGTACATGCAGTCGCGCGGTCTCTCTCCGACGGCGGCTTCGACGATGTTGACGATCGTCTTCGCGGCCGGCATCCCCGCGTTCTTCATCGCCGGCGAGCTGGTCGATCGACTGCCGTCGGTCCCGTTGTTGCTCGCCATCGTCGGGTCCTTCGCCGGCTGCCTGCTGTTGTTGGTCGCGGCCGACGGCTTCGTCGCCCTCGCGGTGATCTCCGCGGTCATCGGATTCGTCATCCACGCGCTGTTCCCGGCGACCGACGCCTACATCCTGACCGCGCTTCCGGATTCCGCCCGGGCGAGCGCCTACGCCGTGTTCAGCTCCGTGTGGATGCTCTCACAGTCGATCGGCTCGTCGGTTCTTGGAAGTTTGATCGAGCGCGGCTACGCCTACGACACGGTTTTCGTCGCGGCCTCGGTGGCCCTCCTCGCGACGCTCGTCGTGCTCGCCGGCCTCGAACGGGACGGTCGACTGCCGACGTGAACCGCCGTTCGGCGACCACGTGCATCGGCATTCCCTGGAATCGACGAAAAGGGGCGACGGGGGGACGTCGCCACAGCAATGGTGGGGGGACACGATCGCGGATCGCTCGGGTCGCGTCGATCGTGCGGTGGTGGCCTCGGGATGGAGGCCACATCGGGGGTAGACCGGGAGCCGGTATTGTTATGAGCGACCTACCGTGGCCCCGACGGTCGAGGAACCACCTCTCTCGGCGGTCAACGGCCGATCGAAGGACGTCGATTCGCCTCGCTTCCGTCCTGCGATCGTGTGGTCTCGCCCCGCTCTAACGTCCCGTTCGTCCCTCGATATCGACGATTTCGGAGCCGGATCGTCGATCGTTCGTCGACCTCGAGATCAGTCCTCCTCTCAGGCTCGTTCGTCGATTCCGAGATCGCTCCGCGCTCTCGAGATCGGTCATCGGTCTCGTCGGTCATCTGAAAGCTGCTTACCTATTTATGTCGCCCACCCGATCACCGTCCCGTACATGGTGTATGAGTCCGAATCGGTCTGGGAGTTCGAGATGGCCAAGAACGTCACCTTCGGGGTCGGCGCGGCCGCGGAACTCGGCGGAGTCGTCCGCGAATTCGACGCGGACTCGGTCCTCGTGGTCACGGATCCCGGCGTCTCGGAGGCCGGAGTCGTCGACGAGGCGACCGAGTCGCTCGCTCCGGACGACTACACGGTCTTCGACGAGGTCGAACCGGAACCGTCGGTCGAGGTCTTCGACCGTGCCCTCGAGGAGGCGGCGGCGGTCGATCCGGACTTCATCGTCGGCCTCGGCGGCGGAAGCTCGATGGACGTCGCGAAGACCACGAGCGTCGTTCACGAACACGGCGGCGACATCCTGGATTACGTCGCGCCGCCGACCGGCGGGGGACGGGACGTTCCCGGACCCGGAGTCCCGACCGCGTGTCTGCCGACGACGGCGGGAACCGGATCGGAGACGTCGCCGGTCTCGGTCATCTCCCTGCCCGAGGAGGATCTCAAGGTCGGGATCTCGAGCCGCCACCAGCGTCCCGACGTCGCGCTCGTCGATCCGGGGCTGACGGTGTCGCTCCCGCCGGGACCGACGGCCTCCTCGGGGATGGACGCGCTCTCACACGCCATCGAGGCGTACGTCACCCGCCGGTACGACGCGAAGCCCGCACCGCAAGACCGGACGGATCGTCCCGATTACAACGGCCGATCCGTGCTCACGGACCAGCTCGCGAGAACCGCGATCGAGCACATCGGCGACGGGCTCCGTGACGCGGTGAACAACGGCGAGGACGTCGAGGCGCGACGGAACATGTCCCTCGGAAGCTTGATGGCGGGGGCCGCGTTCACGAACGCCGGGCTCGGAGCGACCCACGCCATCGCGATGGCGGCCGGGGCCGTCCACCACACGCCACACGGCGTCACCATCGCGTTGACGCTGCCCGAGGTGATCCGGTTCAACGCGACGAGCGCGTTCGACCGCTATGCCGAGATCGCGGAGCTCCTCGGGGAGGACACGAGCGGGCTGAGCGACGACGAGGCGGCCGAGGCGGCGGCCGTCGCGGTGGAGAAGCTGGCCGCCGACGTGGGGATCGAGGGCGGCTTGTCCTCGCTCGGGATCGGACCGGACGACGTCGATCACCTCGCCGAGCGGTCGAACGCGCTCCAGCGACTCCTCGTCGGGAATCCCCGCCGCGTCACGAGAGAGGACCTCGAAGGGATCATCGAACGGTCGCTTTGAGATCGTCGAACGGGGCGCCTCGAGCCGGTGGTCGAACCGGGTGCCTCGAACCGGTCGGAGGCCCGGAGCGTTCCCGGCGTCCGCGAAAACGGAACTTTAATGCGCGAATCGGCCGGACCGTGAAACGAGAATGATCCCGCTGCAATCTCTGATCGACGGGTTCCTGCTCGACTACCACCTGGGTCACATCCTGTTGGTCGCGTTCGCAGTGACGACCGTGGGTGCCCTGCTGCTCAAGAGCCAGCGCGTTCTCGCCGCCAACCTCGCACTGTTCGGGCTGATCTTCGCGGTCGCGCCCTTCACGACGATGTCGGCGCCGTTCATCTTCTTCGGGCTGGCGCTTCTCGTCATCGCACCGCTGCTTTGGACCACGGCCAGGTGACCGTCGATCCGGCGGAACTCGGCGGCGGCGATCGCGGAACCAGCCCCTTTTTTGCCCACCGCCGCAACCCCACGGTATGATCACGGTACGGGCACCCGCGACGAGCGCGAACCTCGGAAGCGGGTTCGATACCTTCGGTGCCGCGCTCGCCCGGCCGGCAGACGTCGTCGCCGTCTCGAAGGCGGAGACCACCTCCATCGAGGTGACCGGCGTCGGCGCACAGTACATCCCCGAGGACCCCGAAAAGAACACCGTCGGGGCCGTCGTCGAGGCGCTCGACGCGCCCGCACACATCCACATCGACAAGGGGGTTCGTCCGGCTTCCGGACTCGGGTCCTCGGCGGCGAGCGCGGCGGCGGCGGCGGTCGGGCTCAACGAGCTGTACGACCGCGGATACACCCGCGAGGAACTCGTTCCGATCGCCGCGGAGGGCGAGGCGGTCGTCTCCGGGGTCGCTCACGCCGACAACGTCGCTCCGGCCATCGTCGGCGGGTTCACCGTCACGACTCCGACGGCCACCCACGGGGTCGAGACGGACATCCCGGTCGTGGCGTGTCTGCCCGACGTCGCGGTCTCGACGCGGGACGCACGCCGGGTCGTCCCCGAGACCGCCTCCATGGATCAGGTGGTCGAGACGGTCGGCAACGCCGCGACGCTGACGATCGGGATGTGTCGCTCCGATCCCGACCTCGTCGGCTCGGGGATGTGCGACTCGGTGGTGACTCCAGAACGCGCCCGCCTCATCACCGGCTACGAGGACGTCCGCGAGGCCGCCTTCGCGGCGGGCGCGACCGGCGTCACGGTGAGCGGCGCGGGCCCGGCGATCCTCGCCGCCTGCGAGATGGACGACAGGCGACACGTCGCGGCCGCGATGGTCGACGCCTTCGCGGGCGCGGGCGTCGAGTCGCGCGCCTACCAGACGCGGATCGGTCCCGGAGCGACCATCGTCTGATCCCCGGAGCGGCCATCGTCTGATCCCCGGAGCGGCCATCGTCTGATCCCCGGAGCGGCCATCGTCTGATCCCCGGAGCGGCCATCGTCTGATCCGGGACGTACCGTCGGCGTCCCGGACCGTATCGATCCCCGAGAATCGGGGGTGGATTATTTAGGTGTGTGCCCTGTTGTGAGCTACCGTATGAGCGACGACGAGCTGTCCGATCCACTGCGGGATCAGCTGTTGAGCGCGGCGCGAACCGCGATCGGCGACGAGCTTCGAAGCCTCACGTACTTCACCGAGGACGCGGTCGAGCAGATCTACCTCCGCGGTGACTTGGAACGGAGCGCCGACCTCGTCGGGTTCGCGGAGCGCGAGCGGATGGGCTTTCACTCGAAGTCCCTCTACAGGGGGACCCAGCTCGACGACTACCAGTTCACGATCCGGGTCTTCGAGCGAGGGTACCTGACCCGGGTGATCGCCGGCGATCACGGCGTGTGGGCGACCACGGACGAGATGCGGATCGACCGGTTCGAGGAGCTCGCAAGCGCGTTGACGACGGTGCTGGAGGACCTGTAGGTGACCGAACGGGAAGAACGCGAGGGACGTGTCAGAAGATATCCGCTTTAGACGCCGCGACCCTGCAGGCGCTCCTCCTCCTCGAGCGAGTCGTTGGAGCGACCCTTCATGCCGCTTCCGGCGCCGCGGGCGATCTCGGCGAGTTCGTCGGCGTCGTCCCAGTTGTTCACGGCCTCGACGATGGCGGTCCCCATCTCCGTCGGGTTCTCCGCGCCGAAGATCCCCGAGCCGACGAAGATGCCGTCACACCCGTGGTGCATCATCAAGGCGGCGTCGGCGGGCGTCGCGATCCCGCCGGCCGCGAAGTTGACGACCGGTAGCCGACCCACGTCGGCCGTCTCGTGGACCAGATCCCGGGGCGCGCCGTGCTCGCGGGCCCACGCCTCGCGCTCGTCGTGATCGAGGCCGGCGATCTCGCGGATCTGTCGCTGCATGGTGCGCTGGTGTTTGACCGCCTGGTTGACGTCGCCGGTTCCGGCCTCGCCCTTGGTGCGGATCATCGCGGCGCCCTCGTTGATGCGTCGAAGCGCCTCGGGGAGGTTCCGAGCGCCGCAGACGAACGGGGCCGTGAACTCGCGTTTGTCGATGTGGAACTCGTCGTCGGCGGGCGTGAGCACCTCCGACTCGTCGATCATGTCGACGCCGAGCGACTCGAGGATCTGCGCCTCCTTGCGGTGGCCGATCCGTGATTTGCCCATCACCGGAATCGAGACCTCGTCGATGATCGAGACCACGTTCTCGGGGTCGGGCATCCGGGCGACGCCGCCGCGTTTCCGGATGTCGGCGGGAACCGCCTCGAGCGCCATCACCGCGACCGCGCCGGCGTCCTCGGCGATGCGGGCCTGCTCGCGCGTGACGACGTCCATGATGACGCCGCCCTTCTGCATCCGGGCGAAGCCACGCTTTACCAGTTCGGTTCCGCGTTTGAGTTCCTCGAGATCCGTGGCGTCTGCCATGGTGAAATTCTGGGTCGGAGACCACTTAACGTGCGTCCTTCGGCCTCGAACGCGCGTCCCAACGCCGATGTCGAGTGCGCACGTTCGACGTCGTGGGGCCGTGGCGCGCCGTGTTGGGAAGCCTTTTGGGTCCGATCGGACAAGTGAATCCATGGCCTCCCCGTACGAGGTGCTCGGGGTCGATCCGGACGCAGACGACGGGGAGATCGAACGCGCCTACAGGCGGCGAGTGCTCGAGACCCATCCCGACCACGGCGGGTCGGCCGAGGCGTTCCAGGACGTGAAGACCGCCTACGAGGCCGTTCTCGCGGGCGAGGGTGACGACGAGTCCCTGCTCGAGTCGGGAGAGGGATCGTCCGGAAGCGACGGGAACCGATCCCGCAAAGCGTCTTCGGGTTCCGGCTCGCAAGCGGGCGGGGAGAACGGCAACGACGACGGCGGCGAATCCGAGCCCGTCGGTGCCACGGTCGAGTACCTCGATTACGAGGTGCTCGCGGACCGTGGCTGGTCGCTCGACGACGAGAACCTCTTCGACCGGGCGGCCGACGCCGACCTCTCGTCGGCCGATCACGGGCGGTTCCTCGCGGAGCCGGACGAGACCCTCCTCGAGGCAGCCGAGAAACGCGGGTTCGCGTGGCCCTACGCCTGCCGTGGCGGGGCCTGTGCGAACTGCGCGGTCGCGGTGATCGAGGGGGAGCTGTCCATTCCGGTCAACCACGTCCTCCCCGACGAGATGACGGAACGCGGGATCCGGCTGTCGTGTGTGGCGGAGATCGTCTCCGATGAGCTTCGAGTGGTCTACAACCTCAAACACCTCCCGAAGCTCGAGGAGCTTCGCCTGCCGTCGGATCCGTTCGACCGCTCGCGCGCCAGCGATTGAATCGGACGTGCGGGATCCGGCTCGTGGGCGCGAACTCGTGAGTGAGCTACTCCCGGAGTCGATCGTAGGCCCGCGTGAGCTCCTTGAACGCGGCTTCGTCGCCCCCGTCGGCGTCGGGATGCAGCGTCTTCGCTCGCTCCCTGTAGGCCGCGCGGACGGTCTCCTGGTCGGCCTCCGGGTCGACCCCGAGGGTCTCCGCGGCCTCCCGACGCGTCGGCGCCGGATCGGCGGCAGCCGAGGCCCGGTCGGTCCGGGCTCCGGCGTGAGTTCCCGCCCCTCCGGACCGTGTTCCGCCGCGACCACCGGCCGTCCCGCGCGCCCCGTCGAAGGCGGCCTCGCGGTTCCTTCGGGCGCTGGCGCGCGTTCGTTCGTACTCGCGGGCGCGACCGTCCCCGGCGGATCGCCTCCCGCGGGTTCGCCCGCTCGACGTCCGACGCGTACGAACCCGGTCGGCGAGTCGGCCGCTGGCGTGCAGCCAGAGGAGGTAGGCCGCGAGGCCGAACGGAACGGCGACGAAGACGAGGATCGGATGGACCACGAGCCCGGCGACGGCGAGCACCACCGTGAGTCCGATGAACGTCGCGGCGAGTCCGACCACGAGCTTCCGGTTCCTCACACGTTCGGTTGGGAACGCGGAACCGTAAGCCTCCCGCCGACGGCGATGTCTCCTATGCGTTCCGGTCGTCGCTTCCGGCAGCCTCGACCGCCTGGTCCCTCGCCTCGTCCGCGCCGTCCGCGTCCAAAAGCGGAACCACGGTCAAGGCGGCCGGCAGCACCGTCATCGCGGTCACGAGCGAGAAGGCGATCGCGAGGACGGTCGTCCGACCGAAGTTCGCGAGCACGGGGAACCGCGAGACCGTCAACACCCGAACCCGAAGATGGTGGTGAAACTCGATCCGACGATCGGCCGCGAGAGCTTCGAGACCGCGGTGGCGGCCGCCGTAAGCGGGTCGAGCCCGTGTTCAGTCACTTCGAACTCGTACCGTTCGAAGAGGTGGATCCCGTAATCGACGCCGATCCCGAGGGTGAGAGAGGACATCGTGATGGTGAGCGGGTTCCACGGAATTTCGAAGAGGTACATCGCGCCCGTGACCAGCACGGCCGCGGCGCCCGCGACGCTCGCGACGAGCGTCACGGCGATCCGGGCCGACAGGAACGCGAGGGCCAAGAACCCCAGCCCGAGCCCGAACGACAGGAGGGTCATCGGGGTCAGCCCGGCCGTCACGTTCTCGATGACGTTGCGGTTGACCACCGGCTTGCCGGTGATCCGGACCTCCGTTCCCGGCTCCATGGTGAGTTCCGCGTTCCCCTCGAACTCCGAGATGAGGGTCCGAACCGCCTCACCCTCGACGTCGTCGACGTAGAAGGTGAGGAGCACCCGCGAGGGATTCTCCGAGCGAGGGTCCGCGCTCGCCGACCCGGACCCGTCGCCGGAGGCGGCGTGGGCATCGAGCGTTCGATCCAGTTTCGCCTGGGTGTCCGGGATCCCGCCGTCGGTGGCCATCTGCACGTCCACGACCGGCCCCTCGACGGCATTCACCCGGTCGTTCTCGAGCATCAGCCGCTGGTAGGTGGCGAGATCGCGGAAGCTCTCCGGCGTGTAGGCCCGGTCGGTCTCGACCACCACGTAGACGGCCTTCGGGCTCTCGACCGTCCCGGAGAGCCGCTCGAGGTCGTTCTTCTCGTCGAGATCCTGGGGCCAGAAGTCCATCATCTCCTGTTTGGGCTCGACCTGCGGGTACGCGTAGAGCCCGCCCGAGACGAGAAGCAGGGCGATGAACAGCGTGAGGAGCGGCCGTCCGCCCGTGACGTCCGTCGTGAACCGCCTCGTCGCGGCCTCCAGTCGGTCGTCCTCGGGCGCGGGATTGGAGACGGCCGCCGCGCCGCCGCTCGATCCACCGTCGACGCCGCCCTCGTCGATCGCTCCGTCGCTACCGTCGGTCGATCCGTCGCCACCGCCGATCGGACCGTCGATCGATCCGACAGCTGCGCCGTAGTCCCCGCGATCGTAGCGGACGAGCAGCGCCGGAAGCAGGGTGACGGAGAGGATCATCGCGGCGAGCACCGCGATGGCGCTCGTCACGCCGAACTGGCGGACCGGCGGGACCGCCGAGACGAGAAGCGAGCCGAGCCCGACCACGGTGGTCCCCATCGCGATGAGCAGGGCTCTCCCGGTGGTTCTGGTCGCCACCTCCGCCGCGCGTCGGGGCTCGTTGCCGGCGTGTCGCTCCTCGACGTAGCGGGTGTGGATCTGGAGGCCGTAGTCGATCCCGAGCCCCAACGCGATGGGCATCACGCCGAGCATGATCGCGTTGAAGTCGTATCCGAGAGCGCCCATCGCGCCGAACATGTATACGAGCGCGACCATGGCGGTACCGAGGGGCAACAGGACGTGCCAGCCGCGTTCGACCTTGCGGCGCATCACCACGTAGACGACGCCGAAGATGAGCGCGAACGCGCCACCGAAGAGGGCGATCATCTCGGGCAGCATCAGCCCGAACGCGGCGTTCTCGAAGACGGGCTGTCCGGTGATCGTCGTGGACATCCCCGGCGGCGTCACGGCGGCGTCCGTCTCCGCGTCGATCGCGGAGTACATCACGTCCGCGCCGCGCGTGGGCATGAATGCGCCGCGGTCGAACCGATCAACCTCGCCGTAGCTCACGAGGATGACGGTCGTTCCGGGTTCGGGCCGTAGCCGATCGACCATCGCCGCGGACTCCGGGCCCCGATCTTCGACCCGTTCGATCGACCGGCGGACGCCGGCCTCCGTTCGGGGGAGTTCGCCGTCGTTCCCCCGACGGACGACGTCCGCGATCGAACGCACCTGGCCCACGTCGTCCACGTTTTCGGTATACCGGCGGTCGAGCCGATCTATCGCCCGGATCGTCTCGGGGTCGGTGAGCCGGTCGGACTCGACGACGACGAAGACGTTGTTTCCGGCGCCGAAGTCCTCCTTGACCATCTCCCAATCTTTCGCAGTCTGGGAGTCGTCGTCGATGTAGAGGGTCATCCCCATGCTCATCTGGACGCCGGCGAGACCGACGCCGGCCGCGAGGAGAGCGGTGACGGCGACGATCGCGAATATCCGACGCCGGTTGGTCGCGGCGTACCGGCCGGTGGCGGCGAGGCGATCGCGGACGTACGTTCCGATCTCGGTCACCATTGGTGGTTATCGAAGCCGCGAGCGCAGCCGGGACCGGTAGACGACCCCGACCGCCAGCACGATGATCACGATCAGCGCGACTCCGCCGACGAGCGGCAGGCGACTCTCCGAGGGCGTCACCGTGACGGGTGCGGACTCGACGTCGGTGACGACGGTCTCGCCGAAGGCGTTGTCGTGTTTGATCGTCGCATCGACCGCGTAGGTCTTCGGCGTCGCCGCCGCGTCCGTCGAGACGGTGTAGCTCACGGTGGCCGTTTCGCCGGGCTCCAGATCGCCCACGTAGGCCGTGTCGTCGTCGGTCTCGAACGGCGAGTTGGCGTTGATCCGGACCTCGGCGTTCCGCAGGGTCCCGCCGCCGACGTTCCGGACCGTCACGTCGACCGTCTCAGTCGAGCCGGCCGTCAGATCCGTGGTCTCGACGACGGCGAACTCGCGTTCTGGCTCGACGGTCACGCCGACCGACTGCGGCTCGCTTTCGACCGGGTTCGCGTGGTCGTCGTCGTGTACGACCGAGAGGGTGAGCGGGTACTCCTGGGGGACGGTCCGGTCCGTCGCCTCGAGTTTGAACCGGGCGGTCGCCGATTCACCGGGCTCGAGCGTTCCCAGACTGGCGCGACTCGAGAGAAGCGAGAAGGGCTCGATCGGCTCCAGAACTGCCCGCGCGTCCCTCGCGGTCCGGTCGCCGGTGTTCGTGACGGTCACGGTGACGGCGCCGATCGAATCGACGTAGAGGTCCTCGGTCTCGGCCTCGTACGCGAAGGCGGGTCCACCGGTGATGGGAACCGCACCGGTCCGGACCGCGGATTCCTCGGGATTCCCGTTCTCGTTCTCGTAGCTCAATCGGAACCTCGCGGGGTAGTCTCCGGCGACGTCGACGTCTTTCGTACCGGTCTGGAAGGTGGCGGTCGCGCGCTCGCCCGGCTCGAGCCGGCCGATCGAGACTCCCTCGCTTCGGGGACGGAGGTGGGCCGACTCGAGCATCGTGAGTTCGGCGTTCCGGGCGGTCTCGGACCCGTCGTTTCGGACCGTCACCGTCACGGTGCCGTCGGCGCCCTCGTAGAGCCCCTCGCTCGTGGCGTTCGCGATCCCGAGGCGGACCGACTCCTCGACCCGTATCGTGAGGTACTTCGTCACGGTTTCCTCGTTGCGGTGGAGGATGTAGTCGTTCGAGTCGACGGTGATCCCGCGGACGTACTCGTACTGCATCTCCACCGGGACGCGGTAGGTCCCCGGCGCGGCGTTCTCGTCGACCTCGACCGTGAGGGACGCTCGACCGCTGCTTCCGGCATCGATCGTCCCCAGGCTCTGAGTGCCGGTCCTGACGGTGAGGGGCGCATCGCCCGACTCGACGTCGGCGGTCACGGCGCTCGCCGCGCCGAGGTTCACTCGATGTGATTGTACGACTTGAGCAATACCATCGATCCGCTGGTCGGTCTCGGTGGTCCCCTCGTGGCGGTTTTGAACGGCTATCTCGAGACGTTCCGTCTCGCCGGGCGAGACGACGTTCACGCCCTGTACAGTCGGTTCGAGCGTCGGCTGCGAGAAGTCGTCGTAGCGTTCGGCCGAGACGGCTCCGGCGCCGACGGCGATCGTCGCTCCGAGGAGGAGGACGGAGATCGCCAATGACGCGATCGATCGGATGTTCTGTTTCATCGTGGTTGTGGTGTTATTATACAATACTACACTTATATCTGGCGGTCGGAGATTCGCCGAACCGTCGGCGGGGCGTCTCCCCGTCCGTGGCGTTTATGCACCTCCCACGCCGTTTTCGCGTGTATGCCGACGGCGGATCCCGCGACGGTAACCGGATTGCCCCCATCCATCGCGGCCGCCCGCGAGGACCTGACCCCGATGCTCTCGCAGTACGCCGACCTGTGTGCCGCACACGAGGACGCCCTCGTGTTGTTCCAGGTCGGCGACTTCTACGAGGCGTTCTGCGAGGCGGCCGCCGAGGTGGCGCGCGTCTGTGAGGTGACGTTGACCCAACGCGAGGACTCGACCGGCGAGTATCCGATGGCGGGAATCCCCATCGACAACGCGACGAGCTACCTCGAGAGCCTGCTCGATGCGGGCTACCGCGTCGCGCTCGCCGACCAGGTGGAGGACGCGGAGGCCGCCTCGGGGCTCGTAGACCGGGCGGTCACGCAGGTGATCACCCCCGGAACGGTCGTCGACGAGGAGCTTTCGTCCTCGGGCGCGACGAACTACGTCGCCGCCGTGGTCCGGGGGAACGAGGACGGGGGTGGCAACCGGGGCGTCGACGGAGATCCCCCCCGAGTCGCCCGGGGGCTCGCGGCGGTCGACGTCGCCACCGGCGAGTGTCTCGTCACGAGCGGCGACGCCGAAACCGTCGCGGAGGAGTTGGAACGCATCGATCCCGCGGAGGTGGTCTACGGCCCCGAGACCGAGTTCCGTGGTTCCGCGGGCGGAGGCGACGCACGCTGGATGGAGACGGAGATCGACGACGACCTGTTTCGCGGGTCGGTCGCGAGCGACCGCCTGGAGCCGTACCTCGCCTCCCCGAAGCGACGGTTCGCGAACGACGCCGAGCTCCGGGCGACCGGTGCGGTCCTGGCCTACGCCGAGTACACACAGGGTGACGACGGGCCGCTCGAGTACGTCTCCCGGATACGCCGGTACGATCCCCGCGATCGCCTGCGGCTCGATGCGGCCGCCCGCCGGAGCCTCGAACTCTTCGAGAACCGCGGGCTGGGCGCGAGCGACACCCTCTTCGACGTGATCGACCGCACGAGTTGCGCGCTCGGCCGTCGGTGTCTCGAGCGGTGGCTCCGGCGGCCGCTCGTCGACGCCGACCGAATCCGGTCGCGACACGACGCCGTCGAGTGGCTCGTCTCCCGCCCGATCGTTCGCGAGACGATCGACGACCGGCTCGCGAGCGCCTACGACCTGGAGCGGCTGGTCGGTCGCGTCTCGCGCGGACGGGCGAACGCGCGCGACCTCCGGTCGCTTCACGCGACCCTCGAGGTGGTCCCGGACCTCCGGGACGCCCTCGTGGAGGAGACGGACGAAACGGGAGCGAGCGGGACGGCCGGTTCGGAGGCGACCACGGGAGCGAAGACGGCCACCGGCGAGGGGCGAGCGGGCCACGCGGACGAAGCAGGCCACGAGGGGCCAGCGGGCGGGGAGGATCGACCCGGCGACGGGAGCCGCTCCGCCGATGGGCCCTGCTCCCACCTGGAGGAGCTTCGCGAGCGGCTGGACCCGCTCGCGGAGACCCGCGACCTGATCGATCGGGCGATCGTGGCGGACCCGCCCCAGGAGATCACCGACGGCGACGTCATCCGGGAGGGGTTCGACGACGAACTCGACGACCTCCGCCGGACCGAACGCGAGGGACGCGAGTGGATCGCGGACCTGGAACAAAGAGAGCGCGAGCGGACGGGGATCGACTCGCTGACGGTCGGCCACACGCAGGTTCACGGCTACTACATCGAGGTCACCGACCCGAACCTCGACCGGGTGCCGGACGACTACCACCGTCGACAGACGCTCAAGAACAGCGAGCGGTTCTACACGCCCGAGCTGAAGGAGCGCGAGGACGAGATCCTCGGCGCCGCCGAACGGGCGGACGCGATGGAGTACGAGCTGTTCCGAGAGATCCGCGAGACCGTCGCCGCCGAGTCCGAGCGCCTCCAGGCGCTCGCGGAGGCGCTCGCGGAGCTCGACGCCCTCCGGTCGCTTTCGACTGTCGCGGTCGAAAACGACTACGTCCGTCCCGAGATCGTGGAGCCGGGGGACGGCGGCGGGGAGGACAGCGACGACGGCAGCGAGGCCGACGGGGAGGACAACGACGACGGCGACGCTCCAGGCATCGAGATCGAGGGAGGCAGACATCCCGTCGTCGAGCGAACGGGGGAGTTCGTCCCCAACGACGCGGACCTCCCGTCCGGAAGCGTCGCGATCATCACCGGGCCGAACATGAGCGGGAAGTCGACCTACATGCGCCAGGTCGCGCTCGCGGTCGTGCTCGCACAGATCGGCTCGTTCCTCCCGGCCCAGGCCGCGCGGGTCCGGATCGTCGACCGGGTGTTCACGCGCGTCGGAGCCTCAGACGACATCGCCGGCGGGCACTCGACGTTCATGCGCGAGATGAGCGAGCTCACGGAGATCCTCCACGACGCGACCGCGGACTCGCTCGTGCTCCTCGACGAGGTCGGCCGCGGCACGGCCACGACGGACGGGCGGGCGATCGCCCGCGCGGCCGCGGAGTTCGTCCACGACGAACTCGAGGCGACGACGCTCTTCGCCACGCACTACCACGAACTCACCGACCTCGCGGACGACCGCGAGCGCGTGTTCAACCTCCACTTCACGGCCACGCGAGAGGACGGCGACGTCACGTTCCTCCACCGGGTCGCACGCGGGGCGTCCTCGTCGTCCTACGGGATCGAGGTCGCCGAACTCGCCGGCGTCCCGGAGCCGGTCGTCCGGCGCTCCCGCGAGCTTCTGGAGGAGGACGCGGCGGACGCGGACGCCTCGGAGGAACTCCCCGGATCGGAGCGGGGCTCGGCGGGTCCAGACGCACTCGAGGACGGTTTCGTTCTCGGGGACCCCTCTTCCGACGAGTCGACTCGCGACGACGCCACCCTCCGTGAGTTCCTGGACGGCGACGGCTCCGACCGATCGGAACCGGAACCGGAGTCAGCATCGACATCGACATCCGAACCGGATCCGGAACCGAAACCCGGCGCGGACGGCCGGAACGGATCTCACGCCCCGCGGGACCACCTCGCCGACGCCGTCCGCGACCTCGACGTCGCCACGATGACGCCCGTGGAGGCGCTGAACGTGCTCGCCGAGCTGAAGCGGGAACTGAAGCGATGAGCGACGGATCGAGGAACCGCGACGAATACGGGTCCCACGAGGGAGGGGAAGCGGGATCGAACGGGGATCCCCCTCGGATCCGACGGCTCTCGAAGCCGACCGTCGACCGGATCGCCGCCGGCGAGGTGATCACGCGTCCCGCCCGCGTGGTGGGCGAGCTGGTCGACAACGCCCTCGACGCGGGCGCGAGCCGCGTGGGGATCGCCGTCGAGGGTGACGGAACCGAGTCGCTCCGGGTTCGCGACGACGGTCGCGGCATGTCCCGCGCGGACGCGAAACTGGCGATCGAGCGGCACGCGACGAGCAAGCTCCGCGACGGCGAGGACCCGACCGACGTCGCCGCCCTCGGCTTTCGTGGCGAGGCGCTCCCGTCGATCGCCGATGCCGCGCGTCTCGAGATCCTCACGAACGCCGGCGGCGCGGTCGGAACCCGGATCGAGACGCGGCCGCGCTCCGGCGCGGGCGTTGCGGGCGATGCCGGGGATGCGGGCGATGCGGAGGACGACGCCGTCACGGTCAAGGACGCTGGACGGGCCCGCGGGACGACCGTGATCGTGGAGGACCTCTTCGCGAACAGACCGGCCAGACGGGAGTCGCTCGCGGGGGCGGCCGCCGAGTTCGCACGGATCTCCGCGCTCGTGACCGACTACGCCCTCGCGCGTCCCGACGTCGCCTTCACGCTCGAACACGACGGCCGCGAGACGTTCTCGACGCCGGGGACGGGATGGACCGACGCCGTCCTCGGAGTCTACGACCGGGAGGTCGCGAGCCGATCGACGGAGATCGACGCGACGAGCCGCCTGCGAGCGGGGGATGGAGACGCGACCGTGAATGATGACGGCGCGGCCGCGAAGGATTCCGACGCGACCGCGAACGACGCCGACTCGGCCGCCGTCGATCTCGAGGTTCGCGGCGTCCTGGCGTACCCCTCCGTCTCGCGAGCCAGCCGCGATCACGTTCGGATCGCCGTCGAGGGACGGCCGGTGGAGGACGCCAGACTCGAACGCGCCGTCTCCGAGGGATACGGTCGACTGCTTCCGGACGGGCGCGAGCCGGTCGCGGCGGTTGACCTGCGGCTCCCCACGAGCGAGGTGGACCCGAACGTCCATCCGGCGAAACGCGAGGTTCGGCTACGGCGCGGCGAGGCGGTCGCGGACGCCGTCTCGGCAGTTGTCGAGGACGCGCTCACGGGAGCGGACCTCCGACGGAAGGCCGAGGTCGCGACGGATCTCGAGACGTCCCTTTCGGCGCCTTCGGACGCCTCACCGTTCGCCGACGTCGATCCCATCGGCCAGTACGGCGACCTCTACGTCCTCTGTGACGCCGGCGAGGAGCTCCTCGTGGTCGACGCCCACGCCGCCCACGAGCGCGTCAACTTCGAGCGGCTGCGACGCGCCTTCGAGACCGCCCGAGATCCGTCCCCCGAAGACCCGTCCCCCGAGGCCGTCGTCCCGCTCGATCCCCCGGCGACGGTCTCCCTCTCGAGCGACGAGCGCGCCGCGATGGAGGCCCACCGAGAGGACCTCCGCCGGGTCGGATTCGACTCGGAGGCGTTCGGCGGATCGACCGTCCGCCTCCGGTCGGTTCCGGCCCCGTTCGGACGCGCGGCCGACGTCGAGGCGTTTCGAGACGCGCTCTCGACGCTCGCCGCGGGCGGGCGTCCCGACGATCCCCGCGAGGAGCTGCTCGCCGATCTCGCGTGTCACCCGTCGCTCAAACGCGGCGACGCGATGACGGACGCCGAGATGGGGTCGCTTCTCGATCGCCTCGGCGAGTGTGATCGGCCCTTCAGCTGTCCGCACGGCCGGCCGACGGTGCTCTCCATCGAGGAGGCGACGCTCGCGGACGGGTTCGATCGACCGACGCGCCGGTGAGCCGGTTGACGTCGATCGCGGACGGGGCCGCTCGACCCTTTCTACTGCCTGCGATCCTTTCCACGGCTTTCGACCCTTCACCACTGCTTGCAGTCCGAACAGACGTACTCGCCGTCATCGAGCCAGCGGCGCTCCACGGTCGAGCCGCACCGGTCGCAGTCGGACCCGGACGTCGAGACCGTGCTCGTCGCGGTCGCGGGATCCCGCTCGTCGTCCCCGATTTCGTTCGCCTCGCCGTCGGCCCCATCGTCGACTTCGATGCCTCCACCACCGGCTTCGCCGTCGTCCCCGTCGCGGTTCGCGAACTCATCGAGCGATCGGTCCTCGTCCATCGCCTACGCCTCCCGTCTGAGCCGGTCGACGACGAACTCCCGCTCCAGCTCGCCGAGGAACTCGCCGAGCCGGGGGCCCTGGGTCTCATCGAAGAAGAGCCGGTAGCCCGCCTCGAAGAAGTCGGACACCTCGAGACCGTGTTCGCGGGCCGTCTCGTACATCCGGGACTGGATCGCCTCGCCGTCGTGACCCTCGGCGACGTAGTCGGCGAGGTCGTCGAGGGCCGCCTCGGTCGCCTCCTCGAAGGACGCCTCCGGGAGATCGGTCCGGAGCCTGTAGTTGTACTCGTTGTCCATGCGTTCGGCCCACCTCCGGGCCCGTTCGACGCGATCGAGGGCGTCCTCGATGGCCCACTCGGGCGTGTCCGGACCGAAGTGCCCCTCGTCGCGAGCCAGCTGCTCGCGGAACGCCTCGTCCTCGACCATGCCGAGCACGGCCGCGAAGGTGTAGGGCAGTCGAACCCGCCCTTCGCGGACCTCCTCGACGACGAGGGGGTAGGCCCGCTCGGCGAACCGAGTGAGCTCCTCGTCGTCGACCTCGCCGAAGTAGGCCCGCTCGAAGCGGTCGAAGCGGTCGACGAGCTGGTCGAGCCGCTCGAGGTTCAGATCCCGCGCCTTCTTCGGCTCGAGCGCGAAGAAGTACCGGAGGACCTCCGGCTCGAGCAGCTCGAGGATCTCCGGCACGGTGACGATGTTGCCCGACGACGACGAGAGCGCCTCGCCGTCGAGGGTGAACCACTCGTAGACCATCGGAACCGGCGGATCGATGTCCAACACGTTCTCCGCGATGTCGACGCCGGAGGGCCACGAGCCCTCCGCGTGGTCCTTGCCGAACGGCTCGAAGTCGACGCCGAGGACGTCCCACTGCCCCGGCCACTCGAAGCGCCAGGGGAGCTTCCCCTCGCGGAAGGTCGCGGTCCCCTCGTGGCCGCAGCCCTCGATCGTCGAGCCGCCGGCCTCCATGTCGGTACAGACGTACTCGACGGTCCCCGCCTCCGGATCGATCGCGGTCACGGTCTCCGTGACCTTCCCGCAGGCCGAACAGATCGGGTTGAACGGAACGTACTCGTCGTCGACCTTCGCCTGGTACTTCGAGAGCACCTCGCGTGCGCCCTCGAGGTCCGAGAGGACGGTCCGAACGACCCGATCGAAGTCCCCGCTCTCGTACAGCTCCGTGTTGGAGACCATCTCGACGGGGATTCCGAGGCGTTCCGCGTCCGCCTGCAGCAGGTTCGCGAAGTGGGCTGCGTAGGAGTCCGCCTCGCCGAAGGGGTCGGGGATGTCGGTGTAGGGCTTGCCGAGGTTGCGCCCGAGGGCTCCGGCGTCGACCTCGCCGAGGCCGACGATCTCCCCCTCCGTGTTCGCCAGCTTGCGCGGAAGCTTGCGGAGCGGGTCGCGGTCGTCGGAGGTGAACACCTGTCTCACCTCGTACCCCCGCTCGCGCAGCACCGCCGCGACGAAGTAGCCCCGGATGATCTCGTTGAAGTTGCCGAGGTGGGCGACGCCGGAGGGGGAGACGCCGCCTTTGATCACGATCGGCTCCTCCGGGTCGCGGGAGAGGACCTCGTCTGCGACCGCGTCAGCCCAGAAGTCCCGGTGGCCGTCCTCGCCGGTGGCGTGTGGGTCCGCGACGTCGGAGTCGGCGTCGGCATCGGCCATCCGGCCTACTCACCTCCGCTTTCGGGCTCGGCCGCGAGTTCGCTCCCACTCCAGGCGGCGGGGTCCTCACAGGCGTCGGGCACGATGTCGGTCCCGCCGTGATTCCCCTCGAGCACCGCGTTGACGATCGCCGACGGGTCGGTGCCGTCGAGGACGATGGACCGGAGGTCCGCCCTGTCGATGAGCTTCGCCGCGAGGAGGTCGACCGGCGCGGACGCCCCGGCGTCGCGGCTCATCGGGACGACGATGTCGACGAGCTCGCGCGGCGTGAGGCGACTGTACTGTTCGGCGTCGGGATCGACGTTCGGGTCGGCGTCGTAGACGCCGTTCGCGCTCGTCGCGTAGACGAGGAGGTCGGCATCGACGGCCTCCGCGAACTCCGCGGCCACGGCGTCCGTGGTCTGTCCGGGCATGACGCCGCCCATCACCGACACCTCGTCCCGTCGCAGCGCTCCGGCGGCCTCGTCGTAGTCCTCGGCGGGAGAGAGCGTTGCCTGCTGGCCCAACGCGGCGATCAAAAGCCGGGCATTGAGCCGCGTGACGCCGATACCGAGCTGGTCGAGCTGGACCTCGTTCGCGCCCAGATCGCGGGCGGTCCCGATGTACTCGCGGGCCACGCCGCCGCCGCCGACGACGACCCCGACCTCACAGCCCGCCTCGGCGACCGCCTCGATCGCCTCGGCGTGTGCCGACACGCGCCCCGGATCGAGGTCCGGGGCGAGCACGCTCCCGCCGATGGATACGACGACCTTCATTGGAGTCGGGTAGCTCTGTCGCGCTCTTAAGGATTGTCAAGCGGACACGGATTCACGGGTTCGAACCGCTCAGCCGAGGCGAGCCGGGACTGCGGATTTCCGACCCACCATCAGTTCCGCCGGATCACCCAAAGCGTCGCGACCCCGCCGACGGCGACGACGAGCCAGTAGCTCACGAGTCGATAGACGGTCGTCACGGCGAGCGCGTCGGTCGTCGAGAGCGCGGTGAGGGCCGTAAGCAACGCGACGAGCGTTCCCTCGATCGCCGCCAGCCCGCCGGGAAGCGGCGTCGATCCCGCGACGACGGTCACGGGGACGAGAAAACAGACGAGCAGCACTGACACCGGCGTCCCGAGCGCGACGGCCGAGAAGTAGAGCGGAAGCGCGAACAGGATCCATCCGACGTAGGCGTACGCGACCGCGACGAGCAGGGCGCGCGGCGAGCGGGCGACGATCTCGATGGACCCGTAGAGCCGGTCGATCCGGTCGCGGACGGAGGCGATGGAGATCCGATCGGTTCGGCGAGCGAGCGGGGAGACGACGGCGAGGATCCACTCGCGGAGCCGATGTCGGAACCGCCAGCTGAAGGCGGCCAGGAGCGGGAGGCCGACGGCGAGTCCCATCAACACGAGCGCGAACGGCCGAACGGCCCCCGGAAGCCGCCCGGTCGTCAACAGCAGGTAACCGAGCCCGACCCCTCCGACGGTGAAAAACGGGAGCATTCGGATCAGGTCGCTCGTGACGACGCTGGCCAGGCTCTCCTCGTAGCTGGCGCCGGTGTCCCTCGCCAGGATGTAGGCGATGAACGGCTCGCCGCCCGCCTGCCCCATCGGCGTGACGTAGTTGGCGAAGGTCGCGGACAGGAACGTGACCACGAGCCGTCGATAGGGGACGTCGATGCCGATCGCCTCGAGGACGACGTGCCAGGTCTTTCCCCACACGACGAGACACGCCAGCGCGGACGCGGCCCCCGCGAGCACCCACGTCGCCTCCGCCGTTCGAAGTCGTTCGATCGTCTCCTCCCAGCCGACGACGGCGCCGATCAGGTAGACGAGCACGATGGCGACCACGAACCCCAGAAGCGTCTTGAGGACGGCCGATCGATCGACCCAGCCCGCGCCTACCGTCTCGTCCGTGGACACGTAGTTGGCCTCACTCGAGGGCGGGAGGATTTATAAATGGCGTCCGGCTCGGCGCGAGTCACGCGCCCGTCTTCGTCACTTGGTACCACTCGCCCTCCCAGGTGAGCACGTACTCGAGGACCGCCTTGACCGTGAGGACGCCGTGGCCGAGATAGACGAGCGGCGCGAGCGCGATGGTCCAGGAGGGTCGCCCGACGCGCCCCTCGAGGGCGTCCTTGCTCCAGACCCCGCCGATCATCGCGAAGACGCACGCGAGGGGGACGAGCGCGGAACTCGTATCGACGAGCGCGAGCAGCAGGACGTGGGCGGTGAGTATCAAGAGCGCCCCGCCGGCGAGCACGGCGCCGACGGCCCGCCCGACGGTGATCAGATCGCCGAGAGTCGGCCGATCGGAGAGCGCCTCGCGGATCCGGAGGTGGGAGACCTGAACGTGGCCGATCCGCCAGCGCTTGCGCTGTCCCCAGAGATCGAAGAGCGTGTGCGGGGCCTCCATCGAGCTGGTGCACCGACGGTTCTGTACCACGGTCAGATCGGCGCGGTAACACTGGTGTGAGAAGTAGATGTCCTCGGTCAGCACGTCCGCGAAGCCGCCGACGGCCTCGATGGCCTCCCGGGTGAAGCCGGTCGCGGAGCTTTGACAGTGTGTGAACCCGACCAGGTCGCCGATCAGGTAGCCCGCCTGGACGACCACGCGCTCGCAGTAGGCGAGCGTCTCGACGGGACCGGTTGGACGGGGCACGCGACGTCCCTGAAAGACGTCGGCGTCCGCGAGCAGCTCGCCCATCGCCGTGGAGACGAACGTCGGTGAGGCGCGCTCGTCGGCGTCGAAGACGACGAAGTGGTCGGCCGCGCTCCACTCGACGGCGTGGTTGATCGCGGTGGCCTTCGACCCGGGCGACTCGTTGACGAGGCAAGTCACTTCCCCGTGTTCGGCGGCCAGCTCCTCCGCGCGCTCGCGCGTCAGATCGTCGTCGGGCTCGACGACGATGGCGATCGAAAGCGGGTCGTAGTCGTTCTCGAGCAGGCTCGAGACGCTGGCGTCGAGGACGTCGGCGTCGCGGTAGGCCGGGACGATGGCCTGAACCGGCGGCCCCTCGGTGATCCGCTGATCCGCGTCCTCGCTGCGCCAGACGTCGGCCGCCAGGAGGTATCCCGTGCTGGCGACGACGAGGCTGAACACCCCGACCGACAACACGCCCTGCAGGAACTGGATCCGAACGAAAAGCGGCGCGATCACCACGGTCCAGATGTCCGGGGCGGTCACGAACCCGACCACCAACAGCCCGATGATCGCGATCCAGCTCCCGGTCGTCTCCGCGATACGCCGCTCTATTCGGCTCATCGTTCACCTATGGTTCCCTTTCAGTATTTAAAGTTGTGGCTCCCGGACGTGCCGATACATAGTTGCATGGGGACGTTTAACGCCCGAATAGTGACGTTTCGAGACTGGCTGTCGGTATCCGCCGAGAAGGTTCGAAAACGGGGGGTCGAGGGGCTCGGCGACGTCGCCTACGACCTGTACACCGGCCTGTGGTGGCTCGCGTATCCGCTCCCCCGCGGGCGTAACGTCTACGAGCGCGAGTGGGACGTGCTCGTGATCCTCGACGCCTGTCGGGTCGACCTCCTCCGGTCGGTGGCCGACGAGTACGCGTTTCTCGAGGGGATAGAGCGGATGGAGTCGGTCGGCAGCATGTCCAAGGAGTGGATGGCGAAGACGTTCACCGACGAACACGCGGAGTCAGTCGCGAAGACGGCCTACGTGACGAGCAACGTCTTCTCCGAGCGGATCCTCTCCCCGGACCGCTTCGGGACGCTCGATGAGGTCTGGCGATACGCGTGGGACGAGGAGACCGACACGGTCCTGCCGCGTCCGGTCACCGACCGGGCGGTTCGAACGGCCCGCGAGTCCGATCCCGACCGGCTGATCGTCCACTACGTCCAGCCGCATCACCCCTTCGTCGGCCTCGATGCGGGCTTCGACGCCGACCCCTTCGGTCCGGCCCTCTCTGACACCGTCGTGGACGCCCTGAGAAAGGGTCGAATCGACTTCGAGACGTTCTGGGAGGCCTACCGGGAGAACCTCCGACTCGTCCTCGACGACGTCGAGCTGCTCCTCTCGAACGTCGACGCCGACCGCGTCGCGATCACCGCCGACCACGGCGACGCCCTCGGCGAGTGGGGGATCTACGACCACCCGGTCGGCTGTCTCCACCCGAGCGTTCGAACCGTCCCGTGGACGACCACGACCGCCACGGATCACGGGACCTATGAGCCGTCCAGCGAGATCGGAGCGGGCGGCGAGTCTGCAAAAGCGGGAGAGGAATCGGCGGAGATCGAGGCGCGGCTGCAGGCGCTCGGATACGTCGGGTGATGTCGTCGAACCGCCCCCGGACTCGGGTCACGTTCCGAACACCGCCTGCATCGCCGGGAAAGTCCTAAGCCGCTGGCTCGCCCCTCCATCGATATGCAACCGATCTCGATACTCGGCGACGGGGCCGCGGACCTCGCCGATCGCCTCGTTGACCACCTTCATGAGCGCGCCGAGGGCCGCGTGGGTCGCGTCGACGCGCTGGCCGGGAATGAGGGGGACGATCCCACCGACACCACTGCGGGTGGCGTCGCCGACACCGACGTCCGGCTGCTCGATGACGGGACGTGGACGGCGACGGGGACGGGCGCCCATCTCACGTCGCTTCTCGACCGATTCGCGCCGGATCACGAGTACTTGATCGTCATCGGTCGGACGCGGCTTCGCGTCCCGACGGTGCTCGTCGGCGGGGACCGGGATCCGGAGGACGTCGCCGGGACGGTCGTCGCAACGGTCGAGGCCGCCGCGGCAGCCGACCTCGATGCGATCGTCGAGGCGGTCGACGCCGCGGAGCCGTGGATCACCCTCGAGGAGCTGGTCGAACGCGTCAAAGCGAGCGACGAGGCGGACCGCTCGGGGGCGATCGCCTCCTTCACCGGCCGTGTTCGCGCGCGGGACGCCCCCGACGACGATCGGACGACTCACCTCGCCTTCGAACGATACGAGGGAGTCGCCGCCGAGCGGATGGCCGAGATCGCCGCCGAACTCGAGGCGCGCGACGGCGTCCTCGACGTCCGGATGCATCACCGAACCGGCGTGAT
This sequence comes from Halopenitus salinus, assembly GCF_042662125.1. Classification (GTDB taxonomy): domain Archaea; phylum Halobacteriota; class Halobacteria; order Halobacteriales; family Haloferacaceae; genus Halopenitus; species Halopenitus salinus. Next base: position 192,182 of record NZ_JBHSXL010000003.1, on the reverse strand, counting down.
CCCCGACGGCGAGGACATCGTCTTCGTCGTGGTGTTGGCGGGCCACCGCGCGGAAGCGTTCCGGGCGGTCGAGGACGGGATCGACCAGCTCAAAGAGCGCGTCCCGATCTTCAAAAAGGAGACCACCGAGCGCGAGGAGTTCTGGGTACACGACCGGTGAACGGCCGGATTTCGACCGGTAAGCGGCTAGAAATCGACCGTGAGCGACCGAGACCTGACCGGTGGGCGACCGAAGTTGGACGATACCCGATCGGAATTCGGACGCCGATCGGGCGACGGTCGGACGGACCGATCGTCAGACGCTCGTCAGTCCTCCGGCTGACGCGGGATTTTTCTCCCCCGCGCCCCTCGGGTTCGAGCATGCCCGCCACGACGGCGCTCGCACGGACATCGGCTCGCACGGGAACTCCCGCGAACCGACGGTCGTGACCGTCCATGTCGGATCCCGATTCCGCCGCCGAACGATCGGCGAACGACTCCGCCGGATCGCCTCTCCGAGCGGCCCGTGAGGGCGCGCTCGGAGGCGTCGCGGCCTACGCGATCGGCTACCTCCTGGCCTACCTCTGGAAGGCCGGCGAGTACCGCGAGACGATGGGGCGGATCGGACCGATCGCCGACCTGTTCGGGGTTGAAACGCCGGAACCCTGGCGGCTCGTCGGCTGGCTCTTCTACAACGCTCACGCGGTGGCGGCCTACGTCGACGTCGGGCTCGCGAGCTCCTACGTCGATCTGATCGCGCGCGGCGAGGGGCCGTTGGAGATCCTCTATCTCGTCCCGCCGCTGACGCTCGCCGCCGCCGGATTCCTGGTTGCCCGCCGTGCCGGTCCAAGTTCCTCTTTGGTCGAGACGGTTCGGCTCGGACCGGCGGTCGCGATCGGCTACCTGCCGCTCGTCGTGATCGGGGTGTTCGCGTTTCGGGTGGGAGGGTCGGGGCCGGAACTCGTTCCCTCCCTGCTGCTTGCCGGGATCGTCTATCCGGTCGTCTTCGGCGCGATCGGTGCCGCGATCGCGTACGTGACGGATCAGCGCTGACGCCGATCATCGTCGCTGACGTATCTGCGTCGACATTCGTCTCGAGCAGACGGCGTAAGTGTGCTGTCGCGAGCAGAAGACGTAGGTGTGCTCCTCACCCCTTTTGGGCCCTCCCGCGTCTGTGACGGAACCCGACGTCTCCCGTGAGATGGGTAGACACACCACGAAAACGCTTAAACGCCGATACGACCTACGGGGGGACATGAGCGCGGACCGGTCTGTCCTCAGACAGGCCATAGAGCGCGGCGAACGCGACGGTGGCGCGATCGAGTTCAAGGAACGACTCACCCGCGAGGTGCACCTGGCGGACGGCCGAAAGGAGTCGCTCGCCGCACAGCTTCGCCACCGGGTCCTCTCCGGCGACGGCGAGGCCACCTACGTCGTCGGGGTCACCGACGACGGCGGGATCGCCGGCATCCCGCCGGAACGGTTCTCGGAGACGATGGACGTCCTCTCGCTTCTGGCCGAGGAGGCCGACGCCCACATCCACGACGTCGAGACCTGGGGCGTCACGGCCGACGAGACCGCGGACGACCGCCGATCGGTCGAGACGGCAGGCGGCGATCCGGGTGCGGTCCATCGCGACGACGGAGACGATCGCGGACTCGTGGGGATCGCGACGATCCGGGAGGGGTCCGTCCTCGAGACCGACGACGCACACGTCGTGGTCGGCACGGCCGGCCACGTCGACCACGGCAAGTCGACGCTCGTCGGGTCGCTCGTCACCGGGCAGGCGGACGACGGCCAGGGCGGGACGCGGGGGTTCCTCGACGTCCAGCCCCACGAGATCGAACGCGGCCTCTCCGCGGATCTCTCGTATGCCGTCTACGGGTTCGACGACGGCGACCCGGTCCGCATGGACAACCCCCACCGCAAACAGGACCGGGCGCGGATCGTCGAGGAGGCCGACCGGCTGGTCTCGTTCGTGGACACGGTCGGCCACGAGCCGTGGCTGCGGACGACGATCCGCGGGCTCGTCGGCCAGCGGATCGATTACGGGCTGCTCGTCGTGGCCGCCGACGACGGTCCGACGCGGACGACCCGCGAGCACCTCGGGATCCTGTTGGCCACCGAGCTCCCGACGATCGTCGCGGTGACGAAGACCGACCTCGTCTCCGAGGAGCGCATAGAGGAGGTCTCACGCGAGATCGAATCGCTGCTTCGCGACGTGGATCGGACGCCCCTGTCGGTCGAGCGGCACGGCGTGGCGACCGCCATCGACGAGATCGGCGAGTCGGTGGTGCCGATCGTTCGAACGAGCGCGGTGAGCGGCGACGGGCTCGGGGACCTCGACACCCTCTTCGCGTCGCTCCCGAAGCGGTCGACCCCGGACCGCGAGGAGTTCCGGATGTACGTGGATCGGTCCTACGACGTCAAGGGCGTCGGCGCGGTCGCCTCCGGAACCGTCAACTCCGGCGCCGTCGAGACGGGCGACGAGCTGCTCGTGGGGCCGATGGCCGACGGCTCGTTCCGGGAGGTGGAGGTGCGCTCGATCGAGATGCACTACCACCGGGTCGACCGCGCGACGGCGGGACGGATCGTGGGGATCGCCCTGAAGGGGATCCCGGAATCGTCGCTCGAGCGCGGGATGGTGCTTCTCCCGCGAACGGCCGATCCGGAGCCGGTCCGGGAGTTCGAGGCCGAGGTCGTGGTCCTCAACCACCCGACGCGCATCCAGTCCGGCTACGAACCGGTCGTTCACCTCGAGACCGCGAGCGAGGCGGCCGAGTTCACCCCCGAGGACGGCCGGCTGCTTCCGGGCGACACCGGTCGCACGCGCGTGCGGTTCAAGTTCCGACCGTACCTCGTCGAGGAGGGACAGCGGTTCGTCTTCCGTGAGGGATCGAGCAAGGGCGTCGGAACCGTCACGGGCGTCGGCGCCGGCTCGGATCCCGCTCCGGCGGACGACTGATCCGACCCGCACCTCCGGCCGGACGGTCGAACGACGGACGCGGACCGCCGCACGGCTTTCGGACGCAGTAGGTACCTTTAACTTCGAATTCGAACACGACCATCCATGGACGTCCGCGAGGAGTTCGCATCCATCTATCGGGAGTCGCTCCCGGTCCTCCTCGTCGCGCTCTGTGGCGGGCTCTTCTCCGGGGTCATCCTCGAGGAGCTGCTCGCGAGCATCGAGCGGTTTCCGGGACTGTTGGTCATGGTTCCGGTGTTTCTCGCCACCCGCGGAAACGTCTACGGGGCCCTCGGCGGACGGATCTCGAGCGGGCTCCACCAGGGGCTCATCGAGCCGCGACTCGAGTGGAACGACCGGCTCGCCCACGCGGTCGTCGCCTCCTTCGTGAACGCGATCGGCATCTCCGTCGTGATCGCCGTCATCTCCTGGGTCGCGCTGGTACTGCTCGGTCGGGAGGCCGCACACCCGCTCGAGTTCCTGGCGATCATGCTCATCTCCGGCGTGTTGACCTCCGTCGTGTTGATCTTCGGCCTGCTCTCGCTTCTGTTCGTCGGCTATACCCGAGGACACGACCCGGACAACCTCGTGGGACCGATCGTCACCACGCTCGGGGACGTCTTCGGGATGGCGTTCCTGCTCGTCGCGGTCGGCGTCGTGGAGGTGGTCGGCTGATGGCGGCCTCGACCGGAACGCTCGGATCGTGGTCGGCCCGCCGGATCGTGGGGAACATGTTCCCGCTTCTCGTCGCGCTCTCGGTCATCGTGTTGTGGGCCGGGATCACCCTCGAGGACGCGGAGGAGCTGCTCGGCGAGTACGGCGCGCTCGCGGTGATGGTCCCGGTGATGGTGGGCATGGGCGGCAACCTCGGGGCCATCCTCAGTTCGCGGCTCACGACGAGGCTCCACCTCGGGACGACCGAGTTCGATCCGCGGGATCGACACCTGTGGGCCACGGTGACGGCCATCCTCGCGCTGGCGGCGACGGTCTTCGCCACGCTCGCGGTCGTCGTCTGGCTCGTCGGCCTGTACACCGGGAGCGGTCTGCCGCTTTCCACGCTGCTTTTCATCTCGCTTTCGAGCGGCCTGTCGGTCGCGGTCATCGCCGTCTGTTTCGCCGTCGCCGCCACCTACGGGTCCTACCGTCTCGGGATCGACCCGGACGACACGACGATTCCGATCGTGACGAACGTCGTCGACGTCTTCGGGATGCTCATCTTCCTCGGGATCGCGAGATGGACGCTCGGAGGCTGAACGGGGACGTCGGGGGCTGAACGAGGGCGACCCAACGCGTGTGAGGACCTCGCAGTCGTCGTCGGTCCCGAAACCGTTTAGGCGAACGCTCGCGCACGGTCGGTATGCCGACGGATCCCGACACGGGGTATGACCCCTCGCTTGGCCGGAAGTTCGTATTCGTCACCGGAGGTGTCATGTCCGGGCTGGGGAAGGGAATCACCGCCGCCAGCACCGGCCGACTCCTCTCGAACGCGGGGTTCGACGTGACCGCCGTGAAGATCGATCCCTATCTGAACGTCGACGCCGGAACGATGAACCCCTACGAGCACGGCGAGGTGTACGTGCTCAAAGACGGGGGCGAAGTCGATCTGGACCTGGGGAACTACGAGCGGTTCCTCGGTGTCGACATGACCTTCGATCACAACGTCACGACGGGCAAGACCTACAAACACGTCATCGAGAACGAGCGCGCCGGCGACTACCTGGGCAAGACGGTCCAGATCATCCCGCACATCACAGACGACATCAAACGCCGGATCCGCGAGGCGGCGGAGGGGACCGACGTCTGTATCGTCGAGATCGGTGGAACCGTCGGGGACATCGAGTCGATGCCGTTCCTCGAGGCGCTCCGGCAGTTCTCCCAGGAGGAGGACGACGAGGACGTCCTCTTCACCCACGTCACGCTCGTTCCCTACTCGAAGAACGGCGAACAGAAGACGAAGCCCACCCAGCACTCGGTCAAGGAGCTTCGGTCGATCGGCCTCCAGCCCGACGTTCTGGTCGGACGGTGTGAGGACCCCCTCGATCCCGAGGTCAAAGAGAAGATCGCGCTGTTCTGTGACGTTCCCACCGAGGCCGTCTTCTCGAACCCCGACGTCGAGGACGTCTACCACGTCCCCCTGATGGTCGAGGACGAGGGGCTCGACGAGTACGTGATGTCCCGACTCGACATCGACGACGAGGCCCTCCCGAAGCCCGAACGCTCGACGCGGTGGCGCGAGCTCGTCACCCGGGATCGAGACGAGGAGATCGACGTCGCGCTCGTCGGGAAGTACGCGCTCGAGGACGCCTACATGTCGATCCACGAGGCGCTCAAACACGCCGGGATCCACACGGAGACGGAGGTGAACGTGCTGTGGGTCGACGCCGACGAGATGGCCGAAGAACACGAACAACGGCTCGCGGAGGCCGACGGCATCGTCGTTCCGGGCGGGTTCGGATCCCGCGGGACGGACGGCAAGATCGAGGCGATCCGCTATGCACGCCGAAACGACGTCCCCTTCCTCGGGCTCTGTCTCGGCTTCCAGCTGGCGGTCGTCGAGCACGCGCGCAACGTCCTCGGGCTCGAGGCGGCCCACTCGGCCGAACTCGACCCCGACACGCCCCACCCGGTCATCGACCTGTTGCCCGAGCAGTACGAGACCGAGGACATGGGCGGCACGATGCGCCTCGGCGCCCACGAGACGGCGATCGACCCCGGAACGCTCGCCTACGACATCTACGGGGACGACTCCTGTACCGAACGTCACCGCCATCGCTACGAGGTGAACCCCGAGTACATCGATCGACTGGAGTCCGACGACCTGCGCTTTTCGGGACGCGCGGACAACCGCATGGAGATCCTCGAACGCGAGGACCACCCGTTCTTCCTCGGGACCCAGTACCACCCCGAGTTCCGGTCGCGGCCGGACAGGGCGAGCCCGCCGTTCGTGGCGTTCGTCGAGCGCGTACTCGAGGAGGCCCGCGGGGAGCCGGACGGACCGCAGGCCGACGAGGGGGTGACCGCATAATGGTCGACACCGACGAGTTCATCGAGGAGGCGGTGGCGCGGATCGACGACCAGATCGGCGACTCGAACGCGGTCATCGCCCTCTCTGGCGGCGTCGACTCCTCGGTCGCGGCGGCGCTCGCTTACGAGGCGGTCGGGGACCAGCTCACGCCGGTCTACGTCGACACCGGGTTGATGCGCAAGGGGGAGACCGAGGAGATCCGCGAGACGTTCTCGTTCATGGAGTCGCTTCGGGTGATCGAGGCGGCCGACCGCTACTTCGATCGGCTGGCGGGCGTCACCGACCCCGAGGAGAAACGCGAAGTCATCGGCGATCAGTTCATCCGCGAGTTCGAACGCGAGGCGCGTGACGTCGACGCCGACGTCCTCGTCCAGGGGACGATCTACCCCGACCGTATCGAAAGCGAGGGCGGGATCAAGTCCCACCACAACGTCGGCGGGCTGCCGGAGATCATCGACTTCGAGACGATCGTCGAGCCGGTCCGCGACCTCTACAAGGACGAGGTCCGCGAGGTCGCCCGCGCGCTCGGGCTCGAGGAGATCATCTCGGAGCGAATGCCCTTCCCCGGCCCCGGACTCGCCGTCCGGGTGATCGGCGAGGTCACCCCGGAGAAGGCGGACGTCGCCCGCGAGGCGTGTCACGTGGTCGAGGACGAACTCGAGGAGTACGACCCCTGGCAGGCGTTCGCCGCCGTGATCGGCAAGGGTACCGGCGTGAAGGGGGACAACCGCGTCCACGGCTGGATCGTCGCCGTCCGCTCCGTCGAGAGCCGCGACGGGATGACCGCGAGGGCCCAGGAGATCGACTGGAGCACCCTCCAGCGCATCCAGAGCCGCATCACCGGAGAGAACGACGACGTCGCCCGCGTGGTCTACGACGTGACCCACAAGCCGCCGGCGACGATCGAGTACGAGTGATGGTGGTGGTTGTCCCCCGCGTGGTTCTCGCGGGTCCGGACGAACACGACCTCGAGTCGGCCTTCGAGGATCGCGGCGCGGAGGTCAAACGCATCCGAGGCGTCGTTTCGGCGGACACGCTGCGGGACGCCGGCATCGAGACCGCAGAACTCCTCGTGATCACGGACGTCGAGGAGGCGACCGGGATCGCGGTGGCCAAGGAGCTGAACCCCGAGTTGAAGGCGGTCGCCTACGTCGACCGGTCGCTACCGGAGTTCCTCTCAGGGATCGCCGACCTCGCGGTCGATCCGGACCTGATGGAACCGGACGTGGTGGCGACGGAGCTACTGTCTCGAAAGTAGTCCATAGCCACTGTCTCGAACGTAGCCCGTGGCCACTGTCTCGAACGTAGCCCGTGGCCGCCGTCTCGAACGTGGTCGGATCGTCCGCGGCGAACCGGGTCGTCACTCGTTTTCCGACGATCCCGAGTCCACGCCCAGTATCTCGAAGGCCCGCTCGACGTCGCCCTCGAACTGGCCCAGCAGCTCGCGGGCATCGCGTTGGGTCGTCTCCGTGACCGGCGCGTGGACCATCCCCTCTCCGGGCTGGCCGTAGACGACGCTCGAGCCGAGCGGCGCCGCCGCGAGGGCCGGAAGCGCCGCCAGGTCCTCCTCGCCGTCGACCTCGATGACGGTCGGATCCGGATCCTCGATGGCCTCCATCAGGGCGGCGAGCAGCTCGCGGGAGAGCTCGCCGGGCGGGTTCTCGACCGCGATCCGGCGATCGTCGCTCGCCGCGAGCGCTCGAGCGATCTCCGCGTCGACAGCCTCCCGCTCCGTTCGGCCGTCGACGAGGGCGACGTCCGGGTTTCGCCCCGCGTTCATGAGGTGGTAGGTGACGACGTCGCCGACGGCGACGAGCGGGGCAGCCGCTCCTCGCTTTCCGTCGGCGTAGATCGCACGCGTCTCCGCAATGCGTTCTAAGAGATCGTCGGCGTCGGTCGTCACCGGACCCAGCGGCTCCTTGAACGCGTCTCGAAGCTCCCTGGGAAGTCGTAGCATCGGGGTGGATCCGTCCCGTGGACGTCCGGAACGCTATCTGACCTTCAACGCGTAGGAGCCGGGCTCCGTGACGTTCATCTCCTCGGCGATCTGGCTGTCCTCGGGGTGGGTGATGATTACGTAGCCCGCCCAGTCCTCGGTCAGCGAGGAGGAGCCACAGAGCGCACACGTCTGGGAGTCGGGATCGTTGACGTAGTGACACTCCCGACACGCGAGGCGGTCCTCGGCCATCAGTCCTCCTCCACGACGCCTTCACCCTGCTGTTCGCGGCGTCGACGCTCGGACTCGAGCCACTCGTGTTTGCCGAGCCCCGGCTGTTTGGCGGTGAGGCCGATCTTCGAGTCGCGCGGGTTGCGCTCGTCGATGCTCTTCGTGACGATCCGGACGCGAACGGCGTCGTCGACGCCGAGCGTCTTGTCCGAATCCGAGGAGGCCAGCTGCTGGTTGGCCCCGTCGAAGTTGAGGTACTCGTCCGTGATCTGGGAGACGTGCAAGAGCCCATCGACCGGCCCGATCCCGACGAAGGCGCCGAACTCGACCGTCTCGACGACGGTGCCGTCGACGACCTCCTGCATCCCGGGATCGTAGGTGAGCGCGTCGAACTCGACCTCGTAGTAGACGCCGGGGCGGTTCGGCAACACCGCCCCGTCGCCGATGTCGTGAACGTCGATGACGCTCACGACGCTGCCGACGTCCTCGTCCATTCGTCCCTCCAGTTTGTCCTGCAACAGGGCCTTCACCCGCGTCTCGGACACGTCCGCCAGGTGTTTCGGCGGCACTTCGACCGTATCTGTGAGTCGTACTCGCTTGTACATGCGTGCGCTATGGTTCCGTTATCGCCAGTGCGTTCTGACCCCTTAAACCGATTACTGGTACGTCCCGCGCCAGGATCCGGTCTCTGAGGGGTCGATCGTTCGTCGCGACGTACGTGACCGCGCCCCGTTCCGCGAGCGCGACCAGCACGTCGTCGGCGTATTCGTTCGCCGAACCGCCCGATTCCTCCGTCGTCCGTCTCATCTCCTCCGCCTCCATCCTCGTCTGCGTCGTCTCTCCGGTCCCCGTCGTGGAACTCGTGTCGTCGACCTCGATCGGGTCGGCCCGTCGGGCCAGGTCGGCGCCGACGGCCGCGGCGGTCGCCTCGGTTCCGCTCCCGTCCGCGAGGCGATCGAGCTCGGAGCGTACCGCCGCCGGGACGACCGTTCGGTGGGTTCCGAGAAGCCGATCGAGCTCCTCGAAGAGGCGAACGTTCGCCTCGACCGGCGCCATCAGCACGCTCGTGTCCAACGCGACGATCGGGGCGTCCGGATCGTCGGCGGCGGTTCGGTTCTCGGTCACCGTCTCGTCCCTCCCGATCTCGTCCGTCACGATCCGGTCGCTCGCGTTCCGTCTCGAGATCCCCGACACGCTACTTCAACGTCCCCACGCCGATGAGCCGCCAACGTGCGCCGACACGGCGGTTGATCGCGATCTGCGCGCCAGCCTCGGCACAGACGGGGCGTTTGAGGTTCACTTCGCACTCCCCCTCGCGGGCGCTCGTGACCGCGCCGACCGTGGTGGCGGTGCCGACGGTGAGCATCAGCGGCTCGCCGGTGGAGATCTCCTCGATCTCGCCCTCGCCGACGATCCGGTCGAGGAGGTCGACGTCCATCTCGAAGGCCTCGCGGGTCGGCGGCAGGGTTCCGGGCTCGCCCGCGACCTGTCCCGCGAGCGCGTCGCCCTTGGTGAGGCTCGGATCGAGTCCGGTTCCGACGCCCAACAGCCCGCCGGGACGGGCGGTCTCGACCTGCTCGCCGCCGGCCTGTAGCGACCGGATCGAGGTGGTGAGCGGCTGCCACTCCGTGCGGCCCTCCTCGTCGATCTCGAGGCCGGGACGGATCTCGAGGTCGTCGCCCACCTCGAGTTCCCCCTCGACGAGCGAGCCGCCGACGACGCCGCCCTGGAGGTCCTCGAAGGTCGCGCCGGGCCGATTGATGTCGAACGAACGCGCCGCGAACATCCGCGCGGACGCGTCGGGATCGCGGTCGGGGGTCGGGATCTCCTCCTCGATCGCCTGGATGAGGAGGTCGAGGTTGACCTCCTGTTGGGCCGAGACGGGGACGATCGGCGCGTCCTCCGCGACGGTCCCCTCGACGAACTCGCGGATCTGCTCGTGGTTTTCGACCGCCCGATCGCGGTCGACCAGATCCACCTTGTTCTGGGCGATGACGATGTCGTCGATCCCGATGATGTCGAGCGCCATCAGGTGTTCTTCGGTCTGTGCCTGCGGAACGTCCTCGGTGGCGCTCACGACGAGCACGGCGCCGTCCATGATCGAGGCGCCCGAGAGCATCGTCGCCATCAGCGTCTCGTGGCCTGGAGCGTCGACGAACGACACCGTTCGGCGGACGTCGCTTTCGCCGCCGTCCGGACACTCCTCCTCGACGGTGTACCGCTGCGGCTCCTCGAGCCCCGGGCATTCGCGGAACGTGGCGTCCGCGTAGCCGAGCCTGATGGAGATGCCGCGTTTCATCTCCTCTGAGTGCTGGTCCGTCCACGAGCCCGACAACGCCTGGACGAGCGTCGTCTTCCCGTGGTCGACGTGGCCGACGAGTCCGATGTTCACCTCCGGTTGTGTGTGGTCTTTTGTCACCGTAAGCCTCCTTTGGGAGTAATCTTGTGCGGAATTGGCTCCGTGCGAGTGATAAAGTTGCTGTTCTCCGGACGAACGGCGCCCGGACGTGGGTCGCCGTCGAGGATCTGTCGGGCATCCGTCGGAACCGAGATACAGCCGTCACGTCGGGCAGTTTCGCCGCACGTTCACCCCGCGGAATCGACGACGCTACCAATCGACGACGCTACCGTTCGTCGGTGGACGCGTCCGCGGACACATCGGCGGGCGCATCCCCGCCCGATCGGAGCCGATCGTGATAGATCCGTCCGAACGCGTTCCGCCGAAGGGTCCCGATCGCGGCCTCCTCCTCCTCGTGGAAGCTGGCGGCGATCACGGTCCCCGCGAACGGAGCGGCGTGCCAGACGATCCGGTCGACGTGCTCGGAGCCCAGCAGCTCGACGTCGGAATCGTCGTACGTCTCGGACGTCTCGAGCCACTCCTCGAAGGTCGGGCGGTCCGCCACCCGCACCTCCAGCATCGAGGCGAAGATGGCGTCGCGGGCGGTCTCGACCACCTCGCCGGTGACCCGGTCGGCGTACTCGTCGGCGTCGAAGGACATCGCCTTCGCCGTCTCGCGGACGACCACCTTCGCGGCCGGCCCGGTCTCGACGTACTGCTCGCGTGCTTCCGCCATCGTCTCCGGCGCGAACGCTCCCCGAGTGTCCATGCGCGTTCGTAGACGCGAGGTTCGGAAGGGCGTTCCGCTTGCGTCCGGACGACGAAGCGATCGGATCGCGGTGATCCGGTCGGCAATCCGGTGGCGATCGGGAATTAATTCGATCCGTCGCAGTCGTCCATGTCGGCGTCCCCGCCCGAGTCCGGATCCGTATCGCCATCCGAACCCGTATGGTCGTCCGAATACATCCGTCGCGTCAGCTCGCGGGCCTCCTCGATGATCGCCTCCGTCTCGGCGTCCGGAGCTGACGTCGTGGTGGTGCTTGCGCCGTCGGCGGCGTCGGCGGCGTTGGGAGCACCGCTTGCGTGCTCGAGATTTCGACCGCGGCTCGACGCGTCGGCCCCCCCGACGTCCGGCCGCCCCCGGTCGTGACCGTGGACGGTGTCCTCGAACACCTCGTGGTACTCGGCCGCCTCGGCGTGTTCGGTCACGTCCGCGGCCAGTTCCGCGGGCTCGCGATCGGTCCATCCGGGAGCGTGCTCCGCGAGCCACTCCTCGTGATCGCCGCCGTGTAACATCGCCGTGAACGCGAGGTGGTGTGCCAGGTGTTCGCCGTCCCGTTGGGGCACCTCACAGACCGGACACGCGTATCCCATCGGGGGACACTCGGGGTGTCGGGGACTTCAACCCGTCGCAGAAGCTCGATCGAAGCGCCCGTCGCCGAGGATCACTCCGAGACGGGGGTCGCGTCGCTGGCGTGGTACCGCTCGCTTCCCCGTTCGGTCGCCCGGTAGACCACCTCGTCGCTGACCGGCTCGACGAGCCCCGTCTCCGCGAGCGTCTCGAGGCGCCGTTCGACGTGGGCCACGTGCAGTCCGGTGTTTCCCGCGATCAGGGCCGGATAGTCCGCGCCGGACTCGAGGAGGTACCTGAGAACCCTCTCGTCGGTCCGATCGAGGTCTCGACACCGGCTGGCAGCCATATCGTGTTACACGTTACCATACCTTAAATACCTATTGGTGGATTAAACTCCCGATCGGCGCGAGAGGTCCGGTAACGGAGCCGTCCCCTCCCTACTCGACGATCGGCTCGATGTACCGCGGGACGCGCTTTCTGATGAGCCCGTAGACGACCGCGACGATCAAGGCGATCGCGACCGCGAGGCGGACGCCCCCGTCGAAGAGGAACGCGCCCGGGATCGCAAGCACGAACGAGAGCGCCACGTCTTCCGGAGCGCCGTCGTATCTGATGATCCGTCGCGGCGGGATCCACCGTCGCTCGACGTGGTGGTACACGCCGAGATCGGAGGTTGCCTCCCAGGGGGTGAGCTCCCGGGCGCCGCCGAGCGCGTCGGCGACGGAGTGGACCGCGGCGGCGAGCAGACACATCGCGATCGCGACCGTGGCCGCGGTCGGAACGAGCGCGGCCAGGCCGACCGCCGGAATCGTGGGGATCCAGTAGAAAAGCGGGTAGTGAAGCGTCCGCCGGTGCTCGCCGACGAAGAGATCGAGGTCGGGGAGGATGCCGCCCGCAATTCCCGCGAGCGCGCCCGTCGCCGCCAGCTCCGGGGCGAGGACGAGCAGCGGGAGGGCCAACACGGGCCCGAGGACGACGTGGGTGGGGGCCATCATCCGTGATCGATCGGCGGTAATCGATCGACGGTATTCACTCCTGCGGTGATGGGGCGTCGTGGCGAGCGAACGGTAATTCGCTCACGGCTACCGCGACTCCCGTCGTATCTCGGTCTATCGGAGTCGAAATCGGGACGATCGATGACTTGATGGCCCATCTCTCGAGGAAGACGGATAATTCCGATACCAGTGAGAACCCAACAAATGGGTGTGGTTCAGTAACGTTCTTAATAGTATGTACTATCGGTATGATCCGGTGTGGGAGAGATGTATCCGGGAGTGATGTCGGTTCGATCCGTGTCAGATGAAACGTCGCCGGCACATCCGCGGTCATCGTCGAATGATGATGGGAGGGGTGGCCGCTCTGTGAGGTTCCAAACGGAACAACGCGACGAGAGCATCGTGATGTTACCGCGCCGACGCTCGAACGAATCGTGGGGAAGCGCATTCGAACGATCCGGAGGGGGCTTGTGAGTCCCGACGAACCCTCCGAGATCGACTGGACCGTAGTGAAGGCGATCATCGACGCCCAGTCGCACGCGAACACGAGCCTCGAGCAGTACCTCCTCTATGTCACTCACGACGAGTTCGATCTGAACCACGAGGAGATCGAGACGTGTCTCGAGGACGCGATTCACGGTCACGAACGCGCCATCGACGATCTCCGAACGGCCAAGGCGACGCTCAACGGAGAGGACTGCGAGGACTACGAGGCTCGTGAAACTCCCGAGGATCGATGAATCCGGATTCCGGGGCTCGATCGCCCCCCGATCCGCCACTCGATCCCGATCCAGGCACGAACGTGCTCGTCCTCGATCGTTCGACGGGAGCAGCGGAGCCGCCGTTCCAGTTCCCGGACGCCCCCGTCTTGGATCCATCTGAGAGTCACGTGCTGTTGATCTCCCTCACGCGATCGGCGAAGTCCTGCCTCGAGACGTGGGATCGACAGGTCGGAGCGGACCCAGCCGAGGGCGTGATACTGTGCGCGTTGCCGAACGGGAGCGACGTCGACCTCCCTCGATCCGCGTTCTCGGCCGCGTTCGTGAACTCTCCAGGCGCGTTGACGCCGCTCGGGATCCGCATCACGGAACGCGTGGACGAGTGGGCCGAACGGGGGCGTCCGATCGACGTCCAGTTCGAGTCGATATCGACGCTGCTGCAGTACGTGGACATCGAGTCCGCATATCGATTCCTCTCGCAGCTGACTGGGCGCTGTACCGCTGCGAACGCGATCGCTCGATATCGTCTGACTCCTGCAGCTCACGACGAGGAGACGGTCGAAGCGTTATCCGGTTTGTTCGACGTCGTGATCGATCGTGACGCGGATGGGTGGTCTCGCCGATCACGATGACACGGTCGCGTATCGGTTCCGAAACGTGAGAGAATAGACACGCCACAGCCCGCCACAAGAGATGGTTGAGGGTTGCCTCGATTGGACGGTCGAGACCACGAACGGGTGCTGGTCGATCTCACGGAGGAACGGGAGCGGATTCAAGATGAACCGTGAGCGGATTTCCGGATGGTCGCGGTACGGTCTGCTCGAGGATGGTCGTTCGTCTCGGATTCATCGGGTCGGGTGTCGAAACGAAAAACGATCGTCGAAAATTCCTCTCAGATCGTCTATAATCCGAACGATGATCAAAAAGGACTTTATATTCGTATGTGGTACCCCGCATAATGCGGATTACGGTTCCGACCGATTTCGACATCCTCGAGGCCCTCTCGGATGGTCGGCGGAACAACGCGGCGAACCTCGCGTACGTTCTCGACCGAAACCGTTCGTACATCAACACCCGGCTCCCGGTGTTGGCGGATTACGGCCTCCTCAAACGCATCGGACCGGCCCCGAACAGCGGACTCTACGTGATCACGGAGAAGGGACGCGTCGTCGCGGAGAATCGGGAAGCCTACGAGTGTGACGAGACTGACTTCGACGAGCTGATCGAACGCGAACTGCAGGCACGGTAGATCGGCTCCGTATCTCCTCCGTCGGTGTTCGTTCGTCGACGAGCAATGCCGATACCGTTCGGAAGTGTCGAATCCTGGATGTAAGTCCGGAGGGCGGTTCGATCTAGGCTCGTCACTACGCTCTCAGAAACGATCCCCGTATTCGACATCGTGTGTCCGCACGCTTTCGGGTCCCGACCCATCTCTCCTGCTCCCAAATTTTTATACTACGCTGGTAGATACCAACGGTATATGCCGACAGGGCTCGAGCGAGCGGAACGTGATGTGGATCCGTGATCGGTCCCGGTTTCGTCGGCATACGGTACTTCCGAGAATGACTCGAAACAGGACGATCGACGGGCCGTACCGACGGTCCCGTCCCAATGGTGTGGGGGTAGTACAGGCATGACAACCGACGAACGAACCTTCCGGAAGCGATCGCGCGCGGTGTTTCTGGCCGCCGTGATGGTGCTGTCGGTGGCCGCGTTGAGTACGGGATTTGCGGGAAGTGCGGCGGCGGCAGAAGTTGCTGTTGGCAATAGCGATGACTTGCAAAATAAGATTGATGCTGCAAATACTGGAGATACACTCATTGTCAAAGAAGGAACCTACAGTGGCGTAACGATAACGACGGACGGTATTACGCTTAAATCTGCGTCGGATGCCGATCCAACAATTGAGGGTGGTATTTACCTTCCTAGCGAGGCAGAAGGAGAGCCAGTCGGCTCTGTTTCTGGACTTACGGTTGATGGATTCGTTATTCAGCAGACCACCGAAGGATCTCAAGCACTAGATATTCAGACTGGCGGGAGCTCCGATAATCCGCAAAGAAATATTAAATTCATCAATAATACAATCAAGGCACCTAATGACGGATATGCTGTATTCCATGGTGGTAATACTAAAAACGTCACGTATGAAAAAAACACATTCACGACCGTAGAGGGTGCAACTGCCAATAAATTAGTGTTTATTGGTGGTGAGAGATCGTACGGATCTGATCGGGGCTCAACGGAGGTTAATATAACAAACAACACATTTTCGGGGAGTACAAGCGCTATTGACGCTACTCCCAAAGATGGTGTTGGATTGGAACATGAGGCGAGCGAGAGTAAAATAAAGAATAACGACTTTAGTGGCATTCTTGATAGTGTCAATAAAAGTGATAACGTCGTAACTATATTCAAGAATGATTCTGTAGAACTCGGTGAGAATGGTCTTAGTGTAACGAGCTCAGAGGCGTTATCTAACCAGATACAACCGGTTATCACTTTTGTTGGATCCGGACAAACAGTCAATATCAATTCCGGAGATTATCAAGAATCTCTAACAATCAACACAGAAGTGATAATCAGAGGACCTTACGCGGGTGTATCCGGTGATCGTACTGATCGTAGTGACGAATCAGAAGCAACTATCGTGGGGAACCATGACATAAATGCCAATAGTGTAATTGTGAATGGTGTGGAATTCGAAGAGCTAAACAAAGAAAATGCAGTAAAAATAACGGGAGAATCAGTTACAATTAATAATTCGGTATTCGATGGGCCAAGCACTAGCGATTTCAACTCTCGAGATGGGTATGCTGTCTGGGTTGAAGGGCGTAATGCAAAAATATCTGAAAATGAATTCACCGGATTCAACGGAGGCGTTCAACTCACAAGTGACTCTGCAACAGTCGAATCAAACGTCATAAATAGTGATGTGACTGGAATCGGACAAAGCTCGGGTAGCGATGCCATTGCATCCTACATCGCGAACAACACGATCGACACCGGTGTACAAGGAATCTCTGGCTGGAATACCGACGATATGGTGATTACGAACAATACGATCACCGTCAACGACTCCGAGTACACTGAGCGCGGTAACTTCCAACAGGAACGCTCAATCGACATCTCCGGGGATAATGTCTCAGTCACCAACAACACGATCGAGAGCACCGAGACCGGCATTCTGGTCGAGTCAAGCGCAACGGCGGACGTCACGATCCGACGGAACAACGTAAGCGCCGATGAATTTGCGGTGAACGCGTCCGAGTACGAACACACACTCGACGCCACGCTCAACTACTGGAACCACTCCGAAGGGCCGAACGCGGCCGCAGGCAACGGGATCGAGGGAGACGTCACCTACGATCCGTTCTTGACGACCCAACCCGATCAGCTCTCCGTCGACACGCCCTCCGAGACGACGGAGTTCGGCCACGATCTGACGGTACCCGCGGACGGAAACGCCTACGCGGTGGCGTTCCCCGCACCGGTCAACGGAACTGTGAGCGAGGTATTCGGTGACGTCGACGGCGTCGTCTACGCGCACGACGGCAACGAGTGGCAGACCGGCTCCCAGATCGCCGATCAGGACGTCAACGCCCTTGACGCCTTCGTCGTGATCAACGAGGGAGAGGAGGATCTCCACATCTCCTTCGAGTATCAGTCCGATGACGGCGTCGCGCCGTCGATGACCTCCGCGGACCTCGAGGCCGGGTGGAACTACATCGGTGCGCCCCAGTCCGGCGGTTCGGATGAGGCCTTCTCGGCTTCGACGGCATCGGTCGAACGCGTCGTGAATCCGATGTCCGGTCCCGATAGCGTCCCCTACGACGTGGCCGGTGACGAGACGCTCGTCGGCTCGTCGAACGTCGGTCCGTTCCGTGGATACTGGGTCTTCGCGACCGACGATGGCGAGATCGGGGCGACCGTGGTCGTCGATCCGACACAGGATCAAGAACAGAGCGCGCTTTCTCAGAGTAGTTGATGAGCCAGATCTCAACGCGAAACGTCCTGGTGATCGCCCTCGCGCTGGCCGCACTTGCGGCCCCGACAGCTGTCGGGGTCGCGGTCGCGGACAGCCACGACGATAGCCCGCCGGACGTACCCGCCGCCTACTACGGTAGTGCGACGGTTAACGGTGAGCCGATTTCGACCGGAACCGAGATCGAGGCGGTCGTCAACGGCGAGGTCGCCGACACGATCACTGTAAGTGAGGAGGGAAGCTTCGGCGGACCCGATGCCTTCGATGAGAAACTCGTCGTCGAGGATGCCTCGAGCGGCGACACGGTGGCGTTCCGTGTTCGCGGTGCTTCCGCCGAGGAGACCGTCAAATGGGAATCCGGAGCGGTACAGGAAGTCGATTTGTCGTTCACCGGCGTTCCCGTCGATGATGCGGACGAAGAGATCGACCGAGGTGACGCGGAAGTCGTGCTCGAAGTCGCAGCACCCATCGAGACTGATCCGGCGACAGGGAACCCGACGGTGTCGCTCGAGGCCGAGGATCCCGAGTCGCCTGTGAGTGAGATCGAGTTCTCACCTGACTCCGACGAACTCTCCGGGGGAGTCAACGTCGTCGAACTCGATACGGA
The DNA here is from genome assembly GCF_042662125.1 of Halopenitus salinus. Taxonomy (GTDB): domain Archaea; phylum Halobacteriota; class Halobacteria; order Halobacteriales; family Haloferacaceae; genus Halopenitus; species Halopenitus salinus. The sequence continues at coordinate 174,051 of NZ_JBHSXL010000003.1, read as the reverse complement.
GCCTGCCGGAACTGGTCCGGCACCGGGTGATTCCGTATCGGTGACACAGATACAAGTGCCAGAGACGGCGAGTGATAACTCAGCAACGATCCGGATGAGCGTCTCGAACGATCGACTCTCCGAGATCGATGCGAATCCTGAAGACCTCCGTGCCAACCGCTTCGTAAACGGCGAGTGGCAGACTCTCGACACAAACGTCGCAGAGCAGACTGCATCCGACGTCGTTCTCGAAGCCGAAACACCGGGGTTCTCCTACTTCGCCGTGAGCGCGGTTAGTGAACCCGTTGCCGATCTTTCGCTCGACTCCGAAACCGTCGAGACCGGCTCCGATATCAGCCTCGACGCAAGTGGATCGACGACGGAGCACGGAGAGATCGTCTCCTACGAGTGGTCGGTTGCCGACGAAACGCTCACTGGGGAAACCGCCACGACGACGATCGACGAACCGGGCGAGTACGACGTCGAGTTGACCGTCACGAACGATGCCGGCGAAACGGATACCGCCTCCAGTACGATCGTCGTCGAAAGCGAATCCGACGGCGGAGAGGACGATGGAAATGACGGAAGCGACAGCGAGGAAGGCGATGACGGTGACGATGGTGCCGGTGGAGGCGGCGGTGGAGCCGCGCCGTCCGACGATGGGGACGAAGAGGATGACGTTCCCGAGTCGGTTCCGGATGACGTCGCCGTCGAAGCAGTAGAGACGGTCGCAACGCAGGTCGACGAGGAAACCGCCGAGACGGTGGCGACACCCGAGGCGACCTCCGTCGAGGAGATCCGCATCGAAAGCGATCAGGTCGACGGCGAGGTCACCGTCGCGGATCTCGAAAGTGAACCCGGAGAGACCGGACCCTCACCGGGTGCGTCCGTTTCAGTCGTACAGATCACGGTTCCGGACGAGGCAACTGACACCTCCGGAACCGTCCGCACGAGCGTGTCCGAATCAACCCTCGACGACGTGGACGCCGTCGCCGAGGATCTTCGTGTGAACCGATACGCGGAGGGTGACTGGCAACCCCTCGACACCGAGGTCGTAGAACGAACCGATGACGACGTCGTTCTCGAAGCCGAGACGCCCGGATTCTCATACTTCTCGGTGAGCGCAGTGTCGGAACCCACCGCGTCCATTGAGGCGTCCGCGACGACCGTCGAGGTTGGCGAGGACGTCGAACTCGACGCAAGCGGCTCCGACGACCGTTACGGGGAGGTAGTCTCCTACGAATGGTCGATCGCCGACGAGTCGCTCCGCGGTGAAACCGTCTCGACGACGATCGACGAGCCGGGCGAGTACGACGTCGAGTTGACCGTCACGAACGATGCCGGCGAAACCGACACCGTGACGACGTCGATCACGGTCAACGCAGTGGATACGGCGGAGACGACCGACCAGCCGCCGGACGACACCGAGGAGCCTCCGGAAACGACCGAGGAATGGATCCCGGGATTCACCGGCGTGATGGCCGTCGTCGCGCTGATCGGTAGTGCGTTAATCGCCCGTCGCTACGCCGAGTAGCGTTCGGTTCCGAACCTCGAGTTTCATTTTTTCGTTCGGATGGGTTGTCCGTGAGCTCCGCTGTCATCGACAACTGCAACGACACGTGGGAACGAAATCACTCCTCAGTCGTCCGCATTCACCGACCCGGACCTCCCGAGTTCGCGGTCCCGACCCGCGAGCATCGGCGTTCCGTCCGCTCGCGGGCCGATCGTCGGTCCGTACGGTCCGTCGTCCGGATCGATCGGGTGGCGGGTTCGATAGTCGGTCGATCGCTCGACCGGGATGCGACCGATCGCGTTCACCATGTCGACGTAGTCCTCGAAGCTGCGGTACTCGCCGTACTCGCCGCCGGCGCGTTTCGTGATCTCCTCGGAGAGGATCGTCCCCATGAAGTCGTCGGCGCCGCAGTTGAGCAGCTTGAGCGCCTTCTCGTCGCCGTATTTGACCCACGAGGACTGGACGTGGGCGACGTTGTCGAGGAAGAGCCGCGAGACCGCGATCATCAGCTCGTCCTCGGCGTCGCTGGCGCCGCCGTCGACGACGCCGTGTTCGGCGAGCGGCGTGTTCTCGTGGACGAACGAGAGCGGGACGAACTCCGTGATACCGCCGGTGCGGTCCTGGAGGTCGCGAACGACCTGCAGGTGTTCGACGCGGTGGGCGGCGTTTTCCACGTGGCCGTACATGATGGTGGCCGTCGTATCGAGGCCCGCCGCCATCGCCCCCTCCATCGCGGCCACCCAGTCGTCGGTTCGGATCTTTCCGGGACAGATGACGTCGCGGACCTCGTCGACGAGGATCTCCGCCGCCGTTCCCGGGGCGCTGTCGAGGCCGGCCGCTTCGAGCTCGCGGTAGACGTCCTCGTAGCTCCAGTCGGTTCCGCGCTTCGCGTGGTAGGCCTCCTCCGGCGTCATCGAGTGGAGATGCACGTCGTCGACCGACATCGCGGCCATCTGCTCGCGGTAGGTGCCGGGATCGGTCGCGTACGCCGCGGGGGGTTTGTAGTTCACCTCGCGTTCGGGATCGGCGTACGACTCGAGGATATCGTGGTGTTCCCCGTTGAGCGCGAAGGCGGGGTGGAGCCCAGAGACCGAACACACCTCGGAGATCCCGAACTCCAGCGCGTCGGAGACGATCCGGCGCGATTCCGCCGGCGTCTTGGTGAATCCGGGGTGGTCGATCCCGCTTTCGGCCTCGAAGGCGTGTGCGGAGTCCTTGAAGTTGCAGAACAGACACCCCGTGTTACACGCCGTCGTCACGTTGTTGTTGAGGTTGGCCACGAAGGTGACCTCCTCGCCGACCGTCTCCGCGCGCCGTCGGTCCGCGATCTCGAGGACCGCCTCCTTGCGCTCGGGATCGATCCCCGCCACGTCCGTGCCGGTCGTGATGAGTTCGATCCCGTCGTCCACCGTGAGCCGGTCGCCGTCTCGAGCCTTCGCGAGCGCGTTCTCGAAGGACTGGTCGGTCTCCGGACGGCGGTCGAACTCGAGTTTCGAGACCGCGTCGACGTCGAGATCGCCACCGGGATCGCTCGCGTCCGGATCGCGCGCGGAGGTCATCATTGAGGTTCCACGTTCCACGAGTAAAAAGGAACGGACCCCGGATCCGGGGAGTGGATCGGATGGTGTCCGGACCACCGCAATCGGACGGGGATCTTTTCCACCGACGCGTCCTACCCGACGCGTACATGTACCTCTCACACCCGGTTCGACGCGTTCGCTTTGACCCGCAACCCGGGCGATCCATCGCGCTGGTCGTCGAGATCGATCCCGATTCGGACGACGTCGACGCCGACGCCCTCCGTCGAACGGTCGCGGAGCTTGAGGGCACCTTCGACCGGGAACTCGGGTTCGACACCTACTCGATCGAACTTCCCGAGGAGGCGGTCGACGACCTGTGTGATACCCGCGGCATCGTTCGGATCGAGACGGCCGCGACGATAGAGGGCCCTCCGAAGGACGAAGTCACGTGAGAAATGCACCGGCCGCGATTTGAACGCGGGTTGCAACCATGGCAAGGTTGCGTGATACCACTACACTACCGGTGCGTTCTTCGCATTCGTTTCTAACCCGAGGGACCAATAAAAGCGTTCCGTTCCGGTCCGCCCACGTCCCGCGGTACCATCCACGTCGATCGCCGGACGTGACGGCGTCGAAACGACGATGCATGGCGCGTGACGCGCCGAATCTCGGTGTTCGCGATCGCAGCTGTCGTTGTACAGGGGTGGCTGTCGTTGTACCGAGACGGCTGTCGGTATCGGAAGAGGTTGGCAACGGGGAAACGGGAAACGGAGCCGTCTTCACGTGATCGGGAATGCCGTCCTCTTGAGACGGTCGATCGGAGATGGGGAGCGGGCGGCGGGTGGCAGGCGAGGTCGGGCTCGCTACTGCGGCGCGATGCGCCAGGTCGTCGCGCCGGTGTAGGACCACTTTTCGATCTCGAGGTCCGGGATCGAACCCTGCAGCTGGATCATCAACGCGCCGATCTCCTTCGGGGAGAGTCCGACGTCCTCGGAGATGAACTTGCTTTTGACGTATATCTCGCCGCTCTTCGCCTCCTCACGGAGGAACTCCGCGAGTCGGCGTGCTTTCGGGGACCCGTACGCTCCGTCCGTGGTGGTCGTGGTGTTCGTGCTCATGATCGTGACTCCGTGGCGGTCATCTCGCTCGCGTCGGTCGTCGACGTTCCATTCGTCCGTCGCTGCATTCGGGCATCGCGTTCGCGGCCGTCGTGGTTGATCCCGTGCTCGTGGCCAACGATCGCACACACGACGTTGAGCCCGAGCAGGCCCACGAAGAGCTGTGCGCTTGCTTCCACGACGATCCCGTGGAGGACCGGGATGTACGTGAGGGGCAAAAGCACCGCAGCCCAGAACGCGATGGCCCGGAGCTGGTCGCCGGTTCGCCGGCGGAGCCGCGTCGGGAGCGGCGCGTTCGATCGGAGGGTAGTGTTCGACATCTGTGTCACCTGCCTCGATTCGTACACGGACTGCCACCCCTATATAATGGAACGAGCGTTAGCGTAGATTCACGTGGATTAACGACTCTCAACGACGTTTTACGCCGGGCGATTACCTTTCACAAACCGATTAGAAACGCTTAGAAATTTTATCGGGCGTTCTAAGACGTTATTTAGGATGACGTCGACACGCCGTTCAGTTCCTCGATTCACCGTGATCTCCGCCGGTTTCGAGGCGGATCGACGACGACGATCGGTCGCGCGCGGTCATGGCCACCCGTCTCACGGACGCTCCCACCCGCCTCACGCACGTACCAAGGCACCCGTCGTACGGAACGATCTGGGTTCGATGTGGGTGGCGATTCGGATCGCGAACCGTCGACGCCGATCGGGTTCGGCGTCGAAAAAAGACCGGTTCGAACGCTGGAAGGTCCGGGATCGACCTCGGGGGTGGCGTCGCCGAGGTCAACGACGATAGGTCAGCCCCATCGCGGCGTCGTCGAGTCGCTCCACGACGCCGGCGATCCACGCGCTCGGCGAGATCCGCCTCGCGTCCTCCTCGGACACCTTGATGCGTTCGTCGCCGAACGGGTCGGAATCGCCGTCGTTCGACGCGTCGACGACGCTGCTCAGCCCGCACCGGCCACAGGCCTCCCTCCGTTTACTCATGGTACCGTGTCGTACATCGAGCCGGTATTTACATAAACGTTCCTGATGGTTTCCGAGGGGTGGTGGATCCCGCAGTCGAGGGGCGACGTTTTAGGTGTCCGGTGGCCAACCCTCACACGATGAGCGAACCGGACGCGACGCGCGAGGAGTCGGCGGGGGTCGAAGCCGACGCTACCGGCGAGCCCTCCGAGGATTCCGCCGGGGCCGGTGTTGACGCCGTCGTGAACGGCGGCGAGGTCGAAGTCGACGGAAGTGGGAGCGAAGTTGGCGGAAGCGAGGTCGGGGGTGGCGGCATCGAGTCCGATGCTGACGGCGTCGACGCGGACGTCGGCGTTCCCGAGCTGGGCGACGAGTACCTGCGTCGTGTCGCCCGCAGGCTCCGGTACAGCTACGACCTCGAAGCGGATCATCGGGCGGGTCGCGAGCGCTTCGACCTGTACGGCCTCCTGGCCGTCGAGAACCAGCGGCAGTTCCTTCACCGGTCGATAAACTGGGCCAACCACGAATCGCGCGAACACGTGTTCGTTCGCCGGAGTTCGACCGTCTCGCCCGACGAGCTCGATCGCCTCGTCGAGACGGGACACGCGATCGCCGACGACCGCATCGAAGCCGACGAGACCCATCAGGTGACCGAGTTCACCTTCGTGACCGTTACGCCCGAGATTCCGGATGACGTCCGCTCGTACGTCGACGGCTTCAGGGATCGGACCCTGCTGCGCTTCGGATACTACGGCCACTACGAGGTGAACCTCGCCGTCGTCTCACCCGATCGAGAGGACGCCGTCGCGAGCGAACTCGCGGCCGTCGTCGAGGCGTTCACGCTCTGGGAGGACGGAACGTCCGCGGAACGAGGATCGTCGACGGAACCCCGAGGAACACTCTCCCGCGTGGCGAACTGGTTGCGAAACCGAAACTGAAAATGGGGACGTAAAAAACGGTGGGGACGTCCGCCGGTGGCGGACGAGATCGTCGTCAGTCGTCCTCAGTCGTCGCCCGGCTGCACCGAGGTGCCTCCCTTTCGCGCGCTCGTGATGTTGGCGTAGCCGATGCGCACGAGCGACAACGCGAGGAAGATGAGGACCAGTCCGAGCACGATCTGAACGCCCGAGGAGATCATCGACCCGAGGCCCTCGGCTCCGCCCTGGATGATGTTCAAAAGCAGGTTCTCATACAGCGTGATCCACGCGAGGCCGAGCACCGTGATCGTGACCATGATCGCCATCGGTGCGCCCGTGCTCACGAGCTGTTTGGAGCGGTCCCAGTTGGCGAGCCAGACGGTGCCGGTCAACAGCGCGAGCGCGGCGAGCAGCTGGTTCGCGCCGCCGAAGAGCGCCCAAAGCGTCGCCCACTGACCGGAGATGACGAGCAGGTACGCCAGCCCACACTGGATGACCGGATTCGTGTACCGCCCGCGAGCGAACGCTCCGATTCCGCCGGAGAGCCCGGTGTCGACGCCGCTTCCGGGGGTTCCGACGATCTCCTCCATCATGTATCGGCCGAGCCGTGCCGCCGTGTCCGTGGAGGTGAGGAGGAAGCTCACGAGCACGAGCGCCATGAACGGTGCCCCGTACGCTTCGGGGATCCCGAAGCTCGTGAGGATGATCCCGCCGCCGGCCGCGAAGTTCGGCAGCGCGCCGCCGATCCCGCCGGCGGCGGCGTCGGAGGCGAATCCGGCCACGGCGAGCGTGACGATGGCGGTCGTCGCGAGCAGTCCCTCGGCGAGCATGCCGCCGTAGCCGATGAGACGCGCGTCGCTCTCCTTGTTCAGCTGTTTCGCGGTCGTCCCCGAGGAGACGAGCGAGTGGAACCCGCTTATCGTCCCGCACGCGATCGTGATGAACAGTAGCGGGAACAGCGGGTAGACGCCGACCGCGTCGACGCCGAAGAACCCCTCGAAGGCGTTGATGCTGTCCGAGACCACGAGCGGCTGCGTGGACGTTCCGAGAAGCGTTCCCACGATCACCGCGAGGAGCGCACCGCCGACCCCCGCATACAGCAGGAACGACGAGAGGTAATCACGCGGCTGCAACAGCACCCAGACGGGAAGGGCGCTCGCGATCGCCGCGTACAGGAGGATCACCGGGATCCACGCGGCGGTGTTGCCGCCGAGCACGCCCGCACCCGGGATCCAGGTGCCCGTTCCGCCCAGCAGAACGATCGTTCCGGCGGGGTGGGACCCCTCGGCCAGCTCGAACAGCGCGAGGGGGTACTGAATGCCCACCCACACGCCGGCGAAGACGCCGGCGACGAAGAGGACCGTTCCGGGAATGAGCGGCCCGTCGAGCTGATAGAGGTACACGCCGAAGAGGAACGCCAGCCCGATGTACACGAGGCTGGCGGTCGCGGCCTGCGGATACGCGTTCAACACGATTCCGACCACGAGCGCGAAGACCCCCACGACCAGGATGATGGTGAGGAACGCGAACCAAAGCAGCATGTTCTTGCCCCCCTCGCCGACGTACTCGCCGATGATGTAGCCGATCGACTTCCCCTCGTGTCGCACGGAGCTCGAAAGCGACATGAAGTCGTGCACCGCGCCCATGAGCGGATTGCCGATCGCGACCCACGCCAGCGCCGGGAGCCACCCCCAGATCGCGCCGGCCGTTATCGGGCCGACGATCGGAGCACCGCCGGCGATGCTCGAGAAGTGGTGTCCCAGTAACACCGGCTTCTTCGAGGGGACGTACTCCTGTCCGTCCTCGTATTTATGTGCCGGCGTCTCCCGGTCGTCGTCCAGATCCACGAACTGCGCCAGATACCTCGAATACGCCAGATATCCGGCCGAGAAGGTCACTAACGACGCGACGATGAGCCACAGTATCTGTACCATAGGTGTACTCGCATCCTAATTGTGTGAAAAACCCTTATAATCATTATGGTGATGGTGAACACACACCGGTGTCGGATTTATCGATCCCGGTTCACCGGTATCGGGAGTTCTCGCCCGGATCCACGCCACCGAAACGCCGACCTCCCGTCACACGCTCGCCGTCGCCTCCGCGGTCTCCACCTCGATCCCGAGTTCGGCCGCGATCTCCTCGAGCAGATCGCCTTTGATCTCCGAGACCCGCTGTTCGATCGTGGCCGCTATCGGCTCCGAGAACTCCGATCGGATCCGCTCCAGCCGGTCGCGTTCGGTGCGGTGTCGCTCCCGGAGGTAGTCGGCGCCGGTCCCGGTCTCGTCGTCGTCCGGCTTGGGCGCCACCTTGTTGATGACGAGTCCGTCGACGGAGAGGCCGACCGCCTCGAGCTCGTCGATCGCTCGGCGGGACTCCTCGATCGACAGCTCGTCGGGGTTCAACACGAGGTGGAAGGCGGCGTTCTCACGGAGCGTCCGTCCCGCGAACTCGAACTTCTCCTTGCGGTCCGCGAGCCGGGCGATTATGGGGTCGTCCTCCAGTCGTGCCCTGGCCTTCCTGTCGCCGATCGCCGCCTTCTCGAAGAGGTCGACGCTCTCGCGGCGCTTGTCGGCGAGCCGGTCGATCCACGACTCGAGGAACTCCGGCAGCGCCAACAGCCGGAGCGTTCCCCCCGTCGGAGAGGTGTCGAAGACGACGCGGTCGTAGCCGTCGCTCTCGCGCATCACCTCGATGAACCGGTCGAAGAGCGCCGCCTCGTAGGCGCCCGGCGTTCGGTGGGCCAACTCGATCTGTCTGTCGATCTCGTTGACGATGGCCGGGCTCACCTGATCGCCCATGGACGAGCGGATCTCGTTCATGTGGCGTTCGATCTCGGCCTCCGGGTCGATCTCCATCGCGTGGAGGTTCTCGTGGCCCTCGACCGGCGTGGGCTCGTCGCCGAACTCCTGGTCGAAGACGTCGGAGGTGCTGTGGGCCGGATCCGTGGAGACGAGCAGGGTCGAGAGGCCGCGTTCCGCACACTTCAGTCCGTAGGCGCTCGAGACGGTCGTCTTTCCGACCCCTCCCTTGCCGCCGAAGAAGACGAACTTTCGCATCGTCAAAAGTGGTACTGTTGGCCCTTGCGTTCGATGAGCGATCCGCGGTCCCACATGCGACGCTCCCACGCAAGGAACTCCTCGGAGAGGTACGGCAGGAGCTCCGCCGTGTAGTACGATATCGGGCTCGGGATGCCGAACGCGTCCGCGAAGCAGGCGAACATGAACACGTCCGCCGCATCCTCGGCCTCCTTTTCGATCTTCTCGAAGGACGGGTGCTCGATCATTCCGTGATAGAGCCCGTGGAGCCACTCCTCGACCGTCTCGAGGTACGTCTCGATTCGTTGCTGTAGGGTCATGTGTGTCGTCCTCGCCCTCCGGCGGTGATCGCCTCCCCCGCCCGGCGGCGCAGTCAGCTATTCGTAGGCCGCTATCGTGGATAAACGTTCGTGTCGAATACCTCGTCGGTTCGACGACGATCGAAAGATCGTGGTCGATCGGAAGCTCGCGGACGATCGGAAGCTCGCGGACGACCGGAAGGGTCAACTTCGCGTCCGCGGATCGAACGGACGTGACAACGCGCTCGACCGCGGACGGTCCGGATCTGGGAATCGTCCTCGCGGGCACCTCCTCCGGCGTCGGCAAGACGGTGGCGACCCTCGCGACGATCGCCGCCCTCGAGGACGCGGGCCGCGAGCCGCTCCCGGCAAAGGCGGGACCCGACTACATCGACCCGAGCCACCACGCCGTCATCGCCGAGCGACCCTCCCGAACGCTCGACACGTGGATGCAGGGTACGGAAGGCGTCCGGCGAAACCTCGCTCGCGGGGACGGCGACGTGGCCGTTGTCGAGGGGATGATGGGCCTCTACGACGGCAGCGTCACCTCGACGGCGGCGACCGCGGCGGCGCTCGGCCTCCCGGTCGTTCTCGTCGTCGACGCGAGCGCCGGGATGGAAAGCGTCGGCGCGACCGCCCTCGGCTTTCGCGAGTACGCCGACCACCTCAGGCTGCCCGAGAACGTCCGAGACGCGACGGAAGCGCCGCGCGTCGAGGTGGCCGGGATCATCGCCCAGCGCGCCCACGGCGGCCGCCACGAGTCGGGGATCCGCGAGTCGCTTCCGGACGGGATCCGATACCTCGGGCGGATCCCGCCCGCGGAGGACCTCGAGATCCCCGATCGCCACCTCGGGTTGCGAATGGGTGACGAGGCGCCGATCGACGGGGAGACGCTTTCGTCGGTCGCCGCACATCTTGACGTCGAGGGGCTCCTGGAGGTCGCTCGCCGCCCGATCCGTCCGGATCCGGTCGGGGCCCCTGGTGTGTCCGGAACCGCTGGCCACGAGGGTGGTGAGAACGGAACCAACGACGGCGCGACGGAACGACCGACGATCGCCGTCGCCAGCGACTCGGCCTTCCGATTCGTCTATCCCGCGGTGCGCGAACGGCTCGCCACGAACGCGACGATCGCTCCGTTCGCGCCGGTCGACGGCGACGACCTCCCCGAGTGTGACGCCGTCTATCTGCCCGGCGGCTACCCGGAGCTCCACGCGGACGCGCTCGAGCGCTCGCCCGCGATGGAGACGATCGCAGCGCGGGCCGCGGAAGGCGTCCCCGTCCTGGGCGAGTGCGGCGGGTTCATGGCCCTGGCCGAGTCGCTCACCACGGCCGAGGGGGAGACCCACGAGATGGCCGGTGTCCTTCCGGGACGCGTTCGCATGTGCGACCGGTATCAGGCGCTCGATCACGTCGAACTCGAGGCGACGCAGGACGCTCCCACGGTGCGGGCGGGCGAGCGCCACCGCGGCCACGAGTTCCACTACTCCGACCACGCGCTCACGCCGGAGGGTGACTCGGCTACCGACGTCGACGTCGACGCCCGGTTCGCGTTTCGCGTACGGCGCGGGGACGGTATCGACGGCGACCACGACGGACTGACCGAGTATCGGACGGTCGGCACGTACGCTCATCGCCATGCGGCCTCCGGCGCGTTCGATCGCTTGATTGCAGCCGCCAAGGAGTGATCGAGACGTTCGTAGGGGTCGAGTGATCGGGACGGGTGCGAAACCGGAGACCGAGTGATCGATGCGCAAGGACCGACAGGACAAGGGATACAGTTATTTATCCGCTCGATCGATCATGGCATATGTTACACGCCGAAGGCCCGTTGCTCACGCTGGATCTGAACGAACGAACGGCGACGCGGACCGACATCGACGACGTTCTCGAGGAGTTCATCGGCGGTCGCGGCGTGGCGACCGCTCTCGCACACGACCGGATCCCGTTCGACGCCGACCCGTTCGGCCCCGAGAACCGTGCCTACCTCTCCATCGGCCCGTTCCAGTCCTCGACCACCTCCTTCACCGGCCGGATGTCGATGACGGCCGTCTCGCCGCTCACCGACGGGTTGGTTTCGACCAACGCCGGCGGCTACCTCTCGCGAAACTTCGCCGGGACCGGCATCTCGACGCTCGAGGTGACCGGCGAGAGCGACGAGCTCCTGATCGCCCACGTCACCGACGAGGGCGTCGAGTTCGAGGAGGTTCCGGAACTCGAGGGCGCGACGGTGCCGGAGGTCTCCGAACACCTCGACGAGACGCGCGGTCTCGGTCCCGAAAACTGCATCACGATCGGCCCGGCCGGCGAGAACCTGGTTCGGTTCGCCTGCGTGATGACCTACGAGTCGCGGGCGTTCGGCCGGGGCGGACTCGGCGCGGTGCTCGGCTCGAAGAACCTGAAGGCGGTCACCTTCGAGGGGGACTCCCACCCCGAGATCGAGATTCCCGACCCGCCGGCGATGGACATCCACCGCGAGGCTGCGACCTCCGACGACCTGTTCCGTCGCCAGGGGACGACGAGCGGCACGGAGTTCATAAACGAGAACTTCGGCCTGCCGACCCGGTACTTCGAGAGCTCCACCTTCGAGCACGCGGCGGACATCGGCGGCAACGCCGTCGAGGAGAAGAAGTACAAAAAGGAGGCGTGTTCGCAGTGCGCCTACGCCTGCAAGCTTCCCACCCGCGACGAGGAATCGAGCGTGGAGACGGAGGGGCCCGAGTTCGAGACGGTCTACTCGTTCGGCTCCTGTCAGGGAATCGGAAACATCGTCGACGTGATGCGCGGCAACGAGCTGTGTGACGTGCTCGGCCTGGATACGATCTCCGCGGGCGTCACCGTCGCGGCATACCTCGCCAGCGAGGACGAGTTCGGCAACGCCGAGTTGGCCCACGAGATGACGGAGAAGATCGCCTACCGCGAGGGGCTCGGCGACGATCTGGCGGAGGGCGTCCACCGCGTCCACGACCAGCTCGACGTCGGCGACTACACGGTCAAGGGCATGGAGTTCGCGGCCCACGACGGCCGCGTCATCCACGGCCAGGGACTCTCGTATGCGGTCTCGAACCGCGGCGGCGACCACATGTACAGCCAGATCCACGGCGAGGAGTACGACGGCGTCATCGACCACGAGGGGACGCTGGGCAAATCGGAGCTGCTCGTCGAAAAGGAGAATCGCTGTGCGATCCGCGATTCCGCCATCGTCTGTGCATTCGCCGACGACTACGTCACCGACGAGCGGCTCGCGAAGCTCCTCGGCGTCTCCTACGAGGAGCTCCTCGAGTTGGGTGCCCGCACCATCGAACGCGAGCGCCACTTCAACAACCAGCGCGGCAAGAACGTCGAGGACGACACGCTCCCCTACGAGATCCCCGACCTCGAGGAGGCCGTCCAGGAGTACTACGAGGAGCGCGGACTTCGCGAGGACGGAACCATCCCGAGCGACCGGATCGAGCCGGTCGCGGCCGATCTCGGCGACTCCTCGAGTCCGGCCCCGGCCGACGACTGATCGAAGCGGCGAATCACCGACTCACGTTCCTTTTCGATCGAACACGAGACAGTAGCAGTGGTCGTAGCCGTAGCCGTAGCGTCCCTCCTCGACGACCGCCTCCCCTTCCTCCTCCTCGAACCCGACGACGATCTCGGTTCGGAACCGGTAGCCGTCGGCGCGGTCGATCGCCTCGGCGAGGTCCCACGCGAGCGTCGTCACGGCGGGACCGGCTCGCAGGTTCGAGGCCTCGACGACGACCGTGGCGTCCGCGGCGAGGAGGTCGTTCACGGCCTCGAAGGCGTCGGTCATCGCCTCGAGGTACTCCTCGTAGGTTCCATCCCCGCGGTAGTTGTCGAGGGGATCGGTGTCCGTGCCCTCGAGCATGTACGGCGGGGCGGTGTACAACAGATCGGCGGAGGGCGGTACGACTCCCGAATCACGGAACGCCGCATCCCCGGCGGTCGCGTCGCCGACGGCGACGTGGAATCCCTCGTCGACGCCGGTCGCCGCGTCCTGATCGTGCTCTCTCGCCCGGCTCGACGGGCCTCGATCGCGATCCGTGGCGAGCCGATCGCGGACGTATTCGACGCGTCGCTCCTCCAGTTCGATCCCGTACGCCTCACGCTCGAGACGCCGGGCGGCTCGAAGCGTCGTTCCCAAGCCGGCGAACGGATCGAGGACGGAGTCGCCGGGATCGGAGAACTCCTCGATGGCCCAATCGGGGAGCGCCGGCGGCGAACGGACGTCGATCTCCGCCCACTTCGGTAGGGACTCCGGATCGCCGTGCGGAAGCGTCTGAACGGTTCGTGTTCGCACGAACGGGGATTCGCCGGCGAACCCCATAAACGTCTCCGAGGGCCCCGTGACGGCCGGACGATCGTGGTCGCTACGCCGTCGCCTGCTTCGTGGAGACGAGTTCGATCACGTCGCGGTGGGAGAGCGCGTGGTCCTTGCCGACCTGACGGTCGCTGCGGCAGTCGATCCCGTGCAGCAGTCCCTCCCCGATGTCGGAGTGGATGTGATAGGCGAAGTCCTCGGTCGTCGACCCCTCGGGCAGGAGAAAGCAGTCGCGGAAAACGCCCTTCTCGTCCCTGGGACCGTTCGCCGATCCGGGGAAGACGGCGATGCAGCCGAGCACGTCGAAGACCGCGGCCTCGAGACACGACTGGACGCCCGTCCCGCCGTACTCCTCGAGGAACGTTCCGATCCGATCGAGTCCCTCTCGCTGTTCGGCGGAGACGTCCGCGCGGATCTCGAAGTCGTCGTCGCCGGCGACGTAGTCGACCGCTCCGGCCTCGTCGGCGTTCTTGAGTGCTTTCTCCGCGTGCGCGCTCGCGGGTACGAAGGTGAGGTGATCGTAGTCGGGGTCGGACGTGATCTCCTCGAAGTTGCGCTGTGCTTCGGGAGTGTCCATCTTGTTGGCGGCGACGACCATCGGCTTGGTCCGCTTTCTGATCTCGCGGGCGAGGCCCTCCCGGTCGGCCGCATCCCAGCTGTCGGCGTCGAGTTCGAGCCCCTCGGCGAGGATCGTCTGTTTGACCCCGTCCGGCGTGATCCCGAACGCGGAGAGCTGTTCGGCCAGGTCCTCCTCGATCGCGGCCTCCGCGCCGTGGTACCTCGTGCCGTGTTTGTCGATCCCCTTCTCGAGGACGTCGAGGTACCACGCGTCGAGCTCCTCCTCGAGGAAGTCGATGTCCTCGCGGGGGTCGTGTCCCTCGGTCGGCTCGCCCTCGATGTCGGTGGTACCGGAGAAGTCGACGACGTGGACGAGCACGTCCGTCTCGTTGAGGTCGCTCAGAAACTGGTTGCCGAGCCCGCGACCCTCGTGGGCGCCGGGAACGAGCCCCGCGACGTCGACGAGTCGAACGGGAACGAAGCGCGTCCCCTCGGTACAGACGCCGACGCTCGGCGTGCACGTCTCGTCGAACTCCGGCGCCGCACACGGCACGCGGACGTACGCCTCGCCGACGCTCGGGTCGATCGTGGTGAACGGGTAGGCCCCCTCGGGCACGTCGTTCATCGTCGCCGCGTTGAAGAACGTCGATTTGCCCACCGAGGGCTTGCCGACGAGTCCGATCCGGTAGCTCATGGAATTCCTGCGGGGCGGTACGGTAAAAACGGCGCGAGAGCGACCGCCGCGTGGCAATCGCTCGCGTACACCCCGTGGCAACCGCCCGCATATCCCCATTGACGATCGGCTACGTACTCCCCTGTGACAACCGCTCGCGCACGCCGCGGCGAAGAACAATCGTTAAAAGTCGCGGTCGGGTTGATACGCGTATGGCTGGAACCATCGAAGTGCTCGTCCCCGGCGGGCAGGCCAACCCCGGCCCGCCGCTCGGCCCGGAGCTCGGGCCGACGCCGGTGGACGTGCAGGACGTCGTCAACGAGATCAACGAGGAGACCGCCGCCTTCGACGGGATGGAGGTCCCCGTCACCGTCGAGTACGACGACGACGGCTCCTTTAGCATCGAGGTCGGCGTCCCGCCGACTGCCGAGCTGATCAAGGACGAGGCCGGCTTCGAGACCGGCTCGGGCGAGCCGCAGTCGGAGTTCGTCGCCGACCTCGACGTCGAGCAGGTCAAGACGATCGCCGAACAGAAGTCCTCCGATCTGCTGGCCTACGACACGAAGAACGCCGCCAAGGAGATCGGCGGAACCTGCGCCTCCCTCGGCGTCACCATCGAGGGCGAGGACGCCCGAACGTTCGACGACCGCGTCGACGACGGCGAGTTCGACGACGTCCTCGAGGCCTGATCCGACCGACTCGATCACGTCCAACGCTTCCGTTTTCCGACCTCCCCGTACGTTTCCACACTTTTTCCGCACTTTCCTCGCACTTCCCTCGACGTCCGTCAACGCGGACGCCGACGTCGGGAGGTTCGGCCCGGTCAGCCCGGAAAGTAGAACACGAAGAGCAGAAAGAAGGTGATCGCGGCGGCGACGGCGACCACGACCGCGTACCAGATCGCGGCCAGAGCGAGGACGATCCGACCGTCGAGTCCGTCGCTCGAGGGGTCAAAACGACCGATCGCCGGCAGGACGACGGCGAGG
Organism: Halopenitus salinus; assembly: GCF_042662125.1. GTDB lineage: Archaea > Halobacteriota > Halobacteria > Halobacteriales > Haloferacaceae > Halopenitus > Halopenitus salinus. Next base: position 158,158 of record NZ_JBHSXL010000003.1, on the reverse strand, counting down.
ATGACCCAGACGACCGCGGGATACCCGACGGCGACGAGGAACGTCCACCGGAACAGGGAGCGGCCGCCGATCCCGCCGCGAACGACGACCGCCCCGAGGAAGACGGCGGTCTGACCCACGACGACCGCAGCCATGAGGATCACGTAGTTCAGGACGTATCGGTCGGTCGGCCACTCGCCGATGGCGTCTCGAACGCTTGCGGCGGCGAGCACGGGCAGACACGCCGCCCCCGTGAGCAGCCAGACGAAGACCACTGCGACGATGGGACCGGTCCAGGAGGGCACGACCTCGGATCCGCCGACCCAAATAATCAATCTTGGGGCGCGCCCCATCCGGCCGGTCGATGGGCCTCCGAGCCTGTCGACGACTCCCACGCGCGCCCGCCCTTCGACGGGTTTAAACGACGCGTGGAGCAACGCTACGGTGAGACAGGCTTCGCCTGTTTCACTGACCCGTAGGAGCGTCCTGCGTACTACGGAGGTGAAAAATGGCAGACACAATAGAGGAGGCAGTTTCTCGCGCACTCGAGGAGTCACCCGAGCGGAACTTCCGTGAGACGGTGGACCTCGCGATCAACCTGCGCGATCTTGACCTCAACGATCCGTCGAATCGCGTCGACGAGTCCGTCGTGCTGCCGGCTGGAACGGGACAGGACACACAGATCGTCGTCTTCGCGGAGGGTGAAACCGCCGTCCGCGCGGCCGAGGTCGCAGACGAGGTTCTCGACTCCGAGGACCTCGAGGACCTCGGTGACGACGACGACGCCGCAAAGGACCTCGCCGATGAGACCGACTTCTTCATCGCCGAGGCAAGCCTGATGCAGGACATCGGTCGGTACCTCGGTACCGTCCTCGGTCCTCGCGGCAAGATGCCTACCCCCCTACAGCCGGACGACGACGTCGTCGAGACAGTCAATCGGATGAAGAACACGGTGCAGCTGCGATCGGGTGACCGGCGCACCTTCCACACCCGCGTGGGTGCGGAGGACATGGACGCCGAGGCCATCTCGGACAACATCGACGTCATCATCCGCCGTCTCGAGGCCGACCTCGAGAAGGGCCCGCTCAACATCGACGGGATCTTCGTCAAGACGACGATGGGTCCCGCAGAGGAGGTGCCCGTATGAGCTCCGCGCGGCGAACCGAGACCATCCCCGAGTGGAAAAAGGAGGAGGTCGACGAGCTCGTCGACTTCATCGACTCCTTCGCCTCGGTCGGGATCGTCGGCGTCGCCGGTATTCCGAGCCGCCAGCTCCAGGCGATGCGTCGCGAGCTTCACGGCTCCGCCGACCTGCGGATGAGCCGCAACACGCTCGTCGTGCGCGCGCTCGAGGAGGTCGACGAGGGCGTCGAGCAGCTCGCCGAGGACGTGAGCGGCCAGGTCGCCCTCGTGGGCACGAACGACAACCCGTTCGGGCTGTTCAAACAGCTCGAGGCCTCGAAGACGCCGGCGCCGATCAACGCCGGCGAGGTCGCCCCGAACGACATCGTCATTCCCGAGGGCGACACCGGGGTCGACCCCGGTCCGTTCGTGGGCGAGCTTCAGACGGTCGGCGCGGCCGCCCGGATCCAGGAGGGCTCGATCCAGGTCACGGAGGACTCGACCGTGCTCGAGGAGGGCGAGGTCGTCTCCGAGGACCTCGCGAGCGTCCTCACCGAGCTCGGCATCGAGCCCAAGGAGGTCGGACTCGATCTGAAGTCCGTCTACTCCGAGGGCGTGCTCTTCGAGCCCGAGGAACTCGCGATCGACGTCGAGGAGTACGCGGCCGACATCGAGTCGGCCGCCGCCGCCGCGCGCAACCTCTCCATCAACGCCACCTACCCGACGGCCCGCACCGCCGGAACCCTTCTCGCGAAGGCGTCCGGCGAGGCGAAGTCCGTCGCGTTGCACGCCGAGATAGAGAGCCCGGACGTCGTGCCCGACCTGATCGGGAAGGCCGACGCCCAGCTTCGCGCGCTCGCGGCGCAGATCGACGACGAGGAGGCGCTCCCCGAGGAGCTGCAGGGCGTCGACGCCCCCGCAGCTGACGCGGACGCCGACGAGGAGGAGGAACAGGCTGATGAAGGATCGGACGCCGAGGAGGCCGACGACTCCGACGCCGCCGACGTCGAGGACGATGACGACGGCGACGACGGGGACGCCGGCGACGGTCTCGGCGCCATGTTCGGATAACACACGGAGATTACACCAATGGAATACGTTTACGCTGCGCTCATCCTGAACGAAACGGGCGAAGAGATCAACGAGGACAACATCACGTCGGTGCTCGACGCCGCCGGCGTCGACGTCGAGGAATCCCGCGTCAAGGCGCTCGTCGCGGCCCTCGAGGACGTCGACATCGAGGACGCCATCGAGACGGCCGCCGCCGCACCCGCCGCACCCGCCGCGGGTGCCGCTGCGGGCGGCGCCGCCGAGACCGGCGGCGACGATGACGAGGACGCCGACGAGGACGCCGACGAGGCGGCCGAAGAGGAGGAAGCCGAAGCGGAGGAGGACGAGGACGAAGGCGACGGCGGCGAGGGCCTCGGCGAGCTGTTCGGCTGAATCTCCGAAATCCGGAACGCGCCTCCGCGGCGCCCGAACGTGCGGCTCGTTCCTCACGAAACGCGCATTTTTGTGCGATCGAACGACGAGCGACGCCGTCGTCGATCGAGAGTACGGCGATCGGGCTACGGTGAACGGACGGGACAGCTAGTACACGTACTCGTCGGCGGTGATCTGGGTGTAGTTGCCCCGTAGCTTGCGTTTGTGCCACTTGTAGGACAAAAGCAGCTTCGTGGCGCCCCAGCCGGCGGAGTAGCTCCGCTTCAACAGGTCGCTTCCCGTCTCGGCGGCCAACATGACGTCCGCGGTCTCGATGATCCGGTTCCAGTCGCTCGGCGTGTACTCGCCCACCATGTCGGCCATCGTGACGTTTCGCAACACCTCGTCGCCGATCGCCTCCTTCCAGCGTCGGTTGTACGCCGACAGATCCCCCTCGCCGGCGAGTTCCCCGGCGATCGCGCCCGTTCGGACCGCGACGTGGTCGCCGCCCTCGTGGAACGCCGAGGTGGTCCCCATCGCGCCGCCGGCGACGGCGATTCCGGCCTCCGTCGGCGAGTCGATCGGCCGCGTCGAGGAGATGGCGTAGGTCTCCGTGCCGCCGCGTTTCCCGGCGTCCTCGACGAGCGGGAAGTCCTCGAGGTCGTACTCGTCGCCGTACTGCCACTCGAGCAGTCGCTCGACGTATTCCGAGCCCTTCGGGATCGACTCGTCCGCCGGTCGGAGGAGCGTGTAGTCCTCGCGGTCCGCCACGTCGTCGATGTCGAGGCCGATGGGCATCGTGAGCCCGACGCGACAGACCCGATCCTGGTTCGGGAACACCCACGGATAGGCCGTCTCGCCGGGCATCACGCCCCACCAGAAGACGATGGCGTCCTCGAACTCCTCGTAGAGCTCCTCGGGGAAGCGTCGGTACTCCTGGTAGGCGATGTGGTTCGCGTCCCTGGAGGCGAGCCGCTTCGAGGCCGCCGACTCCTCGGGGAGATATCGATCGAGCACCCGGTTCGTCACCGTCCGCTGTGGACCGTCGGCGAGGATCAGGAAGTCGGCGCCGACGTCGTCCCCGGAGGCGAGTCGGACGACGTGTCGAGGATCCGAATCGGATCCCTGCCCGCCGCGACCGCCCCTGGAGGGATCGACGGACCGATCCGTCTCGACGTCCCGGACCGACGCCTCCACGCGGTAGGTCGCGCCGGCCGCCTCGGCGCGCTCCCTGAGGAAGTCGTCGAATCGGGCCCGGTGGAAGGTGTATCCGAAGGCGTCGTAGGAGGAATCGATCCCGGTGTGATACAGGCTACAGCTCGCATCCGGCCCGCGGAAGTCAGCCCGTTCGAGCTCGTTTTGGACGACGCCGTCGGGGAACTCGTCGGGATGGATTCCCATGATGTCGACCCAGTAATCGAGGATGCCGGCCGCGTCCGTCGAGTCGGGGCCGAGCCCCTCGCGGTCGGCGCGCGGGACGCCCTTCTCCAACACGAGCGCGTCCGCACCCGCGCTCGCGGCCGCGTGTGCCGCCGAGGCGCCGGCGGGGCCGCCGCCGACGATCGCCACGTCTACGCGTTCCATACTCGGAGAGGACGCGCTCGGGCTATTAAATCACCGGACGGAATCCGACCCCTGAACGAGGACGGATCGCCGATCGGCGTGGGAGTCCGGACGGGCACCACTCACAGTTCACTCGAGGCGTCGACGGACGCTCTCCGCGTGTGCCTCCAGCCCTTCCGCCTCGGCGAGCGTCGTGATCGTCTCCGAGAGGTCCGACAGCGCCTCGCGATCGAGCCGCTGAACGGTCGACGAGCGGAGGAAGGTCTCGGTCGACAGTCCGCCGTACCGCTTCGCGCCGCCGTTCGTCGGCAGGACGTGGTTCGGTCCGGCCGCGTAGTCGCCGGCGGCGACCGGCGAGTAGGGCCCCAGGAACGCCGATCCGACGTTCGAGATCCGATCGAGGAGCGCCTCGTCCTCTTCGGCCTGGATCGAGAGGTGCTCGGCCGCGTACTCCTCGGCGAAGAGCACGGCCTCCGACATCGAGCGGGCGAGGAGGACGCCGGAGGCGTCGCCGGAGAGTCCCTGCCGGATCGTTTCCGCGCGCTCGCGCTCGTCGATCGACGCCGCGAGCGCCGCCGTGATCGCCTCGGCGGTGTCGCGGTCGTCGGTCACCGCGACCACGGACGTGTTCGGATCGTGTTCCGCCTGTGCGAGCAGGTCGGCGGCGACGAACTCGGGGTCCGCGGTCGCGTCGGCGAGCACGAGCACCTCGCTCGGGCCGGCGAGGAAGTCGATCTCCACGTCGCCGCGCACCTCGGCCTTCGCGGCCGTGACCCACCGGTTGCCCGGTCCGACGACCTTCTGGACCGGGGTCACCGTCTCGGTGCCGTAGGCGAGCGCCGCGACGGCCTGTGCGCCGCCGACCTGATAGACCGCGTCGGCGCCGGCCTCGTGGATGGCCGCGAGCGTCACGGGGTTGATCTCGTCGGCCGGGGGGGTCGCAACGGCGACGTGATCAACGCCCGCGACCGTCGCGGGGACCACCCCCATGATCGCACTCGAGGGGTAGGCGGCGGTGCCGCCGGGGACGTAGACGCCGGCGTACTCGATCGGGCGGAACCGTCGACCCAGCTCTCGGCCGTCGATCGTCTCCCGCTCGTCCTCGGGCAGTTGGCGTTCGTGGAACTCGCGGACGTTCGCGGCCGCCTCCCGGATCGCCTCCAGTCGGGGATCTCCGGCGTCCTCGAGTTCGTCGTGGGCGCGCGCCGCCTGGTCGGTGACGTCGACGTTCCCGACCGCGACGTCGTCGAACTCCTCGGCGAACTCGCGAAGTGCGACGTCGCCCTCCGCTCGCACACGCGAGACGATCTCGCGGACGTCCTCGCGGACCGCCTCGACGCCGGCGTCGCGCTCGAAGAACGCCCGCCGCTCGTCGGGCGACAGCTCGGAGACCTCGCGGACGGCCACCGGCCGGTTCTCGGGGTCGTTCATACCGCCGCTGGGGGACGCGCCGAAAAAGGCGTTCCGGATGGGGGGATACCGTCGGGGCGAGTGTTCGGACGCCGTCCGGGCGCCGTCCGGGCGCCGTCGTTCCGTCCCGGCGCCAGCGTTTCAAAGCGGTTAGGCGCGAAGCCTTAACACGTATCGCGACCGATCGATCCACGATGGGCGTCCCCGACGGAGTCACCGATCGACGCGTGAGCCGGGCCGAGCTGGCCGTCTTCGTCTCGGGCGTCGCGAGCATGGGCCTCGAGATCCTCGCCGGACGGATCGTGGCGCCGCAGTTCGGCAGCAGCATCTACACGTGGGGGACCATCATCGGGGTGTTTCTCGCCGCGTTGAGCGCCGGGTACCTCCGCGGCGGGAAGCTCGCCTCCCGGCGTGCGGAGCCGGCGCGGTTGGCGCGACTCCTGGTGTGGACCGCCGTCTGGGTCGCCCTCCTCGTCTTCGCCGGCGACCTCCTGTTGCGCTCGACGGTGGCGTTCCCGCTGCCGAGCCGTGTCGCCTCGCTGCCCGCCGTCGTCCTGCTGTTCGGTCCCCCGACCTACCTGCTCGGGTTCATCAGCCCCTACGGGGCCGAGCTGTCGCGCAAGGGGGGCCTCGGCGAGGCCTCGGGCCACGTCTACGCGGTGGGAACGATCGGCAGCATCGTCGGGGCGTTCGGGACGACCTACCTGCTCGTCCCCACCCTCGGCGTCGACGCCATCGGGTTCGTATTCGGGGTGCTCCTCGTCGCGACCGCCGCGACGCTGGTTCTGCCGTCGCCCTCACGTGAGTCGATCGTCGCCATCGGCGGCGCGTTCGTTCTCCTCGTCGCCGCCGTATCGACCGGCGCGGCCGGCGTGGCTCCGGAGGGCGAGATCGTCTACCAGACGCAGACCCCCTATCAGCAACTCGAGGTCATAGACAGCGGTGACACTCGAACGCTGTATCTCGACGGGCAACGCCACAGCGCGATGGACCGCTCGGATCCGACCCGACACGTCTTCGAGTACACCCGCTATTTCCACCTGCCGTACCTCTTCGCCGAGGACCCCGACGACATCGACCGGGTTCTCTTCGTCGGCGGCGGCGGGTTCACCGGGCCAAAGCGGTTCGCGGAGGAGTACGACGCCACGGTCGACGTCGTCGAGATCGACCCGGAGGTGATCGACGTCTCGAAGCGATACTTCGCGGTCGAGGAGTCCGACCAGCTGCGGATCCACAACGACGACGGTCGACGGTTCCTCCGGGAGTCGAACGAGACCTACGACCTGATCGTCCTCGACGCCTACAAGAAGGACAAGGTGCCCTTCCAGCTCACCACGGTCGAGTTCATGGAGCTGGCCGACGACCGCCTGAGCGAGGACGGGATGGTCTTCGCCAACGTCATCTCCGCCCCGAGCGGCCCGGCCTCGAAGTTCTATCGCGCCGAGTACGCCACGATGGACGCGGTCTACCCGCACGTGTATTCGTTCCCGACCGCCGGAGGAACCGTCATCCAGAACGTCGAGATGATCGCAACGAAGAACGAGACGGTCGTCACGGAGGAGACCCTCCGCGATCGAAACGCCCGCCGTGACATCGGGATCGACCTCTCCTCGGAGATCGGGAACTACCGCCGCGAGGAGGACGTCGGAGACGCTCCGGTGTTGCGGGACGACTACGCGCCCGTGGACGCGCTCCTCGATCCGATGGTGGGCCAGCGGTACGTGATCGACGAGGCCGGCGCGGTCGAGAACGCCTCGAGCGACTCGGCCTCCTCGAACGATTCGGACGTCTCGAGCGGCGAGGATGATCCGGCACGAGTGGTGGTCAACGCCTCCCCGGCGGCGCTACGGGCACGTCCCGCCCACGATCAACGCGGACGTCCCGCCGAAGGCTGACCTCGGGGCGAGCGGGCTGCACTCGGTGCGGATCCGGGATTCGCGACGATCACGCTCAAGGCCGACCCGCTCGAACCCCGACTCGATGGACCACGAGCTGCTCGGCTGGCCCGAGGACGAGCCCGCGCTCCGGCTCGACTACCGGGCGTTCAGCTACGCGGGCAAATTCGCGACCGGGAACGCCGGCGTGGCCGTGTTGCGCGCGGCTGATCCGGGATCCGTCGCTCCCGGCTGGGAGCCGGACCCGTCGCTTCCCGACCCCGCCCCGCGTCGGGACGAGGACGAGGAGGGGAAGTCGGGCGAGTCCGCCGAACTGGCCGAGGACGTGATCGCCGCGGTCGCGTTCAACGCCGATCGGACGGAGCCGGGGACGCTTTGGATCCGATACGTCTCGGTCCACGCGGCGCGCCGCGGCGAGGGACACGCACCTCGTCTCGTCGCGTTCCTCGTCGATCGCGCATGCGATAGAGGCTACGAGCGGCTCCGGATCGGGGTGAACAACCCGTTCGCCTACGAGGCGCTCTACAAGGTGGGGTTCGCGTTCACCGGACGGGAGACCGGCGTCGCGGAACTCGTCCTGGAGCGACCGACGACCGAGCCCGCCGATCGCGATCCGGAGACCTACCGGTCGGGGCTGGACGTCTATCGCGACCGGCAGCGGGGCGATCCCGAGGCGTCGTTTCTCGAGGCACGCGTCGGGACCGATCCGCCGGCTCTCGTCTCCGAGGTTTAAGGCGTCGCGGCGATTCCCTCCGGTCGATGGGTAACGCCGACCTGCGTTCGCTGGCGTCGATCCGCGAGATCGAGTTCGCGGAGATCGAGGGCAGCGTCGTCGCCGTGGACGCGCACAACTGGCTGTACCGATACCTGACGACGACCGTCAAGTGGACCCGCGACGAGGTGTACACGACCGGGGACGGGACGGAGGTCGCGAACCTGATCGGGATCGTCCAGGGGCTCCCGAAGTTCTTCGAACACGATCTGGTCCCGGTCTTCGTCTTCGACGGCGAGGTGACCGAGTTCAAGGACGCGGAGATCGCGGACCGCCGCGAGAAGCGCGAGGCGGCCGAGAAGCGACGGGAGGCGGCCGAAGAACGCGGCGACGCGGTCGAGGCCGCACGCCTGGAGGCACGGACACAGCGGCTCACCGACGTCATCCAGGAGACGACGCGTGGGCTCCTCGAACGGCTGGACGTGCCGATCGTCGAGGCTCCGGCGGAGGGGGAGGCACAGTGTGCGCACATGAACGCGGTCGGCGACGTCGACTACGCGGGCAGCGAGGACTACGACACGCTGCTCTTCGGGGCGCCGGCGACCCTGCGACAGTTGACGAGCAAGGGGAACCCCGAACTGATGGAGCTGGAGGCGACGCTCGGGGAGCTCGGGCTCACGCGCGAACAGCTCGTCGACGTCGCGCTGCTCTGTGGGACCGACTTCAACGACGGGATCTCCGGGATCGGGCCGAAGACGGCGGTCTCGGAGATCGAGGAGCACGGCGATCTGTGGGGCGTCCTCGGGGCGCGCGGCGAGACGATGTCGAACGCGGCGGCCCTCCGGGAGCTGTTCCTCGATCCACCCGTCGACGAGGACTACGCGATCGACGTCGACATCGACCCCGACGTCGAGGCCGCGCGACGGTACGTCACGGAGCGGTGGGAGGTCGATCCCGATGAGGTCGAACGCGGCTTCGAACGGATCGAGGACACGTTGGTCCAGACCGGGCTCGACCGGTGGACCTGACGGTTAAGCCGGATTTAAAACGTCGTGTTACGCCCCACATAGCGTATATTCGGCTAAATCCGGGTTGAGAAACTCGACCCCTCATTACCCCTCCGGACACATGGTCGAGTGCAATGTTCGAAACCGATCCGACCCTGCTGGTAGCGTTGACGAACGAGTTCGCCGCGACGTGGACGAACGGCCTCGCAGACGCGGTCGCGCTCGCGGGACCGCCCTCGGATCTCCCGTCGGCGGTTCCCGACTTCGTGGGCGACATCCACGACGCGATCCGATCGTTCTCCCCCGGTGACGGCGGGCTCGGCGAGACCATCCGCGATCTCACGCCCGGCGGCGGCGAGGGCGGTCCGGCCGACGCCGGAAACGGATCGAGCGGGGCATCCGAGGCGGCGAACGGCGGCGATGGCCCCAGCGACGAATAGACGTCGGCGTAGCCGGTTGTTCCCGGTGTCGTTGACGAATGAGTCCCGGTGTCGTTGACGAATCCGGGCACAGCCGGTGATCGATACGGACTCGAACCGCAATCGTTCTACGTGCGACCCTCCGACTGCCGGGCGTGACGACGTGGATCGAAAACCCCGAGGGCGGACGCGACCGGGGGCCGCGCGGGCTCGCTCGCGCGTGGGTGGAGGTGCTCGTTCGGCCCGCGCGGTTCTTCCGACACGGGGTGAGCCCCGGCGATCAGGCGCCCGGATTGACCTTCGCGATCGTCGTCGCGGCGGCGTTCACGGGCGGTTGGATGGTCGCCGACCCGGCCGTCATCCCCTCGATCGCGGGATCGAATCTCGCCTCCGCGGCGGTCACGCTGCTCATCGTCGCCGTCCTCGGCGCGCCCGTCGGATTGCATCTGACGGCGGTTACGGCGGTCCTTTCCGTGATCCTCGCGAGCCTCCGGCGGACGGAGTCGGGGGGGATCGGGTTCGGCGATCGCGGCGGCGTGAGCGAGACCGTCCAGACGATCGCGTACGCCTCGGCACCGTTCGCGCTGGCCGGGCCGCCGATCCCGGCGGTGCGGATCGCGTGTGCGATCTACGCCACCGCGCTTCTCGTCGTCGGATTTCGGACCGTCCACGGGTTCTCGTGGGTTCGAGCCGTGCTCGCCTCCATCCCGCCGGCGCTGATCGGCTTCTGGGTGGGGTACCGCGCGCTCGCGTCCCTGCGGATCGTGTTCTAGAGCCGAACCGAAACGACGAGCCCGTCGCCGAGCGGCACGACCGCGGTCTCGAAGTCGGGATCCGAGCGAACGTGCTCGAGGTACGCGACCGCGCCCTCGAGCGAGGGGTGTTTCGACGTCGAACGTTCCGACTCCGAGACCCGACTTTCCCCCTCGAGGGCGTCGACCAGATCGTCCGGTCGAACGGCCCCCGTGTGGAGGACGTTGTCGGCGATCACGACGGCGTTCTCCGAGAGCTTTCCCCGAACCGCCTCGAACCCCTCGACGTATCTGCTGGTTTCGTGGTCGAGCAGGACCAGATCGAAGGGGCCGTCGTACCGCTCCACGATCTCGAGCGCGTCCCCGTGCTCGAAGGTCGCCCGGTCTTCGAGGCCGCCGCGCTCGAAGTAGTCGCGGGCCTGCTCGAGTTCGTCCGCGTCGAACTCCGTGAGAACGATCCGACCGTCGGACCCGATCGCGGGGGCCATCCAATAGGCCGAGTAGCCGAAGCCGGATCCGAACTCGATGGCCGAGGACACCCCCCGCATTCGAACGCAGAGCCGGAGGAACGCGCCGACCTCCGGACCGACGGTCGGGAACCTCTCGCGATCGGCACGAGCCTCCATCTCCTCGCGGACCGCGTCGGACTCGGGGGCCGTCAACTTGAGGATCCGGTCGACGGCCTCCGTGTGAAGGATGGACATGGAACGTCCGTCGTCGGTCGGCGATCGCCTTGGTCGTTTCGCCGGTTCGTCCCCCGATCGTCGGGGTATGTCGGATCAGCATTTGGACGGTGGGTGGCGACACGCGACGGGGACGAGCGGCGATCGCGTTCGTCCCGGCGTGCTTTCGACAACCGTTTTAGGCGGGAGGGGTTGTGTGGGAACAAATGGGAGCCTGCATCATCTGTGGCGCCTCCGTGGACGGCCACATCTGTGAGTCGCACCAGGAGGACGTCGTGTTCGACTTCCGCGGGGACGACCCGCATCAGCTCGTCTCGAACCGGTTCTACCGCGGCACGGTCGACGGCTACGCCGACTTCGGCGTCTTCGTGGACCTCGCGCCCGGCGTGACCGGCCTGTTGCACCGATCGGAACTCGACCGCCGCCTCGAGTCGCTGTCGTGGGAACCCGGAGACTCGGTGTTCGTCCGGGTCAAGAACGTCCGGGACAACGGCAACGTCGACCTCGGCTGGTCGATCCGCCAGTCCGACCGGGAGTTCCGCGGCACCCTCATCCAGGAGGGCGAGACGTCCCGGCTCCCCGAGTCGGAGGCGGACGAGGACGACGGGCAAGCGGACGAAGACGCCTCCGTGGAGGCGACGGCGGACGACGCGGGCGGGGACGAGTCGGGAAACGGTAACTCCGGTCGCGGCCCCGACGCGGGGTCCGCGGCCGAAGGGAACGCCGCCGAGGAGGTCGAATCGGAGACCGCCCCGGCCGCGCGAGCGGAACCGACGACCGACGGTTCGACGACCGCCGCCGTCGAACCCGATACGGACGCTGACGCGTCCGATGCCGCGGAGGAGGCCGTCGAGGCCGGCACGGACGCTACAGTGACCGATACCGATACTGATACCGATACCGATGTGGACGCTTCCGCGAGCGACGACGCGGGTTCGGAACCGATCGAGGACGAGCGCGAGCGCGTCGAGATCGGGACTCTCGATGACCGTATCGATGAGTCGGTTCAGATCGAGGGCGAGGTCGTTGGCGTCCAACAGACCGGCGGACCGACCGTCTTCGAGGTCCGCGACGAGACCGGCGTCGTCGACGTCGCCGCCTTCGTCGAGCCCGGTGTGCGCGCGTACCCCGCCGTCGAGCTCGGTGACGTCGTCCGCATTCACGGCGACGTCGAGCGCCGTCGCGAGGAGATCCAGATCGAGACCGAGGCGCTCGCGATCCTCGAGGACGAGGCTGCGGAGACGGTCGAACGTCGTCTCGCGAACGCCATCACGGAGCGTGCACGCCCGGATACGCTCGACGCGCTCGGGGACGACGCCACCGTCGAGGCGCTCTCCGAACCCTTGCTCGACGCCGCGGAGGCGATCCGGCGTGCCGTCATCGAATCGCGGCCGATCGTCGTTCGACACCCCGCGAGTGCGGACGGATACGTCGCCGGCGCCGCGATCGAGCGCGCGGCGCTTCCGCTCATCCGCGAGGAGCACTCGAAACGCGACGCGGTCTACCACTACTTCACCCGCCGACCGCTCGAGGGGTCGGTCTACGGGATGGACGCCGCGACGAACGACGTCACGCGCATGCTGCAGGACCGGGACCGCCACGACGAGAAGCTGCCGCTGTTCCTGCTCGTCGGCACCGGCTCGACCGTCGAGTCGGCCGACGGGATCGGGCTGCTCGACGTCTATGACGCCACCTCCGTCGTGATCGACGCCGCCGTCGCCGATCCCGAGACGCGCGAGTCCGCGGACACGCTCGTCTCGCCGGAGCTCGCGGACGTCGACGGGACGCTCTCGACGGGCGCGCTCGTCTCCTCGCTCGCGGCGACGGTCAACGACGAGGTCCGCGGGGACCTCACGCACCTCCCGGCGGTCAGCTACTGGGAGGAAACCCCGGGCGTCTACGTCGAACTCGCCCGGACGGCGGGCTACGACGCGGAGCGAGTGACGGAGCTGCGGGAGGCCATCGAGCTCGAGGCGTACTACCAGTCCTACGAGGACAAACGTGAACTCGTCACCGACCTCCTCTTCGAGGACGGCGGCGATCTCGCGGCCCACGTCGCAGAGCAGTTCCGCGAGAAGCTGGAGATCGAGGTCGAAACCGCCCGCGCCAACCTACGAACCGAGGACGTGGACGGGATCGAGTTCGCCGTCCTCGACACGGACGCCTACAGCCATCGATACGACTTCCCGCCGGAAGCGCTTTTGGTCGAGGAGCTCCACCGCCGGGTCAGGGACGGTCGGACGGTCACGCTCGGCATCGGAACCGACGAGCTGTACGTGCGCTCGACGTTCGATCTCGCGATTCGCGAGGTCGCGGCCGCGGCCGACGAGATCGCTCCCCAGGCCGACGTCGCGACGGCGAGCGTCCGCGAGGGGAAACTCGAGTTCCTCTCTGGCGCGCGTGACGCCGTCGAAAACGCCGTGATCGCCGCGATCGCGGATCAGGCGTAGGCCGCGGTCCGCGCGGAGAGCGGTACGGTCAACCCGGATCGGACCGGACCGGTTCCGGCCCGTTCCGTCCGGGTCGATCCGCCGAGAAACGACTCGCGTTCGGTCGATCCCCCGGAACGACACCCTTATCCTCGAAACGCGACGATCCACGCACCATGAGTACCGACGCATCCGGCGAGGGGGCGAACTCGGAGGCGTTCGCCGCCGCCTGCCGGGAGCTCGTAGACCGGATCCTCGAGGGCGAGATCGGCCGCGAGGATCTCGAGTCCGCGAAACTCGACGTCTGCGGGTCGGTCTCCTCGCCGAAGGTTCCGAAGAACACGGACATCCTCGAGTACGCGCCCGAGGACCGCCGCGAGGAGGTCATGGAGGTGGTCCGTCGCAAGCCGGTCCGGACCGCCTCCGGCGTCTCGCCGGTCGCGATCATGACCTCGCCGAAGCTGTGTCCCCACGGGAAGTGTCTCTACTGTCCCGGCGGGCCCGCCTCGGAGTTCTCCTCCGCGCAGTCGTACACCGGCCACGAGCCGGCGGCGGCGCGTGGCAAACAGAACGACTACGACCCCTACGGACAGGTCACCCTGCGGCTCGAACAGCTCCGCCAGATCGGCCACCCGGTCGACAAGGTGGAGCTCATCCTGATGGGCGGCACGATGACGGCCCGCTCACACGACTACCAGGAGTGGTTCGTAAGGCGGGCCCTGGAGGCGATGAACGACTACGACCTCGAGTCCGATCCCGACCCCGCGGAGGGCGAGTCGTTCGCCCAGGACCCCGACGAGTACGAGTTCAGATACCTCGAGGACGTCATCGCCGAAAACGAGACGAACGAGATCAGAAACATCGGGACGACCTTCGAGACGAAGCCCGACTGGTGTGACCCCGAACAGATCGATCGGATGCTCGATCTCGGCGGAACGAAGGTCGAGGTCGGCGTGCAGACGACCTACGAGCGGATCAACCGCGAGATGCACCGGGGACACGGCAACCAGGCCTCGCGGGACGCCAACCGACGGCTTCGCGATGCGGGCTTCAAGGTCGGCTTCCACATGATGCCCGGCCAGCCCGGGATGACCCGCGAGATGTGTCTCGAGGACTTCAGACAGCTCTTCGACAGCCCGGAGTGGCGCCCCGACTACCTGAAGATCTATCCGACGCTCGTCGTCCGCGGGACGCGCGTCTACGACAGCTGGCACAACGACGAGTACGAGCCGCTCGACAACGAGACGGCCGCCGACCTGATCGCCGAGGTCATGGGCGAGATCCCCGAGTACACCCGCCTCCAGCGCGTCCAGCGCGACATCCCCGCGGACTTCATCGACGCCGGCGTCTGGAAGTCCAACCTCCGACAGCTCGCCGAACAGCGCGCCGAGGAGCGCGGCATCGAGATACGGGACATCCGCTCCCGGGAGGTCGGCATGAACGACGCCGATCCCGATCCGGACGCGATCGAGCTGTCGGTCACGGAGTACGAGGTCGCCGGCGGCACCGAACAGTTCATCTCGTTCGAGGATCCGGTCCGCGACCTTCTCGTCGGGTTCTGCAGGCTCCGGTTCCCCTCCTACGCTGCGGGCCAGCCCGGCACGCCGGGCACGGAGACCGACGTCGTCCGCCGGGAGCTCGAGGACGCGGCGATCGTCCGGGAGCTTCACGTCTACGGCAGCGAGGCGGCGATCGGCGAAGCCGCCGGAGACGCAGGGGACGGCTGGCAACACCGCGGATACGGACGCCGGCTGATCGAACGCGCCGAGGAGCACGCGCGGGACGCCGGATTCCGGAAGCTGGCGATCATCTCGGGGATCGGCGCCCGCCAGTACTACCGCCGGAAGCTCGGATACCACCAGGACGGACCGTACGTCTCGAAGCGGCTGTGACGCACGTCGGACGATCTGTACGCATCACACGTTCGATCGGAGGGAAACACGGAAACCCGACCCGCCCGTTGGTCCCGCCATGGCAACCACCGACCCGATACTCGTCGCCGACGTGATGTCGACGCCGCTGGAGACGATTCCAGAGCATGCGACCCTCCGGGAGGCGGCAACGCGAATGCGCGATAGCGACATCAACGCGCTGTTCGTTCCCGGCGTCTCGGCCGGCATCGTCACCACGACGGACGTGGTCGAGGCGGTCGCGGACGGTTCCGATCCCGACGAGGTGACCGTGGGCGAGGCGATGACCGCCCCGGTAGAGCGGATCACGACGGCCGAGGAGCTGACCCAGGCGGCCGCGATGATGACGAACTTCGGGATCAAACACCTCCCCGTGGTCGACGGCGACGGCGACTACGTCGGGATGGTCTCGACGACGGACCTCGCCACGCAGTTCGACTGATTCGAACCGAGAGCGGGAGGCCCCGGAACGACACGCCTTTTCGGCCGCCGCGTGTTCTTCAGCCATGGAACCGAAACGGGAACTGTCGAGCATCGACCTGCGCGCGCTCGTCACCGAGCTCGGACGATACACGGGCGCGAAGGTCGACAAGGCGTACCTCTATCCCGAGAGCCTGCTGCGGCTCAAGCTCCGGGACTTCGATCACGGGCGCGTCGAGCTGCTGATCGAGGTCGACGAGTGCAAGCGCGCCCACGTCGCGGACGCGGCGCACGTCCCGGACGCGCCGGGTCGGCCCCCGAACTTCGCGAAGATGCTCCGAAACCGGCTGTCCGGGGCCGACTTCGCGGGGGTCGAGCAGTACGAGTTCGATCGGATCCTCACCTTCGAGTTCGAGCGGGGCGACGAGGACACCCGGATCGTCGCCGAGCTGTTCGGGCAGGGGAACGTCGCCGTGCTCGACGAGACCGGCGAGGTCGTCCAGGCGCTCTCGACGGTCCGATTGAAGTCCCGAACGGTCGCGCCGGGCGCCCAGTACGAGTATCCCGCCTCGCGGCTCAACCCCCTCGAGGTCTCCTTCGACGCGTTCGCACGCCACATGAACGACTCCGATACGGACGTCGTTCGGACCCTGGCCACGCAGTTGAACCTCGGCGGGCTCTACGCCGAGGAGGTCTGTTCGCGTGCGGGCGTCGAGAAGACCCTCGGGATCGGGGAGGCGGGCGAGGACGAGTACCGCGCCCTCCACGACGCGATCGACCGGATCGCAGAGCAGCTCCGCTCCGGGGCGGTCGATCCGCGGGTCTACGAGGAGGACGGCCGCGTCGTCGACGTGACCCCGTTCCCGCTCGAGGAGCACGAGGGGCTCGCGAGCGAGGGGTTCGACTCCTTCAACGCGGCCCTCGACGAGTACTTCCACCGCTTCGATCGCGACGGCGACGGGGAGTCGGTCGAGGGATCCGGCTCCGGAACCGGCGCCGGAGCGCCCGAAAAGCCCGACTTCGAGGCGGAGATCGCCAAACAAAAACGCATCATCGAACAGCAGGAGAACGCGATCGCCGACTTCGAGGAGCAGGCCGAGGCCACCCGCGAGCGCGCCGAACTCCTCTATGCCAACTACGACCTCGTGGACGAGGTGCTCTCGACGGTGCGGTCGGCCCGCGAGGAGGGCGTCGGGTGGGACGCGATCGCCGAGACGCTCGAGGAGGGCGCCGAACGCGGGATCGAGGCGGCCGAGGCGGTCGAGGACGTCGACGGGAGCGAGGGGACCGTCACGGTTCGGATCGACGAGACGACCGTGGAGCTCGACGCCACCTCCGGCGTCGAGGTGAACGCCGACCGGCTCTATCAGGAGGCCAAACGGATCGAGGGGAAGAAGGCGGGCGCCAGGGAGGCGATCGAGTCGACGCGCGAGGAACTCGAGGCCGTCCGCGAGCGCCGGGACGAGTGGGAGGCGGCGGACGGCGCCCCCGGCGAGGAGGGCCCGAACGCGGACGAGGATGACGGAGACGAATCGGAGCCCGAGATCGACTGGCTCGCCCGATCGTCGATCCCGCTTCGAACGACCGACGACTGGTACGAGCGGTTCCGCTGGTTCCGGACGAGCGACGGCTACCTCGTGATCGGCGGACGGAACGCGGACCAAAACGAGGAGATCGTCAAGAAGTACATGGACCGCCACGACCGCTTCCTCCACACGCAGGCCCACGGCGGCCCGGTCACGGTGTTGAAGGCCACGGGCCCCTCCGAACCGTCGGAGGCGGTCGAGTTTCCGGACGCGAGCGTGGAGCAGGCCGCGCAGTTCGCCGTCTCCTACTCGTCGGACTGGAAGGACGGTCGCGGCGCCGGCGACGCCTACATGGTCGAACCGGATCAGGTCTCGAAGACGCCCGAAAGCGGCGAGTACCTCGAGAAGGGCGGGTTCGCGATCCGCGGCGACCGGACCTACTTCGAGGACGTTCCCTGCCGCGTCGCCGTCGGGGTCCAGTGTGAACCCGTCACGCGGGTGATCGGCGGCCCACCCGCCGCGATCCGCGATCGGGTGGCCACGAGCATCGAGCTGGAGCCCGGAATGTACGCCCAAAACGACGCCGCGATGATGGTCTACCGCGAGTTCAAGCAGCGCTTTGGCGACCAGTCGTTCGTCCGAAAGGTCGCGAGCGCGGACCTGATCCAGGAGTTTCTGCCCCCCGGCGGGTCAGATATCGTGGAGTGAGGCCCCACGGCGGACGGACGTCGGCGAACGTGGACAGCATGTCGGCGGACGCGGGGAAGCTTCCGGCGTTGGACCGAAGGGCAAGAGTCACACGCCCGCCCGTCCATCGACCCGTATGAGCGACGACCCCGACCGAGACGACGAGGACGACCGGAGCGTGGACGCGTCCGGGACGTTCCGGTTCGAGACCCGGGCGATCCACGCCGGCCAGGAGCCGGATCCGGAGACCGGCGCGTTGATGACGCCGATCCACGCCAACACCACCTACGAGCAGGACGCGCCGGGCGAACACCGCGGCTACGAGTACTCCCGGACGGCCAACCCGACCCGGACGGACCTGGAGGCGAACCTCGCCGACCTCGAGTCGGGGACCCACGCCCGGTGTTTCGCCTCGGGGATGGCCGCGATAAACACGGTCCTCAACCTGCTCGAATCCGGCGACCACGTCGTCGCCGGCGACGACGTCTACGGCGGCACCCACCGCATTCTCACGCAGGTCTTCGAGGGGTACGACGTCGAGACCACATTCGTGGACACGACCGACCACGAGGCCGTCGCCGAGGCCATGCGTCCGGAGACGGAGCTCGTCTGGGTCGAGACGCCGACGAACCCGCTCATGAACGTCAACGACATCGAGGCGCTGTCGGCCATCGCCCACGAGGGCGAGGCGCTGTGTGCGGTCGACAACACCTTCGCGACGCCGTATCTACAGCGTCCCCTGGAACTCGGCGCCGACGTCGTCTGCCAGTCGCTGACGAAGTACCTCGGTGGCCACTCCGATACGATCGGCGGCGCGCTCGTCGTCGACGGCGACGGGCTCGACGAGCGGCTCGGCTTCTACCAGAACTCGGTGGGTGCGACGCCGGGGCCGTTCGACAGCTTCCTCGTCCTCCGGGGGACCAAGACCCTGCCGGTCCGGATGGATCGCCACTGTGAGAACGCCCGCGAGCTGGCCCGCTGGCTCGAAGCGCACGAGGCGGTCGATCGGGTCTACTACCCGGGCCTCGAGAGCCACCCCCAACACGAGCTCGCGAGCGAGCAGATGGACGACTTCGGCGGGATGCTCTCCTTCGAGCTGGACGGGACTCTCGAGCAGGGCTCGACGGTCGTCTCCGAGACGGAGGTGTTCACGCTCGCGGAGTCGCTCGGCGGCGTCGAGAGCCTGATCGAACAGCCCGCAGCGATGACCCACGCCGCGATCCCGCGCGAGGAGCGGCTCGCCGCCGGGCTCTCGGACGGGCTCATCCGCGTTTCCGTGGGCATCGAGCACGTCGACGACATGAAGGCGGACCTGCAGCGGGCGTTCGACGCCGCGCTGTAGGCCGCTCGTCCGGACCCCACAGCGTCGAGTCGGCCCTATACGCGGTTCTCGCGGCCGGGATCGACGTCGATCGCGTCGACCGGACAGACGTCGACACACAGCATGCAGTCGATACACTGGTCCTCGTCTGTCGGGTTGGCCTTCCGCTCGCTTTCGGGGTGGCCGGGCGTGTCGACCCACTCGAAGACGTCGACGGGACAGTCCTCCAGACAGGCGCCGTCGGCGAGACAGATGTCGAAATCGACCGCGACGTGGGTGCCGCGGACGCCGAGCTCCTCTGGAGGCTCGGTCGGGCCCCACACCGTCACGCCGTGTTCCTCGCCCACGTCCTCCATGTTGGTCTCGAAGTTCGGATCGATTGCCATTTGCATCGATCGAGTGCGCCTCCGCATATAAACTGACGGGAGGCGAGTCGAGAGTCGCGACGGTTGGCGTCACGTTACCACGACCGGCGTCAACGTCACGACGGTCGTCGCCAGGGTTTTTATCGTCGAACGCGAACACCTTCGCATGAGCACCGACGCGGCGGACGCCGAAACCGACCCGGGATCGACGATCGAGGTGACGCCGAGCGCCGCCGAGGAGGCGATCTCGTTGATGCGTTCGGAGGGAATGGACGTAGAGGAGGGCGGCCTCCGGCTGTTCGTCCAGCAGGGCGGCTGTGCGGGCCTCTCCTACGGGATGCGCTTTGACACCGAACCGGAGGACGACGACCTGATCGTCGAGCGCCACGGCCTGCGCGTGTTCGTCGATCCAGCAAGCGAGAACTACATCGGCGGCAGCACGCTCGATTACGAGAGCGGCCTCCAGGCCGCCGGCTTCCACGTCGAGAACCCGAACGTGGTCTCCGAGTGCGGCTGCGGGGAGTCCTTCCGGACGTGAGGTGAACGAATCAGATCGCCCGCGTCGCGGGAGACCTCCCGCGAGTCGACACGCCATCGTTTTTATATCGTTCCGAACTACCTCCGTGCATGGAACGCGAGGTCGTGACGTCGTCGGACGGCGATCGGGTCTACGTCGACCGGACCGAACGCGAGCGGGGCAGCGAGGGGCCGTTCTACGCGGTCTACGTGAGCGATCGCGGCGAGGACCGCTGGGGCTATCGCTGCGGGAACTGCGGCAGCCTCGACACCGCGATGGACACGATGGGACGCATCGAGTGTACCGTCTGCGGCAACGTCCGGAAGCCGGAGGAGTGGGACGCGGCCCACGAGTGATCGATCGGCGACGCCGCCCCGGGCGACGAACATTTAACCGCGCCGCCGCGTGAGGAACTCCCATGGCCGTCGAGCACACGGATGGCGCACGCCTGTCGGGACGCGATCGCAGCGAGTGGACGCTTCAAGACGAGGACGCGCGTCGCTACGTTCTCCGGGCCGTCGACGCGACGGTCGGGCTCGTCGAGTCGACGTACGGGCCTCGTGGCATGGAGAAGCTCGTCCACACGGAGGACCTCCAGAACCGTCCCGAGACGCTGCGGATCGACGACGCCGGACGCCTGCTCGAGGCCATCGAACGCGGCGGCGGATTCACCCATCCGATCGCCGCGCTGTTCGTCGATTCGGTCGCCGACATGCACGGCGGGCTCCACGACGGAACCACCACGGCCGTGCTGTTGGCCGGCGCGCTCGTGGACGAGGGCGTCGAACTCATAGAGCAGGGCGTCGCGCCGAGCAGCGTCGTCATCGGGCACGCGATCGCGCGCTCGCGGGCCGGCGAGGTGCTCGACGAGCTCGCCCGTCCGGTCGAACCCGACGATCACGAAACGATCGCCGACGTGGCCGCCACGACGATGACCACCGCGCTCGATCCGGCGGTTCGCGAGCGGCTCGCCGGCCACGTCGCGACCGCGATCGACCGTCTCGCCGCGGCCACCGAGGATCGGTGGATCAACACCGACGACGCGAAGGTGCTCGCCAGCCGGGGCGTCGAGGCCGGGATCCACGACGGGCTCGTCCTCTCGCGGCCGGCGGACGCGGATCCGACCGGGCGGGACCTGGAGGGGCCGATCGAGGACGCGACCGTCGCCATCCTCGATGCGGAGATCGATCCCGAGGAGACCGCGTCGGTGATCGACGACGTCACGCTGTCCACGGCGGAGGGCGCGGACCGATACACCTCCGAACTCGCCGCCTACCTGGAGTCGATGGCGACGGATCTCCGATCCGCGGGCGTCGACGTGTTGGTCTGTCAGGAGGCGCTCGAGGAGCCGATCGCGCGTGCGCTCGAGCGGGCGGGCATCGCGGTCGTCGACAAGGCGACCTATCCGAAGGAGGACGTCTACCGCCTCGCCCGCGCGACCGGCGGAACGGCGGTCTCCGACGTCGCCGATCTGAGCGAGGAGCGGCTCGGACGGGCGGGTCGAGTCACCCAGCGCGAGGTGGACGGGTCGGTCTGGACCGTCTTCGAGGACTGTCCGGGCGCCGTCTGTACGCTGACCACGGGCGGCGCCACGGCCGCGGAGACGGCCCGACGCGAGGAGGCGCTCGAGGACGCGCTCGAGACCGCGGGAACCGCGGCGATCGACGGGCAGGTCCTTCCCGGCGCGGGCGCCTCGGCCATGGCGGTGGCGACGGCGGTCGACGCGACCGCGCGATCGACGACGGGTCACGAGCAACTCGCGCTCTCGGGGTTCGCGGACGCGCTCGAACGGCTGCCGCGAGCCCTCGCCCGGAACGCGGGCCACGATCCGATCGACGCCGTGACCGCGCTTCGAACGGCCCACGCGGTCGAGGGACGCTCGACGGCGGGCGTCGATCCGGCGACGGGCGAGCCGATGGACGCCCTCGAGGCGGGCGTGCTCGAGCCGCGCCGCGTCTTCTCACAGGCCATCGAGACGGCGGCGGCCGCCGCCGAGCGGCTGCTCACCGTCGACGCGGTGTTGTACCCGAACGTCCAGTTACAGGGATACACGCCGCGTCCCGAAAACGAGTGATCGAGTGATCGGCGAAGCGAACCGGAGTCGTGTTTCGTTCGTCGTGTTGCTGCGTCAGTTCGCCCGATCGCTGCGTCAGCTCGTCGAGCCTGCCTATCAGCTCCCCGGCGCCGGCATGTCGACCTCCTCCGGGGGATCGAACTCCTCCTCGGAGAGATCGTTCGCCGGGAGCTGCTCGTCGATCCGGATCAGCTGAACGGCGGCGTCGGTGGCCGCCGACAGGATCGCGCGTTTGAGCGCGGTCGGCTCGACGATCGGGTCCTCGCCGAGCACGTTCGTCACCTCGCCGGCGAGCGCGTCGACCCCGATCGCGTCGCGACCCTCCGTCCGGGCGACGCGCATCCGGATGACCGCCCGGCCGGCGTCGACTCCCGCGGTCGCGGCGAGCGCGCGCGGGACGGAGACCAGCGCACGGCCGAACGCCTCGGCCGGGAGCTGGTGGCGGTCGTCGATCGACCGGGCCGCCTCCTCGACCGCCCGCGCCGCGGTGGCCTCGGCGGCGCCGCCGCCCGGAACCACGCGCTCGTCCTCGGCCACCGCCGCGGTCGCCGCGACCGCCGCCTCGAGGGAATCCTCGAACGCGGTAACGCTTCGTGGGTCCGGCGCGCGCGAAAACAGCGTATAAACGGGATCGCCGGCGGACGAGGAGACGACGGTCACGTCCCGGCCCGCCTTTCGTTGCACCTCGACGGTCCCGGTTCCGAGCGCTCGCTCGTCGATCTCGGCGAGCGCCGGAACGACTCGTGCGCCCGTCGCGCGCGCGATTCGGGCGAGAACGTCCTCGTCGACGCGCTGGATTCCCAGGATTCCGTGTGCTGCGAGCGCGGACTGGACGCGTTCGTTGACCGATCGCTCCGTGATCACCACCCGGCAGCCGGCGTCGACGGCCGCCTCCAGGATCTCGGCGAACTCCTCGGCCTCCCGGTCGGCGATCCGCCGACGCTCCTCGAAGGAGTCCGTCTCGAGAACGACGCGCTTGCTGACCCGCCCGGCGATGCTTCCGATGTGCGGGACGTCGACGGAGTCAGACAGAACCGCGATGCCGTCGGTGGCCGATCGCGGCATCGAATCGAGGATCGGGCCGCGATCGGTCACGACGCCGCGGACGAGATCGGTCTCCGCGACCGCGCCGCCGGTCCGGGAGAACACGGTCAGGTCGGTTCGCGCCCGCGGTCCGATCGTCTCGACGGCCTCCGCGATCCGGTCTGCCACCCGCTCTCTGACCTGTGGGTCGCGCGTTCCGGTCATGGCGGTCCGCGCGACCGCCGTCGATCCGACCGACGAGAGCGGTCTCGACGTGCGGTCGAGCGCGTCGAGCGCCGTCTCCAGGCTCTCGCGATATCCCCGCTCGATCGTGGTCGGGTGGAGGCCGAGCTCGGAGAGCCGCTCGGCCTCGCTCAACAGGGCGCCGACGAGCGTGATGACGGTTCCCGTGCCGTCGCCGTGTCGATCGCCGAACCCCTCCGCGGTCGACTCCAGGAGCGTCACCGCTGGGTCCTCGACGTCCAACCGTTCGAGCAGCTCCCGAGTGGAGGCCGTTGCGGTGACGTTTCCCTCCTTTTGGATCAGCAGTCGGCTCGCCCCGAACGGGCCGAGCGATCCACGGACGACGTCACACACCGTTCGAACGCCGGCGACGAGGTCATCGGATGTCACACGCTACCGAGAGTCTCGGCCAATAAATATGTGTCGCGCGGCCGTGTGAGTTGTTTCCAACACTCTCGCATTAAAAATTATGGATAATTATTTATCTGTATCGGTGTAAGGGACTTTCGCATGTCACGAAGTGACAGTGGAGGCGAGACGGAGATGGAGGAGACGCGTGCGGAGGCCGACGGGGCCTCACGCCGCGATTTCGTGAAATTAACTACCGGCGTAGCGAGCGTCGGCGCGATGGGTGCGTTAGCGGGCTGTAGCGGCAATGGAAACGGCGGCGGCAACGGAAACGGCGGCGGCAACGGAAACGGTGGCGGCAACGGAAACGGTGGCGGCAACGGAAACGGCGGCGGCAACGGTGATGGGAACGGAGACGGCAACGGCGGCGGCAGCGACACCGTCTCCGTTTCGTTCCTCTCCGCCAACGGCGTGGAGAACTCCGACATCCAACAGCACTTCCAGAGTTCGATGGAGGACTTCGCCTCGAAGAACGAGGGGTACGAGGTCGACCTCCAGACGGCGTCCTACGGTGACATTCAGCAGACGCTCACCTCACAGGTCTCCGCCGGTAACGCTCCGGCGCTCGCCGAATCGGGCGGGCTCGGGATCCAGTACCTCCAGGAGGGCCGGCTCGTCGATCACGGCGCCTTCATGGACGAGAGCGACGCGTTCCCGGACGACCTGACGAGCGCCAGCCAGCAGGTCGGGAACTTCCGCGACTACTGGTGGTCGGTCGGGGCGATCCGTCACACCACGAGCAATCTGGGCATCCGTCCGGCGACGTTCTCGCAGGCGGGCGTCGAGGATCCCTTCGAGGACCTGGCGACCTGGAGCCAGTTCTACGACGTCCTCCAGACGATCGACGAGGAACAGGACATCATCGCCTACGAGGAGACCGGCGTTCCGGGCGACCTCGAGTCCTACTGGGGCTATGCACGGACCGCCTACGAGGGCGGTACCGACCCCTGGATCCGCGGTTCGGGAGACGACCCCGACGTAGTCATCAACAACGAGGACATGGAGGAGGACCGCCAGAAGACCGACGGAATGATCAAAGCCTGCGTGAACCTCGCGGACGAGTTCAGCAGCGACGAGTCCGCACAGCGTGGCGACGAGGAGATCCCGGCGCTGATGATCAGCGGCCAGGTCGCCTCGTTCACCTACGCGACTCCGACGGCGAACCGGTGGTATTCCGTCTCCGAGGACGCCCAGATCGGCTGGCACGACGGCGAGGGCGACTTCATGCTGCTTCCGAACCCGAGCCTCGATCCGGACTTCGGCGACGCCATCGGCATCGACGACCTCAGCGGCCACTCCGGCGAACACGGCGGACACGTCTGGGGTCTCGAGCAGGCACACTGTATGTTCAGCGACGTCTCCAGCGACCAACAGGACGGCGCCTGGGCGCTCGCGCAGTACCTCTTCCAGGACGAGGACTTCGTGCTCCCAGCCTGGGGCGAACACTACGAGTCCATCCCGGGCTTCGCTCCCATGCGCGATCCTGTCTTGAACAACTACGAACTGCCACAGAACTTCGCGCAGTCCATCGAGAACTGGAACGAGTACGGCGATCAGTACTCCAACACCGGTGGCCCGTGGGACGTCTGGCCCAGCGACCCGATCCGCTGGACCGACATCAACGAGACGATCAGCGAGGCGATCGCCGGACAGCACACCGCCGAGGAGACGCCGAGTCTCGTTCGCGACCGAGTCCTCACCCGCCTCGAGGAGCAGAACCAGGGCGAGGTTCCCTCGTAGGGACCGCCCCTCACCTCCCACCCGCCTCACGAACGTGAGACTGGGTCCGGGAACCGGCGAACGGTCGTGCGGTCCGACGAATAGCTTTTGGTATCGAGAACGTGTCTCGTGGTAACTATGTACAAAGATTTATTTTACAGGAATCATTCCACCACCTTGTACCATGGCTCAACAGGAAGCCCGCTCCGATGAGGCGATCCGTGAGGAGTACGGGCTCAACGAACGGACGATCACGGATCGGCTCAAGGAAAACTGGGCGGGATACTTCTTCATCCTGCCGACGTTCATCGCCTTCACCGGCCTGTTCTACTTCCCGATAATCCGCGGTATCACGATGACGTTCACGAATACCCGTATCGGGGAGCCGGGGCAGTTCGTCGGCCTGGCGAACTATCAGTGGCTCGTGACGAACGACCTCTTCGTCTTCGCGTTCGGGTGGACGATCGTCTTCGTCGCCGGGACCACGTTCCTCCAGCTCGGGATGGGACTCGTCGCCGCGCTCCTGTTGAACGAGCTCAGGAGTGCCGCGAAGGACTGGGTCGGCGCGTTGATCATGTCCCCGTACTTCTCCGCGCCGCTCGCGGGCGGTATCATCTGGATGTGGTTCCTGGACAGCGACTTCGGGTTCGTCCACAAGCTGCTTACGGTCGTCGGGATCGAGGGGCCGTCCTTCCTGGCGACGGGCCTGTGGCCGTTCGTCTCGTTGATCGTCGCCCAGACGTGGCACGACTACGCCTACTCCGCGATCATCTACGCGGCCGCGCTCTCGAGCATCCCCTCGGAGCAGTACGAGGCGGCGGCACAGGCGGGCGCGGGACGGCTCCGACGCTTCCGCGACGTCGTGGTTCCCCGGCTCACCATTCCGACGATCGTCATCCTGGCGCTTCGAACCGCCTGGAACATCGCCGAGTTCGACCAGCCGTTCGCGCTGACCGGCGGCGGTCCCGGGACGCGAACGATGCTTCTCAGCATCCTCACCTATCGGGTCGCCTTCGTCAACAACAACTTCGCGCGGGCCTACACGGTCGGGCTCGCGATGGTGGTGTTGTCCATGTCCGCCGCGGTGGTCTACGTGAAGGCGATCGATCAGGAGGAGGACCTCTACGTCTGAGGTGACAGATACATGCTCAATGACAACAAACGTTCACGTGCGCTCTTGTACGCCGGGTTGATCGCCTTCCTGCTTTGGGCGATCATCCCCTACTACTGGGTGATCCGGACCTCGTTCCTGACCAACATCGCCGCGATCAGTCCGGACACCGGGTTCATCCCGGCGTTCGATCTGGTGACCCTCCAGTCGTACCTGGCGATCTGGGACCGGTTCGCCTTCGAGACCTACTTCGGGAACAGCATCATCGTCTCCATCGCGGCGACGATCATCTCCCTGTTCTTCGCGATCCCCGGAGCCTACGCCTTCGCGCGGCTCGACTTCCCCGGTCGACAGGCGCTGTTTTACACGGCGGTGTTCACGATCATGTTCCCGTGGATCGTCTTGACGATCCCGGTCTACGAGGTGTTCTACTTCATTGGACTCGTGAACACCTTACCGGGGATCATCATCGCGCTGTCGATCTTCGTGTTGCCACAGAACATCTGGCTGCTCCAGGGGTTCTTCAGACAGGGCATCCCGGAGAACATCGAGGAGGCGGCGCTGATCGACGGGCACAACGAGTTCACGGCGTTCCTCCGGATCGTCTTGCCCTTGAGCCTGCCCGCCGTCGCCGCGGCCGCGCTGTTCGCGTTCCTCACCGCCTGGAACAACTTCCTTTGGGTCTTCGTGTTGACCAGCGACGAGAGCGTCCGAACCGCGACGGTGGCCATCTACTACATCATCGGCAGCGACGTGCTGCGGGAGTGGAACGTCCTGATGGCGTCGCTCGTTCTGCTCGTCGCGCCGCCGGTGATATTCTACGGGCTCTCGCGCCGCTACGTCGGCGCCGGGCTCGGGGGGGCACCGGGTGGCAACTAACCTGCCGGCGGATCGCCGACTGAACGACCTTCGATTCCGCCACGAACGACCGACCAAACGCACACAGGACCGAGCGGCCGAACGCTCGCGCGACCGACCGACCGAACGCACGACGAACCCGAGACACGACACGCGACCGACCGAACACGACCCCAGGACACACGGAGGATAACAATGGCACGATTGGAACTCGACAACGTAACGAAGGTGTACGACACGCAGGCCGAGACGATCGTCGCGGTCGAGGAACTCGACCTCGACATCAAGGACGGCGAGTTCATCGTCGTCGTCGGACCGTCCGGCTGCGGAAAATCGACGACGCTGCGGATGATCTCCGGACTCGAGACGATCACGGACGGCGAGATCCGGATCGCCGGCGAACGCATCAACGAGAAGGCGCCGAAGGACCGGGACATCGCGATGGTGTTTCAGTCCTACGCGCTGTATCCCCACAAGACGGTCCGGGGGAACATGGCCTACGGCCTCCAGTTGAGTACCGACCTCGACGACGAGGAGATCGATCGCCGCGTCGAGAACGCGGCGGAGATGATGGGCATCGAGGACCTCCTCGAGAAGAAGCCCGGATCGCTTTCGGGCGGCCAACAACAGCGGGTCGCCACGGGACGGGCGATCGTCCGGGAACCGTCCGTGTTCCTGTTCGACGAGCCGCTTTCGAACCTCGATGCCAAGCTGCGAAAGCACATGCGGACCGAGCTGGCGCGAATCCACTCGGAAGTCGGGATCACGACGGTGTACGTGACCCACGACCAGGAGGAGGCGATGACGATGGCCGACCGGATCGTCATTCTCGAGTCGGGAACCCTCCAGCAGATCGGCACTCCGAAGGAGGTCTACCACGAGCCGACGAACCAGTTCGTCGCGGACTTCATCGGGAGTCCGAGCATGAACTTCCGGGACGTCACCCTCGAGCGCAACGACGACGGCACGGGAACGCTCGTCGGCGACGGGTTCGAATACGAGCTGACGGAGCGGTTCCTCGAGGGCGTCAGCGAGGATGCCCCCTCGGACCTCGTCTTCGGCGTCCGTCCCGAGAGCGTCGCGATAAACGCGGACGTTCCGGAGGAAAAGCAGATCAAGGCGGAGGTCGACGTCGTCGAGGTCGTGGGGTCGGACAACTTCATCTACCTGGATCTCGCGGACCAGGAGTTCCGCGCCCGCACGCCGACGGAGATCGAACCGGAGGAGGGCGAGATCGTGACGATGAGCTTCGACGAGGACGACGTTCACCTGTTCGACGCACGCTCGGGGGACGCCGTCGTCCACGGATACGCCGACGAGGACCTGACGACCGCACCCAGCCAGTGAGGATGGACTCCACCTGAGAGGGTCTCTACCGGAGATATTCTCCACTTCGACGATCGACGTCGTCCGGCGTCGTCCGCAGGGATGACGTTTCCACACGCGAGCGACACAACGCTTTTGCCGACGGGTTCACGATGGGTATCAATGTCCTATGAGATCGCGTTGATCCCGGGGGACGGCATCGGAAACACGGTCGTCGACGCCTCGCTTCCGCTTCTCGATGCGGTCGGCGACCGAGAGGGGATCACGCTCGAGTACACCGAGTTCGACTGGGGGAGCGAACGCTACCTCGAGCAGGGATCGATGATGCCCGACGACGGCGTCGATCGGCTCCGACCTCACGACGCCATCCTGCTCGGCGCGGTCGGCCATCCCGACATCCCCGATCACGTGACGCTTCGCGGGCTGATGTTGCCGATCCGAAAGCGGCTCAACCAGCAGGTCTGCAAGCGGCCGTCGATCCTCTACGAGGGCGTCGAGAGCCCGCTTCGCGGCTACGAGGGCGGCGACATCGACTTCGTCGTCTTCCGTGAGAACACCGAGGGCGAGTACGCCGACGTCGGGGGGCGCGAACACCGCGGGTTCGATCACGAACTCGCGATCCAAAGCGCCGTGTTCACGCGGGAGGGCACGGAGACGGTCGTTCGTGCCGCCTTCGAGGCCGCCCGCGAGCGCGACGGGAAGTTGACGAACGTGACGAAGTCCAACGCCCAGGCGTACGGCATGGTGCTTTGGGACGAGATCGTCGCGGAGCTCTCCGAGGAGTATCCCGACGTCGAGGTGGAACGGCTGCTCGTCGACGCCGCGGCGATGGACTTCATCCGCCGGCCCGAGGCGTTCGACGTCGTGGTCGCCTCGAACCTCTTCGGCGACATCCTCACCGACGTGGGGGCGATCATCGCGGGGAGCATGGGACTCGCCCCGTCCGCGAACCTCTGTGTCGACGGCGACGCCCCCTCGATGTTCGAGCCGGTACACGGCAGCGCCCCCGACATCGCCGGACAGGGGATCGCCAACCCGCTCGCGACCGTCCTCTCGGGCGCGATGCTCTTCGACGAGCTCGGCGAACCCGCCGCGGCTGGCCGGCTTCGACGCGTCGTTCGCGAACAGCTCGCCGATCCGAACGCGCCGCGAACCCCCGATCTGGGGG
The DNA here is from genome assembly GCF_042662125.1 of Halopenitus salinus. GTDB lineage: Archaea > Halobacteriota > Halobacteria > Halobacteriales > Haloferacaceae > Halopenitus > Halopenitus salinus. The sequence continues at coordinate 128,089 of NZ_JBHSXL010000003.1, read as the reverse complement.
GCGATTCCGGCACCGAGGCGGTGGTTGCGGACCTTCTGGACCGGCTCGAGGACTGAACGCGACACGACCACACATCGAGCCAACGCCTTCGACGGGTCAAAACGCGACCGCTCGCGCGTGTGGGGCCAAACGCGTGACCCGTTCGGTCGTCGTCGCGTCTCCGTCGTCCCCGGAAGGTCGTTCCACGGATTCGAAGCGATCGCCGAGCCGCGAGAGCTTCGTCGCGTTCTCCTCGGGGATCGATCCGTCGGTGGCTCGCTCCGAGAGCGCCTCGGCGACCGACTGCTCGGCCGCCCTCAGACGACGCTCGATCCGGTCGGCCCGTTCGAGCTGCTCGCTCGTCGGCGACCCGGCGCGGGCCGACGCGAGGTACCGTCTGGCGTCGTTCGACGCCCGCAACGCGTTTCGTCCCTGCTGTGCGACGAGTTCGCTGTCGTTTTGCGCCCATCTGACCTCCGTTTCGCCCTCCGCGACGACGTCCGCGAGGAACGACGCCTTCGAGAGCTGCGTGTCGGTCTCGGAGACGCTCGGATCGACGTCCCCCTGCACGTCGATTCCCACGAGCACGACCCGCTCGGCGGGGTTGTACGCGTCGGTCGGATACGCCCCGGCGCCGACGGCCGCGGTGCCGGCGACGAGCAGAGTGAATATGAAGACCCCGAGGAACACCCGCGGGGCGCCCTTGATCGGTTGCAGCCCCTGAAACGGATTCTCACGCGTTCGATCGAACGTGAGCGAACAGGCGTCGCCGACCACGTCGCGGACGTCGGCCGTGCGCTCTGAGGCGCCGGTGACGACGACGCGTCCGCCCCGCGTGATCCGGACGAAGGTGTTGTGGAAGCCGCCGTGTCGGATCGACAGCCCCGGGCCCTCCTCGAAGGCCTCCCGTTCGGTCTCGTCGTACTCCTCGTCCCGTTTGACCGCGTCGCGAACGGTCTCGAGGGTTTCGACGGGGTCGTCGATCGACGATTTCGAGACGAAGACCGATCCCTTCTCCGCGCTTATCCCCGTCTCCGGGTCGGCGAGACGGCGGCGGAGCCTCGTGATCGCCCGGTTGAGCCGTGCGAGCCCGTACGGAAGCCCCGCGGCCACGATCCCCGTTGCGATCGCCGGAAGAAACCGAACGGGGGTACCGTAATGGATGACCCCCCAGAGGGCGAAGACGACCACGCCGGCTCCGCCGCCCCACGAGAGTCCGCGAAGCTTGTTCATCTCAACCGAAGAAGGTCCGTTTTACCCGACCGAGGATTCCGACCGTTCGGGCCTCGCTTTCCTCCCGGCAGACGGGCCCGAGCTTGCGCTCGAGGTCCGCTCGATCCTCGAAGCGGTCGACGTCGGCCTCCTGGAGGAGCTCCGAGAGCATCATCGAGTTCCCGTCCTCGTCGATGGCGACGTTCTCCATCGGCATCGATCGCTCGAGCCGCCGCGTGGACACCGGATACGACCACCCGGACTCCTCGATGAGCTCGTGTACCGCGTCGGGGCCGTGTCCCATGTTCCCACGACGGACATCGGCACGCATAAAGACATCGCCACGCGGTCCCCGCCGTTTTGAATCCCCCCGCCGTGGCCGTCATTCGACGTCCCGGACCCCCTCGTCGGTGATGACCCGGTCGACGAGTTCCATCGGCGTCGCGTCGTAGGAGGGGTTCTCGACCGCGACGTCCGCGATCGGCTCGCGCATCACCTCGACCGGCGCGCGGTCGTCGGTCTCGAAGTGGAACTCCTCGATGAGCTTGCTGCTCGAGCCGACCACGGTCACGGGTACCCCGAGGTGGGCCGCGGTCGCGGCCAACGGGAAGGTTCCGATCCGGTTGTAGTAGGTCTCCCCGCTGATGCAGGTCATTCCGAGGACGACCCGGTCGCAGTTTCGGAGGGCGTAGCCCATCGCGCCGTCGACGACGATCGTCGCCTCGACGCGGGGATTGCCCGCGAGCACCCGGGCCGTCCGGCGGCCGAGGAACCGTGGACGCGCCTCGGTGACGTACGTCGACAGCTCGATTCCGTCGGCGGTCGCGGTCTCGATCGCCTCGAGGACCGTCGTCGAGTAGTCGTGTGTGAGGACCGTCTCCCCGTCGGAGAAGGTCTCCGCGGCGTTGGCCGCGGCCTCCCGCTTGCTCGATTCGACGTCGGCGACGACGCGATCGATGGCGTCCTCGAGGAGCCGTTTTCCCTCCTCGATCGAGGCCGCCTCGCCGACGACGGACCGTTCGACCTCGCGGAGCGCGTTGTGCAGGCTCGCGTGGGAGGTGTCCGAACGACGGAGCACGCCCGCGTTCTGTTCGAGGTCCCGCTCGAACTCGTCGAGGGAGGCGTACTCGCGATCGAGCAGCTCCGCGAGCGCCTCGGTGGCCTTCACCGCGACGACCGAGGAGCTGTGGGTCTGCATCTCCCGGATCTCGGCGACGGTCTCGTCGATCATGTCCGATCGGTCGCGGGCCGATCAAAAAGGGGTTCCGGGCGCCGCTTCGGCGCGTCGATCGCGCGTCGCCGTGCGTTCGTTATAAATCGACGGCGGCCCTCGGCTCCCGCATGTCCGATACCGACCGATCGATGCGGCTGACCATCCTCGGGTCCGGTAGCGCGATGGCGGTCCCCGACCGCGCACAGACCGGCCTGCTCCTCGAGTCGGACGACCGCGCGCTGCTCGTCGACTGCGGCAGCGGCGTTCTCGGTCGGCTCGCCGGAACCGACGTGGGCTACGAGGGCGTCGGATCCGTCCTCTTGAGCCACCACCATCTCGATCACGTCTCGGACCTGATGGCGCTCCTCAAGGCCCGGTGGCTCGCCGGCGAGGAGCACCTCGAGGTCGTCGGCCCGCCGGGAACGAAGTCGCTCGTCGACGGGCTCCTCGACGTTCACGACTATCTGGAGGGACGCATCGATCTCGCGATTCGCGAGGTCGGCTCCGAACGCCCCGTCTCCGTGGCGGGCTTCGAGGTGGCCGCACGGGAGACCCGCCATTCGATGGCGGGTCACGCCTATCGGTTCGCGCCCGCGGACGGAGCGACGGATCCGGAGGACGGGCCGATCGTCTTCTCCGGCGACACGGAGGCGTTCGGGGGGATGGCCCGCTTCGCCGACGGCGCCGACGTCCTCGTTCACGACTGTTCGTTCCCCGACGAGGTCGACGTCTCGAACCATCCGACGCCGACGGGGCTCGGCAACGCGTTGGCGGACGCCGACGTCGACGTCCGTCGACTCTATCTCACGCACCTGTATCCCCACACGCGGGGGCGGGAATCGGAGATGAAGCGCGCGGTCACCGCGGCGGGGTTCGACGGCGAGGTCCGGATCGCGCGGGACGGACTCCGGATCTCCGTGTAGCGGGCTACGACGGAGCCGATCGAGAGAGGCGTAACCGAACTATTCCTCGAGGATCTCGCCGTCCTCGCGCGCCTCGCGATCCTGGTCGACCCGCTTTCGTACGTCGACGCGGTAGTCCGAGAGGATGTCACGGCCCAAGAGCAACGGGTAGTCCATGTGGCTGCGGTCCTCGACGCTCGCGGTCACGGTGTGTTGGGTGCCGCCGATGCCGATCACGAGGTCGACGACCGGTCGGGCCTTTCCGGACTTGACGCTGCCGGATTTCACCCGCGTCATGCTCTTTATCGGCCCCGCGCCGATCTCGGCGGCGAGCCCGGTGTCGATGCTGGTCCGCGTCGCGCCGGTGTCGGACTTCGCGAGCGCCTGGGCCGACCCCGAGGTTCCGGTCGCGACGACCTCCTCTATGTAGCCGATGATCGGCGTGTCCTCGGCGGTCGACCGCCGAACGTCGGGCGCACAGTCCGGTCGCGAATCGTCGAGCGTGTTCGAGAGCGTGGCCACGCGGTCGTCGTCGACCTCGCCGCCGGCCTCCTCGATCGCCAGCTTGGCGATGTGTGGCGCCGGCGAGACGCCGGTCGCCTGAAAGAGCCCCTTGAACCCGGCGGTCGGATTCACCTCGAGGACGTACCAGCCGTCGTACCCCTCGACCAGGTCGACCCCGGCGTAATCGAGGTTCATCACCTCGGCGGCGTAGAGAGCGGTCTCGGCGGCCTCCTCGGGCATGTCGTCGACGGCGTTCTCGACGGCGCCGCCGAGGGCGACGTTCGTCCGCCAGTCCCCCTCGGGCGCATAGCGGTACATGGCGCCGACGATCTCCTCGCCGACGACGTAGACCCGGAGATCGCGGTGTTCCTCGGAGTCGCGTTCGATCAGCTTCTGGAGGAACGCCTGCCGGTTTCCGACCTTCGGGTTGACCGGCTCCGTGAGGTCGACCTTCCAGGTTCCGCCGCCGTGCGTCCCGATCGCGGTCTTGTAGACGCCGACGTCGCCGAACCGCTCGCGCCCCTGGTTGAGCCGGTCGTTCGAGAGCGCCAACAGCGCGTCGGGGACCCGGACGTTCCAGTCGGCGAGCGTGGCGGCCGCGGCGAACTTGTGGACCGCCGCGAGGACCGCGTCCGGCGTGTTCAACATCGGTCGGATCCGCTCGAAGGTGGTGGCCAGTCCGAGCAGCTCCGCGGGTTGGTCCGTGTTCGAGAGCAGCAGTCGATTCACCACGACGTCGACGTCGGGCTCCATGCGGACCTCGCCGTCTTCGATCTCGACCGCGGAGTTCTCGCGTCTGACCCAGGCCGGCTCGTGGCCAAGATCCTCTATCGCGTTCAAGATCGCCTTCGTCTCCTTGCTGTTGTGCAGCGATAACACGCCCACCCGCGCGGTGTCCTCCGTCATCGTCCGATCATGCACCGGAAGTGGGTAAAAACGTCCGATATCGATCCCGATATCAGGGGAGATAATGACGTCGAAAATCGACGGACGTCGTCGACGGGTACGTGAGATGTCCGGCGGGAGCCACCGACGCCGACGTCGAGGTCGCCCGCGACATGGAGTCGGGTTCGCGTCGACGTCGTCACGGGAGTCGACGCCGAGCCCGCGCCGGCATATATATACACCCGCCGACGTTCGGTGGAGTATGGGAGACGGGGAGGCGTTCACCTACAACGGGGGTCGGGTCGGACCGGGGGAGCGACAGAACGTTCGGTACGGCATCTCCGAGACGTATCTCGGGGACCCGGTTCGCATCCCGGCCACGATCATCAACGGCGAGCACCCCGGGCCGACCGCGTTCCTGTCGGCCGCCGCCCACGGCGACGAGCTCAACGGCATCGAGGTGGTTCGGGAGGTCGCCCACGAGTGGGACCTCTCGAAACTGGCGGGCACCCTCGTGTGTCTGCCCGTGTTGAACGTCCCGGGGTTCCTGGCCCAACAGCGCTACCTCCCGGTCTACGACCGGGACCTCAACCGGTCGTTTCCGGGCAAGGAGGGGTCGACGAGCTCGAAGCGGATGGCCCACCGGATATACACGAACTTCATCGAGCCGTGCGACTTCGGATTGGACTTTCACACGTCCACGCGCGGGCGGACCAACATGCTCCACGTCCGCGCGGACATGGCCGATCCGGACGTCCACCGGCTGGCGCTCTCGTTCGGCTCGAACGTCGTGATAGACAGCGAGGGACCGGACGGAACGCTTCGCGGTGAGGCCACCGCGGGCGGGGTCCCGACGATCACCATCGAAATGGGCGAGGCCCATCGGTTCCAGCGGGGTCTGATCGACGAGGCGCTCGAGGGGGTGCGGTCGACGTTCGCGGAGTACGAACTGCTCGAGGAGACCGCGGTCCGCTGGCCGGGGTGGCGGACGATCATCTCCGGATCGAGCGAGAAGACGTGGATCCGCGCCGACGCGGGCGGGATCGTCGACATGCACCACGAGCGGGGCGCGCTCGTCCACGAGGGCGACCGGATAGCCACGATCACGAATCCGTTCAAGGACGACGACGCGGCGGTCGAGGCCCCCTTCACGGGGCTGCTCGTCGGCGTCCTCGAGAATCCCGTCGTCTATCCCGGAAACCCGCTTTGTCACCTGCTCGAACTTGACGTCGAGACCAGACGCATCCTCGAGCGCGAGCAGTCCGGGGGAACCGCCCGCGACTCCGAGGAAACCTAACCCGTCCCGATCGGCGGGCCGCACCGCGTCGGCGTGTCGACGACGCGGGGTTTATACGACCGGACGGCCTAGCGTGGCCGATGTCAGACCGGGAGGACGAGACGCCGCGTTCCGTCCCGCGACCCGAGGCGCTCGAGGCCTTCTTCCACCTCGTCGACGTTCGACGCGACGGCGAATCGATCCGCTACGTGGGCGAGTCGCTCGTCCCCGAGCGGGCGTTGCTGCGCCAGGTCACCCCGGCGTTTCACGAGGCGGGCTACGAGGTCGACCTGCGGACGGGCCGGGACGAGGACGTCCTCGTGGCCCGCCCCATCGGAAGTCGACCGGAGGGGATCCCGTGGCTCAACGTCGTGATGTTTCTCGCCACGGTCGTCTCGACGCTTTTCGTCGGCGCCTACGGGTGGTACTACGTGCCGATCTCCGCGATCCGGTCGAATCCGCTCGTCCTGCTTCAGGCGTGGCCCTTCACCGCCGCGGTCCTCGGCGTGTTGATGACCCACGAGCTCGGCCACTACGTCGCCGGTCGCTACTACGGGGTCAACGTCTCGTTGCCCTACGTGATCCCCTTCATCTTTCCGTTCGGGACGCTCGGAGCGATCATCCGGATGAAGGGACAGATGCCCTCCAGGCGCGCGCTCTTCGACATCGGCGCCGCCGGCCCCATCGCGGGGCTTTTCGCGACCGTCCTCGTGACGGCGATCGGGCTGTCGCTCGATCCGATCTCGGTCCCCGATCGCGTGATCAGCGAGTCGAGCGAGATGATCGTCTTCAACGACCCGCCGCTTCTCACGTGGATCGCCGAGGCGCTCGGCCGCCCCACGGCGTACGGGGACCCGACGCAGTCGGTCCACCCGGTCGTCATCGGCGGATGGGTCGGGATGTTCTTCACCCTCCTCAACCTGCTCCCGGTCGGCCAGCTCGACGGCGGACACATGATGCGGGCGATGATCGGTCGCCGTCAGGAGACGGTCGCCTCCCTCGTGCCGGGCGTGCTCTTCGTCCTCTCGGGGTACCTCTACTGGGTGCTCGATTACGGGCTGAACGAATCCGTCGGCCTGTGGGCGTTCTGGGGCGTCTTCGCCGCGTTCATCGCGGCCAACGGCCCGGCGAATCCCCTCGACGAGTCGGAGCTCGGCTGGCCCCGGCTGCTCGTCGGCGTTCTCACCTTCCTGCTCGGAGCGACCTGTTTCATGCTCGTCCCGGTGCAGATCGTCGGCGCGTGATCCGGTTCAGCGGGGCGTGGTTCGGATCGCCGACGCGTGAGACTCACTCGGTTCGCCCGTGCGTGTAGCCTCGGTCCGCGAGAGGGTCCCCGTCGGCGGTGACTCCGCGCTCCGCGGGAACGACCGATCCGATCCGGCGGATCGGTACCGGCGATCGATCGTTGACGACCGCGAACTCCTCGTCCGGAACCGTGACCACGAGCTCGAAGTCCTCCCCGAAGTGTGCCGCCAGATCCCACCGGTCCTCGGCGTCGACCGCGACCGACTCGACGGCCGGGTCGACGGGCACCGCCGATCGGTCGATCGCGAACCCCACGTCGCTCGCCTCGGAGAGCTGGTGGAGCGAGCGCGCGAGCCCGTCCGAGGAGTCCATCATCGCGGTCGCGTGCGGTCGGAGCCGCCGTCCGGCCTCCACGCGCGGCGGAAATCGGAACAGCTCGTTCGCGCGTTCACGGTCCGACGCGGCGTCCTCCGTTTCGCCCGCCGAGGCGGCCCGCTCGAAGAGCCGCACCGCGGCCGCGCTTCGACCGACCGTCCCGGTCACACAGACGGCCTCGCCGGCGCTCGCGCCCGAGCGCCGGATCGGATCGTCGGTCTCGCCGATCGCCGTCGTGGCCACCGTGAACTCCGAGTGGCGATCGAGATCGCCGCCGACGTAGTCGCCACCGACGAACTCACAGACGTCGACCGCGCCGTCGATGAACGCCTCGAGCGCCTCGGGGTCGAACGCGGCGTCCGCGTAGACGGCCACGGCCGCTGTCGCCTCGGCGCCCATCGCGGCCACGTCCGAAAGCGAGGCGCCGACCGACCGCCACCCGGCGGTATACCGCGTCGTTCCGGCCGGGAAGTCGCTTCGGTCGTGGAGCATGTCCGTCGTGATGACCGTCCCGTCGACGACGGCCGCGTCGTCGCCCGCGTGGGCCAGTCCGTCGGCGATCCGTGAGAGCGCCTCGCGTTCGTCCATCGGACGGGGTTCGAGTTCCCCCGATAAAAAACGTCGAGGCCGGCCGTCGAAGCGAGGGCGACCGCCGTGGCGGCGGCCGCTCGACGCGAGAGCGAGTCGCCGATGGCGGAGGGTGTCGGCGACGGCGGGGTTGTCACCGCCGCACAGGGAGTCCTCCAAGACGATGCCTTTAACCTTCACAGGGAAGAATTCGCCTCCAATGGTGAACATCTACGACGTCCCGGCGGACGCCCTCATCGAGGAGGCCGCCGAGCGACTCGCCGATCGGATCGAGGAACCGGAGTGGGTCGAGTTCGCGAAGACCGGCCCCGACCGCGAGCTGCCGCCCGAACAGGAGGACTTCTGGTACGTCCGCTCGGCGAGCCTGCTTCGAAAGGTCGCGAAGAACCAGCCGATCGGCCTCGAGCGGCTGGCGACCGAGTACGGCGGGAAGAAGCGCGGCACGAACCGATACGCGGTCGCCCCCGGCTCGCACGCCCCCGGCTCGCGAAACCTCATCCGAACCTCGCTGCAGGCGCTCGAGGAGGAGGGGCTCGTCGAGACCGCACAGGGCGAGGGGCGCCGCATCACCGACGAGGGACACACCTTCCTCAACGAGGCCGCCGAGGCCGCCTTCGAGGAGCTCGACCGTCCCGAGCTCGAGCGATACGCGTAATCGCCGATCGTCCGCTTTTCGGCCGTCGGCGTCCGCTGATTCGGCCCCGATCGTCGTCGATCGATCGCCCCCGATCGTTGTCGGCCGATCGGATCGCTCCCGACCGGATTCTCGCTCTTCGGGATCGATCCGTCGAGTTAAGTTCTCGCGACGGCCACTCTCGGGTATGAGCATCGGCAAGCTACTCGAGGGAGAGGATCTCACGCCGCGACAGATGGGCATCATCTCCGGCCTCTGGCTGGCGCTCGTGATCGTCACCGCGTTCGTCTTGGCCTTTTGGCCCTGAACGCGATCCGGTGGCTCCGATCACGGAATACCGTTCCTGATCGCGACCGCCGAAGCCCGATCTCGGCGGCGATCGAGTTCCTCCGCGACCGGGAGTCAAGACTGGTGGGTCCGTCAATCCGTCATTGCAGGACGACGCAAGAACCGAACGAAAAAAGACGGCACGTGGAGGTGAGACGAGATTTTCGTCGTGGAATCCGTCCTCGGAAACTCCGTTTTCAGAAGGTCTCGAGGTAGCGGTCCTCCTCCCACTCGGAGACCTGGGTGAGGTACTCGCTGAACTCCTGTGACTTCGCCTCGGGGAACTTCTCGGAGGTGTGGGGGCCGAGCGCGTCGAGGACGACGTCGTCGCTCTCGAGGGCCTCGACCGCCTCGCCGAGGTTCGGCGGGAGCGTCTCGATGCCGTACTCCTCGCGTTTCTCCTCGTCGAACTCGTAGATGTCCTCGCGGACCGGATCGCCCGGATCGGCCTCGTTCTCGATGCCGTCGAGGCCGGAGGCGATGAGGGTGGCCAGCGCGAGGTAGGGATTACACGACGGGTCGGGACTGCGGACCTCGAAGCGCGCGGAGACGCCCGCGGCGTCCGGAACCCGGATCAGCGCCGAGCGGTTCGTATCGGACCACGCGACGTAGATGGGCGCCTCGTAGCCGGGGACGAGCCGCTTGTAGGAGTTCACGGTCGGGTTCGTGACGGCCGTGAACGCGGGCGCGTGGTTCAACACGCCGCCCATGAACTGGTAGGCCGTCTCGCTCAGGTTGAACTCGTCCGAGTCGTCGGCGAAGGCGTTGTTGCCGTCCTCGTCGAAAAGCGAGATGTGGCTGTGCATGCCCGACCCGTTGATCTCCGCGATCGGCTTGGGCATGAACGTCGCGTGCAGGTCGTGTTGTTCGGCGACGGCGCGGACGACCGCGCGGAACGTCACGATGTTGTCGGCCGTCGAGAGCGCGTCGTCGTACTTGAAGTTGATCTCGTGTTGTCCCTCGGCCACCTCGTGGTGGCTGGCCTCGATCTCGAAGCCCATCTTCTCGAGCGTGAAGATGATCTCCTTGCGGACGTCGGAGGCGAGGTCCTTGGGCGCCAGATCGAAGTAGCCGCCGTTGTCGTGGGGGATCGTCGTCGCGTTGCCGTCCTCGTCCTTCTCGAAGAGGAAGAACTCGGGCTCGGGGCCGATCGAGACCGAATAGCCCATGTCGTGGGCCTTCTCGAGGACCGACTTGAGGACCTGACGCGGGCCGCCGACGAACGGCTCGCCCTCGGTGTCGACGATGTCACAGACGACGCGGGCGGCGCCGCCCTCGCCGTTGCTGCGCCACGGGAGCACGGCGAAGGTCTCCGGGTCCGGGATGAGCCGCATGTCCGACTCCTGGATCCGGACGAACCCCTCGATGGAGGAGCCGTCGAAGTAGATCCCCTCGGTCAGCGCCTTCTCGGCCTGGTGGGCCGGGATGGAGACGTTCTTGACGACGCCGAGAATGTCGGTGAACTGGAGGCGGAGGAAGTCGATGTTCTCCTCCTCGATGCGGTCGAGAACTTCCTGGTCTTCGGCCGTGAGGCCGCCGTCCGATATGGTGTGTTCGTCCGTCATGTTCTGGACACCTCCTTCGAATATCCCTAGTATAAAGGCCTTGTCGATTGGTGCATAAGACGCCGAGGGGGTTTCGAAATTGGATGTTCGTAAAGTTATTCACCCCCTAGGCCGTGGGTGAGTGTAATGACGTACGAAAACCTCGACGCCAAGCTGATAAACGCGCTCTTGGGCAACGGTCGAGAGAGCCTTCGAAGCCTCGGCGAGGAACTCGACGTCTCGGTCACGACGGTCTCGAACCACCTCCGCGACCTCGAAGAGGAGGGCGTCATTCGCGGATACACGCCGATCGTCGACTACGGCGAGCTCGGCTACGACGTCACGGCCATCATCCAGCTCAAGGTCGAAGGGGACGCGCTTCCCGACATCACGGACCGGCTTCGCGACGAAAAGCGGATGATCACGGTCTACGAGGTCACCGGCGACTACGACGTGATCGCCGTCGGGAAGTTCGAGGACACCGACGACATGAACGACCAGATCAAGTCGCTTCTCACCGACGCGAACATCCGCGAGTCCAACACCTCCGTCGTGTTGAACGCCGTGACCGAAAACGAACAGTTCGAGTTGGAACTCGACCCCGACGAGTAATCCGGGTCGAACCGGATATTCATCGCACCCGGCCGGGATCGTCCTCGCGTCCGATCAGAAGCCGTCCTCGAAGACGAAGGTGCCGTTGCGCTGGACGACCTCGCCGTCGACCTCGATGACCGAGTCCTCGCTCATGTCCACGATCATGTCGACGTGCTCCGCGGACTCGTTGCGCTCGTTCCCCTCGCCGACGCAGTCCTCGTAGGCCGATCCGACGGCCATGTGGACGGTGTCACCCATCTTCTCGTCGAAGAGCATGTTGTAGGTGAACCGGTCGATCTGTCGGTTCATTCCGATGCCGAGCTCGCCGAGGTATCTCGAGCCGTCGTCGGTATCGAGGATCGATGCGAGCAGGTCCTCGTTGCGCTCGGCCGAGTGGGAGACGACCTGCCCGTCATCGAACCTGAGCCGGACGCCCTCGATCTCGCGTCCGTAGCGATAAAGCGGCAGATCGAAGTACACCTCCCCGTCGACGCTCTCTCGAACCGGCGCCGTGAACACCTCGCCGCCCGGCAGGTTCGCCTCGCCGTAGTCGTTCAACGCCGTGTTGCCGGCGATCGACATTCGCACGTCCGTCTCCTCGCCCGACCGGATCCGGATCTCCTCGGCGTCGTCGAGGATCTCCACCAGTTGCGCCTGGAACTCCCGCTGGGCGTCCCAGTCGAGCGAGACGGCGTCGTAGACGAAGTTCTCGTAGGCCTCCGTGCTCATCCCGGCGAGCTGTGCGTGCCCGGACGTCGGCGCCTGCGTGAGACACCACGTCTTCGATAGCCGCTCCTCCTTGATGTCCCGCCTGGCCCGGTTGTAGGCCGCGTTCGTCTCGGGGTCGACGTCGGCGCCCTCGGTGACGTTCGCGCCCCCGCGGGCGATGATGAACGCGTCCGTCTCCTCGAAGAAGGCGAGCTCGTGGCTCGGCTCGTCGAAGGAGTCCGTCGCCCGCTTGAACGCCCGGCTCGCGCGGTCCGAGTTCGAGACCCAGATCGGGTTCGCGCCCCGGTCGCCACACAGCTCGTGGAGGGCGACCGCGAGGTCCTCGGCCTCCGGCGGCAGCTGGATGACGACGTTCTCGCCCGACTCGATCCCGGTCGAGTGGTCGACGATGACCTCCGCGTGTTCGCGGATTCGTGGGTCCATACCGACGACTCTCCCTCGGAGTGGAAACCGGTTTCGGACCGCCGGGAACGCGTTCCTCGTCCCGGGCTTAATCGGCCGATTCGGGCTCCTGTCTGGCGATCTCCGCCGAGAGTTCCTCGGCACCGACGCCCGTGAGCTGTTCGGTGAGTCGCCCCGTCACCGCGCGCGCCTCCGCGAGTTCCATGCCGGCGACGGCGCGAACGAGCGCGACGGCACGGTCGGTTCTGGCGCGCTGCCAGGACTCCTCGCGCGACTCGTAGGTTCGGACCGCCCGCAGGAAGTCGATCCGGGAGAACTCCGGCCAGTAGGGCGCACAGAAGTAGACCGCCGCCTCGTTGCCGTTGGCGTGCCACGGCAGGAAGTTCGAGGTCCGCTCGTCGCCGCCGGTTCTGACGATCAGATCGACGTCGCGGAGCGACCGTCGGTAGAGCCGCGATTCGATCTCCGCGACGTCGACCGCGTCCGGATCCAGGGTTCCCTCGGCCACGTCCGCCGCCACGTCGCGAGCCGCCGTGAGAAGCTCGTTTCGGCCGCCGTAGGCGAGCGCGACGTTGAGCCGGAACGACTCGTTCGAGGCGGTCCGGTCCTCGGCGTATCGGACGGCCTCCCGAACGCGAGCGGGGAGTCGTCCGACGTCCCCGATGGCGTGGATGCGGACGCCCTCCTCGTGGATCCGATCGGCGTCCGCGAACTCGCGGAGCTTCTCCTCGAGCAGATCGAAGAGCGGTTCGAGCTCCTCGTCGGGCCGATCGAAGTTCTCCGTCGAGAAGGCATAAAGCGTCAGCTCCTCGATGCCGAGGTCGCCACACCACTCGAGCACCTGTTCGGTCGTCGAGGCGCCCGCCTTGTGGCCCTCCGGAGCCTCCTCGCCCTGCTCGCGAGCGTACCGCCGGTTGCCGTCCTGGATGATCGCCACGTGGGTCGGCGGATCGCCGATCTCGCGGCGGAGCACCCGCTCGTAGGCCGACTCGAACCACGAGCGCGCACTCTCGATCACGTGCGGGTGGACGCAAGCCGCCGATATGTGTCTTTTGTGTCGACGTGCGGAGGGGCCGCGCCAACACTTAACAGAGAGGGGACCGACGCTCGAGACATGAGCGACGTACTGTCCGACGAGGAGATCGAACGAAAGCTCCCGGAAGGGTGGGAGCGCGACGGCGAGGAGATCACGCGCCGCTACACCTTCGACGACTACCTGGACGGCATCGCCTTCGCGAGCGCCGTCGGCGAGGTCGCGGAGGAGGAGTTCCACCACCCGGAGATCCGGATCGATTACGAGGAGGTCGAGGTCCGCTTTACCACCCACGAGGCCGGCGGCATCACCGACAGCGACGTTCGGCTGGCCCACCTCGTCAACGACGAGTACTGACCGACCTCGATGAACGGTACTGACCGACCTCGATGAACGGTACTGACCGACCTCGATGAACGGTACTGACCGACCTCGATGAGCGATCCGGCCGGCTCCGCCGAGTACGTCTTCGGCGTCACGGTACGTTTCAAGCCGACCGAGGTCGACGTGTCTCCGGACCGGTTCGAGACGACGATGTCGATTTCGGCACCCCGTCCCGGCTTCGAGGGATGGCGACTCTTCCGCGAGTGGCTCTGGCGTGGTGAACTCACGGACGACGATAGGTTCACCCGCGTCGCCGAGGAGCGGCTCGGGCTGGAGGCGGCCTCGGGCGTCGACGTCGTCGCCGTCGACTTTCGGGAGCTTCGAACCGATCGGCCGTACCTCGATCGGCTCCGTGAGGCGATAGCCGAGGACCTCGAGGCGTACAACGCGGACGACGTCGACTCGGTCCTCCACAAGTACCTCGGATCGTCGATCCACGTTCGCGAGTGAGTCGCACGACGAGCGATCCGACGGAACGTCGAGCCGCCACGGATCCGGGGTGAAGTGCCACAATACTGATACGGATGGGACGCGGATCCATCCCCAGTCCCCGCATGAACCTCGACATCGACGGCGGCAAGATCCTCTACGCGCTCGGCGTCGTCTTCGCGCTCGGCGCGTTCGCCTACTTCGTCCGCGACGTGGTGTTCGGCCTGTCGATCACGGTGAAAGCCGCCCTGCTTTTCGTGACCTTCCTCGCGTTCCTCCTCGTCGGCCTGTCCGTCGACCGGGGCGCGCTGGACGTCGTCGCATACGCCATCGCGGCGCTCGCGTACGTGGTCCTCCTCGCGTACCTCATCACCCGGTATGACCCCACGGAGACCGGCGTGTTCGGCCTGTTCGCCGTCTCCGCGGTCCTGTTCGTCGGACTCGGATACGTGGTCCGCCAGGGCGGCGTGGCGGTCCCGGCTCGAACGCTTCGATACGGCCTCCTCGCGCTCGCCGCCGTCGGACTGCTGCTCGTCGGCGCCGACGTCGCGACCGCCGGCGTCACCTACGACGCGGAACTCGACGAGGAGGTCACCCTCAACGTGCCCGAGGGTGCACTCGAGGGGGACGGCCCCCGAACCGTCCCCCTCGAGGGGCGGATCGGAACGCTCACCGCGACCAACGCCGGGCCCTTCACGCGCCCCGTCGAACTCCCCTCGATGGCCGGCTGCGTCGTCGGCACCGACGCCGTCACGGAGAACGACGCCTGGATCAGCTATCGACCGCGGAGCTACGAGCGCCCCGACCGGATCGCGGGCGGCGAGACGCGGGACCACGACGTCCATGCCGAGATTCCGGTGGCTTCGAATGCGACCGACGATGGATCGATGACGTTCGCGGTCGAACGCGCCGACGACTGCGACGTCTCGCGCGAGGAGCCGACGATCGTCGTGATCGTGGGCGGGGATTCGAGCGACGCGCGGCCGCCGCTCGTGGCGGACTGATCGGGCTCTTCCGATCTCCTCCGGTCAGGATCCCCCGCTCGCGGAGTCGCCCTCGTGTTCTCGAAGCGCCCCGTAGAGTACGGCAAGCGCGGAGTCGACCGTTCGGCGTTTGACCGCGTCGCGGTCGCCGTCGAGTACGAACCGATGCGCGCGCACGTACGACTCCCCGGTTCCCCAGGGGGCCGCGTACGCGACGCCCACGTACACGAGACCGACGGGTTTTCCGTCGCGTCCGCCCCCGGGGCCGGCGATCCCGGTCGCCGAGACGCCCCAGGTCGTATCCGACCGGTCCCGAGCGCCGCGGGCCATCGCCTTCGCGACCGGCTCGCTCACGGCGCCGTGCGCGTCGAGCGCCTCCCGGGGGACCGAAAGCTCCTGGCGTTTGGCGTCGTAGGCGTAGGTCACGAACCCGCGATCGAAGTAGTCGCTCGACCCCGGCACGTCCGTGATCGCGGAGCCGATCAGCCCGCCGGTCAGCGACTCCGCGGTGGCGAGCGTCTCGTCGCGTTCGCGAAGTAGCTCCCCGACGAGCGCCTCGATCGGCTCCTCGCCCGTCCACCGCCCGTCGACGAGCCGGTCCGGAAGGATCGCCCCCGCGGACGCGTCGGCTTCGCCGTCCTGGGTCTCGCTCATGGCCGTGGGTAGGTCGCGATCGGTGTTAAACGTCGGCGCTCCCGGAGCGTATCGACGGTGGCCGCGATCGACGGGTAAAAAGTCCCGCCGGGCCTATCGACCCCCATGCAGGTCGAATGCCGGTTCTTCGGACCGTTCCGCGAGGACGTCGGCGAGCGATCGGTTCAGCTCTCGACCGACGCGGAGACCTACGGCGACCTCCTCGCGGAGCTGGAGCGCGCACATCCGGCTCTCGAGGGACGGATCCTCGACGACGGATCGCTTTCGGGCGACGTCTCCGTGACGCGGGACAAACGGAACATCCGCCAGATCGACGGCCTCGAGACTCCGGTCGAGGACGGCGACGTGATCCGTCTGACCCCCTCGATAACCGGGGGATTGGACGGGCGACCGTGACTGCCTCGGGGATTGACTGTGACAGCCTCGGGGCTTGACCGTGACAGCCTCGAGAGGTGACCGTGATCACCCCGCGTCCTTTTGTCCTCGGGGATCCAACGTTTCGGCATGAAGCGACACGTCCACCTCGTCGTCGGTCTGTTCGGGTTGCTTGAGCTTCTGTGTCCGCGCCCGGTCGTCGCCGTTTTGACCAGACTCGCCTACCGCACTCCCGACTCGCTCGAGATCCGAGAGTGGGTCTACACCGCCGCGCGGATCGAGGGCGCGGCCTTCGTCCTCCTCGCGCTGGTGGGGCTGTACCGGTCGGCCGACCGACCGGCGGAGTCGGACGGCCGCGCGTCGACGTCCGGCGACGCGTCGGAAAGCGCGTCGGAAGCGGCGGCCGAATCCCGAGCCTGTCCGATCTGCCGGATCGCCGGCGGTTCTCGAGGATTCGGACGGTGTCCGGTCTGTCGAGTCGTCGACCGCGCGGCCGACCGATCCGGGAAGTGAGGCCGGGAGGTGACCGGCCGAATTCGTGGAGGCCGCTGAGAGCCGCGAACGTGGATCCGCCGGTCGAGCGCAGAGACGTCGGTCCGATCGTGGACCCTCGATCGCTCCCTTCGACATCAAAAACTGTGTATCTGTTGCGTGGATTTTGTAGACAAGATTTTTAATCGCGTTCCACGTGGACGTAGGTATGGACGTTCCGGCGATAGAGACGCTTCACTTCGAGGACGCACCGTCCGTCGATTCCGCTCCCGGCCCGCGAGCGCGCGAGCTGCTGGAGAAACAGCGACGGATCGACTCGAGCGCGGTCGCGTATCCCGAGGACATTCCGCTCGTTCCCGAAGCCGGCAGCGGGGCGACGGTTCGCGACGTCGACGGCAACACCTTCATCGACCTCTTCGGCGGCATCGGCGTGTTGAACGTCGGCCACTCGAACCCCTACGTGCTCGAGGCCGCCCACGAGCAGGCCGACGATCTCGTCCACTCGATCGACTTTCCGACCGAGGCGCGCCTCGATCTGATCGAGCGTCTCAACGACATCGCTCCCCCCGGGCTGAAGGATCAAAACCGGTTCGTCTTCGGCGGGCCGACCGGAACCGACGCGAACGAGGCCGCGATCAAGCTCGCGAAGTACAACACGGGCGGCGACGGATTCATCGCCTTCCGGGGCGCCTATCACGGAACGTCCTCGGGCGCGATGAGCATCACCGGCAACAAGAAGTTCAAGGGCCACTACACGCCGCTTTTGAGCGACGTCGTCCACGCGCCCTACCCCCATCCCCTCCGGCAGGACAAGGCGCCGGAGGAGGCCGTCGACCACGCCCTCGAGGAGGTACAGGCGATCCTCGAGGACCCCTACGGCGGGCTCGCGAACCCCGCGGGGATGATCGTCGAGCCGATCCAGGGCGAGGGCGGCATCATCGAGCCGCCGGAGGGGTTCCTCCAGGGGCTTCGCGATCTGGCGACCGACAACGACGTCCCGTTGATCTTCGATGAGATCCAAAGCGGGTTCGGCCGGACGGGCGAGTGGTGGGCCGGCGAGTGGTACGACGTCACGCCGGACGCGATGACCACGGCGAAGGCGCTCGGCGGCATCGGCTTCCCGCTTTCGGGGATGATGTACCACGAGGACCTCGACACCTGGGGATCCGGCGACCACGCCGGGACCTACAGGGGCCACGTCGTGGCGATGCGTGCCGGCGTTCGCGCCATCGAGTACATCGAGGCCACGAACCTGCTCGCACACGCCCGCGAACTGGGCGAGGCGATCCGCAAGCGGTTCCACGAGATCGCCGAGACCACCGACTCCATCGCCGAGATCCGGGGCAAGGGTCTGTTCATCGGCGTCGAGTTCCGCAACGAGAAGGGCGAGCCCGACGGCGATACGGTCGACGCAATCCAGGACTACTGTTTCGAACACGGCGTCCTCGTCTGGAAGGCCGGCCGCCACGGCAACGTCCTGCGACTCATCCCGCCGCTCGTGTTGACCGAGGCGCTCGCGGAGACGGCTCTCGAGATCATCGCGGACGCGATCGACGAACACGCCGACTGAGAACCTCGATACCCATGTCCGACACCGAACGCGTCACCACGGAGGAAGCACCGCGCACCGACAACCCGTACTCACAGGGCGTCCGAGCCGGGGAGACGCTGTACGTCTCCGGATACGGCCCGGTCGACCCGGACACGGACGGCGTCGTCGACGGGGACGTCGGCGACCGCACGGATCGCGTCCTCGAGAACGTCGCGTCCGTCGTCTCCGAGGCCGGCGGCGACGGCCTCGCGGACGTCGTGAAGGTGACCGTCTACCTGACCGACCTCGACGACTACGAGGCGGTCAACGAGGCCTACGGCGCCCGATTCGACGGCGACCCGCCGACGCGCGTCTGCGTCGAGGTCTCCAGGCTGCCCGGCGACGTCGACGTCGAGATGGACGCGATCGCGTATCTCGGTTAGGTCGGTTCTTTCACCCGCGTCCGCCGCTCGACCGACGACGCGCACGGTTAAGTGCCTCCGTGGTCTATCGGCTTCGAAGTGATGTCCCACGACGTACGCAACCGCCTCCCGGCGATCCGTCGGGCGTTCCACCGCCACCCCGAGCCCGGCTGGCGCGAGTTCCGAACGACCGCCCGGATCGTAGAGGAGGTCGAGCGGATCGGCGTCGACGGGCTCGCGATCGGCCGGGACGTGCTCTCGAGCGAGGACCGGATGGCGGTCCCCGATCAGTCCGAACTGGACGCATGGCTCGAGGGCGCACGCGAGGCGGGAGTCCGCCCGGACGTGCTCGAGCGAACCGCCGACGGTCACACCGGCGCGGTCGCCGTCCTCGAACGGGGGGAGGGACCGACCGTGGGACTCCGCGTGGACATGGACGCGATCTCGATGACCGAATCCGAGGAGGTCGGCCACCGACCGGCCGACGAGGGGTTCCGATCGGAACACGAGGGCTACATGCACGCCTGCGGCCACGACGCGCATCTCGCGATCGCGCTCGGCATCCTGGAGGCGGTCAAACACGGCTCCTTCGCCGGGACGTTCAAACTGTTCTTCCAGCCGGCCGAGGAGATATCCGGCGGCGGAAAGCCGCTCGTCGAGGGCGGGTACGTCGACGACGTCGACTACCTGCTGTCGTTGCACGTCGGACTCCACAACCCGACCGGAACGATCGTCTCCGGGGTGGTGAAACCGCTCGCGATGGCCCACCTGACCGCGACCTTCGAGGGGGCCAGCGCCCACGCGGGAAAGACGCCGAGTGCAGGGGCGAACGCGATGCAGGCCGCCGCCACCGCCATCCAGAACGCGTACGCGATCCCGCGCCACGCCGACGGGATGACCCGGATCAATCTCGGACGCATCGAGGGGGGCACCGCGAGCAACATCATCGCCGAGGAGATCACGATAGACGGCGAGGTACGCGGCGAGACGACCGCCCTCATGGAGTACGCGCGCACCGAACTCGAGCGGGTGTTCTATGCGGCCGCCGAGATGCACGACTGTGACGTGACCCAGCGGATGATGAGCGAGTCGCCGCGGATCGACAGCGACCCCGAGCTGCGTGACCTGATCGGATCGGTCGCCTCGACCGTCCCGTGGGTCGACACCGTAATCTCCGAACAGGAGTTCGGCGCGAGCGAGGACGTCACCTTCCTCATGGAGCGCGTCCAGGAGAACGGGGGACTCGCCTCGTATCTGATCGTGGGAGCGGATCACCCGACGAACCACCACACGCCGACGTTCGACGTCGACGAACGGTGCCTCGAGATCGGCGTCGACGTCGTCTCATCCGCGATCGAGGAGATATCGCGACGTCGGCCGTCGCGGGACGACCCCAAGCGTTAATTCGCGGTGTTCCCGTTATCCGTGTATGAGCGAGGACGTTCCGAAGGCTCTCGAGTCCGCTGCGGATTCCGATCGGGCCCGTGGCATCTTGACCCCGTCCGACCGCGATTTCCTCCTCGGCCGCAAGACCGACTACACCGAGCACTCGAAAAAACAGAAGCGAAACCGGATCCGGCGCCGCGTGCGCAACGCGATGATCGACTTCTCGATCCTCTTCGAGTGTCTCGAGTCCCGCGATCGCGAGACGATCTTCGATCCCGACGACGAGGATCGCGAGGCGTACACCCAGGGGATCGTCGACATGCTGGCGTTCCTCCATCTCGGTTCGAAGGGGTATCACGTCCCGTTCGAACGGATGCTCGCCGAGGGCGTCGGCAAGGCCGAACAGCGGATGGCCGACTCGGAGTATCGCATGGTGAACGTGGATTTCAGCGTCGAGCCGGTCGGCCGGATCGACGTCGACGAGGTCATCGCCAAGATCGAAAACGACGAGTTCGAAAAGCTGACCGACGAGGAGCTGCGGGCGTTCGTTCGCCTGTTGTCGATGTCCGAGGAGTTCTCGCCCGAGGAGACCCGCGAATCGATCAAAGAACACGTCGGCGAGCTCGTCCGGGAGGTCAACGAGAGCGAGGCGGCCCGGGAGCGAGCCGTCGACGAGTTGACACAGTGACACGGACGGGCCGACACCTCGTTCCGTCGTGTGTGCGTAACTCGCGACCGTTCCGCGAGTAGATCCTCCTCCTCACCTCCCGATTTTCGGTTTCCCGATCTCCGTCCGTCCAGCCGCGCAATTGTATATACACAATTCGTAGATGGTGGCTACGGATATGGGGAAACGTTTATGTGATAAACTACCAATCACTCGGGTATGCTACCACTCGACACGATGCATGGGGTGGCTGGAACCGACGCGTCGCACCGTGTTTCGACAGGATCGGGCGCCGTGTCCGGAGGTGAAGGGACGTGAGCGACGCCGGCGACGGGACGAGCGCTGTAGAGCGGTTTCGCGAGGAGCTCGATCCGATCGTCTTCCTGTTCGGCGCGGGTTTGACGCTCGGATTGATCCTGTTGTACTTCATCGATCCCGGGTTAGTCCAGCGTGGGATCACGCTCGGCGAGACGGTGATGTACACCTACCTCAACTGGGCGCTTTTGGTCATCGTCTTCCTCGTGGTGGTCTTTCTCGTCTACCTCATTCTCGGGCCGTGGGGCAGACTCCGATTCGGTGACGAGCCGCCCGAGTACAGCTACTTCTCGTTCTTCGCGATGTTGTACTCGGCGGGATTCGCCGCCGGCGTCGTCTTCTGGGGGCCGACCGAGGCGCTGTTCTACTACGCCGATCCCTCGCCGCTTTTCGACGTGGAGGCGGGATCGGCGGAGGCGATGACGATCGCCGTCCAACAGACGCTTTTCCACTGGGCGATCCCGCAACTCGCCGTCTTCACGATCATGGGCATCGGAATCGGGTACTTCGCGTACAACTACGAGGACGTCCCGCTTCGGGTCTCCTCGGCGTTGACGCCGCTCATCGGCCGAAAGAACCTCGACGGACCCATCGCGAAGGTCGTCGACGTCATGGCCGTCTTCGCGACGATCGGCGGCGTTGCGACCTCCCTCGGGTTCATCGGCAGCCAGTTCGTCGAGGGGCTTCGCTACCAGTGGGGCATCGACCTGGGCACGACCGGGATCATCCTCGTCGTGACCGCGATGACGCTCGCGTTCACCGTCTCGATGGTCCTCGGGGTCGATCGCGGGATCCGTCGGCTGTCGAACTTCAACATGATCCTCTTCGTGATCTTGATGATCGCGACGCTCATCGTCGGTCCGACGGCGTTCCTCGTGTTGATGGGAACACAGGCGATCGGCGGGATGTTCAACGACTTCGTCGCGATGAGTCTGTTCACGGGCGCCGGCGTCGACGGCGGCACGTCCTGGATGAACAGCTGGACGGTGTTCTACTGGGCGTGGGCGCTCTCGTGGTCCCCGTTCGCCGGGCTGTTCATCGCCCGCATCTCGCGCGGACGGACCGTTCGTGAGGTGGCGTTCACCGGGATCGCGGCGACCTCCGCGGCCTCCATCCCGTGGTTCATCTTCGTCGGCGGGACCGCGGTGTGGAGCCACCACAACGGCGTCGCCGACTTCGGCGCCGTCATCGCCGGCGACGCGGGCGCGGAGGTCTCCGGGTTCATCCTCTTCGAGACGTTCCCGTTGAGCACGGTCTTCATCCTCGCGTTCATGGTGCTCGTGACCACCTTCTTCATCACGTCGGCCGACTCCTCGACGCTGGCCGTCTCGATGATGACGACCGGCGGCAAGGCGCGTCCCTCGAACATCAACCGGATCTTCTGGGGCGTCGTGCTCGGGATGACGGCCGCCATCCTCATGACGCTCGGCGGCGTGAGCGCCCTGCAGTCGGCGGCGATAATCACGGGAACGCCCTTCGCGTTCGTCTGCCTGCTTGCGATGATCGGGCTCATCCGCGAGTTCGTCTCCGACGGCAGCCGAGTGCTGCTCCAGGAGGACTCCTGGCTGTTCGGCTCGGGTCCCGACGACGATCCGTCGGCCGCCGAGTTGAGCGACGACGATTGAGGTGTCGTTCGGGGGTCGCCCGCCGCTTTTGGGTCGCCACTTCCCGTCTTCCGGTTCCGGTCTTCACTCTCCGTCCCCGTGTTCCGCCGTAGTCGCCACGGAGCGCCCGTAGCGGCCATCTACCGGCGATCGATACCAACATTTAATGTACGTCATACACACTATTTGTGTATGGATAGGCACACGGCCGAACCCGACGTGGACGCCTTCCCGGGACCGAACGCCGAGCGGTGGGTCTCGTTCCACGGGGAGCACGCGGCGCCGAGCGAGTACTCCCACGAGTTCGTCTGGGATCTGAACGGGGGGGCCGACGGCCCGTTCGTCACCGACGTCGACGGAAACGTCCTCCTCGACTTCACCTGTCACATCGGCGCGGCCCCGCTCGGGTACGACAACGGGAAGGTACTCGGCAAGCTCCGGGAGTTCGATCTGGCGGAGCCGATGAAGATCGCCGGCCAGGACATGTACTTCGGGTCGGGACCCGACCCCGCCGAGGCCGACTTTCCCTCCTCGAGCCACCTGATGGACCGCCTCACCGACGTCTCGAGCCACTACGGGATGGACACGGTCTTCCTCTCGAACTCGGGCGCGGAGGCCGTCGAGAACGCGATGAAGATCACCCATAACGCGGCGCCCGCGGCGAAGTACGGCTACGCGTTCGAGGGGAGCTTCCACGGGCGGACGCTCGGCACGCTCTCCGTCACCCGATCGAAGGACGTCTACACCCGCCACTACCCCGAGATCGCCGGGATCCGGACGGTTCCCTTCTGTGGCGATCGCGGCTGTTCGCCCGCGAGCTGTGAGTGCGGGTTCTTCACCGGCGGGGGATCCGGGACCGGTGGCGGTTCCGTGGCCGGTGGCGGCTCCGGGAACGGCGAGACCGGCGGGGGCTCTGGGGGCGGCGGTTCCAGACTTCGCGACGCGCTCGCGCCCGAGGGCGGACACGTCGATCCCGCCGAGATCGCCTTCATGATCCTCGAGCCGGTCCAGGGCGTCGGCGGCTACCGGTTCCCGAGCGAGGCGTTCATGGCCGAGGTCGGGGCGGTCTGCGAGGAGTACGACGTTCCGCTCGTCGTCGACGAGATCCAGTCGGGGATCGGTCGAACCGGCGAGATGTGGGCCTCCGACCACTACCCGATCGAGCCGGACGTGATCGCGAGCGCGAAGGCGCTTCGGGTCGGCGCGACGATCTCGCGCTCGGAGCTCTTCCCCTCGGAGAAGAACCGCCTCGGGTCGACCTTCGGCGGCGGCGACGTGCTCGCCTCCATGATGGGCGTGTTCACCCTGGAGGCCATCGAGGAACACGACCTGCTCGCGAACGCCACGAGGCGCGGTCGACAGGCGAAGGAGCTGCTCGGCGACGGGGCGCCCGACCACGTCGTGGACGTGCGCGGCAAGGGGCTCATGCTCGCCGTCGAGTTCGACACGCCGGAGCGCCGGGACGCCGTGGTCCGGGAGGCACTCGAGCGGGGATTGCTCACGCTCGGGTGCGGCAAGAAGACGATCCGGCTTCTTCCCCCGCTCGACTCGACCGAACGCGAGATCGAACTCGGGACCTCGATCTTCCTCGAGGCGATCGAGGCCGCGGGCCCGACCGCGACGACGGCGTGAGTCGGACCGGGAACGTCACGGGTCAGGGCCGGTACCGCCCGCCAGTCTCTCCCAGCGATCCGAACGGCGCGCCTTCCTCACAGGTCTCGTACGGCACGCCTCCGTCACAGGTCCCGAACGGTCGCGCCGATCGCCTCGATCTCCTCGCGTGCGGCGTCCAGTTCGGGCTCGGCCAGGAACGGGACGAACCCGTGGATCATGTCCTCGTAGCGTCTGTGTTCGACGTCGACCCCCGCTTTCGCGAGCCGATCGGCGTAGGCGGCACCCTCGTCGCGAAGCGGGTCGAACTCCGCGGTGGTGACCGTCGCCGGCGGAAGTCCAGAGAGGTCGGGCGCCCGAAGGGGGGAGGCGTAGGGGTTCGCGCCGTCGAGCGGCGTCTCGAGGTGGTGGTCCCAGAACCAGCGCATGCTCTCTCTGGTGAGCAGGTATCCCTCCGCGTTCTCCTCGTAGGAGTCCGTCCCGAAGTCGTGGTCCACGACGGGATAGATCAACACCTGGTGGGCGATGTCTGGACCGTCCCGATCGCGGGCCAAAAGCGCGACCGCGGCCGTCAGGTTTCCGCCGGCGCTGTCGCCGCCGACCACGACCCGGTCCGGGTCGCCGGCGAGCGACTCGAGGTTGTTGGCGGCCCACTCCGTGGCCGCGTAGGCATCCTCGAGCGGGGCGGGAAACGGGTGTTCGGGGGCGAGCCGGTAGTCCACGGAGACGACGGTGCACGCGCCCGCGTTCGCCAGCGCCCGGCAGGTGTGGTCGTGGGCGTCGACGGTCTCGAGCACCCAGCCGCCGCCGTGGAGGAAGACGAACACCGGCCGCGGCTCCGACGCGTCCGCCGGGTCGTAGACCCGGATCGGGATCGGCCCGTTCGGTCCCGGGATCTCGAGATCTCGAACCCGGGAGACGGGATCGAGTTTCGCCTCGGGAACCGAGAGGAACTCCCGAAAGATCCCGCGCGCACACGCCACCGTGAGATCGGCGTAGCCCGGATTTCCCTGTTCCTCGACCCGATCGAGAAGCGATCGAACGTCCGGATGGAGTTGCCGTGTCACGCGGTAGGGTTCACCACGATCCGGTATAGAACTACCCCTCGTTGTATCCTCCAGCGTTCACCGACGTGTCCGTCGCCACCTCGATCCCCTCGAGTCCGGAGAGGGTCTCGAGAACCTCCCGCAGGTGCTCCGGGCCGCTGCCCTCGATCCCGACGGTCACGGGAACGCGGTTCGGCTCGTCGAGCGCGCTCCGGTCGGCGCGCTTGAGGGCGTCGAGTTCGCCGCCGTGGTCCTCGATCGCCTCCGTGACGTCGGCGATGGCGGTCGGCCAGCCGTCAACGAGGAGGCGCGCCTCGACGTACCGACCGAGTTCGATCAGGCCGGCCCGGGTCAGCTCCGCGTGCTCGGTGAGGTTCACGTTCCCGCCGGAGACGACCGCCGCGACGTGTTCGCCTTCGACGTCGAGGTCGTCGCCGAGCAGGGCGGCGACCGGCGCCGCGCCTGCGGCTTCGGAGACGATCTTCGCGCGCTCGGCGAGCAGGGTCACGGCGACCGCCAACTCGCGATCGGAGACCGCGATCACCTCGTCGACGCGCTCGCGGAGGACGGCCCAGGTCCGCTCGAGGAGCCGGGTGTCCGCGATCCCCTCGGCGACGGTGTCGACGTCGGACAGCTCGACGATCTCGTCTCGTTCGAGCGCGGGCTTCGCGTGGAGCGCTCCCTCCGGCTGGACGCCCACGACCCGGACGTCCCGGTCGACGGCCGCCTCCATCGCCGTGGCGATCCCCGAGATCAGTCCGCCGCCGCCGATGGACACGAGGACGGTGTCGACCTCGGGACGCTGTTCGGCGATCTCGAGGCCGACCGTCCCCTGTCCGGCCATGATCGCCTCGTCGTCGAACGGATGGACGAGCGTGCGCCCGGTCTCCTCGGCGCGTTCGAGCGCGTGCTCGTAGGACCGCTCGTAGATGTCCCCCTCGACGATCACGCGCGCGCCGTATCCCCGGGTCGCCTCGATCTTCGAGGCGGGCGTCACCTCCGGGACGACGATCTCGACGTCGATCCCGAGCAGGTCGCCGGCGAGTGCAACTCCCTGGGCGTGGTTGCCCGCGCTCGCGGCGATGACGCCGGCCTCGCGTTCCTCGGCGACGAGTTGAGCCATCGCGTTGTACGCCCCGCGGATCTTGAACGAGCCGGTCCGCTGGAGGGTCTCGAGTTTGAGCCCGACCGAGGCCGCCCCGCTGCGCTCGGCGAGCGTGGTCGACCCGTCGAGCGGCGTCCGGTGGACGACGTCCTCGATCCGATCGCGAGCCCCCTCGACGTCCGCGGCGGTGAGAACGTCGGCCGCCGTGAGGTCCTCGTTTGTGTGTTTGGTCACCGGGGCTTCCTCCGTTCCTCGAACGCCTCTTCGACCCCGAGAATCGAGTCGACGAGCACGTCGACGCCGATCTCGAGGCTCCGCTCGTCGACGTCGAACGTCGGCGTGTGGTGGCCGGTCGGATGGTCCGTTCCGACGATCAGATACGAGGCGAGCCCGCCGTTCTCCTGGACGCGCTCCATGAGGAAGGTGGCGTCCTCGCTCGCGCCGAAGTCGGCGGTCGGGACCACCTCCCGCACCCCGTCGACGCCCGCGGCCACGTTCGCGACGTGGTCGACGAGTTCCGGGTCGCTGTCGGCCCGCGGGCACTCGCTGACGACGTCGAACTCGAGCGAGCAGCCGTGCATCGAGGCGGCGCTCCGGAACGTCCGACGCAGCCGGTCCTTCATGTACTCCATCAGCTCCGTCGTCTCGCCACGCACCTCCGCTTCCATATACGCCTTCTCCGCGATCACGTTGCTCGCCGTCCCCGACTCCGCCTTGCCCACGTTGACCCGCGTCATGCCGTCCGCGTGCCGCGGGATCGCGTAGGCGTTCTGGATCGCCGTTCCGAGCGCCTGCATCGCGTTGTCCCCCTCGTTCGGCGTCTGTCCCGCGTGCGTGGAGGTGCCCTCCATCGTCGCCTCCACGTGACACATCGCGAGCGGCCGCTCGATGCCGGCGACGACACGGCCGGTCGGGTGATCGAGGCCGACGTGGACGGCGAAGAGGTACTCGAGGTCCTCCACGAATCGGCTCCGCGCCATCGGACGGCCGCCACCGCCGGCCTCCTCGGCCGGCTGGAAGAGGACGACGAACCGCCCCGAGAAGTCGCTTTCCGCGACGGCCTCGAGCGCCGCGAGTCCCCAGGTCATGTGGGCGTCGTGGCCGCAGGCGTGCATCGTCTCGCCGGTCGCGGAGCGGAACCCCTCGGCCGCCGGCCGGTGGTCGGGTTCGGTCGACTCCTCGATGAACAGCCCGTCGACGTCGACTCGCAGGCCGATCGACGGTCCCTCGCCGCGGTCGAGGACGGCGACACAGCCCGTGTTTCCGCCCGCGGTCGACTCGAGGACCTCCTCGTCGAGCCCCCGTTCGTGGGCACGATCACGCCACGTCTCCAGTTTCGACTCGGATGGAACCGCCATCCGGTCATCGGGATCGTACGCCTCGCGGCCGATGGCCAGCTCGTGGACGCCGATCGAGCGGATCTCCTCGACGAGCCGTCCCGTCGTGTGAAACTCCCGCCAGGCCGGCTCCGGGTGGCGGTGAAGCTCGCGTCGAAGCTCGACGAGCCGATCGGTGATCCGGGTGGTCATGGTCCGTCGTACCACACGGACGGACTTAATTATACACAATTCCCGTTGATGACGAATACATAAAAGGATAAGTTCGCGCCCGCGGAACCTCGCCACCATGAGCGGGAAACCCGACATCGTCGTTCTCCGCGAGGGAACGGAGGGGCTGTCGATGGAATCGTACGCCGACGCGATCCGCGAACGGCTGCCGGACCGGTCGGTGGCCCTCGCGCGGACGCCCGGACAGGAGCGCGAGTTGATCGCCGACGCGCGGGTTGTGACGGGCATCACGATCGACGAGGAGCTGCTCGATCGCGGCGAGCGGCTCGAGCTGTTCGCGTGCACCTTCGCCGGGACGGACCACGTCCCGATGGCGGCGCTCGGCGAACGCGGGGTCGCCGTCACGAACGCGGGGGGCATCCACGCGCCGGGGATCGCGGAACAGGCGATCGGCAACATGCTCGTCTTCGCGCGCCGGCTCCACGAGGGCTGGCGTCGCAAGTCGAACGGCGAGTGGCGCCACTTCCAGTCGACGGAGTTCACCGACAGCACCGTCACCATCGTCGGGCTCGGCTCGATCGGGCAGGCGGTCTCGAAGCGGCTGGCGGGCTTCGAGGTCGAGACGATCGGCGTGCGCTACACGCCCGAGAAGGGCGGACCGACCGACGAGGTCGTCGGCTTCGAGGAGGAGCCGGTCCACGACGCGCTCTCGCGGAGCGACTACGTCGTGATCGCCTGTCCGCTCACGGACCTCACGCGCGGGCTGATCGGCGAGGCGGAGCTCGCCACGCTTCCGCCGAACGCGGTCGTGGTGAACGCCGCCCGCGGCGGCATCGTCGACACCGACGCGCTCGTCGCCGCGCTCCAGTCGAACACGATCCGCGGCGCCGCCCTCGACGTCACCGATCCGGAGCCGCTCCCGCCCGAACACGTGCTGTGGGACCTCGAGAACTGCCTCATCACGCCCCACACCGGCGGCCACACGCCCAAACACTGGGATCGGCTCGCGGACATCCTCGCGGCCAACGTCGAGGCGCTCGAGTCCGGCGAGCCGCTCGAAAACCGCGTTCGAACGCCGTAGGGGACGCTTCGTGCCGGAGGGAAGTCGCTCGGCTTCGCTACCGGTCCGCCCACGCCAGCATTCGCTCGTAGAACGGCTCCGAGGAGAGCGCCTCCTCGTCGCCGACGAGGACGAGCCCGCGCTTCGCTCGCGTGAGCGCGACGTTGACGCGCCGGTGGTCCTCGAAGATCGGACCGTCGAGGTCGCCGCTCGCGACGAACGAGACCACGATCACCTCCTCGCTCGAGCCCTGGAACCGGTCGACGGTATCGACGGTCACGTCGGTCCGGCGGCCGATCTCCGCGACCTGCGCGCGAAACGGCGCGATCACGCCGATGTCGTCGGGATCGACGCCCGCCTCGAGGTACGCGTCGACGATCTCCGCGACCCGTTCGGCCTCCCGGACGTTCCGGTTGCCGTCGCGTCGCCCGTCCGGATCCACGAACGCCACGTCCTCGCGAAGCGCCGGGGGGAGTTCGTCCGGATCCGCGAGGAGATCCCGAACCGACCGCGTTGCGACCTCGGGGGTCGCCGGGCGAAGCGCCCCGTCGTAGAACTCCGCGGATGCGAACGCCTGGATGCGCTGGCTCATCCGGTACTGCCGGTCGAGCATCACGCTCGCGTCCGGATACTCCTCGACCAGCCGCTCGAAGAGCGACCGTTGGAGGTCGTTTTCGGCCCGCACGACCGGCGGAAGCTGTTCGTGGTCGCCGACGAGTACGAACCGGTCGGCGAGCGAGATCGCGGCGAGCGTGCTCGGCTCCGTGAGCTGTGAGGCCTCGTCGACGAGCGCGACGTCGAACTCCTGTTCGCGCATCACCCGGGAGCCGCAGGCCGCGGTCGTGGCCGCCACGACCGACGCGGATCCCAGTTCCCCCGCGCGGTCGTTCGGGTCGCCGCGCCGGATCAACCTGAGGTCCCGCATGTCGCCGCGGACGCCCGTCTCGGTGCCGACCCGGACGATCGCGTCCTCGCCGGCGCTCCCGACGAGGCCCTGCTCGCGAAGCGCCTCGAGCGCGTTGTCCACCGCCCGATTCGTGAACGCGGCGAGCAGCACCCGGTTTCCGTCCGCGACGAGCGCGCGGATCGTCCGCGCGATGGTGTGGGTCTTTCCGGTCCCCGGAGGTCCGTGGATCAACGCGAGGTCCTCGGCGGTGGTCGCCAGGTTCACGGCCTCGTTTTGTGCGTCGTTGTTGGGGACGTACTCGCGTTCGGGACCCGAGAACGCCGGCTCGCGGCGGCCGAACAGCACGTCCTTGCGGCGCTCGTCGCCCTTCAGAATGGCGTCGTGGACGGCAACGAGCATGCGGTCGACGGAGATCTCCGAGGGATAGACGTCGAGGCGTCGGCACTCGACCGGCTCGTCGGTCTCCACGACGACGCGGTCCCCCAGTTCGCGGATCCGGCCGAGTTCCGCGTCGCCGCCGACCGGATCGCCGTCCGAGACGAGCGCCACGTCGCCCTCCCGGAGCTTCGAGACCGCGTCATCCGGCTTTCGCGCCGCGAGGCGCCACCTGCCCCCGTCGAGTTCGGTCCGCGAGGCCGGCTCGAGATCGACGAGCGCCCTGTCGTCCGCGGCCCGCTCCGCGGCCGTCTGCTCCCAGAGCTTCCGATACTCGGCGTGGGTCTCGCGGCGCTCCTCCTCGATCGCCCGGTAGAGGCGGTCGACGTACTCGCGCTCCTCGGCGGGCAGTGCGGTTCCGATCGATCCGGCCTTCGACTCCTGGTCCAGCCGCCCCGAGACGACCATGCAGGTGTCCTGCTCGAAGCAGTACTCACAGGTTGCATCGGCCTCGTACCCGGTCGGGATGCCGGGCTGGTCGCCGGTCCCGTTCAGCGCGTGCCACTCCATCGCGGCGAGCTCGTTTCGGGTCCGGACGACGAACGCGAGCAGCCCCTCGCCGATCGAGAACTCCTTGGCCGGCGAGAGATCGCCGGTCGCCTCCGAGCGATCGAGCGCCGTGTTCTTCGTGTACAGCAGGGTTCCCGTGTCGGGACGATCGCCGCGGTCGGCGAGCATGAGCCCGTAGCAGGCCGCCTGGATCTTGTCGTGGAACCGCGGCTCCCGGCTCGTGTTCTTGCCGGTCTTCAACTCGACGGGCATCCCGCGCCGGAGGGCGTCGGCGCGCCCCTTGAGCCCGTAGGTCGGCGAGATGAGCGTCCGCTCGGAGCGCCACGCGTCCTCGCCCGAGAGGGTGCCCTGTGCGAGCCAGCCGTCGATCGCGGCGGCGTTGCGTCGGACCTCGTCTTCGACCTCGGACGCCTCGTACCCCAGGATTCCCAGCTCGAGTCCGGCCCCCTCGACCCGATCCGCGATCGACTCCTCGAGATCGACTCCGCGGAGGAGGTCCCCGAAGACCTCGTGGACGATCGTCCCCTTCACGACGGGGTAATTGAGGGGGACGCCCGACAGCTTGTTCAGGTAGTACATCCGTGGACACTGCACCCACGACCGGATCCCCGTGACGTCGACGAGGAAGTCCGGCTCCAGGACGACGGAGGAGTCGCCGGTCGTCGAGTAGGTCGTCTCGCCGCGGTATTCGTCCTCCTCGGCGTCGGTGACGAGCAGCTCCATGCCCGATTCGGCGTGCTCGGCCGTATGCGTCCACTTGCCCCACAGCGTGACCGAGACGGGATCGCCGGCCCCGCGGTCCGGGCGGACCTCGATCGTACAGCAGTCGCGCTCGCCGTACTTCGTCGAGACGGAGCGGACGTCCCCGACCTCGACTATCGGTCCCCGAAGGTTCACGGCCGCGTGTGGGCGGCGGCGGCGAAAAACGCTGTCGGTCGTCGGGAGTGTATGCGGGCGACTACTTCTTGCGGGCACCCGAAATCCGCGAGGGCGGCGGATCGCCGTCGTTGATCCGATCGCCGTCGAAGCGCCTCCCTGACCGCCACCGACACGCCTTTGCGTTCCGGCGGGGAACCGATGGACATGCGCGTTCGAGACTGGCAGGACATCCTCCAGGAGGTGACCGAGGAGTCGAACGACCCGGACGGCTGGCGGGCCGTCGCCGGCAGCCGCCGGGAGGGGCTCGGCGAGGACCTCTTCGTCGGCCACCCGAACGTGGGGGTCTACCAGCTCAAGACGTACGCGAAGAGTCCCCACGATCTCCGCGGCGTCGGTACCCGGGTCGCGAGGCGCGTCGACGACGGCCTGGAGCCGCTTTTTCCCCGCGAGGACGACCCGGGCCGGTTCGCGGTCCGGACGCCGCCGGAGGACGAGGACCACGCCGAGGACATGGCGACCCGCCTCGAGGAGACGCTGAAGGTGCACGCGGAGGCGCCGACCGACCCCGACCACCTCTTCGAGGACGTGATGGAGGCGGTCGACTCCCCGGCGTTCGGTCCCATGGACTACGAGTTCGACGGGCGACCGGACGAGCTCGAGGACCTGACGGACGAGTTCGAGGAGGCCGAGCGGCTCCTCTCGTCGGAGCTCGACGACCTCATCGAGGAGGACGAGGTCGGCCGCGGCTTCCAGTGATCGTCGGCCGTACACCGCCGCCGTCGCGGCCCCCGTCGCCGTAATCCTTTCTCGAAACCGCGGTCCACACCCGATTTTCGACGACTTCCGCAGATCGGCCTCTGGAGGGAATCGAGCCCGGTGAGAGCCACGTTCGTCTCCGAAACTGAGCGGGACCGCTCGTCCTCGAATTGGAAACGGGAACGTTCGTCTCCGAAGTCGGAGCGTTTCGGAGAGCGTGTGAATTAGACTACTCTAAATATTTTCTTAGAGTAGAAGAATTCATATACTGTCAAGGCCTATCTCGATGCGATCATGAACGACGTCGAACCGTCACGACGGCCGCACCTCTCCCGGAGGCGGGCGCTTCGCTCCGGGTCCGCGCTCGTCGCCGCCGGCCTCGCCGGCTGTATCTCCGGCGCGAGCGACCCCGGAAGCGACGACGATCCGAACGGGGAAGACGACCGGAACGACGGCGACGGTGGCGACGGCGCCGGATCCACGGACGGTCCCGTCGCAGTCGCCTCCTTCTTCAGCTTCTACGATTTCGCCAAAACCATCGCACGGGGGACGCCGATCGAGGTTCGAAACCTCGTGCCGACCGGACTACACGGACACGGCTGGGAGCCCAACGCGCAGATCACCCGGGAGATCATTGAGGCCGACGCGTTCGTCCACGTCGGGGAGGACTTCCAGCCGTGGGCCGACCGCGCGATCGAGACGATCGAGGCGGACGGCGTCGACACCCGGCTCATAAACGTCCGCGAGGGGATCGACCTCGTCGGCCTCGCCGCCAGCCTCGATCGGGACGAGGAGGGCGTCGGGGAGGAACGCGGCAGGGATCCCCACTTCTGGTTGGATCCCCACCGTGCGAAGCGATCGGTGGACAACATCCTCGAGGGGTTCCTCGAGATCGCGCCGGACCACGAGGACGTGCTCCGGGAGAACGCGGAGACGTACAAGACGGACGTCCTGGACCGGATCGACGCGGACTACCGGCGGATATTCGAGGCCGCCGACCGCGACGTCGTCCAGCTCGCGGCCCACAACGCCTTCCAGTACCTCGGCGTCAGATACGGCGTCGAGATGCGTCCGCTCGTGGAGAACCTCGCGGCGAGCGGCGACATCAAGCCCTCGGACATCACCGAGGCGAAGGCCGTCATCGACGAGAACGACATCCGCTACGTCGCCGCGGCCGTTTTCGAGACGCGACGACCGGCCAGACAGCTGCTCGAGGAGACGTCCGTCGAGGCGTACTTCCCGGTGACGCCGTACGCCGGCGTCCGCGAGGATTGGGTCGAGGAGGGTTGGGGGTACGAGGAGATCGCCTACAACATCAACATGCCCACCTTCGAGGTCGTGCTCGGGAACCGGACGCCCGAGGAGGCCGGTCCGGACGGGTGGGCCGAGACGTGGAGGAACTTCGAATGAGCGTCCCGCCGTCCGCATCCACCTCGAACGCGTCCGCCGACCGCTCGGGGACTCCCGCCGACAACTCATCGGCGCCCGTCGTCGAACTCGAAGACGTCACGTTCGGATACGCCTCTACTCCGGTGGTTCGGAACGTGTCCCTCCGGATCGACGCGGGGGAGTACGTCGCCGTCGTCGGCCCGAACGGCTCGGGCAAGTCGACGCTGATGCGGCTCGTGCTGGGGCTCCTCCGGCCGGACCAGGGGACGGCCCGGACGTTCGGCGAACTCGCCCACGACTTCGACGACGGCTCCCGGATCGGCTACGTTGCACAGCGATCCGGCGCGGAACGCGAGATGCCGATCACGGTCCGTGAGGTGGTCAAGATGGGACGGTTCCCCCACGTCCGCTTCGGGCTGCTCTCCGCCGAGGATTGGCGGATCGTCGATCGGGCGCTCGAGACCGTCGGGATGGGCTCGTTCGCCGACCGCCGCATCACGCAGTTGTCCGGCGGCCAGCGCCAACGCGCGTTCATCGCTCGCGCGCTGGCCGGCGAGGCGGATCTGCTCGTGCTCGACGAGCCGACCGTCGGCGTCGACGCCGAGTCCGTCGAGGCGTTCTACGCCCTGCTGGAGTCGCTCAACGACTCCGGGATCACCGTGCTGCTCGTCGAGCACGATCTCGGCGCCGTCACGGACCACGCCGAACGCGTCGTCTGTCTCGACGGCGGGATCCGCTTCGACGGGGACAGCGAGGCGTTCCTCGAGAGCGAGGCGCTCGTCGAGGCCTTCGGACTCACGACCCGCCCCGGGAGCGACCGGCGATGATCGAGACGCTCACGCTCGCGCTCCAGATCTCCCCGATCGAGGCGGTTCTCGCCCCGTTTTATCTGATCCTCGATCTGTGGTACTGGCTGATGGTACAGCTCTATCGAGCCACCGGCCTGGAGCTGCTCGATCCGAGCTTCCGGTTCATGTACCGCGCGCTCCTCATGGGACTTTGTATCGGCGTGATGGCGCCGCTCATCGGGACGTTCCTGGTTCACCGCCAGCTCGCGCTGATCGGCGACGCGCTCGCGCACACGGCCTTCGCCGGCGTCGCGGTCGGGCTGTTCCTCAACGCCGTCATCGATCTCGGCGTGTCGCCGTACCTGACGGCCGTGATCGTCGCCGTGATCGCGGCGCTCACCATCGAACTCATCTCGGAGGCGACGGACGCCTACAACGACGTCTCGATGGCGATCGTGCTCTCGACCGGATTCGCGCTGGGGTCCACGCTCATCAGCCTCAACGCCGGCGGGCTCGCGGTGGGGATCGACCAGTACCTCTTCGGCAACCTCTCTACGGTCTCGCCGTCGAACGCGGTCGTCCTGCTCGTCCTCTTTACCGTGATCGTCTCGACGGTCGGGGTGACGCGCAACCAGCTGCTCTACGTCACGTTCGACGAGACCGCCGCCGCGGTCGCCGGGATCCCGGTCCGGTGGTACAACCGGATCACGGTGATGTTGACCGCGATGGTCGTCGTGGGCGCGATGCAGATCATGGGCGTGATCCTGGTCGCGGCGATGCTCGTCGTCCCGGTCGCGGGGGCGACGCAGGTCTCGCGAAGCTTTACGGAGTCGATCGTCGTCTCGATCCTCCTCGCGGAGCTGGCGGTGGTCCTCGGGATCGGCGTCGCGTACTACGGCGGCGTGACCGGCGGCCCCGCGATCGTACTCGTGGCCGTCGCGATCTACGTCGTGGCCGTCGCGGTCGGTCGCGTACAGACCGCCGTGGGGGACCCCGAATCCGCGGAGACCGAGCGCATCGATCCGGAGGACGGTACACCCCGCGTCGAGTGATCGACAGTATTGTGACGACCATACAAATACATAAGTCGATGGAGCCCGTACGTCGGATCGATGAGCGAGGAGATAGAGGAGATCCGACGGCGAAAGCTGGAGGAGCTTCGAACCCGGGAGGAAACGGGCGACGGCTCGGCGTCACCGACGCCGTCCGAACCGGTTCCGATCGACGGGGAGGCCGAGCTGGACGACGTCGTCGGCGAGCACGGCGTCGTTCTGGTCGACTTCTACGCCGACTGGTGTGGGCCGTGTCGGATGCTCGAGCCGATCGTCGAATCCCTCGCGGCGGAGACGGACGCGGCCGTCGCGAAGGTCGACGTCGACGCGAACCAGCAGCTCGCCACCGCCTACGGGGTCCGGGGCGTTCCCACGCTCGTCCTGTTCTCGAACGGCGAGCAGGTCGAGGAGGTCGTCGGCCTCGAGGGGGAAGCGGAGCTTCGAGCGCTCGTCGAATCCCACACGGCACGATGACCGGGGGACACGTTTCCATGGGCACCATCTCGGGGGTCACGTCCCCGCCATCGGTCGCTCCGGACGAACGTTCACGGAGGCCGTAGCCCGATGGGATCGACGGAGCCACGGAACGGCGAGAAACAGGCAGATGGGGACGGCGGGAAACAGGCGGATCGAGTTCTCCTCTCGTTCCGGTCGCCAGAGGCCGATCAGGACGGAAACGACGGCTGGTGGGTCGCGGACGACGAATGGCTCGCCGAGGGCATACGGGAACCCATTTTCCGCCGTTACCTCCGACGGGCCCACGCCGGAGCGATCGCCGTCGGTGACGAGTGGGAGGAGTTCGTGAGCTGCGGGTGTGCCAGTCCGGAGGACGTGGTTCTCCGCGTGGAGTCGGTCGAATCCGGGACCGAGATGGGCCCGGAGACGACGATCGACGTGGTCCCGCGGGCGACCGTCGTCGAGGACGACGTCGGAACGGAAGCCGCCTAGGACTGCGGCCCCAGATAGCCCCACGCCTGCAGCCTGTCGCCGTCGCCGTCGATCCACCGCTCGCCGATGTCGTCGCGGTAGTACATGTTGGGCATCACGATGTCGTCGATCCGGTCGTATGCTTGTTCACGTGCGGCCTGCATCGTGTCGCCCTTCCCGGTCACGACGATGGGCATTCCGTTGTCGCCCGCCGCGCGCCACTGACCATCAACCTTCTTCGCATCTTCGAGATGGATCCCGTCGCGACTGTCCGTCTCGAACACCACAGCTGCATTCCGAGAGTTCTCATCGTACGTCTTCTCGTCGTCGAACGGGAACGGCGGCAGGACGATCCGCACGCCGATCTGGTACCCGTTGTGCACCTCTACTTCTGGGTCATTACCATGTGCGAGGTCGTAGAAGAACTTGCCAGTCGATGACTCGATGGACTCTTCCTGCAGCGCAATCGTCGGGTACCCGAACCGGGGTGTGAACTCCAGCGGGTAAATGCCGTTCTCGTTCACGATGCAGTTGATGTCGATGCTCCCAACGTATCCTTCGCTGGCGAGCCAGTCCTCCAGTTTGCCGAAGGTCTCTTTGAATAATTTGTTCTGGCTTGCCCAGAACATCGACGTCCCCATTTCGCCGGTCTGGGGCCCGATGTTCCCTGGGAATAATTTCTTATGCTCAAAATTAAAATTGACCTGGTCAATGAACTCGTTGCCGTTGAAGAACCCGCAGATAGCGACTTCGACGCCCTCAACTTTCCGCTGCAGTTGGAATCCCTTCATTCGGTGCCCCCATGCCTTCTTGTAGGCTTTCAGCACCTCAACGACGTCACTACCGTCATCCTCATTCCCAACGTACAGTAGCCGCTTGACGTTCTGAACCTCTCCGAGCGGCTTGATGACGTACGGTGCAGGGTTCTCTTGGACGTGCTGTATCCCCGCGTCGAAACTATCGAAGATGTGGTGTTCGACGGTATTCACACCGTGTTCTTCGAGAATCTCCATCGCATACCCTCGATCCTCTTCGAGATGATCGGTGTTTGGCGTCCCGCCGACGACGGCTTTCCCGTCTTCGCGGAGTTCCTCAGCGAGCGCGCCAGTCCCGATGTCGGAGCCGACCCAGATGTCGTCGAAGATGATGACGTCCGCCCACTCCACTTCTGCGCGCCAGTCGTCCGTCTTGGGAACGAATCCATCGCCGATCTCCCGGTCGCTTTCGGCCTCGATGTGGTACTTGACGTCGTGGCCCTCGCGGTGGACCTGCCAGGCGAGGTCCGTGATGAGCGCCGCGTCCGCGGAGACGAACAGGAAGCGTTCGGATGCCATGGGTGGCTATCGCCCAGCAGCGACTTGAACTCTGTCCTCCGATCGACGAGTCCGTCCCCCCGATCGATCGACAGGTCTGCCCCCGAACGAACCGCGTGGGCGTACCCGGCGTACGAACCCCGGTTCGGGTCGAAATATCGCCACGATCGACCCGACGGTGTTCGCGGATCGACGCCCGACGATTCGGGGGAAGACAACCTTAAGAGGCTAACCACGCAACCAGTAGTCGTATATGACCTGGTCCAATGAGGACTGGTGGCCGAACCTATTGCGACTGGACGTTCTCGACGACAACGCTCGGGACGTCAGTCCGTACGACGAGGACTTCGACTACGCGGAGGAGTTCCAAACGCTCGACCTCGAGGCGGTGAAGGCGGACATCGAGGACGTGATGACGGACTCACAGGAGTGGTGGCCGGCCGACTACGGCCACTACGGGCCGCTTTTCATCCGAATGGCGTGGCACAGCGCCGGGACGTACCGAACGAGCGACGGACGCGCCGGCGCGTCCGGGGCCCTTCAACGTCTCCCGCCGGAGAGCAGTTGGCCGGACAACATCAACCTCGACAAGGCACGCCGGCTGCTCCAGCCGGTCAAACAGAAGTACGGCCGCAAGCTCTCGTGGGGCGACCTGATCGTCCTGGCCGGAAACGTCGCTCTCGAGTCGATGGGATTCGAGACGTACGGCTTCGCCGGGGGTCGCGTGGACGAGTTCAAGTCCAACGAGGCCGTCGAGTGGGGCCCGGAAACGGAGTGGGAAACGACCTCCCCCGAACGGTACGAGGACGGCGAGGTTGGCAACCTCAAGGACCCCCTCGCAAACACCGTCATGGGGCTCATCTACGTGAACCCCGAGGGACCGGACGGCGAGCCCGACGTCGAAGGCTCCGCGAAGAACATCCGCGAGGAGTTCGAACGGATGGCGATGAACGACGAGGAGACGGTCGCGCTCATCGCCGGCGGCCACACCTTCGGGAAGGTCCACGGGGCGGACAACCCCGAGGAGCACCAGGGCCCCGAACCCGAGGCGGCGCCCATAGAGGAGCAGGGCCTCGGCTGGAAGCACGACTTCGACGACATCGGCGGAATGATCACGAGCGGCATCGAGGGGCCGTGGACCGACGCGCCGACCCGGTGGGACATGGGCTACATCGACAACCTGCTCGAACACGACTGGACCTCCGTCAAAGGTCCCGGCGGCGCCTGGCAGTGGCATCCGGTCGAGGCGGACGAGATCGAACACGCCCCGGGCGCACAGGACTCCTCGAAGACGGAACAGCCGATGATGCTGACGACCGACGTCGCCTTGAAACACGATCCCGACTACCGGGAGATCCTGGAGCGCTTCCAGGAGAACCCCGACGAGTTCCAGGCGGCGTTCGCGAAGGCGTGGTACAAGCTCATCCACCGCGACATGGGCCCGCCGGATCGGTTCCTCGGCCCGGAGGTCCCCGAGGAGGCGATGCTCTGGCAGGACCCGATCCCGGACGCCGACTACGATTCGATCGGCGACGAGGAGGTCGAGGAGCTCAAGGCGTCGATCCTCGAGTCGGACCTCCCGGTCTCACGGCTCGCGAAGACGGCGTGGGCTGCGGCATCGACGTACCGCGACAGCGACAAACGCGGCGGCGCGAACGGCGCCCGGATCCGACTGGAGCCCCAGCGGAGCTGGGAGGTCAACGAACCCGAGGAGCTGGAGACGACCCTGGCAACCTACGAGGAGATCCAAGAGGAGTTCAACGGCTCACGCTCCGACGACGTGCGCGTCTCGCTGGCCGACCTGATCGTGTTGGGCGGCAACGCGGCCGTCGAGCAGGCCGCCGCCGAGGCCGGCTACGACGTGGACGTGCCGTTCGAACCCGGCCGGACGGACGCCACTCAAGAACAGACCGACGTCGAGTCCTTCGAGGTACTCGAGCCGAAGGTCGACGCCGTCCGGAACTACCTCGGTGAGGGTGACTTCGACGACCTGTACGACTCGCTCGAGGAGCGAATGGTGGACAAAGCGGATCTCCTGAACCTGACGGTCCCCGAGATGACGGTTCTGGTCGGCGGCATGCGTGCGCTGGGTGCCACCTACGGTGACTCCGACCGCGGCGTTCTCACCGATCGGCCGGGGGCGTTGACCAACGACTTCTTCGTGAACCTGCTCGACATGGACTACGAGTGGGAGCCGGTCGACGAGGACGGAGAGGTCTTCGAGATCCGCGACCGCGAGACCGGCGACGTCGAGTGGGAGGCCACCCGATTCGACCTCATCTTCGGCTCGAACTCCCGGCTGCGGGCCGTCGCCGACGTCTACGGCGCCGCCGACGGCGAGGAGCAGCTCGTCGAGGACTTCGTCGAGGCGTGGAGCAAGGTCATGACGCTCGACCGCTTCGAACTGAAGTAGGGCCGCCTCGATCACCGCGATCGTCGACGGCCGCGGTCGAATCGTCCGAACCCGGGTCGACGTTCCTTCGTCGCGATCCTCACTCGTCGACGAGCGTCGCGTCCAGCCGCTTCTCGAGCGCCCGGATCACGGACCCGCCGACGTTCGCGCGTGCCGCTCGTCCCTGTTCGACCGCCAGCACGTCGTCCTCCTCGAGGCCCAGCTCCTCGGAGAGCTCCTCGACGGTCAGTCCCGCCTCCTGTCTGGCCGCCTCCGCGCGGGCCCCGTATCCGGAGACGAGGTACGGGAGCTGGTCGTCCTCGTAATCGGTGCCGTGTTCCTCCCAGTGGCTGGCGTCCCCCTTGCCGGCGTCGTACAGCTCCGCCTGCTTTCGTGCGAGTTCCTGCTTCCGGCTCGGCGAGTCGCTCGAACGGTCCTGATCGTCGCTTTTCCCCGCGTTCGTGTCGTCGTGAGGGCTGCAGTTCGAACAGACGAGGAGCTTCGCGCCCGCGACGTTCGCCCGCCGGAGGTCGCTCGTCTCGCGTCCACAGAGCTCGCAGGAGTCGCCGTCGTCGCCGCCGCCGCGCGACCCCGTCGAGTATTTGGCCATATCCCGGGTATCGCCCGCAGGGGTTTAAAACAAACGAGCGATGCGCTCCGGCGAGCTTCGACGATCGACACCGTGGCGAATGCGGTCGCTCGTCGACGTTGCCTTCGGAAGAATTGTGCGTGGGTGCTGTCGTAGAGACAACACCGTGCATCGACGTGGCGGGTGTGCCGCCTGCGATGCGTGGGACCGGATTTGAACCGGCGGACCTCTACAGGACAGCGCCCTCAACGCTGCGCCGTTGGCCTGGCTTGGCTACCCACGCTCGCGTCGTTTTCTCGCATTCCTCCCTATCCGGTCCCCGATTAAAAGCCCTTCCATTCGATCGGATCGTGTGCGGACGTGCCGAACCGGGATCGGAACTGACCTCGGAATCGGCATCGGAGCGGGTGCGACCGACGTTCGAGCGGATCCCCGACCGACAACCCCTTTCCGCGCGTCCCCGTACCGCCGGTATGGCGCTCCGTCCTCGCGATCACGTCCCGCTCACGACGGCCGTCCTGTCCGTCCTCGCGCTCGCGCTCGTCTTCGGCGCGGTGACGCGGTCGATACCGACGACCTACGTGCCGGATCCCGGCCCGGCGGTGCTCGCCTCCATTCCGCACCTCAACGCCGCCCTCTCGCTCGCGGCGGTCGCGACCATCTCGCTCGGCTGGCGGGCGATCCGACGCGGCGACGTCGACCGTCATCGAACGTTCATGGCGGCGTCGACCGTCCTGTTTGCGGCGTTTCTCGCCGGGTATCTGTGGCGGCTGACCCTCGTCGGAACCGCGTCGTTCCCCGGCCCCGAACGGTATTACCTCTACGTCTACCTGCCCGTCCTCGCCGTTCACATCCTGCTCGCGATCGTCTGTATCCCGCTCGTGTTCTACGCGCTCGTTTCGGCGCTCACGCGTCCGATCGCCGCGATCCCCGAGACGAACCATCGGCGGATCGGCCGGCTCGCGGCCCCGCTTTGGATCGTCTCGTTCGCGATGGGCGTCGCCGTCTACGCCATGTTGTATCACGCCTTTTGAGTTCGAGGCGGACGGGGGCACGAACGGGGACGGGAACGGCCCCGTTCGGGGGCCGGCGGCAGCGTCAGTCTGACCACGGATCCCCGCGGCTCGTTGTCGACTATCCGGAAGGTCCCGCCCATGTGAACGACGAGCGTTCTCGCGATCCACAGTCCGAGCCCCTGTGAGTGGAAGAGGGGCGCCTCGAAGCCCTTCTCGAGGACCTGACGCTCGATCTCGGGGATCCCGGGTCCGTCGTCGGCGACGTCGATCACCACCTTCCCGCTGCCGGCCGATCGCACCTCGACTCGGACGGTCGGACGATCGGCGTCGTTGTGCTCGAGGGCGTTCTCGAGGAGTTCGTCGAGCGCATCCCCGATTCGGGGGTCCGTCTCGACCTCGAGCCGGTCGGGGAGGTCCGCCTCGACGGTGGCGTTCGGATTCGCCTCGCGAAGCGCCGCGAGCCGATCGTCGATCAGGGAGACGAGGTCGACGTGCCGTCGCGGCGGCGAGTCCTCGAAGACGACGTCGCGAAGCCGTTTGGACTTCTCGCTCAACTCGACGAGTCGCTCGTTTTGGGCGGCGATCGTCTCGGCGTACTCCTCGGGCTCCCCGGAGAGTTCTCCGGAGAGGAGTTCCGCGTTCCCCTGGATCACGTTACACGAGTTTCGGAGGTTGTGCCGGAGGATCCGATGGAGGATGTTGATCTGCTGGAGCGCCGTGTTGAGCCGCTCGTTCGTCGCCTGCAGGTCCCGCTGGCCCGACAAGACCAGTCCGTAGACGACGATGGAGGAGAGGCCGACGAAGATCCACCCCTTTACCGTCTGGACCCGAGCCGCCTGCATCGACGTCTCGGCGAAGGCGGCCACCAGTCGGTCGGTGACGACGATCCAGACGACGCCGAAGAGCCCGTAGGCCGCCGCCACGTTGAACGGCGCGCCCGCGAAGAATCGCCGAAGGGATCTCATGTCGGACCTTGGAATGATAACATGTCACACTCAAGGTAGCTCTTTCGTTGGCCGATCGACGACGTCGGCTCCCCACACGAGAACGGTCGAATCCTCGATCCACGCGACTCCATGGCCTACATCCCGGCGATCCTGAAGCGGGCCATGGCCTTGGAGCCGCTCCGGATCCTGGAAGCGATCCGAACTCCGGAGTCGCTTCGGATCCTCACTCCTCGGGATCGATGTTCCCGAACGCGAGGGCGAACAGCACGGCCGAAAAGCCGAGGGTCAAGCCGATCCCGACGAGGTCGTTCCCGGAGAGCGTCACGCCGCCGGAGGCGGGAGCGGAGGCGTTCCCGCCGTCGCCGCCTCCCGACCCGTTCGCCGAACCGGAACCGCCACCCGAGTCGCCGTTTGAGTCGCCGCCGCCGGAACCTCCCTCCCCACCGCCGCCTTCGGGCTCGACGAGGTCGTCGTCGGTGCTTCCGACGGCGACGACGCCCTTCATTCCCACCGTCTCGTGGGGTTCACAGCTGTACGGGAAGGTTCCCTCCTCCTCGAAGACGTGTTCGAAGGTGTAGCCCGCCTCCTCGGTCAGCTCGGAGCCGAAGGCGTCCCCGTCGGCGTGGACGACGTTGTGCTGGCCGCCCTGTCCGCTCCACTCCCAGACGACCGTCGTGCCCGGATCCACGAGGATCGCGGGCGGATCGAACAGCAGGCCGTTTCCGGCCCCGACCGTCACCGTCACCTCGTCCTCGCCGGTGTGGTCGACCGTCCCCTCGTAGTTGCTCACGTCCTCGAGCCAGCCGTCGTAGGCTGCCGCGACCGTGCCGGAGCCGGCCGCGATCCCCGCCGTGGCGGCCGCCGCGCCCGCCCCCACGCGGAAGAACTCGCGCCGACCGAGGGTCGCCCCGCCGTCGGCG
The DNA here is from genome assembly GCF_042662125.1 of Halopenitus salinus. Lineage (GTDB taxonomy): Archaea > Halobacteriota > Halobacteria > Halobacteriales > Haloferacaceae > Halopenitus > Halopenitus salinus. Next base: position 84,255 of record NZ_JBHSXL010000003.1, on the reverse strand, counting down.
CCCGATGCGTCCCGTGAAACCGCGTTCGTTTCGGACATGTTCGAACGTCGGAGCCCCACGGGGGTATATCCCCGCGCCCGTTCCCGCCGAGTGGGACACACCACACGAACATGTGCGGCCGAGACGGGTATCCGGAAAAGATCGCGTATCGATCACTGATCGATCTCGATGACGCGACGTAGACCATGACGATGACGGTGGCTTCCGGTCCCTCAGCCGTCGTCGATCGTTCCCATCGCCATGATCGCCCGCGATCAGTCGCCCGCGATCAGTCGTCCGCGATCAGTCGTCCGCGAGGGGCTCCCCGCCGATGGCCGGCCGCTGCACGTCGCGATCGGTCGTTTCGCCCTCGACGTCGAAGGGATACTCCCCGGTCACACAGCCCAGACAGAGGTCCCCATGGTCGGAATCGAGCGTCTCGGCGATCGCGTCGATCGACAGATACGACAGGGAGTCGGCCCCGATCGCCTCGCGGATCTCCTCCGTCGACCGGTCGGAGGCGATGAGTTCCTCGCGAGTCGCCATGTCGATCCCCAGATAACACGGCGCGACGATCGGCGGCGCGCCGATCCGCATGTGGACCTCCTCGGCGCCCGCCTCCGAGACGAGGTCGACGAGCTGTGTGGAGGTCGTCCCGCGAACGATGGAGTCGTCGATGATCGTCACCGTCCGCCCCTCGACCGTCGATTTGATCGGATTGAGCTTGAGCCGAACGGCCCGCTCGCGTTCGTCCTGGGTCGGCATGATGAACGTCCGGCCGACGTAGCGGTTCTTCATCAGCCCCTCGGCGAACTCGACCCCGTCGTCCCCGTCGGGGCGGGGCTCTCCGTCGGCGGTCGTCTCGTTGGCCGCGTCGGCATAGCCCGAGGCGAACGCCCGCCCGGAGTCGGGAACCGGCATGACGACGTCGGTCTCCACGCCCGCCTCCTCCCAGAGCTTCCGGCCGAGGTTCCGGCGAACCTCGTAGACGAGCTCCTCGTCGATGACGGAGTCGGGCCTGGCGAAGTAGACGTGTTCGAAAAAGCAGTGGGCGGTGTTGTCCTCCTCGACGAGCTGGTAGGTGTCGTAGCCGGTCCCGTCGGGATCGAGGACGACGAGCTCCCCCGGCCTGACGTCGCGGATCAGCTCCCCGTCGAGGGTGTCGATCGCCGCCGACTCGGAGGCGAGCACGTAGCCGTCCTCCAGCCGCCCGATACAGAGCGGCCGGTTGCCCTTCGGGTCCCGTACGCCGAGAACGGTGTCGTCGTGCATGATCGAAAGCGAGTAGGAGCCGTGGATCCGCTCCATCGTGCGCTTCACCGCGCGAACGAGGTCGCGATCGAGGAGGTTTCGCGCCAGGTCGTGGGCGATGACCTCCGTGTCCCCGTCGGAGGTGAACGCGTGACCCTGGTGTGCCAGATCCTCTCGGATCTCGTCGGCGTTTACGAGGTTACCGTTGTGCGAGAGCCCCAGCGATCCGGACTTGAACGACACCGAGAAGGGCTGTGCACAGCTCTTGTCGAGGCTGCCCGCGGTCGGATACCGGACGTGGCCGATCCCAGTCGTCCCGTTCAGCGACTCCAGGTCCTCGGGATCGAAGGCGTCGCCGACGAGTCCGCGTTCGACGTGACCGTGCTGTTGGAAGCCGTCGTGGGTGACGATCCCCGCGGACTCCTGGCCACGGTGTTGGAGCGCGTACAGCGCGTAATAAAGCGGTCGCGACGCCGAACGGTCCTCGAGTGCGACCCCCACGACGCCGCACTTCTCGCGCGGGCCGGAGGCGGTCCCATCCCCTCGGGGTTCCATATCGATCGGTCCGTGATCGACTCGTAAAAAGACTCGTGTTTGTGCGTCTTCGGTGTCGAGAGCAAACAGATCGATCCATAATTCTGGATCGTCACGCGCTCGCTGCCGATCGATCCCCTCCCGCGTTCGCGATCAGACGTCGACCGCGAACTCGTCGTATTCGCCGGCCGCCTCCGCCACCGCGGCCAACAGGTCGGGGACGTCCGTCAGGTCCGCCGTGTCGATCACCTCGACGGGCGTGTGCATGTATCGATTCGGGATTGAGACGATGAGCGAGGGGATGCCGGACCGCGAGGTGTAGAAGGCGTCGGCGTCGGTTCCGGTTCGGGTTCCGGCCGCCTGCAGCTGGACGTCGATCCCCGCGTCGTCCGCCGATTCGCGCGCGAGATCGACGAGCACGGGATGGTTCACGCTGCCGCGGGTGACGACCGGTCCCTCGCCGAGCTCGACGGGACCGCGTCGCTTGGCCTCGACGCCGGGCGTGTCCGTGGCGTGTGTCACGTCCACGGCGAGGAACGCGTCGGGATCGAGGCCGTGACCGACCATTCGCGCGCCCTGGAGGCCGATCTCCTCTTGGACCGTCGAGACGGCGTAGACGGTCGCGTCGACGTCGGCCTCGGAGACGCGCCGCAGCGTTTCGGCGGCACACCACGTCCCCGTCCGGTTGTCCATGCCCCGGGCCGCGAGGCGATCGCCCGCAAGCTCACGGAGCGTCGTCGAGAACGTCACCGGATCGCCGACCTCGACGAGTTCGTGTGCCTCCTCCTCGTCGTCGGCGCCGACGTCGACGAACTGCGCGGAGACGTCCTCGTACTCCTCCTCGCCGCCGTTCCGCAGGTGGATAGCCGTCTGTCCGATGACGCCCTGGACCGGCTCGTCGGCGTGGATCGTCACGTGTTGGCCCTTCGAGACGGTGCGGTCGGCCCCGCCCACCGAGGCGATCCGGAGGTAGCCGTCCTCCAGCACGTCCCGGACGATGAAGCCGATCTCGTCGGCGTGGCCGGTCACGGCGATCTCCGGGCCGTCGCCGCTCCCCTCGTGGACCGCGATCGCGTTTCCGTAGGCGTCGACCTCGATCTCGTCGGCGAATCGCTCGACGTAGTCGATCCACACCCGCTGGCCGTCCGTCTCGAACCCCGAGGGACTCGGCGTCTCCAGTAGGTCCTCCAAGAACTCCCGCCGTCGTTCGTCCATGGGCGATCCATCGTGAGCGATCCGTATCAAACCGACGACCCGAACCGGATCGCCGCGATCACGGACCTAAAACGGTGTGGGGCCATCCCGGACACGGACGCGTTCGATCGGCGAGCGCGAGCGGATGTGGCAGTGGTTGGACGCAAACGCTTTCCCTTCGGCACCCCGACCACGGCCATGAACCTCCTCCGTAGCGTTCGGGCGGTGGCCGACGCCTCCGGCACGGGAGTCGTCGACTGGGAGAACGCGGCGACCGCCGCCAAGGAGGGAACCGATCCCGGCTCGTTGGATCTCTCGCGGGCCGATCGAGAGGGGTACGCCGGCGACGTGCGGGCGGCGAGAGACCGGATCCGCGACGTCTCGAAGCTGTCCTTCGACGTCCCGGCGACCGCACAGATCCAGAACCGACACCACTGGATCGACGCCAACGTCGAGACGTTCCGGACGGTGATGGCGCCGATCGAGTCACACGCCTCGACGTGGTTCCCCGAGTTCTCGCGGATCGCGAACACCGGAACGATGTCCGTCCTCCTCGGCTTCCTCGCGCGCAACGTCCTCGGACAGTACGATCCGCTCCTTTTGGCCGACGATCCCGACGGCGACCACGGGCTCTACTTCGTCCATCCGAACGTCGTCGAGGCGGCGGACGCACTCGAGGTCGACTACCCCCGGTTCCGCCGCTGGATCGCGTTCCACGAGGTGGCCCACGCCGCGGAGTTCGGCGCGGCGCCCTGGCTCTCGGAGTACCTCGAGTCGCGCATGGAGGCGGGCGTCCTCGCGATGGCCGACGGCGAGCTCGACAGGGAGGCGTTCCGGGAGCTGGACGCGGCGATGACCGCCGTCGAGGGATACGCGGAGCTGCTCATGGACCGAGCGTTCGACGACACCTACGTCGACCTCCGGCGCAAGCTCGACGAGCGCCGACGGGCCGCCGGTCCGATCGCGCGGGTCGTCCGGCGGCTCCTCGGGTTCGGACTCAAGCGCCGCCAGTACGAGCGCGGGTCGGCATTCTTCGAGCACGTCGCGGACGCACGCGGGATCGAGGCGGCCACGGCGGCCTGGGACGGACCGGAATCGCTCCCGACGTCCGCCGAACTCGACCGGCCGGACGCGTGGATCCGTCGCGTCGATCCGTGATCGGCTCGGCCGACTCGATCTACCGTCGATTTCGATCCGCGCTCGGGCCGGTCGAAAGCTCCCCGAGGGTGCGGACGACGTACCACAGAAGCACCGCGGAGAAGACGAACCCGCCGCCGACCGCCGCGAGCAGCTCGCCCGTCGTCGCACCCGCCTGAACGGCGATCATTCCCGCGGACATCGTGATCACGGCGACGAAAACCATCTTGAGCAGCCAGTTGCCGCTGTCGCGTTCCTCCTGGGACATCGGATCGACCATCATCGATCCTCCCCCGGTCCCGTCCCGACGCGACCCGGCACGTACCCGTCCGTGTCCATGCGACGGGGTTGTCGCCGAACGGGCATGAATGGTCCGGACGCGATCCGGATCTCACACACCACGTTCGGTGTTGAGGTTCACCTCGGCGACGTTTGCGGCCCGGACGACCCGCTCCGCGAGTTCGCCGTGGATCCGACCGTCGTCCATTCGACTCGCCGGGCCGGAGACGCTAAGCGCCCCCGCGACGCGACCGTCGGAACACACGATCGGGGCGCCGACCGCGCGGATCCCGACCATCTGTTCCTCGTCGGCGATCGCAAAGCCCCGATCGCGGATCCGTCCGAGCTCCTCGTGGAGCTCCTCGAGGTCCGTGATCGTGTTCTCGGTCCTGTGTTCCATGCCCTGCTCGTCGACGATCGCTTCGACGCGATCGCGGGGGAGTTCGGCCAAAAGCGCCTTTCCGGAGGCCGTACAGTGGAGGTGACGGAGGCTCTCCTCGCGTTTTCGCGCGTGGTAGCGCTCGCCGACGGCGTCGTCGCCGAACACCTCGTACAACACGAGCACGCGGCCGCGGTGTTCCATGATGAGGTGGGCGCTCTCGCCGGTCGTCTCCGCGAGATCCTCGATCTCCTCCTTTGCAGCCCGATAGAGGACGTCGTTGTTCCGAACGTGCTCGCCGAGCGTGAGGAACTCCGGACCGAGCCGGTAGGTACCGTCGGCCTTGCGAACGTATCCGTGATCCATGAGCGTCGCGAGGTGCGTGTGAGCTGACCCCGGGGAGAGATCGACGGCCTCCGCGACCTCCGAGACCGTGGCCTCGTTCGCCCGCCGGAGGTACTCGATGATGGTACAGGAGACGTCGACCGACTGGATCTTGCGTCCGCCGCTCTCTCGTGACATTGTGGGCCTTCGCGGACCTGTCCGTAGGGCTGACGGCCGTATAAAGACTGCGAGGCGGTCGATCCGACCGTACGTGCCCGATCAGCCCGTATGGAACACATATCAGTGCAATATCATCGAGTTTGAACATGCCAGCACATCGAACGCCGTGGACGTTCGATCGATGAGCTGCGACCATTCCGAGGCGCGCACTGAGACCGATCGGGATCAAAATCACGTGATCGAGATCCGGTATCTCTCCGAAAACGTCTGCTCGACGAGAGTAACGTCTCGGGCCTACGAGAGGAGCGATTCGGGCGACTCGAGGAGGGATTTGACCTCCTGGAGGAAGCCGACCGCCGTCGCCCCCTCGACCACGCGGTGGTCGTAGGTGAGCGTCAGGTGCATCATCTCCCGCGGCTCGACCTCGCCGTCGACGACGCCGGCCTCCTCGAAGATCGTACACATGCCGAGGATCGCCGTCTGCGGCGGGTTGATCTGCGGGGTGTTGATGTAGGCGCCGAGGCTCCCGGCGTTCGAGACCGTGAACGTGCCGTTCTCGAGGTCCGATCGTTCGAGCGAGCGCGTCCGTGCACCCTCGGCGAGGCGGTCTATCTCCCGGCTCAGATCCCGGACTGGCCGGTCGTCGGCGTCGTAGATCGTCGGAACGAGCAGGCCGTCGTCGGTGTTGACGGCGATGCCGACGTTCACGTCCTCGTAGACGCGCAGGCTCTCGTCGTCGGTCACCTCCGCGTTGAGCACGTCGTATCTCGGCAGCGTCCGGCCGACCGCACGGATCACGAAGGCGGTGAGCGACAGCGGGGCTCCCCCGTTCCCGTCGGCGTCGTCCTCGACGGTCGCGTCCCACGCCGCAGAGAGGCGGTCGTACAGGCCGAGGAGATCGGTTACGTCCACGCGGGCGACCGTCGTCGTGCTCGCGTACTCGTTCGTGACCCGGCTCATCCGCTCGAACATCACGCCCGCGGTCCCGGCGAGCGGGTCCTCGCGCTCGATGGCCGGCCCCTCGTCGGGTTCCTCTACCCCCGTTCCCGCACCGGCGGACTCCGTCTCCGCCGTTGCGCCCTCGACTGCCGATCCGGGCGTTCCGTCCGCCGCCGATCCGGCCGTCCCGTCAGTCACCGCACCCGCCTCGGCCGTCCCGACGGGTTCATCCAGGGTGCGATCGAGGTACGCCTCGACGTCGGCGGCGCGGACGCGGTCGGTTCCGGCGTCCTCCGCGACCGCCGCGATCGACACGCCGTGGTTCGACGCCAACACGCGCGCCCACGGCGTCGCGAGCGCGTCCGCGTCCGTCGGGTTCGCCACGGGCTCGACCTCCAGTTCCGTCTCGTCCAGGATCGCCGGTTCGCTCGCGCGCTCGCCGCTCGTGGCGTCGGCAACCGATCCCTCGGCTCCGGCTTCGGCTCCGTCTCCCCCGCCTTCGAGGTACGCCTCGACGTGGTCCCGCGTGAGGTGTTTCGCGCCGGTCGCGGCCGCGACCGCGTCCGGATCCACGTTCGCCTCGCGGGCGGCGCGGCGCGCGGACGGCGTCGATCGGTAGGTTCCCGGTTCGACTCGCCGCGTGACCGCGCTCTCGCGACTCGAGGCGGGAGACGGCGACGGATCCGGGGACGATTCGGGCTCGCCGCCGCTCCCGGTCGTCGCTCCCCCTTCGGCCGTCGAGCCCTCGTCGGCGGACTCGCCCGCGGACGTCGCCTCGCTCCTTGCCTCCTCCGTCAACTCGCCGGGATCGCCGACGTATCCGAGCTCGGTTCCGACCGACACGGTCTCGCCCTCCTCGACCAGCCGCTCGAGCAGGACGCCGTCGGCCTCCGCCGCGATCTCGCTGGACATCTTCTCCGACTCGAAGGACAGGACCGGATCGCCCTCCTCGACCGGATCGCCCACCTCCGCGTGCCACTCGAGGATGGTTCCCTCCTCGACCGTCTTCCCGCTCTTCGGAAGCGTGATCGTGTACATGTTCACTCACCGAGGGTGGATCGGACCGCCTCGATCACGTCGTCCTCGTCGGGGAGGTACGCCTCCTCGAGGTTCTCCGCGAAGGGAACCGGCGTGAAGGGGGCGCCGACGCGCTCGATCGGCGCGTCCAGGTGGAACAGCGCCTCCTCTGCGACCTCGGCCGCGATCTCCCCGCCGAACCCGCCGAAGGTCGCCGCCTCGTGGACGACCACGAGCCGGTGGGTCTTGCGGACCGACTCGAAGATGGGCTCCTTGTCGAGCGGGACGACCGTCCGCGGGTCGACGATCTCCGCGTCCACCCCGTCCGCGGCGAGCGACTCGGCGGCCTCCCGTGCCACGTCCACCATCCCACCGATGGCGACGATCGTGACGTCCTCGCCCTCGCGTTTCACCTCCGAGCGACAAAGCGGCACGGTGAACTCCTCGTCGGGGACCGTCCCCTCCTCCTCGTAGCGGAGCTTGTTCTCGAGGAAGATCACGGGGTCGTCGTCGCGGATGGCGGACTTCAACAGGCCGGCGTAGTCGTGGGCCGTCGACGGCGCCACGACCTTGATCCCCGGCACGTTCTGGAACCACGCGATCGGGCTCTGGCTGTGGTGGAGCCCGAACTGGTCGCCGGCCCCGTAGTTGGTCCGGATCACGAGCGGGACGCTCGTCCCGTCGCCGTAGTTGAAGTGCATCTTCGCCGCGTAGTTCGTGACGTGGTCGGCGATGATCGCGAGGAAGTCGCCGAACATGATCTCCATCACCGGGCGGGTGCCGGTCAACGCGGCGCCGACGGCGGTCCCGCCGAGCATCGTCTCCGAAAGCGGCGTATCGAAGACGCGCTCCTCGCCGAACTCCTCTTGAAGTCCCGTGGTCACCTGATAGAGGCCGCCGTAGTCGCCGACGTCCTCGCCGTAGACGAACACGCGCTCGTCGCGCTCGAGCTCCTCGGCCAGCGCCCGGTTGATACTCTCCCTGACGGAGAGTTCGCTCGTCGTCATCGGACGACACCCCCGTTGCGATCGACTTCGACGTCCTTGTAGACGTGGTACATCGCCTCCTCGTCGGGGAGCGGATCCTCGGCGGCGAACGCGAACGCCTCGTCGATCTCCTCGCGGATCGACTCGTCGATCTCCTCGAGCCACTCCTCGTCCGCGATCCCGTGGTCGAGCAGGCGCTCGCGGTAGATGTCGACCGGATCCCGGCGCTTCCACTTCTCGAGTTCCTCTTTCGGACGCCGCTCCTGGATGACCTCCGCGTGTGGCCGGTACCGGTACGTCTTCGCCTCGATGAGGGTCGGACCGTCGCCCCTGCGGGCCCGGTCGACCGCCTCCGTGGCGACGTCGACGACCTCGTCGGCGTCCTGGCCGTCGACGATCACGCTCGGCAGGTCGTGGCCGGCGAAGTCGACGAGGTCGTCGACCGCCGCGACCTCGCTGATCGGCGTCTCCTCGGTCCAGAGGTTGTTCTCGATGACGAAGACGACGGGGAGGTCCTCGACCGCGGCGTAGTTGAGCGCGGTGTGGAACTCGCCGCGGGTCGTCGCGCCGTCGCCGAAGAAGACCATCGAGACCCGGTCGATCCCGAGCTGACGGCTGCTGAGACCCGCCCCGACGGCGGCGTTGAGGTGGCTCCCGACCATCCCGGTCGTCCCGAGAATGGCGTGTTCCGTAGAGCCCATGTGGTGTTGGGTCGTCCGCCCGGAGGAGGGCCCCGACCGCGTCCCGAACATGCCGGCCGTCACCGTCTCCAGGGGAACCCGCATCAGGATCGGCGCGCGCGTTCGAAGCGAGGGGGCGATCCAGTCGTCGTCGGCCAACGCGTAGGTCGCCCCGACGCCGACCGCCTCCTGTCCGATGCTCAGGTGTGGCAGCTCGGGCACCCCGCCCGACTCGTAGGCGTCGAGGACCCGCTCCTCGAACCGACGCACGAAGAGGAGGTGCTCGTACACCTCCCGCCGTTGTGTGTCACTCGAACCCATGTCGAATTCGTCGGTATCGGAGGTGTATTAAGCTTCCCCTCCGAAGACGTAAAATACGGAGAGATACTTCTTTAGATTTCCTCGAGAAGTTCGTCGGCCGTCGCCAGCGCGTCCGCCGCCATCGACGGCGTGACGTCCATCGGTTCGTTCGACATCGTGGTGTCGTCGCGACACGACTCGGTCGCGACCGCCTCGAGGTCGGCGTCGATCCCCAGCTCCGAAAGCGCGTTGTCGATCCCGACGGATCCGGCGACCCGGAGCGCCTCCTCGAGGACGTCGGCGTCGCGGTCCTCCAAGACGAGCTGTGCGATCGTCGCGAAGGCGATCGTGAGTCCGTGTGGGGCCTTCGCGCCGACGCGCGAGAACCCCTTCCCGAAGGCGTGGGCCGCGGCCAGGCCGCCGCTCTCGAAGCCGACCCCGGAAAGCAGCGTGTTCGTCTCCACGATCCGCTCGACGGCCGGCGTCACGGCGTCTCGACGAACCGCGGCGAGCGCCGCCGGACCGTGGTCGGCGACGTTCCGAAAGCTCCGTCTCGCGAGGGTCGACGCCGCGTCCGTGGGGACGCCGCCGGCGTGGGTCCCGTTCCACGATCCCGCGACGGTCTCCGCCTCGAATCGGGTCGCGAAGGCGTCGCCGAGCCCGTACCGCAGAAACCGCTCCGGGGCCTCGGCGACGATCGCCGTGTCGACGAGAACGAGCTCCGGATTGCGACGCCTGTGAACGTATTCGTCGAACCCGCCGTCGGCGTCGTAGACGACTGACACGGAGCTACACGGGGCGTCCGTGCTCGCGATGGTCGCGACGATCGCCAGCTCGGTGCCGCTCCGTTCGGAGACGGCCTTGGCGGTGTCGAGCGCCACGCCGCCGCCGACCCCGACGACCAGGTTCGCACGCGCCGTCTCGACCCGCTCTACGAGCTCGTCGATGCGGTCGAACGTGCACGTGTCGACGCCGCGTTCGACCGCGACCACGTCGATACCGGCCGCCTCCAAGCCCGATCGGAGGTCGGACTCGGCGGTCGAGAGCGCGGTCTCGCCGCCCAGAAGCAGCGCCCGGTCTGCCGAGAGCGCCGCGAACGAATCGGCGTTCGAGAGCACGTCGCGGCCCTGCACGTAGGAGGCGGGAGCGATGAGACGCCTCATGGTCTCAGACGCCGCCCGGGTGGATGGTCGCCCGGTAGGCCTCGCCGCTCGCCTGTCTCTCGTAGGCCGTTTCGGCGTCCTCGAAGTCGGTCTTGCAGTTGAACAGCTCCCTGAAGGGGACCTCCCCGCCGAGCTGGTCGAGGAGCGAGATGGCCGTCTCGAACTGAATGGGCGGGTACGCGAGGCTGCCGTGGACGTCGAGGTCCTTCTGGACGATCCGGGTCGGGTTGAGGTCCGTCTCGCCGTTGTAGGCGTAGTGACCGACCTCGACGAGCGTGCCGCCGTCGCGGGCGATCTCGATGCCCTGGGTCACGGCGTCGGGGACGCCGGCCGCCTCGATGACGAGATCCGGGCCGACGTGGCCGCTCGTGAGCGACTTCACGCCGTCGATCAGGGCCTCCTCGCCCTCGTAGTCCGTGAAGTTCACGGTCTCCGTCGCGCCGAACCGTTCGGCGAGTTCGAGCCGCTCCTCGACCGCGTCGACCATGATCACCTCTCCGGCGCCGCCCGCCTTCGCGGCGCTGGCGGCGAGCAGTCCCACGGGACCGGCCCCCTGGATGGCGACCGACTTGCCGATCCCGAACCCCTCGCGTGCGTCCGGGACGCCCGGAGCGAACCCGCGCTCGAAGGCCCGGGTGGCGACCGAAAGCGGCTCCGCGAGCGCGCCCAGCTCGACGTCCATGCCGTCGGGGAGGCGGTAGAAGCTGGCCCGGTCGTCGACGAGGACGTACTCGCTGAACCCGCCGTGGATCCCCTGTCGGTAGTCGACGTTCAGGAAGCCGTAGACGTCGCGGTCCTCACAGGTCGTCGGGCGGGCCGGAACGTTGTCGCAGTACCAACACTCGCCGCAGACGATCCCGGGCACGACCGTGATCGGGTCGCCCTCCGCGATCGGGTCGCCCTTCGAGTCGCTTTCGACCGACTCGCCCACGCCGGCGACCCTCCCGGCGAACTCGTGGCCGGGAACGACCGGGAACTCGAGATCCATCCCGCCGTCGTTCATGTGCACGTCCGACCCGCAGATGCCGCTCAGCTCGACCTCGACGAGGACGTCGTTCGGGCCGAGATCCGGGACCTCGAGCTCGCGCTGTGCGAGGCTGCCCGGCTCCTCCATGACGAGTGCGCTCGATTGCATTCGATCGGATACTCGCGAGTTCGATACTTATCTTTTGGGTGTAGCTACCACGTCCCGCGAGGAGGGACACAGAACCCTTATACTCCATCCTCGGCAATGGACGGTACGATGTCAGAACAACGCTCGAAGCCAACCGGGCTGTACGTTGCGGGCGAGTGGATCACCGACACCGACGAGTCGATCGTCTCCACGGATCCGAGCGACGCCGACGAGGTCGTCGCCGAGGTCGCAAAGGGCGACCGCGCGGACGCGCAGGCGGCGATCGACGCCGCGGTCGAGACCCAAGACGAGTGGGCGTCCCTGACGACCCACGAGCGCGGCGCCTACCTCCACGAGACCGCCTCCATCATCGAGGACCGAAAGGAGGAGCTCAGCCGGCTCGTCACCCGCGAGATGGGCAAGACGATCGGCGCGGCGAGCGGCGAGCTTCAGCGCACGATCGACCTGCTCAACTACTACGCCGAGGTCGCACGCGACGCCGGCGGCAACGCGCCCCCGAGCGCCAGCGAGAACACGCTCACCTACACCCAGCGCGAGCCGTGGGGGACGGCGGGCGTCATCACGCCGTGGAACTACCCGATCGCGATCCCGACCTGGAAGATCGCCCCGGCGCTCGTCGCCGGCAACACGATCGTCTTCAAGCCGGCCTCCCAGACGCCGGCCATCGCGGCCGAGCTCGTGCGCGCATTCGAGGAGGCGGGCGTTCCGGAGGGCGTCATCAACTTCGTCCCCGGCTCCGGCAGCGACGTGGGCGACGAGATCACGACGAACGACGACGTCGACATCGTCACCTTCACGGGCAGCTACCAGGTCGGCGACCACGTCCACACCGCGGCCGCGGAGGCCGGCAAGCGCGTCCAGTGTGAGATGGGCGGCAAGAACCCGATCATCGTCGACGAAAGCGCGGACATCGACCTGGCCGTCGAGTTGACGATCAACGGCGCGTTCACCGGCCTCTCCGGGCAGGCGTGTACCGCCACGAGCCGCGCCGTGGTTCTCGACGAGGTCCACGACGAGTACGTCGATCGCCTCCTCGAGCGCGTCGAGTCGCTCACCGTCGGACATCCCCTCGAGGAGGGCTCCGACCTGGGACCGAAGTCCTCGGCGGACAGCCTCGAGGGCGACCTCGAGTACGTCGAGATCGGCGAGTCGGAGGGCGCCACGCTTCGCACCGGAGGAAGCCGGATCGAGGACGGCGAGTTCGCCGGCGGCCACTACATCGAGCCGGCCGTCTTCACCGACGTCGAGCCCGACATGCGGATCGCACAGGAGGAGATCTTCGGACCCGTCCTCTCGGTCATCGAGGTCGGGGACTACGAGGAGGCCATGGAGGTCGCGAACGGCGTCGAGTACGGCCTCTCCGCGTCCATCTGTACGAACCGTCTGGACCACGCCAAGCAGTTCGCCCGCGACATCGAGACGGGCATCGTGAAGGTGAACCAGACCTCGACGGGCGTCGAGATGCAGATGCCCTTCGGCGGTCGCAAGAACTCGAGCACGGAGACCTTCAAGGAGCAGGGTCGCCAGGCGCTCGACTTCTACACCCACGAGAAGGCCGTCTACGTGACGCACAACGAGTAACTCCCCCTTCGGGGAGCCGGACTGCCGTCCCGCCCTCGTAGTTCGCGTTTCGAATTTTTTCCTCGTCCCGTCGATCGAACGTCCCGTCGATCAGGTCGGAACGAGGGCGCTCGACTGGTCGGTTCGGCGCCGTTCGCCTGGTCGGGATGGGACCGTTCGATCAGACCGGCTCCAGACCGTTGTCCCGCCTGAGCACGTTCACGTATCGTTTGACGCCCTTCCGCAGGTCGTCGTAGTCGGGGTCGTAGCCGAGGTCGGCGCGCGCCGCCGAGTCGTCCATCGTGTGGGTCCAGGGACACTCGCCCTCCGCCGTCACCTCGATGTCGGCGTCGGGAAGCAGGTCGCGGACGACGTCGGCGACGTCCGCCAGGGTGGCCTGGGTCCCGCAGACGTTGTAGGCCGGCCACGAGATGACCTCGTCGGGCACGAACGCCGCCGTCGCGAACGCGTGTGCCGCGTCGGTGGCGTACTGCCAGTCGAAGACCGCGTCAGCGGGACCGATCTCGACGGACTCGCCGAGCGCCGGCCCCTCGATCACGCGGGTGAATGAGGTCGCGCTTCCGCTCTCTCGATAGGGTCCGTAGACGAGCGTCGGGCGCAACCCGACGTGGGAGACCCCGTGGTCCTCGCGATAGACCTCCGCCTGCCGCTCGTTGTAGGCCTTCGCGGCGCCGTAGAGCGTCGCCGGACGCACCAGGTCGTCCTCGGTCACCTGACGGCCCTCGTAGTGTTCGGGGGGCGCATAGACCGCCGAGCTCGAGGCCCACACGACGCGCTCGATCCGGTCGAAGGTTCGTGCGGCCTCGAACATCGTGTTCGTCCCGGTGACGTTCACGTCGATCGCGGCCCGCGGATCGTCCCGGGTCCGGTTCGTCAAAAGCGCGGCGAGATGGACGATCCGCGTTGCGTCCGTCTTCTCGATCGCGCGAAAGACCGCGGTCGCGTCCGTGATGTCCCCACGGATCGTGTGTACGTCGTCAGCGATGTCGAGCCGCGAGAGCGGCTCGGAGTCCGTTCGAATGTCGAAACTGACCACCTCGTGGCCGCGATCGAGGAGGTCGGCGGCCGTGTAGGCCCCGATGAAACCGGTACCGCCGGTAACGAGGACCGTCTCTCCTGTCGTCATCCCCTGGAGATGGTTCCGAGGGGGACATAATCGTTGTGCCCGCGGGCGGGGTCGCAGCGACCGCGGCCCGGGCGAAAACGGGGTCCGACCCTACCGGCCGGTGAGCGCCTCGCTCGCCGGCGAGAGCTCGATGAACGTTCCGAGGTCCTGTTCGACCGCACGGTCGTAGAGGAGCTTCGCGGCGGCGACGGTCTCGACGCCCGTTCCCCCGCTGTCGAAGACGGTGATCTCGTCGTCGGACCGGCGACCCGGCGCCTCGCCCGCGACGACCTCGCCCAACTCGGCGTGGACGTGGTCATCGTCGACGAGCCCCTCCTCGAGCGCGTGGAGGAACGATCCGGCGTCCTGGAACGCGCGCTCGCGGAGGTCGGGGACGTACGTCGCACGCGCGATCGTTTCGGGCTCGAGTTCGCGGACGCCGGGGTCGTACTGACCCATCGCCGTGATGTGTGTCCCCGGCGTGACGTCCTCGTCGTCGACGACCGGCTCGGAGGCGTTCGTCGCCGTGACGACGACGTCGACGGGCGCGACCGCCTCGCGGCTCGTCTCGACGGGAACGATCTCGACGTCGACGAACTCCGCCATCTCCTGGGCGAACGCCTCGCGACTCTCCGGCGTCCGCGAGTAAACCCGGACCGTCTCGAAGTCGCGCACGGTCGCGATCGCGCGAAGCTGGCCGCGCGCCTGCGGACCCGCGCCCACGATCCCCAGCTCGGTGGCGTCCTCACGCGCGAGCGCGTCGACGCCGACCGCGCCCGTGGCGCCGGTCTTAAAGGGATTCATGCTGGCGCCGTCGAGCAGCGCCTTCGGCGCGCCCGACTCCGCGTCGAAAAGCGGCGTCACGAACCAGGCGTCGCCGGCGCCGAACCCCGCGGAGTACATGTATCCGCCCATCACGCCGGAGTCGGGCAGGATCGAGAGGTAGCCGGTCATCATGCCGGCGGGGTCCTCGTTCTTCAGCTTCGTTCGCGGCTTTGCGGGCGCGCCCTCGCCGCGCTGGCGATAGGCGTCGCGAACCGCGTCCACGTATTCGGTCACCGTTGCGAGTCCGGTCACGTCCTCGCTCGTGAGGAATCGTACGTCAGTCATCGGTCTCCTCTCGAGCAGTGGGCTCCGACCGTGATGAAAAGTTCGGTGCGGCCGACTCGATCCGGTCGCCGACGAACCGGAGGCGTTCGACGAGCCCCTCGGGCGCGTAGATGATGAAGAGGATCAACACGACGCCGTAGCCGATGTAGCTGAGCGCGCCGTACTGGCCGCCGAGGACCGTCGTCGCGTACTCCTCAAGCGGGATCAAAAGCAGCGTTCCGACGATCGGGCCGGCGATCGTCCCGATCCCGCCGATGAGCGTCGCGAGCGCGAACTGAATGGAGAGATCCAGCGAGAACGTCGCGCCCGGCGAGAGGAACTGGATGTAGACCGCATACAGGCTGCCGGCGATGGAGGTGATGACCGCGCTGATGATGAAGCCGTATATCTTCGACCGCGTCGTGTTGATCCCGATCGACTCGGCGGCCTGCTGGTTCTCGCGGATCGCGAGCAGGTAGTACCCCAGTCGGGAGTAGCGGATGTAGATGGAGACGGCGATGCTCCCCAGGAACAGCGCGTACGCCAGGTAGAAGTACGGAGCCCGGTTCGGGAAGATGAGCGTCGTCCATCCCGGGTCGCCGTAGACGGAGAGACCGGCGGATCCGCCGGTCAGGTCCGAAAAGTGGATCGCGAGGTACCACAGCCCTTCCACGACGGCGATCGTCGCCAGCGCGAAGTAGTGGCCGGTGAGCAGGAAGGAGGGATAGCCGACGACGATGGCGGCGAGCACCGCGAGGAGGATCCCGACGCCCATCCCGACCCAGGCGCTCATCCCGTGGGTCATGATCAGGATGCTGGTCGCGTAGGCGCCGATGCCCAGAAACATCGCGTTCCCGAGCGAGAACTGGCCGCCGAACCCGCCGATGATGTTCCAGGCCACCGCACACGATCCGATGAGGAAGACGAGGATGGAGATGTGTACGTAAAACGACGGAACGAACCGCGGGAGCGGAAGCAGCCCAACCGCGAGCAAAAGCGGCAGGTACACCCGCGGGTGTCCGAGCGCGTCGAGGACGCCCTCGAAGCCGAACCGGCCGCGCGAGTCGGTGCTCATCCGGAGACACCTCCTGACTTCAGGCTACGAAGTCTCGCGGTGAACGAGTCCATGTGGCCGGTCGCACGAAGCACGAGGATCGCGATGAAGATGGCGTAGTAGATGGGCGGACCCATCGAGGGGCTCAGGTACAGCCCGGCGAGCGACTCGATGATCCCGATGAGCGGTCCCGCGAGCAGGGTGCCGGTGACGTTTCCGAGCCCGCCGAGGACGACGATGACGAACGCGATGAGCACGTAGTAGGACCACACGGTCGGCTCGGCCGAGTCGAGCTGGACGGTGATCGTGCCGGCGACGCCGACGAGCGCGATCCCCAGCCCGAAGGTCAACATGTAGATGCGGTCGACGTCGATGCCCATCAGCTCCGCGATGTCGGAGGACTCGGCCGTGGCGCGGATGTTGAGTCCGGTCGTGGTTCGATACAGGAACGCGTACAACAGGATCGTGGTCACCACGGCGATCGCGAACCCGTAGACACGGACCTCCTCGAAGGGAACCCCGGCGAACTCGAGGCGCCCGTATAGCCCGCGGACCCGGACGGGGGTCGGGCTAAAGACGTAGAGCGCGACGTTCTCGAAGACCCAGATCATGCCGACGGTGACGAAGATCTGCGCGAACATCGATCGGCCCATTATCGGGTGGATGAGCACCCGATAGCTCACCGCGCCGAAGACGAAGAACAACGGCGCGACGACCAGTATGGCCACGAACGGATTGAGATCGAAGGTCGACCACAGAACGTGGGTCGCGTACATCGCGAGCATGAGGTACGCCCCGTGGGCGAAGTTGACGACGTCCATCACGCCGAAGATGAGCGTCAGCCCGACGGCCACGAGCACGTAGATCCCACCGGTGAGGATGCCGTATGACACCGCCCGTATGAGTAAATCTACCATAGGGGTAGATTCAGACGGCCGCTTAAATAAATTGCCGTTACGTCGGCGCCGATCGCGACGCGCCGTCACGTCCGCGGCGATCACGACGGCGTTGGCGTCCTCGATCGGATGTCCATTCGATGCCGATCGCCTCCTCGATCCCGAACGATCCCGGTTTCGCGTCGCCGTCACCGACCGCTCGTCACGTCCAGTGCGATAACTATATGTATTGTGGGTTAAGAATTATGTGGTATGCCAAACCCCAACAGTAGTAGGCGTACGTTCGTGAAGACGATCGGTGGTGCCGGCTTCGCCGTCGGCCTCGCGGGATGTACAGGAAACGGCGGGAACGGCGGAAACGGCAACGGCGGTGGCGGCAACGGGAATGGCGGAAACGGCGGAAACGGCAACGGCGGGACGAGCGGCGGAAACGGCAACGGCGACGCCGACGGCGTTCGCGTCGGCGCGCTGTTCCCGCTTTCGGGCGGCCTCGCACAGCTCGGCGAGGAGAGCCTTCGGGGCGTGGAACTGGCCGTCAAGGAGCGGAACGCGAACGGCGGCATAAGCGGCGAGGAGGTCTCGCTCGTCACCAAGGACGCGCCCGACGCCGACGCGGGCGTGAGCGCGGTCGAGAGCCTCGCCACGGTCGAGGAGGTCCCGGTCACGGTCGGAAGCTACTCGAGTACGATCTCCGCGGCGTCCTCGCGCCGTGCTTCGACCTACGATCTGCCCTACTGGGAGCTCGGCGCCGTCGCCGACAGCATCACCGAGGAGGGGGCGGACAACACGTTCCGAACGTGTGCGCCCGCGAGCTTCTTCGGGCGTGACGGGATGGACCTCACGGCGAACGTCATCGCGCCGGCTCTGGATACGGATCCGTCCGACCTCAACGTCGCGATCATGTACGAGAGCGGCGAGTACGGCAACGCCGTCGGTGACTCGGCGCGCAGCGCGGCCGAGGACCTCGGACTCAACGTCGTCGAGGACATCGAGTACGAGGCCGACACCTCCGACCTCTCCTCCGCGGTCCAGCGGCTCGGCGAGGCGGACGTCGACGTCCTCAACCACACCGGCTACGACGCCGACATCGACCTGCTTTGGACCCAGCTTTCGAACCTCGACGTGTTCATCCCGGCTGCCGTCGGTAACGGCGGCGGCTACTCGCTCACCACCTACCGCGAGAACGTCGGCGACAACACGGCCCTCGGCGTGTTCAACGAGGACTTCACCCAGTACAACACGAACCCCGAGTTCGCGCCCGGCATCGAGGAGTTCGTCCAGCTGTACGCCGACGAGTTCGGCGACCCGCCGCTTTCGGGCCACTCGCTCGCGAACTACTTCGGCGCCAACGTCCTCTTCGACGTGATGGAGAACGCCGACTCCTACGACCTCGACACCATCCGCGAGGAGGCGTTCGCCCTCGATCGCGAGCTGAACACCAGCGCGACCTCGTGGGGCGTCAGCTTCAACGAGGAGACCCAACAGAACGAACGCATCAGCGTCGTCGGCCACCAGTGGCAGGAGGACACCTACGACGACGACATCTGGCACCCGGAGGTCACCGACGGCACGCCGGACCTCTACTCCATCTTCCCCGAGGAGGCGCGCCTCGAGGGCATCGACGTGACGAACATCCCCCAGCCGGACTACACCGAGGAGTAACGCCTCGAGGGATTCTCGACGTTCGGTCTTTTTTGCGGCTTCAGTCGACGTCGTCGCGAGCGACCGGAGCCACGTTTGGCGACGGTCGGCGTGGACGCCCAACGTGAGAAAGCGTGATGTCGAAGCAGCCGAAATCCCGACCGCGAACCGGATTTAGATGCCGAGATACAGGTCGATCAGCTCGTCCTCGTTCGTGAGGGAACTCGGCGTCCCCTCGAACTGGAGGTCGCCCTGCGCGAGGATGTAGACGTAGTCGGCGATCCGCATCGCGGCTCGCACGTTCTGTTCGATGAGGATGACGTGGGAGCCCTGGTCGACGAGGACCTGCACGAGATCGAAGACGTCGTCGACGAGGGAGGGCGCGAGCCCGGCCGTCGGCTCGTCGAGCAGGTAGACGTCGGCGTCGAGCATCATCGCGCGCCCGAAGCTGACCATCATCTGCTGGCCGCCCGAAAGCGAGCGCGCCTTGTCGTCGAGCTTCTCCTCCAGGATCGGGAACTCCTCGAGCACCGTCCGGTAGTTCTCCTCGATACGTTCGTCGTCGTCGAGGACGTTCAACGCCCCGACCCGCAGGTTCTCCTTGACGGTCAAGTCGCCGAGCACGCCGCCCTCCTGGGGTAGCGTGGCGACGCCCTTTCGGGCGATCTCACGCGGGGCCAGTTCCGTGAGGTCGACGTCGCCGTACTCGACGCTGCCCGACCAGGCCGGAACGAGCCCGTTCAACGACTTCAGCATCGTCGACTTCCCGCTCCCGTTCGGACCGAAGATGCAGGTGACGCCGGGGCGGCTCTCCATCGAGATGCCGTGGACGACCTCGTGTTTGCCGTAGCCGGTCACCACGTCCGTGGCGACCAGTCGGTCGCCGGTATCCGCCGGAGTCGCCGTCCCCTCGTCCGCGGACGCATCCTCGAGGATCGACTCGGCGCTTTCGGACTCGTCGGCGCTGCCGAGATACGCCTCACGGACGCGTGGATCGCCCTTCACGTCGTCGAAGGCTCCCTCGGCGATGACCCGTCCCTGGTCGAAGACGGTGACCGTGTCGGCGATCTGCTTTATCATGTCCATGTCGTGCTCGACGATGACGAACGACGTCCCCTGCCGGTTCATCTCGCGGATGTGATCCAGGATCCGCTCTTGGAGGGCGGGATTGACGCCGGCGGTGGGCTCGTCGAGCATGATGCAGTCGGGGTCGAGCATCAGGATGCGCGCGAGCTCCAACAGCTTCTGTTGGCCGCCGCTCATCTCGTCTGCGAGATCGTCGGCGAGGTGGTCGATCTCCAGGAACTCGAGGATCTCGGCGGCGCGCTCGCGCGAATCGACGTCGTCGTCGTTCGGGACCGCGAGGAGGTTGTCCCGCACCGTCATCTCCTCGAACGGCGTAGTGATCTGGAAGGTTCGCGCGAGCCCCTCGCGGGCGATCGCGTACGGCTTCCACCCGGTCACGTCGGTCCCGTTGAACCGGACGGTGCCCGACGTCGGCTTGTAAAAGCCCGAGACGGTGTTGAAGAAGGTCGACTTCCCGCTCCCGTTCGGACCGATCAGTCCGCGGATCTCCCCGTCCGTGACCGAGAAGTCGATCCCGTCGTTGGCGACGAGCGATCCGAACTTCTTCGTCAGATCGGTCGTCTCCAGGATCGGCTCCGACTCGCGCTCCCGGGACTCGGATCTGGGTGTCGAATCAGCCGTACTCATTGATACCTCCCGATTCTCGGCCATCCTATATAAACCCTGGCCGACAGGCGCGCGCCTGTCGTCAGATCCCGGGGCGTTCCCGGTTCCGCCTTCTCGAGGACACGACGTGTGAGTGATCTTTCTCGACCGAGAACCGCGACACGTGTTTTGGGAGAGTCAAATTAGATATAAAACAGATTTATTGGTTATCTATTGAATCAAAATCGTATATGCTGGAAAAATACAATATATACACAATATCTCCGGGTATAGCTGATTTATATTGAACGATAATACGAAATCGGCTTTTTGTAACGATCGATCGAACACTCGAACCTGGAGATCCGGGTCGCTCGTGGGACGACCGATACGGTGCGCCTCCGGGTACGGAGACGCACGAATCGACGAGATGCCCCGGAAGGCGATGGGAATTACAAAAATAGTTCTGTAAGTATCTGGAACGAGATCGAACGCTCCCGTCGAAGTGAATCGATTACGAATGGCTTTTTTCGTCATTAACAAATACTATTGATCGCCCGGTAGTTCGTTGATCGACGTAATATATTGCATGTGTAGATAGTTAAAATAACATGAGTATGAGTGGTATTCGGTTTTTTCGCCGGATGAGGACCTATAAACCCACTATTGACGTCGACCTCCCGAACGGTGAACGAGTCTCCCGTCAGAATTATTACGACGTTCGTCGATCAGTAGTGTAAAGGTGGGTATCGACGTCGAACCCGATCAGTCGGACTGCCAGATGCGATCGGTCGGATCAACGGGCGCGATCGGTCGGAAGGTCGAACCCCGGTCGATCGGAAGGTGGAACGTCGATCGGTGGAACGCCGATCGCCCGGATGCGTCAATTTCCGGTCACTCGTTCGGCGATGAACGGCGAGAACAGCGAGATCACCGACAGGCCGAGGATGGCCATCGCGATGGGGCTCGCGAGGAAGATGTCGATGGAGCCGTCCGACAGCTGTAGCGATCGACGCAGGTTCTGTTCGGCGATCGGACCCAGGATGAGTCCAAGAACCATGGGTGCCAACGGGTAATCGTCCATCCGTATCACGAACCCGAGCAGTCCGGCGAGCGCCATCGTCCAGACGTCGAAGATCCCTCCACGAAGGGCGAACGAACCGACGACACACAACACGATGATCACGGGCCAGAGGTACTGCGGCGGGAAGTTGATGATCCGAACCCACATGTGTGCGCCGAGCAGTCCGAGGATGAGGATACAGACGTACACCAAGAAGAACCCGATGAAGATCGAAAAGACCAATCCGGTCTCCTGTTCGAAGAGCCCCGGTCCGGGACGGATCCCGTGTACCAAAAGCGCCCCGATCAGGATCGCCGTCACCGAGTCGCCGGGAATTCCGAGCGTGAGCGTCGGCACGAGCGCGCCGCCGGTGCTCGCGTTGTTCCCGGCCTCCGCGGCCGCGACGCCGCGGATGTTCCCCTCGCCGAACGGGGGCGTCGCGTTCCTCGCCCACCGTTTGGCCTCGTTGTAGGTGACGAAGGAGGCGATGTCCCCGCCGGCGCCCGGCAGCGCCCCGATGAACGTGCCGATGATGCTGGAGGAGAACACCACGTTGCGGATCTCCGTGAGGTCACCCATGCTCGGCATGATGTTCGAGACGTCCTGTTCGACGTCGATCTCGTCGAGCCCCTCGCGGTACCGGTTGAACGCCTCCGCGAGCCCGAACAGGCCGATCATCACGGCGATGAACTGGACGCCGGAGGTCAACACCGGAATGCCGAACGAGAAGCGGGGATAGCCGGTCGTCGGGTCGAGCCCGATCGTCGCGATGAACATCCCGAGCAGCCCGGTGATCATCCCCTTCGCGATCGAGTCGCCGCTGACGCTCGCGATGATCGTCAGCCCGAAGAACGCGAGCGCGAAGTACTCCGGCGACCGGAACCGGAGCGCGAACTCCGCGATCTGCGGCGAGATGAACGTGATGAGCACGACGCTCGTCGCGCCCCCGACGAACGAGGCGACGGTCGCGATCCCGATCGCGTTCCCGCCTTTCCCCTGTTGGGAGAGCGGGAACCCGTCGAATATCGTGGCCGCCGCGCTCGGGGTCCCGGGCGTCCGGATCAAGATCGCGGGGATTGACCCCGCAAAGAGCGCGCCGCCGTAGATCCCGAGAAGGAGCATCATCCCCTCCGTCGGGTTCATGCCGAAGGTGAACGAGACCAGGACGGCGACGGTCATCGTCGCGGTCATGCCGGGGATCGCGCCCATGGCGATCCCGATCAGGACGCCGACGACGATCAGGATCAACGGGAGCGGCTGGAGGACCAGCGACAGCCCCTCCATGATCCCGCCGACGACCGTCATCGGTGCCTCCCGTGTTGACCGTTCGTCCCATCCCGGCTCATGCCAGTCCCACCCCGCCGTAGAGGTATGGAAGCAGCCGGCTGATCGGAACGAACGGGTTCTCCGGAAGCGGCACGCGGAGGAACCGATCGAAGATGTAGAACAACACAAGGGTCACGATCAGGGCCACCGGAACGGAGCGACGGGTCCGTTCGACCCCCGAAAAGTGCATGCTGACGATCAAAAACGCGATCGTGGCGATCAGGAACCCGAGGAACGGGAGTAACACCACGTATCCGAAGACCAAGCCCGCCGCGGCGGCGACCGTCACGAGGACGGACCGCTCGATCTCGCGAGTCTGGACCGTCTCGGAACGGATTCCCCTCACGATCTGGGCGATCGCAAAGACGGCGATCAGTCCGCCGATGACCCGCGGGAAGAACGCGGGAGAGGTGCTTCCGAACCCGGACGGGAATCCCTCGGTGTAGAGGTACATCACGGCGACGAAGAACAGCAGGATTGCGCCGCCGATCTCGTCGGTATATCTGATGTTCAGCGTCATGTCATATCGTGTAGTGTCATGGGTACGGTAAAGAAGACGGCGGTCGCCGGATCGGCCCCGCCGTCGACGGTCGTCGGGCTATCCCTGCAGATCCAGGTTGTCGATGAGTTCGCCGAAGTCCTCGTAGGACTGCTGCATGAACTCGCCGAATTCCTCGGTGTCGCGGTGGATGAGTCCGAACCCGCTGTTGTCCATGAACTCCCGGAAGTCGTCGGACTCGTAGACGTCGTAGAACGTCTCGTACAGCGTGTCGATTCGGTCCTCGGGCGTGTCGTTCGGGACGCCGAGGCCGCGCCAGGCACCCATCGTGAAGTCGACGTCCTCCTCGATGAGCGTCGGTACCTCGGGCATGATGTCGAGACGCTCCTCGCCGAAGGTGGCGAGCGTCTTGAGCGGGCCGTCGAGCACCTGCGGGGCGACCTCCGCACCGCTCGAGGTCGTCGCCTCGACCTCGCCGTTGAGGACGGCTTCGGTGGCGGGTGCGGCGCCGTTATAACCGACGTGGTCCAGCTCGATACCCGCTTCCTGGGCGAAACCGGCGGCCGAGAGGTGCCAGATGCCGCCGGGTCCGGAGTTCGAGACGCTGATCTCGCCCGGGTTGTCCTCGGCGTAGTCGATGAACTCCCCGAGGGTGTCGTAGGGGGCGTCCTCGGGGACCGTGAGCGCCGCCGGATCGAAGTTGTACTGCATGATCGGCATCACGTCCTCGTGGTTGACGTCGGCGACCCCGAGATGCTCGATCGTGACGAGCTCGACGGTCAGGATTCCGACGGTGTGACCGTCCGGCGTGGCGTTCGCGGTCGCGTTGAACCCTACGCTCCCGGTACCACCCGTCTGGTTGCTCACGAACACGGAGACGTCGAGCTGTTCCTCGGCGCCGCTCGCCAACTGGCGTCCCGTCTGGTCCGTTCCGCCGCCCTCGGACCACGGGCAGATCATCTCGATGTCCTGATTCGGGAACTCCTCTTCCCCGCCCGGAATCGCGTCCGTACACCCGGCGAGACCGGTCGTCGCGAGCGCGGCTCCGGTTCCCGTCGCCTGGATGAATCTTCGACGATCTATTATGGTGTTATCGACCATATGGGATCCGTTATCGTGGGGGGTACTTATTCTTTCCTTCGTACGTGGGTCCTTTCCCCCGTACGGGAAACGCTTCGACAGCGTTCGTCGAGAAGCGTGATCGAACGCGTATCGATCGACGGATCGTGGACCCTCCCGATAGTTTATATATTTGCTATCCGAGAGGACGGTATGACGATCATCGCAGCGATCGACCGGTCCGACGACGCCGAGCACGTCGTCGCCGAGGGAGCCAAACTCGCCGAACGGTTCGGAACGGAGCTGCACGTCGTCCACGTCGCCGGACAGTACGAGACGACGAAGCGAGTTCGTCTCGATGCGTCCGAGGGCTCCAGAGACCCCCTCGAGATGGATGACGACGAGCGCGCGCGTGTTCACGCCGAAAGCGTCGGGACGGCCGTTACGGACGAGTTCACGGCGGTCGGACTCGTCGGGTTCCCCGCCGACGAGATACTCCGGTACGCCGACGAGCGGGACGCGAGGTACATCGTGGTCGGCGGCCGGCGGCGATCGCCGATCGGAAAGGCGCTCTTCGGGAGTACCGCCCAGGAGATCCTCCTCGAGTCGACTCGACCGGTGGTGACGGTCGCGAGGTCGAAGGCGGCGGACGATTCCGTGTCCGAGGAGTGAGCCATCGTTCGGCAGGTGGTTCCGCGACGTTTTTGAGCCGTCCGCAGAAACCGTAGCGCAATGGACGAGGACCTTCGCGAGCGCGTGGCCGCGGCCGCCGAGGAGGCTGCGCTGTTCAACGCGCTCAAACACGAGAGCGACCCGGACGTGGGCGCGATCATGGGGCCGCTCATGGGATCGAACCCCGACTTCCGGCCGCATGGCGACGAGATCCCCGGCGTCGTCGCGCCGATCGTCGACCGCGTCGCGGCGATGGACGCCGCCGAACGCCGCGACCGCCTGTCGGAGCTGGCTCCCGAGCGCCTCGACGAGCTCGAGGCCGAGGACGAGACGGACGATCACGCGCTTCCGGACCTCCCGAACGCGGAGGACGGCGAGGTCGTGATGCGGGCGGCCCCCAATCCGAACGGCCCCTGGCACATCGGCCATGCTCGGATGCCCTCGGTGATCGGCACCTACGCCGAGCGGTACGACGGCGAGTTCATCGTCCGGTTCGACGACACGGACCCCGAGACGAAGCGTCCCGACCTCGAGGCCTACGACGCGATCCTCGAGGACGTCGAGTACCTCGGGTTCGAGCCCGACGTCGTGCTCAGGGCCTCCGACCGCGTCGAGACCTACTACGACCACGCCCGCGAGCTGATCGATCTGGGCGGGGCCTACACCTGTTCGTGTCCGGCCGAGACGTTCAGCGAGCTGAAGGCCGACGCGGAGGCGTGTCCCCACCGCGGAAAGGACGCGGAAACGGTCCACGAGGAGTTCGAGGCGATGATCGCGGGCGAGTACGAGCCGGGCGAGATGGTCCTTCGCGTCCGGACGGACATCGAGCACAAGAACCCCGCGCTGCGCGATTGGGTCGCCTTCCGTCTCGTCGGGGCCGCACACCCCCGCGAGGAGGCGGCCGACTACGACTGCTGGCCGATGCTCGACTTCCAGTCGGGCGTCGACGACCACCTCACCGGCGTCACCCACATCATCCGCGGGATCGACCTCCAGGACTCCGCGAAACGCCAGCGGTTCGTCTACGACTACTTCGGCTGGGAGTACCCGGAGGTGCTCCACTGGGGCCACGTGCAACTCGACGAGTACGACGTCCGGATCTCCACCTCGACGATCAAGGGGCTCATCGAGGCCGGCGAGCTGACCGGGTGGGACGACCCGCGTGCGCCGACGCTCCGATCGCTTCGACGTCGCGGCATCCGCGGGTCGGCGATCGTCGAGGCGATGGTCGAACTCGGGATGTCGACCTCCGACGTGGACCTCGCGATGTCCGCCGTCTACGCGAACAACCGCGATCTGATAGACGACGAGGCGGACCGCCGGTTCCTCGTCCGCGACCGTCCCGAGGCGCCGGCGGTCGAACTCGACGTGCGGGGCGGCCCGGACGCCGGCCATCCCCCGTTGCACCCCGACCACGACGACCGCGGGACGCGCACCATCCCCGCGGGCGCCGTGTACCTCGAGGAACCCGACCTCCCCGAGGACGGCGCACGCGTCTGGTTGAAGGGGTTCGGCTGCGTCCGATACGACGCGGACGAGGAAGCCCTCGAATACGCCGGCGACGACATCACGGCCGTCCGCGAGGAGGGCGTTTCGGTCGTCCACTGGGCGCCGGTCGCTGAATCGCTCGAGACGACGATGCGAACGATGGACGGAGACGTTGCGGGGTATGCGGAACCCGGCGTGGCGGAGTTGTCGATCGACGACGTGATCCAGTTCGAGCGCGTCGGATTCGTGCGGATCGACGAGTTCGATCCCGACCCTGCACCGGAGGAGTACGGTCCTAACGGGGGGGAGGACCTGGTCGTCTACTACGCGCACCCGTAGCGGTGTCGCGTGTCGGAAGGGACCTCGTGTTCGCTCCCGTCCCGGTTCACTCGAAGTATCGTTCCGGCACCCACTTGCGGGCGGACGCCGGCACTCGTGCCGCAATGGCCGAGGCGATGTCCGGAAGCCGGCGACGCACCGCGACGTAGACGGCCGAGACGCCGAGAAGCACGGCGGCGATCGCGGCGAAGACGCCCTCGGCGACGAAGAGGACGGGAACGGCCGCCGCCGTCGCGATCCCGAGATCCTCGGGCGATCCGTCGTATCTGATCCACCGCCGCGGCGCGATCCACCGGCCGCGGACGTGGTCGTAGACGCCCCGATCGTCGCGCCCCTCCCAGGGTCTCAGCTCAAGCCCGCCGCCGAGGACGTCCATCAGACAGTGAGCCGCGGCGGCCGCGAGGAACACCGCAAGCGCGACCGCCGTCGGCGTGGCCGACACGACCGCCGCGACCGCCGCGATCCCGGCCGCGATCGGGTATCCAACCGGGTAGTGGAGCGCGCGTCGGTGGCCCCTGTAGAGGTCGAGGTCCGGCGCCGCCCCGCCGACGAGCCCCGCGAGGAGGACGATCCCCGCGAGTTCGGGGGCGATCACGGCGATCGGTGCCGCGATCGCCATCCCGACGATCGCGTGGGTCGTCTGCATCATTACGTCCTTATGGACACGACAGATATGTATGAATCTGTCGGGACCGATCGTCGTCATTCATCGGATCGACGGTTCCGTCTCCGGGTCGATGGCGACGCCTCCCGACCGGCGCCGAGCCTTATAAGCGATGGCGACGAAACGCGCGTATGGTCACGATCAAGGACAGCGTCCACGACCACATCCGGATCGAGGGCGTGGCCGCCGACCTCCTCGATACGCCCGCGATCCAGCGCCTCCGGCGCGTCTCCCAGCTCGGGACCGTCACGCTCGTGTATCCCTCCGCGAACCACACCCGGTTCGAACACTCCCTCGGGGTGTATCACCTCGCCAGCCGCGCGCTCGACCACCTCGGCATCGAGGGGGTTCGGGCCGACCGGATCGAGGCGGCCGCGATCCTCCACGACGTCGGCCACGCGCCCTTCAGTCACAACGTCGAGTCGCTGCTTCATCGACACACCGGCAAGTACCACGACGACGTCGACGAGCTGCTCGCGGCGGGCGACGTCGGTGACGTGCTTCGCGATCACGGCCTCGATCCGGATCGCGTCGCCGGCCTCGTGGCGGGTGAAGGACGATACGGCGGGCTCGTCTCCGGCGAGCTCGACGTCGACCGGATGGACTATCTCGTTCGCGACGCTCACCACACGGGAGTCCCCTACGGAACCATCGACACCGGCCGGCTGGTCCGGGAGTTGACCTTCCGCGACGACACCCTCGTGCTCGACGAGGGAAACGTTCAGACCGCGGAGAGTCTACTTCTCGCGCGTGCGCTCATGAACCCGGTCGTCTACACCCATCACGTCGCCCGCATCTCGAAGGCGATGTTGCGCCGGGCGACGGCGCGGCTCCTCCGGGCGCCGGACGTCACGGCCGAGGCAGTCCGCCGGATGGACGACCCCGAACTGCTCGTCGCGTTGCGCGCCAACGACGGGACGCGTCCCCTCGTCCGCCGGCTCGACGAGCGCGACCTCTACAAGCGGGCCATGTGGGCGGAATACGACGACGTCCCGGAGGAGATACACGACGCCGATCACGAGCGCGTCCGAGAGCTCGAGACCGAGATCGCGTCGATCGCCGGAGTCGAGCGGGAACGGGCGGTGATCCTCGACGTTCCGCCGGAGCCATCGATGCGCGAGTCGACCTCGCGCGTCACGGTCAACGGCGAGATCCGACGTCTCGAGGAACAGTCGCCGCTCGTCTCGGCGCTGCGGACGGCCCAGCACAACCAGTGGCGCCTCGGCGTCTACTGTCCGGAGCCGCTCACGGACCGCGTCGGGCGAGCGGCCGCGGACGTCCTCGAACTGGACGTGGACTCGCTCGTCAGCGACGTCCGCCACGGCATGGCCGCCACGCTCGACGAGTTCGAGTCCGAGTGATTCCCCTTACCGACCGTTCGACTCGGCCCGCGGACCGTTCGACTCGCCGGCCGATCACGGGTCGTGACCTTCAAGCCACGCCGGGTGGTCTCCTCGGGTATGCACGTCGAAGGGACGATCCTCCGCGGCCGACAGTTCACGCCGGTCGAGGGACGGGTCGTGATCGCCGACGGCGAGATCGTCGCCATCGAGGAGGTCGAGACCGAAAGCGACGACGTGATCGTGCCCGCGTTCGTCAACGCCCACACCCACATCGGCGACTCGATCGCCAAGGAGGCGGGCGGCGGCCTCTCGCTCGACGAGCTCGTCGCGCCGCCGGACGGGCTCAAGCACCGCCTCCTCCGGTCGGCGAGCCGCGAGGAGACGGTCGAGGCCATGGCCAGGTCGCTCCGATTCATGGAGTCGACCGGAACGGGCGCGTTCCTCGAGTTCCGCGAGGGCGGCCGCGAGGGCGTCGCCGCGCTCCGTGACGCCCTGGCCGGACGCGGCGGTGCGGAGTCGATCGGGGCGCGCGACGTCGAGTCGGTGATCCTGGGTCGTGGCGGGAGCGAGGTCCTCGAGGTCGCGGACGGGTATGGTGCCTCCGGCGCCCGCGACGGCGACTTCGACGAGGCGCGCAACGCGGCCCGAAAGGCGGGAAAGCCGTTCGCGATCCACGCCGGCGAGCGTGACGACCTCGACGTCAACCCGGCGATCGACCTGGATCCGGACTTCCTCGTCCACATGGTCCACGCGGGAGAGCTTCACCTCGACCGCATCGAGGACCGGAACACGCCGGTCGTGGTCTGTCCGCGGTCGAACCTCGTCACGAACGTGGGGGTCCCGCCGATCCGAGAGCTCGCTGAACGGACGACCGTCGCGCTCGGAACGGACAACGTCATGTTGAACTCGCCGTCGATGTTCCGCGAGATGGAGTTCGCGGCCAAGCTGGCGGACGTTCCGGCGGCGGCGGTCCTCCGGATGGCGACGGTCAACGGCGCGGAGATCGCCGGCCTCGACTGCGGGGTGATCGAGGAGGGTGCGGACGGCAAGCTCCTGGTGCTCGACGGCGACTCGGACAACCTCGCCGGCGTGCAGGACCTCGTCCGCGCCGTCGTCCGGCGCGCCGGTCACGGCGACGTCGAACGCGTCGTGTTATAGCGCCGTGTCGTGGGCGTCCAACGGCGTCGTGTTGTAGGTGATTCGGACGAATTCGTCCTCAGGCCTCCGGGTTCACGTTCCGTTCGGACCCGGCCGGTTCGGTACCCTCGTCGTCGGCTTCGTCCCCGTCAACGGCGTCGGACTCGTCGACCGCCCCGTCCTCGTCGGTCGTGTCGGCTGCCGGATCGACGTCGACTCGCGGCGGGAGGTCGTCGACGAACCGTTTTATGACCTCCTCCTCGGCGCGGTGAAGCGTCTCGCTCGCGGTGGATTTCGCGATCCCGACCGTCTCCGCGAGGTCCGTCAGCGAGCACTCGCGGGGGGTGTCGTAGTAGCCGCACTCGACGGCCGTGAGAAGCAGCTCCCGCTGTTTCTCCGTGAGTATCTGGCTCGGCTGGAGCCGTTCCTGGATGTACTCCACGCGGAAGTCCATGTCCAGCTCCTGAAACTGGCGGCCGAGCTGTGAGAGGCGGTCGTGGGCCCCGGTCACGTCGATCGTCGCCTCCCCGTCGCGGATCTCGATGGGCATCTCGATGGGGATTCCGGACCGCTTGGCGGCGATCAGTAGCATCGGCGCGGAGGTCTCGAACTGCACGGTGGCCTCGCTTTCGGTCCGCTGCATCACCGACAGCTCCGAGAGCACGGGGTGGTCGTGCATGTCCGAGAGCACGGCGTCGAGGTCCGGCGCGGAGATCCACACGAGCGCGAATCCCGGTCCGTCGCCCGGAAGCGCGGCGAGTACCTGGAACGTGGCGTCGGGATGGGCCCGCGAGACGTCCGCGACCCACGGTCCCTCGGGCATCTCGACGACGAGGCGAGCCTGTGTCATGTTTCGTCCTCCCTTCGATCGAGCGTCCTGCGATCGAGTGTCGCTATCGGCCGATGTGTTCGTGTTGGTAAGTATTTACGGGTCGGTTCGACGGCGACGGCGCCCTTCATTCGACGAAGGGGGCCGTCACTCCACGACGATGGCGCCCTTCATGCCGACGGCCTCGTGGGGCGTACAGACGTACTTGTAGGTGCCCGGATCGAGGGTCTGCTCGAAGGTGTGGCCGGACTCGCCGGTCGTCTCCGACTCGAACTCGCCCCCGTCGGCGGCGACGTTGTGCTGGCCGCCCTGTCCGGTCCACTCCCAGACGATCGTCGTGTCGCTCGAGACGGCGACGGCCGGCGGAGCGAACGAGAGCCCGTCGCCCGCTCCGACTTCGATCGTGACGCTGTCGGCGTCGCGGCGGTCGAGGGTGCCCTCGTAGTTGCTGACGCCCTCGAACCAGCCGTCGTAGTTCGGCTCCTCCGAGAGGTACTCGTCTCCGCCGCCGTTCCCGCCGCCACCGTTACCACCGCTCTCGCCATTTCCGCCGTTCCCGCCGCCACCGTTTCCACCGTTCCCGCCGTCGCCGCTCCCGCCCGAACAGCCGGCGAGCATCGTCGCCCCGACGGACGCGGTCGCGGCGAGGTACGTTCGGCGGTCCAGGGTGCGGTCCGTGAGCGTGCGTTCGCGTTCGGTCATGGGACGAGTGGTACTACCCGGTGGGAGGGGATAGGGTCCGCGATGATTCCCGGCCGCTGGAAACCCCCTGCGAACATGTTCGCTCGCGTGGCGTGCGTCACTCCTGCCAGTCGGGATCGAGACGCGGCGGCGAGAAGAGGTCATACCCCTCGACGGGGACGTCCTGTTCGTTGATGGCGGCGTGGGTTTCCCCGCCCGGAATGACGTAGGAGTCGCCCTCGTGGGCGAGCCGTCGTTCACCCTCGATCACGAACGTGAGGGTCCCGGCGGTGATCACTCCGGCCTGTTCGTGTTCGTGGCTGTGTTCGGGGACCTCCGAGCCCGGCTCGAAGTAGTAGCCCTGGACGCTTATCCTGTCGCCGGCGGCCTCCTGTGTCAAGTGGACGCCCTCGACCGCCTCCACCGGATCGACGTCTTCGTCGGTCACGATTTCCATGTCGATAGGGGGCCGTCGTCGATACTTAAATCGCTCGGCCGGATCGCCGCTTCGAGGCCGTCCGATCGCCGCTTCGACGGCACGTTCATCGCATCGCCGATCGGTCGAACCACGCTCGATCGGTCGTCGGACTCCGTTTCGGTAGCACGGTCCTTATTACCGCGGCGCCCGCGGAGTCCGATATGGAACTCGACGCGATCGCCGACCTGATCGAGGCGGAGATCCCGGACGCAGTCGCCGCGGTGACGCGCCCGCGCGTTCACGACGACGAGGACGAGGACGATCACTACGCGGCGGTCGTCGTCTCGCCCGCCTTCGAGGGGGAACCGCTCGTCGCCCAACACCGGCGCGTCTACGACGCCCTCGACGAGCACATGACGACCGACATCCACGCGATGGAGATGCAGACCTACACGCCCTCGGAGTACGCCGACCGCGGCGACGGCGCCCTCGACGATCGGCTTCGCGAGGCCGGACACCTCCCGGTCGAGGAGTGACGTCGGGGCGGAGACGGTGTCGAACAACGATCGGCGGGGACGTCAGCGGCTTTCAGTAGCTTTTACGCGCTCCACGCGAGAACCCATGGGCATGGAAGACGATCACCGGATCGAATCGGACAGCCTCGGAGAGATGCAGGTGCCGGCGGACGCCTACTGGGGCGCCCAGACCCAGCGTGCGGTCGAGAACTTCCCCATCTCGGGGATCACCTTCGGGCGGCGGTTCGTCCGCGCGCTCGGCATCGTCAAGAAGTCCGCCGCGCGCGCGAATCGTGATCTCGGGTTGATAGAGGAGGACGTCGCGGCCGCGATCGTCGAGGCCGCAGACGAGGTCATCGCCGGGGAACACGACGACCAGTTCCCCGTCGACGTCTTTCAGACCGGGTCGGGGACCTCCTCGAACATGAACGCGAACGAGGTCATCGCCAACCGCGCGGCCGAGATCACGGGCGCGGAGATCGGCGACCGCGTGGTCCACCCGAACGACCACGTCAACTACGGCCAATCGAGCAACGACGTCATCCCGACGGCGATGCACGTCGCCGCGCTCGAGGCGCTCGAGAAGGACCTCGTTCCCGCCCTCGAGACCCTCCATACGTCCCTCTCGGAGGCGGAAGCGGAGTTCGACGGCGTGGTGAAGACCGGACGGACCCACCTCCAGGACGCGACGCCGATCCGGCTCGGTCAGGAGTTCGGCGGCTACCGCTCGCAGATCGAACACGGGATCAAACGCGTCGGCGACGTCCAGCTGCACCTTCGCGAGCTGGCGCTGGGCGGGACCGCGGTCGGGACCGGCCTCAACACCCACCCCGAGTTCCCGGAACTCGCCGCCGAGTACATCTCCGAGGAGACGAACACGACCTTCCGCGAGGCCGACAACCACTTCGAGGCGCAGGCCGCCCACGACGCCATGTCGGAGGCCCACGGCGCGTTGCGCACGGTCGCCGGATCGATGAACAAGATCGCGAACGACCTCCGGCTTCTCGCCTCCGGCCCGCGAAACGGCCTCGGCGAGATCGAACAGCCGGAGAACCAGCCCGGCTCGTCGATCATGCCCGGCAAGATCAACCCGGTCGTCGCGGAATCGGTCAACCAGGTCCACAAGCGCGTGATCGGCAACGACGCGACGATCTCCGCCGGCGCCGCCCGCGGCGAGATCGACTTGAACCTCTACAAGCCGGTGGTGGCCCACAGCTTCCTCGAGTCCGCGGCGCTGCTCGCCAACGCCGTGGAAACGTTCGGCGAGAAGTTCGTCGCAAAGCTGGAGGCCAACGAGGAGTACTGCGCCGAGCAGGTCGACCGCTCGATGGCGCTCGCGACGGCGCTCAACCCCGCCATCGGTTACGACAAGGCATCGAAGGTCGCAAAGAAGGCCCTCGCCGAGGACAAGACCGTCCGCGAGGTCGCCGTCGAGGAGGGCTACCTCACCGAGGAGGAGGCCGACGAGGTGCTCGATCCCGAGCGGATGACCCACCGCGGGATACTCGGAGACGACTGAGCGACGGACACAAAACACGCCGATTCAGTATCGACGCCGCGCGAGCGAGCGATTGTTGGGGTTCGGAACGGACTGGACCGACCCACAGCGTCGACACTTCCAGGTGTAGGCTCCAAGCGAGAGGTAGCCGTCGCCGACGTCCCCGCCGTGATCGATGCCCCACTCGAGCCCGCACTCGCGACAGGAATCCGGGCGGTGTTTTCGCGTCTTCACCGAGGAGTCGTCGGGCCGGGCCGGAAGCGTCGCTTCGGCGGTCAACGCGTCGAGCACCGCACGCTTGTCGTCGGCCGAAAGCGCCGCCTGAAGCTCCTCGATCCGATCGATCGCCTCCGATCGACGCCTCCGCAGCCGCTCGTAGTCCGGATCCGATCGGCGATCGGTCTCGCCGTCGGAGATCTCGTAGGCGCTCATCCGGGCCGTCACCCCGTAATAGGTCCGGAGGGCGTCGTGATAGACGGCGCGTCTGAGGAGGCGGGCGACCGTGGTCGAAACGGCGTCCTCGGTCACGGGCCTCGTGATCGTTCCGTGGTGAGCGACCGCCGCGTCCGCGATCGCCTCGCGTTCGGTCGAGACGAGCGCGATCTTACAGGCGGAGGACGTCTCCTCGACCGCGGCCACGACGTCGCGTTTGAGGTCTCCATCCAGCCCGTACCCGAGCAACACGACCGCCACGCTCGCGTCGAGCACCGCGAGCGTCTCATCGCGCGTGCTCGCGGTTCTAACCGTGTACGTCTTCGAGAGCCACATCGCGTACCGATCCGCGTGATGATCCTCGTCGACGACGAGGACGGTCGCTCCGTGCGAACCGCTCGAGCCGGATCGGCGCCGAGTCTGCGAGGCGTTCCCCTCACCGGGACGAGGGTGGTTCGCCCGCTCGGAACGGTTCGTGGGCCTCATTTTGGTTTGCTTCCCCCATGTCGGCGGCGTTCCCGTCGAGCCGAAACGTGACGCGCGCCGGATATACTCGGAAAGTTCGATCTCACGGTATATATACGTTCGTCGAAACGCCGGCTCGATCCGCTCGTTTGCCGGAAGCGCGGGTGAACGGACGATTTAATCCGGATTAAATCCGGCTTAACCGTTCGAAATCCGGATTCACGGTCTCGCCTTTATAAGTTCTCCACGCTCATTGGACCGAACGCGATGAACCGACTCAGCACGCTCGTGATCGCGTTCGTCCTGGTCGTCTCGACCGTCGGGGCCGCACCGGCCGCGGCGGCGGCCATGGACGGCGCGAACGCCCAGGCCGTCGACGCGCCCGGAAGCACGGTCGAACAGGTGACCACGGAGAACGATACCGAGACGAACGGAACCGAGACGAACGAAACCGAGTCAAGCGACACCACCAACGGAACCGAGACCGCCAACGACTCGGACGATACGACGAACGAGACGGACGACGGTAACGAGACCGACGTCGAGGACATCCCGCCCGGCCAGTTCCTCTCGGGCGCGATCGGCGTCCAGGAGGCCGAACTCGACGGTGAGATCGAATCCCGCGCGCTCGGGCTCCGTATCGCACGCGCACAGACCGACGGCGAGCGTGCGGACGTGATCGCGGACGCGATCGAAAACGACTCCGAACGCGTCGAGGAACTCCGGGAACGACAGGAGGAGCTCCGCGAGATGCGCGAGGAGGGCGAGATCTCCGAAGGTGAATACCGCTCGCGGAACGCGAAGATCGCGGCACAACTTCGCAACATCGAGCGCACGTCGAACCAGACCGCCGAATCCGCCGCGGGACTGCCGGACGAGCTGCTCGAGGAGCGCGGCGTGAACGCGACCGCGATCCGGGAACTGCAGAACAACGCGAGCGAGTTGCGCGGCAACGCCTCGGAAGTCGCTGGCAACATCGCCGGCCCGCCGGCACACGCGGGTCCGCCGGGCGACGCCGGTCCGCCGGAGAACCTCCCCGGACGTGACGATGGCGACGACGATTCCGAGGAGGGGATGGAGGAGAGCGACGAACGGGAGAACGCCGACGACGAAGCCGGAACCGCCACGGACGAGGGTGCCTCCGACCGCGGCGACGCTCCCGACGAATCCGGCCGTCCCGATGATGCCGACGGACCGGCCGATTCTGACGGTTCCGAGGACGGCACCGACGACTCGAGTGATTCCGACGACGGGTCGGACGACTCGACCGAGTCCACGAGTGACGACTCGACCGAGTCCGACGGCGACGACGGCGGTAGCGCCGGAGGTTCCGGCGGATCGGCCGGATCGAGCGGCGGTTCCGATCGCGGTAGTGCGGGAGGAAATCGATGAATCGAGGGGGATCTAACTCCAACTCGCGATCCGAGACCGACCGGTCGGCGTTCGGCGTCGATCGACCGGTGACCGCCTATCCGTCCGAGATCTCGCGATGATCGCGGCGTCCCGGATCGCGTCCGCGTGTCTGGCGGCCGTCGTCGTTTCCGGCCTGCTCGCCGGTGCGACCGGAGGTGCTGCGGCCGCAGACCACGACGGAAGTCCGGCGTTCGTCGTCGAACTCGAGGAGAACGGCGACGCCACGGTCACCCTCGTGTCGACCTACGATCTGCGTGACGACGACGAGCGGGACGCCTTCCGAGCGCTCGCGAACGACACGGACGCGCGGTCGGCGCTTCGCGACCGCTTCGAGTCGCGAATGGCCTCCGTCGCCAACGACACGGCGGCGGAGACGGACCGCGAGATGCGCGTCTCCGACGGGTCGATCGACGTGAGCAACCAGGAGAGCTCGGAGGTCGGGACCGTCGCGCTATCGGTGCGCTGGAGCGGGCTGGCCGCACTCGAGGACGACTCGATCGTCCTCACGGAACCGTTCGCGAGCGGGTTCGAGTCCGATCGCACCTTCGTCGTGACGGCTCCCGACGGGTACGCCGCGAGCGGCGTGACGCCGGAGGCGGATTCCGGTGGCGCCGAGCAGGAGGGCGAACCAGAGTCCCTCCGGTGGGAGCCCGGGACGTCGCTCGAGGGGTTCGAGGTGACCTTCGAGCCGACGTCGAGCGCGAACGGCGATTCCGATGACGCCGCCGGCTCCGGATCCTCTCAGGCCTCGGCGCCGGGATTCGGCGCCGTGACGGCGGTTCTTGCGCTGATCGGGACCCTCCTCGCGGCGCGAGCGCGCGCCGATCGCTGATCGGTTGGTAGCCGACCATCTTCCACCGGCCGACGGCCGACCCGATCTTCCATCGACCGCGATCCACCCGGACGTCTCGAACCGTCCGTCAAAGAACGTCGAGATCTCTTCTCACGTACGATCGACGACGCCGTCTCAGGCCGATCGGACGGCCTCGAGCACCGCCTCGTAGTCGGGCTCGTTCGTCGGATCGTCGGCGACCCAGTCGTAGACGACCGTGCCGTCCGCATCCAGCACGTAGACGGCCCGGTTCGCGATCCCGTGTAGCCCGAGGTCGGCGATGTCGATCTCGAGGTCGAAAGCCCGGATCGCCTCGCGGCCCATGTCGCTTATCAGGTCGAACTCGAGGTCGTGTTCCTCGCGGAAGGCGCCGAGCGAGAACGGCGAGTCGGCGCTCACGCCGAGGATGCGCGCGCCGGCGTCGTCGAACGCCTCGAGTCGATCCTGGAGAGCGATCATCTCGTTCGTACACGGCGGGGTGAACGCGCCGGGGAAGAACGCGAGCACGACGGGACCGTCTCCGAGGGCGTCCTCGAGGTCGAACGATTCGTGGTCACTCGTGCCGATCGTTGCGGTGAAACTCGGAGCGGCGTCTCCATTGGAGACCATCACGACGAGATTCGGGGTGGCGAACCATAAAGTCGATCACGAACGGACGGGAGCTCGTCTCCGAGGCGACTCAGGCGTGTTTTTTGGGTTGGGTGAAGGCCGGCTGGTCGCCGTCCTCGAACTGCTTTATCATCCGCTCTTCGGCCCGGTGGAGGATCTCACAGCACGTCGACTTCGCCATCTCCAGCTCGTCGGCCAGCTCGCCCTGGGTACAGCCCCGCGGCGAGTCGTAGTACCCGAGGTCGATCGCCGTCGCGACGACTTCGGCCTGTCGCTCCGTGAGGATCCGATCGAACTGAACGCTCTCCCAGATGTGTTCGACCATGAAGCCGATGTCCGACCGCTCGAGCTCGTCCGCGAGCGTGGACAGGCGGTTCCTCGTCGTCGTCAGCTCCCAGTCCACCTCGCCGTCGACGATCTCGAAGGGCATCTCGATCGGCACCCCGGTCCGATCGAGAACGCGAAGCAGGAGCGGATCGTCGGCCTCGAGCTGGATGAGCGCCCGGTCGGCGCCGCGCTGGAAGACCTCGACGGTGTAGACCTCGTCGTAGGCCTCCATGCGCTCGACGATCGCGTCGGGGTCGGAGTCCGTAGTCAACACCTCCACGAATCCGACGCCGACGTCGTCACACGACTGTGCCGATCGAATCCGAAACCGGGCATCCGGAAACTCCCGGGAGAGATCGCCGATCCATGCGCGCGTCGGGACGTCGAGCGTGAGTGAGACGGACACCATCTTAGGCGAACCTAAACGCGTTGCCCCATTCAACGTGTTGGCGAACATGTTCGACGTAGAGGTTGCTGTCCGGCGTCCGTCGACGCCGACGCGTGGGGCGCCCTACGGTCGCCAAATGGCGGTCACCACGGCGTCGTCCGTCTCCGCGGTTCCGTACTCGTAGCCGCGATCCGCCAGTTTCGGGTAGAGGTGCTGTGGCGCCCGATCGTTGAACTGCACCAGGACGGTTTCCCCGGACAGATCGGGCAACCGCTCGAGCGTGTTCTTCAACGGCTGTGGCGGCGGCAGGTCGCGGGCGTCGAGCGTCTCCGTCGGTCGTCCGGTGGGTGCACCCGTCTCCGCGAGAACCGCCGGTTCGGCCTCCATGTTCGAGATGGGGGCTCGCGAGGGAGTGACTATTTCGCCGAAGATGTTCGATCGGATCGTGACGGCACGAGCGTTCCTCGACGACGAGCGCGAGCGCCCCTCGACGACGAATACGTTCGCACGAGGGCGTACGGTGGTTCCGCTCGGAGGGATTTATGCGGACGGCCGGAGATCGTCTCGATCTCCCGATGCCCGCGATCGGCTCGATGGTCGAACCGGGCGTCCATCCCCACACCCATGCACTCAGTCACCGTCACCCGAACGATCGATTCGGATCCGGAGACGATCGCCGAGGCGATGACCGACGTCGGTCCCTTCATGACCGCCGCCGGATTCGACGAGGTCGCCGTCGACGGCGACCGGATCGAGGTCGCGAACGCGGTCGGGATCGCCACGATCGAGTTGACGCTCGAGCGCGTCGACACGGACGCCCTCGAAAAACCTCACGCCGATGCGGCCTTCGCCTACGAACAGCGCGAGGGCATCTTCGAGGAGATGGTCACGTCCTACTCGCTGTCGTCGGTGGCGGACGGGACCGAGGTCGAGGCCACGACGACGTTCGCGCTCGACGTCGCGGTCGTGGGCGACCTCCTCGATGCGACCGTGATCGACCGCCAGCGGCGTCGGGAGCTGGAGGCGCAACTCGACTGGCTGGCGGACGAGACGGCTTGAACCGACTCGTCGAGTTCGTCTCTCCGGGAGGTGTTTCGGACATGTTCGCCCGGCCGGACTTGTCCGTTCCGCCGGTAGTTCGTGGTGAGACCCATGTCCGAGACCACACGCAAGGGCGAGCCGGGCGTCGACGCCGACCGCGATCACGACACGGATCATGATCACGACGCCGACCACGACCACGACGCCGAACCGGTGACCGACCGGGTTCACGACAACTCCTGGTCGGCGAACCTCGAGAAGCCCGAGCACGCCGAATCGCGATCGCTCGTGGTCGAACAGGCCATCGACGCCATCGAGCATACGGCACCCGGAAACCACGTCAATCTCGTCACCCACGGCGCACACGGGCACCCCTCGGAGTACCTCTTCGACGCGCTGGAGGCGGCTGAGATCGGCGAGGCCATCGAGTGGGAGTACGTCGAACAGTGCGGTTGCGGCGGTCACGTCGTTCGCGTTCGGGCGTGAGTTGCTCCGGGACCCTTCGGGCCCCGCACGCCGATCGCTGGTAGAGTGAGCGATCGCCGGAAGAGTGATGTGCGAATGAACACCACGACCCACATGGACGAGACCCTTCCCCGAATCGGCCTCGGCACGTATTCGGACGACGACGCGGCGCAGTGGACGAAGAACGTTCGAAGCGCCCTCGAGGCGGGGTATCGTCACGTCGACACGGCGGAGGTCTACGGGAACGAGGAGTACGTCGGCGAGGGGATCGCGGCCTCGGACGTCGACCGCGAGGACGTCTTCCTGGCGACGAAGTCCGTTCACGAGGAGAAACCCGGTCCGACGCGCGAGGACGTGATCGCGGGCGTCGAGGGCAGCCTCGATCGGCTCGGAACCGACTACGTCGACCTGCTGTACGTCCACTGGCCGGCTGACCTCTATGACCCCGAGACGACCCTCGGCGCCTTCGAGGAGCTTCGCGAGGGGGGCGCGGTTCGAAACGTCGGCGTCAGCAACTTCGAGCCCGACCAGCTCGACCGCGCCCGCGAGGTGCTCGACGGACCGCTTTTCGCCCACCAGGTGGAGATGCATCCGCTCTTGCAACAGGAACACCTCCAGGAGTACGCCGCGCGCCACGACCACTGGCTCGTCGCGTATTGCCCGATCGCCCGCGGTCGGGTCTACGACGTGCCCGTCATCCGGGAGATCGCGGAGGAATGCGACGCTACCCCCGCACAGGTCAGCCTCGCGTGGCTGCTCTCGAAGGAGAACGTCGCGGCCGTCCCGAAGGCCGCCACCCCCGCACACCAGCGGGAGAACCTGGCGGCCCTGGATCTCGCACTCGACGACGGACAGGTGGCTCGGATCGACGCGCTGGAGCGAGAACACCGGATAATCGACCGGGACTACGCTCCCTGGAACCGTTGAGGCGTGGGCGGTGAACTCAACGGTGAAGACGGCGGTGTAGTCGACGGTGAAGACGGCGGTGTAGTTGACGTCGAGATTACTCCCGGTCGAGGGTGTCCAGAAGCTCCTCGACGAGCGTGTGGGACTGATACCGAACCTCCTCCGTGTCCGCGTCGTACTCCACGATCCCGCGTTCGGACAGCGTCGGGAGGATGACGTGTTCGAGGTTGATCAACGCGTCCTCGTGTGGCATCTCCCCTTGCGAGGCGAGGTGGCCCGCGATCTCCCCCGCGGACGCGACACCGTCGGATTCGTCCGCCAGATATCGCACCACCGATCGTCGGTATCGGTCGGCCAGCACCTGAAGTATGCCGTCGACTGCTTGCGATCGCATCGTCGATCCACGATCGATGCGACGGTACAAAGTGTCACCCGATGACGTAACGACAACCCCTGACGCGGGGTCGTGATCGTCCCGATCGACCCTCACCCCGGGGTCTTCAGCGTCGACTGCTCGCGGTACGTCTCGAATATCGACTCGACCGTGGCTCTGAGGGCGGGATTTTCGGAGATCGCGAGCGCGTACGGCCGTTCGTTCCTCGACACCGAGACCATCGCCGTCCCGTCGGCGGCTCCCGCGAAAAACGACATCTGGTCGGGGTGGACGTAGATGTCGACGTCGTCCGAGTCGGTCGCCACCGCGTGACCATCGCGGTACTCCGTCCTCGAGTCCGCGATATCGCCCGCCTGCCGTGGGATCACGGCCTCGACGTCGATGTCCTCCCCGCTGCGTATCCGCTCTGCGAGCTGGTCGACGCTCTCCTTTTGAACGCCCGGTGCGACCTCCCGAATCCGGGTCGCCTCCGATCGAAGCGTGAGTATTCGATCGAGGATGCTGAACGGATCCGACTCCGAGGCGACGAGCAGTTCCGCGCCCTCCAGGTCCTCGAGATCGATGGTCTCGAGCGCGGGCGGCGCGTGACGGAGAAGCGGCCTGAAGGTGACCGCGAGGTCCGTCGTCTCGAGGAATCCATCGAGCTCGTCGGCGACGTGGGACCCGAACGGGGTCAGCCGGAGCGATCCGTCGGTTTCACGGAGATATCCTCGCT
Organism: Halopenitus salinus; assembly: GCF_042662125.1. Lineage (GTDB taxonomy): Archaea > Halobacteriota > Halobacteria > Halobacteriales > Haloferacaceae > Halopenitus > Halopenitus salinus. The sequence goes on along the minus strand of NZ_JBHSXL010000003.1, from coordinate 42,223 downwards.
CCCGTAGCGATTTCACGACACGCACGACGGTTCTGTGTGACGCATCGAGCCGGGACTCCAGTTCGGCCCGCTCGAGCTCTCCCGCCTCCGAGAGGATCACGAGCGTCCTCGCTCGACTTTCCGATTGAGTTATGTATCGGAGTTCCGATACCGAATTCGTCGTCATATTCGGCGCTTGATGCGACGTCCCTTAAAATGGGGCGTCGATCACGAGTCTGGAGCGTCGATCACGAGGCGAAAGGATCGATCACAAAAGTGGGACGGGTGGCGTCCGAATCGTCGCCTCGCGGTGCGGTATGAAAAGGATGATACCCGCTCGAAACTCGCTATACAGTATCAGGTGGTTTGTGTGACCCAGAAACGCGAGTACACGGGCGACTATCCCGACAAGACGCTGTACATTCCGGGGCCGACGGAGGTTCGCGAGGACGTCATCGAGGCGATGTGTGAGCCGACGTTCGGCCATCGGATGGATCGGATGACGGACCTGTATACGACCATCGTCGAGGATACGAAGGAGTTCCTCGACACCGACCACGAGGTGATCGTTTTGACGGGATCGGGTACCGAGTTCATGGAGAGTTCGATCCTCAACCTCGTCGACGAGGACGTCCTCTGTACGACCTGCGGCAGCTTCAGCGAACGGCAGGCGAACGTTGCGGAACGCCTCGGCAAGTCGGTCGACACGCTCGAGTACGAGTGGGGCCAGGCCGTAAAGCCGGAGGACGTACGAGCCGCCCTCGAGCGGAGCGAGACGGACTACGACGCCGTCACCTGCGTCATGAACGAGAGTTCGACCGGCGTCCGCAACCCCGTCGAGGAGATCGGCGACGTCGTCGCCGACTACCCGGACACCTACTTCATCGTCGACGCTGTCTCCGCGCTGGGCGGCGACTCCGTCGACATCGACGCCCACGGCATCGACGTGATCTTCACCTCCGTCCAGAAGGCGTTCGCCATGCCGCCGGGACTCGCGGTCTGTGTCGTCAGCGACGACGCCTACGAGCGCGAACTCGAGAAGGACTCCGCCTCGTGGTACGGCGGGTTCCAGCGCTCGCTCGACTACTACGATCGGAAGGGCCAGACCCACTCCACGCCGGCCATCCCGATCATGTTGGCCTACCGCAAACAGATGAAGTACATGCTCGAGGAGGGCCACGACGAGCGTGACCGTCGCCACCGCGAGATGGCCGAGTACACCCGCGAGTGGGCTCGCGACCACTTCGATCTGTTCCCGGAGGAGGGCTACGAGTCACAGACGGTGAGCTGTATCGCGAACACCCAAGACATCGACGTCGCCGGGACGATCGAAACCGTCTCCGAGCGCCACGACATGGTCTTCTCGAACGGATACGGGTCGGCGCTCGGCGAGAAGACGTTCCGGATCGGACACATGGGCGAACACACCGTCGAGTCGATCAGGACGCTCACGGACGCCATCGAGGACGCCGCCGGTCTGTGAACAGCCGTCCGAGACGTCGCCAGTGATCGAGTCGGGACCGTAGTCGGATCGTATCGGTCATGTCTCGATCGTGTCGGTCACAACGACACCTTCAACTTTGTCCGGATTATTCATCCGGACACGCCCCATGGCGGTGAATTCCGGCGGTTCCGGCACCGTTCGATCGTGCGTGGAATGGCCGGAAGTTCACCATCCGTTTCCGCTTGCGAACGGATGGAACCGATGACGGAACTGGGGCGAATCACGATCCATGGTGGGATGGCAGAGCGGCCCATTGCGCCTGCCTTGAAAGCAGGTAGCCTCACGGCTTCCTGGGTTCGAATCCCAGTCCCACCGTACGAAGCGCGACGCAGTTTCGCGCCGCGCAGTTTCGCGCCGCGCGGCGCTCGTGTTTGGATTCAAAACGGACCTGTTCTGTGAATTCGAAGCGGACCTGATCCCGTTCCGAATTTCACGGCCACGAGACACGTTACCGTGCGTTTCCTCAATCTTTAACAGCCCCGCGATCGATCCATGATGTGGGTGAAACACATGAGCGACCACGAACTCGATCCGCTTCCGTACGACTACGACGCACTTGAACCGCACATCTCCGAGCAGGTGCTCACCTGGCACCACGATACCCACCATCAGGGGTACGTAAACGGGCTCAACGCCGCCGAGGAGACGCTCGCCGAGAACCGCGAGAGCGGCGATCACGGCAGCACCGCCGGCGCGCTCGGCAACGTGACCCACAACGGCAGCGGTCACTACCTCCACACGCTGTTCTGGAACAACATGTCGCCGAACGGCGGCGGCGAGCCGGACGGCGAACTCGCCGACCGCATCGCCGAGGACTTCGGCTCCTATGAGGCCTGGAAGGCCGAGTTCGAGGCCGCCGCGGGCGCCGCCGGCGGGTGGGCCCTGCTCGTCTACGATCCGGTCGCAAAGCAGCTTCGCAACGTCAAGGTCGACAAACACGACCAGGGCGCGCTGTGGGGCGCCCACCCGATCCTCGCGCTCGACGTCTGGGAACACTCCTACTACCACGACTACGGCCCGGCACGCGGCGAGTTCATCGACGCGTTCTTCGAGGTCGTCGACTGGGACGACGTCGCCGACAACTACGACAACGTCGTGCCGCGCTTCGAGTAGTCGCTCGCGAGACGGGAGCGCCCCGCGACCCGCGATCGAATCCCGAGTTTTTTGCGGACTCGACGCTCGAGCAGTCCCGCGTCTCGGCTGGTCCCCGGTCTCGATCGCGCCACCGAGTCGAGACGGTCACGTCGGGCCTCGACCGTGGCCCTTCGTGACCCTCTCGCCGGGCCTCGACCGTGTCGTTTAGGGCCCGCGCGGGCGGATTCGGTGACATGCCCACTTCCAAGGACGCCTTCGAGACGACCTATCCCTGCGAGTTCTACACGGCCGAGGAGCTGCTCGACCCGGACCTGATGTACACGGTGCCCGAGATCGCCAGGCTCCTCCAGGGTCTCGAACCCGACGCCGAGATCGACGACGGGGCCGAGGCGGTCCTCGTCGACTGGGCGATCCCCTGGATCATGCAGAACGCGGACGAGTTGGTGATCGGCGAGCCGCTCGAGGAGAACGGACCTGGCTATTACGGCCTCGCGGTCGAGGACGGCGATCGGACGTGACCGGTGGCGGCGACCTCCCGGTCGAGGACCGCAATCGCCGATCCGGTGGCGACCACCTTCGGCTCCTCGTCGCGGGCGGATCGCGCGTCGACGCCGGTAAGACGACCTTCTCGGTCGGACTCCTCGCTCACCTCGCCGAGCGCGGCCGGGAGCCCGTCGGCGTGAAGCCGCGGGCCGGAAACGATCGCTGGTTCGATCACGACGATTACCGCCGCGCCACCGCGGACGGCCGGCTCTACGGAAAGGACGCGAAACGGCTCGCCGCGGCGAGTTCCCGCGGACTGACCACGACGCCCGTCCCCCCCGAGTCGATCAACCCGGTTCATCGGCTCTGGCGACCGACTCCGGGCCGAACCGGGATGCTCGGCGACTCCGATCGGACGTTCCTCTGTGACCGGGTCGGCGGCGTCGAGGAACCGGGCGACGCCCGGTTCGTGGTGAACGGTGCGGCCGAGGAGGCCGGTCTGATCCCGGAGGATCTCGAGGGACGGTTGCCGATCGCGGAGGCGACCCGTGTTCACGACCTCGAGGAGTTCAACCGCGTCATGCGCGAGGCGTACCTCCCGACGTTCGATCGGTTTGCGGGGCGGATCCGGTCCCACGACGGTCCCGTCGTGATGGAGTCGTACGCCGACGTCGCGGTCCCCATCGACGTGGGTTCGGACGCCAATTCCCCGGAGTCGGACGCGTACTCCCGCGGTGAGGAGATCGGCATCGACGCCGTCGCGGTCGTGGCGCCAGGGCGTGTCCGGATCTACGACGGAGATCGGTATCTCCGGGGACGCGAAGTCGCCTCCGGGAGCGCCCGCGAGGGCGCTCTCGAGGAGCACACCGAGGCGGTGACCGCGATGATCGAGCCGGTGGCGCGAACGGGTCTTCCGGCTCTGTCGACAGAGGAGCGCGGCGATCCCTCACGTGTCGCCGCCGCGTACGCGGACGCCTACGATGCGCTGTTGAAGGCCGTTTGAGGGTTTATGCGACCACGGAGAGCGCTTCGATCGAATCGGGCCAACGATCCGGACCGCACTGGTTCGGAGGAACCGTTTTTGTGCGTCGCGGCGTTGATCCGGTGATGAACGATCTCGAACGGCACGGCGTTCCCGAGGAGGTGGAGACGGACGGGTGGACGCTCGAGGTCACCGGTTCCGTCGACGACGTGCTCTCGCTCACGCGTGCGGACCTCGAATCGTTCGCCCGTGAATCGATCGTCGACGACTTCGTCTGCGAGGAGGGGTGGACTGCCGAGGGGCTTCGTTGGGAGGGGATCCGCGTCGCGTCGATCCTGGAGCGAGCCGGCGTGAGCGATGCGGGCGAGTACGGGCTGGTTCGAGCGCTCGATTCGGGATACGCCTGCTCGTTCCCGATCGAACGTCTCGCCGACTCGGTGCTCGCGGTGGAACTCGACGGAGAGTCCCTCGCGCTCGAACACGGCGGTCCCGCTCGGCTGGTTCCGGTCGGGAACGACCGCGACTGCTGGGAGAGCGTTAAGTGGGTCTCCGCCATCGAGGTCCGAAAGTCCGAGCCGACCGCGGCGGACACCGCCAAGGACGCGGCGCTTTCGCGCGTCTCATGAAGGATACGCACCGAAAGTGGGAACGACGGTTTCGAAACGAGGAGTATCCGACCGACCCCGAGCCCTCGCCGTGGCTGTTCGACTGCATCGAGGCGGCACCTGGACGGGGGACGGAAGCCGGAGCAGCTCCGGAGGCCGAGGCTGAGAGGGAAGCGGATACGGATCACCACGTCGAGGGCCCGGATGCCGACGTTCCGGGTTCCCACGTCCCGAATGCCGATACGACCGGACGGGACGGACCACCGCGTGCCCTCGACGTCGCGACGGGGACGGGGCGAAACGCGATCCCGCTCGCGGAGGCGGGCTTTTCGGTCGAGGCCGTCGATCAGTCGCGAGCGGGATTGCGAACTGCCCGCTCGCGGGCCCGCGAGAGGGGCGTCGCGGAACGGATCGACTGGATCCAGGCGGACGTCTCCACGATGCCGATTCCGACGTCGCGGTACGGGCTCGTCGCGATCAGCTTCTTCCGGACGATCGATCGCCTCCCGGATCTCAAACGCTCGCTCGTTCCCGGCGGGGTCCTGTTCGTCGAACACCACCTCCGATCGGCGGACGACGTCGAGCTCGGTTCGAGCGACGAGCGGTTTCGGCTCGCGTCGAACGAGCTGCTTCGGTCCTGTCTGGATCTGACCGTACTTCACTACGAGGAGCGAACGGAGGTCCGCGAGGACGGCCGAAAGAGCGCCATCGCGGAGATCGTCGCCCGCAAATCGTCCGGGAACGCACAGTCGTATCCCCGGTTCGATCACGGCGGAGCGCGGCGGTAGTCCTCCTCCACGGCGGTGAATTGTCTCCACGGCGGGAAGTCCTGCTTCACAGCGGTATCTCGTTCCTACGGCCACGCCGAGATCCGTTCCCCTTCCACAGAGGTGATATCCCTGCGGCCGCCATCCTCTTCATGGCCCGGACGGCGTTTCGCTCCCGACGGACCGCCTACTACCTCGCGCTCGTCGTCGCCACGACGGCGCTTTTCACGCTGACGTACAACTTCGGCATGGCCGTCTGGGAGGGCCGCCCGCAGCCGCTTTTTCGCTCGCTCGAGGTCGTCGTCCAGAGCTTCACGACCACCGGATACGGCGAGGACGCCCCCTGGCAGTCGCCCCAGATGAACGTGCTCGTCATCGTGATGCAGCTTTCGGGGATCGGGCTCATCCTGACCGCGGTCGACGTCTTCGCCGTTCCCTGGCTTCGCAGCGCGCTCACGCCGACCGTGCCCGAGGCGGCCGACGAGATCCGCGACCACGTCGTCGTCTGCGGCTGCACGCCGCGGACCGAGGCGTTCATCGACGAGCTGGATGCCCGCGGTCGCGACCACGTGCTCGTCGTGGCCGACGACGAGACCGCACGGGACCGCCACGAGGAGGGATATACCGTGGTGCACGGCGATCCCGAACTGACGGGGACGCTGGAGAACGCCCGGATCGGGTCCGCGATCGCTGTCGTCGCCGACGCGGGCGACGAGATCAGCGCGAGCATCGTCCTCGCGGCGCGCGACGTCGATCCTGACGTGCGAACGGTAACCCTCATCACCGACTCGGATCTCGTTCGGTACCATCGCGCCGCCGGCGCCGACGACGTGCTCTCGCCGCGACGGCTGGTCGGCGAGAACATCGTTCGCGAGATCCCGACGGCCGTTCGGACCGACGTCGAGGAGGGGATCCCCCTCGGCGAGGAGTTCGAGTTGGCCGAACTCTCCGTCGAGACGGGAAGTGACCTGTGTGATCGGACCTTCGGCGACGCACGCGTCCGTGATCGCTTCGGCGTGAACGTGATCGGGGCGTGGTTCAACGGGGACTTCGAGACCCCTGTCGATCCCGATCGAACCTTCGATGCGGGGACGCGACTCCTCGTCGTGGGCGCGCCCGATCGGATCGAGGCGCTTCGTGACGCGACGGAGACGACCGTTCGACGGTTCCCGAGCCAGCGGATCGTGCTCGCGGGGTACGGCGACACCGGCAAGGTGGTCCACCAACGGCTTTCCGGCTCGAACTCACGGCTCACCGTCCTCGACGTCGAGGACGACGATGAGGGAGTCGTCGACGTCGTCGGCGACGCACGTGATCCTGACGCACTCGAGCGGGCGAACGTCTCGGAGGCCTCCGCGTTCATCGTCGCGATCGAGGACGACACGACCGCCATCTTCGCCACGCTCATCGCTCGCGAGCTGAATCCGGACCTTCGGATCGTCGTTCGAGCGAACGACGTCGCGGACGTCGAGAAGCTTCACCGCGCCGGCGCCGACCACGTCCAGTCGCTCGCGGCCATCAGCGGACGGATGCTGGCAGCGACGGTTTTCGAGGACGAGGAGGTCATCGCCTACGACAAACAGATCAGCGTCGTTCGGCTCCCCGCCGGTGAGCTCGCTGGAACCACGATCGCCGACGCGGCGGTCCGCGAACGGACCGGCTGTACGATCGTCGCGTTCCAACGTGGCGACGAGACGATCTCGGAGTTCGATCCCGAGACGTTCGAGGTTCACGAGGAGGACCGGATCGTGGTCGCCGGTACCTCCGAGGACGTGACCCGATTCGAGCGAAGCTTCGCTCCGTCGTGAGGCGGTGTATCGCGCAGGGGAACGTTGGGATGGGGGAGGGAGAGAGTACGTTTCGTGTGCTTTCGGATCGTGGGGTGGGGTGGGTCGTGAGATGGGGATCGGTGATGCGGCTCCGGAACAGCGGCGGACCCACTGGACATGAAACAAGGAGGGACGTACGCCGGGGATCGAACGCCAAAGGCCGGGGATCGAACGCCAAACGTCGGAGACCAGGACGTGGATCACGAGGCAACAGTAACTGAGAGTACGTTTCGTGTGCTATCCGATCCGGAACCAGGATCGGAATCACGATCGAGTCGACGCTCTCGAACGTCGTTTCCGCTTCTCGTCCCGAAAGCAAACGAAACACTCGAAGGTAGGTATTAAATACTACAAGCACGGTACACTTCACAAGGACATGGGAGGGCCATTCAGCGGTCTCACGGAGACCATCTTCGCGGACAAGTCCGTCCTCAACGAGAGCTATCAACCCGAGGAGATCCTCGAACGCGACGAGGAGATCGAGTCGTTCAGTCACGCGCTCCAGGACGTGTTGTTCGGTCGCGAACCGGAGAACGTCTTCCTGTACGGCAAGGCCGGCCTCGGTAAGACCGCGGTCACCAAGTACATGATGGACGAGCTACGCTCGGAGGTGGCCGTCCGCGAGGAGGCGAACGATCTCCACGTCCACGAGATCAACTGCAACGGCAAGACGCTCTTCATGGTCGTTCGTCGGCTGGTAAACGATCTGCTTCCCGAGGACTCGAGTCCGTTCCCGAAGCGGGGACTGGGAACCGGGGACGCCTTCGACGAGCTCTACGACCAACTCGATCGGCTCGGTGGGACCCACCTCGTCGTCTTCGACGAGATCGACCACCTCGACGACGTCAACACGCTCCTCTACGAGCTCCCGAGGGCCCGATCGAACGGCCACATCACCGACTCGCTGGTCGGGATCATCGGGATCAGCAACAACTACACCTTCCGCCAGTCGCTGTCGGCGAAGGTGAAGGACACGTTGATGGAGACCGAGATATCCTTTAGCCCCTACGACGCGGGCGAACTTCGCACCATTCTCCACAACCGAGCCGACAGAGCGTTCGTCGACGGGGCCTGTGACGACTCCGCCATCGCGAAGGCGGCGGCGCTTTCCGCCCAGGACATGGGGAACGCCCGACAGGCGATCGATCTCCTCCGCGTCGGCGCGGAGGTCGCCGAACGCGAGAACGACGAGGTGGTCTCGGACGGCCACATAGCGGACGCACGAACACTCGTACAGCGCGGCCGGCTACGCAACAAGATCCGCGATCAGACCGAACACGCTCAGTACATCCTCGAGACGATCGCGAAACTCGACCAGCAGGGGGAGGTCCCGGCGCGCTCGAAGCAGATCCAGAAGGGATACGAGCGGATCGCGGACGCCTACGGCGCCTCCCCGCTTACGACCCTCAAGAGCATTCAGGACCACCTCTCGGATCTCCACATGCTCGGGTTCCTCCTCAGACACGAGCGCAACTACGGGCTCAAGGGCGGCCAGTACTACGAGTACGAACTCGATCTCGATCCGGAAATCGTCCTCGAGACCCGGGCCGACATCGTCGACGTCGAGGATGGGCCATCGAACTGACTGACTGACTGACTGATTCCTCCCTCGTGTGATGTGAAAGCACACGAAACGTACTCTCTTCCTCCACCGTCCGTTCCGTTTCATCCCTCTCCGTCCGCTCCGATTATCCTCCTCCATCGGTTTCATCCCACTCCACTCGTTTCGATCGCTTCCCACTCTTCGTTCGCTTCACCCTATCCCCCAACCCGAAAGCACACGAAACGTACTCTCCCTCTTCCTCTCTCCCCCCCGCTTCTCCTGTTCTTTCCTCCATCGGACCGTTCCGTCCCGCGTACGATCGCCTTTAAGCGTCCGCTCCCCGTTTGACCGGACGAGTTCATGTCCGTACCGACCACGACGCTGCCGAGCGGAGACGAGTTGCCACAGATCGGATTCGGGACGTGGAACATTCCCGAGGGTGACGTCGCCGACGCGGTTCGGACCGCGATCGACGCCGGATACACGCACATCGACACCGCGGAGGGGTATCAAAACGAGGCGGGGATCGGCGAGGCGCTCGCCGACTACGACCGTGAGGACCTGTTCGTCACCTCAAAGGTGCTCCCGTCGAATCTGAACTACGAGTCCCTCATCGAGTCGTGTGAGGCGTCCTTGGACCGGCTCGGGACCGACTACCTCGACCTCTTCCTCATCCACTGGCCGAACCCCGCGATCTCACTCCGGGAGACGTTCCAAGCGATGGAGCGACTCCACGAGCGAGGGCTCATCCGGAACATCGGGGTCTCCAACTTCAGCCAGTACCAGCTCAGCGCCGCCCACCACATCGCCGACTTCCCAATCGCGGTTAACCAGTTCGAGTACCACCCGTGGTTCCAGCGCCCCGGCCTCGTCGAGTATTGCGAGGAAACCGATACGGTGATCGAGGCCGCCGCTCCCCTCTCGCGCTCCGACGTCTTCGACGACGAGGTCGTTCGCGAGCTCTCGGAGACGTACGACGTCTCCCCCGCACAGGTCGTCCTCCGGTGGGCGATGGACAACGACGTGGTCGTGATCCCGAAATCGAGCTCGCCGGACCACATCCGCGATAACCTCGAATCGGTCGAGTTGGAACTCGATGACTCCGATCGCCGCCGGCTCGACGAACGCGACCGAGACCGACCCTGCTACGACACCGGACCGCGCGACTGGACCCGGGATGTCTACGGGATCTCGGAGTAGGTCGACTCCACCGTTGACCTGACTGACTCTGCGAGAAATGCGAGTGCTCCCATCGGTGGGCGAATCGTTCGCCGGTCCCTGACGGGAGTTACTCCGATCGCCGGTCCCTAACGGGAGTCACTCCGACTGGCCACCACGTTCCGGAGCGGTGTTGATCTCGAATCGGACGCCTCCCAGTTCCGTCGCGTCCGTGACCTCGATCTCCCAGTCGTGTTCCTCGATGATCTGGTGAACGCTTGCCATTCCTATTCCGATCCCCTCTCCATTGACTTTCGTCGAAAAGCCCGGAACGAACACCCGTTCTCGATTCTCCGGAGGAATCCCCGGTCCATCGTCCTCCAGGTAGAATCCGTCCTCTCCCCGGAGGGGGCCGATACGGATCCGAACCGTTCCTTCGCCGTGTTCGATCGAGTTCCCGATCAGGTTCTCGAACAACCGTCTAACCGCGCTCTCGTCGCCGCGGACGTCGATCGGCCCTTCCACGTGGAGGCTCGCGCTTGCCTCCGTGTTTTCGTGGCTAGTCGCCCCACCCTCCTCGTTCCCTACAGCACTCGAATCATCCATCTCTCCCCTGGAATCATTCACCTCCGTCCCGGATTTCGACTGCTGTGTCGCCGACGTGTCGATCGTCTCCCAGACCGATCTGGCGAGTTCGTCGACCTCGAGCGATCGAGTTTCATCAACGATCTCCCCGGTCTTGAGCACCGTCTCCAGATCCGCACGGAGTTCGTCCGCGCGATCGAGGGCCGAAAGTGCCGCCTCGATGTGCTCCACCTCGCCCGTCTCCCGTGCCAGCTCCAGACGGCCACGGACGGTGGCCATCGGCGACCGGAGGTCGTGTGAGACGACGCTCGTGAGCTCGTCGAACTGCTCGATCTGCCGTTCGAGCTTTCGTTCGAGCTGCTTTCGGTCGGTTACGTCGCGGAACATCCACAGCCGGCCGTAGTAGTTCCCGTCCTCGCCGGTGACGGGGGTCGTGTATCGATCGAAAATCCGACCGTCCCGCAGTTCGATCTCGCCGCGACTCGTCGCCTCCGGGCCCGCATACAGCTCCTCGATGAACTCGCGGAACGCCTCGGGATCGATCGTCTTCTCGGACACCCGTTCGAGGACGGCATCGTCGTCGCCCCTCTCGAGGACGTGCTCGGGGATCTCCCACAGCTCACAGAACCGGTCGTTGTAGGAGACGATCTCGCGATCCTCGTTGACGACGATGAGGCCGTCGAGGATCGCGTCCCGCTGTGCCGCGAGGAGTGACCGTTGGAACTCGAGTTCCCGCTGGCGCTCGCGATCGTTTCGATTGCGGAGTGCCCGGTGAACGATGTCCGCGACGTCGTTGGCGAACTGTACCTCGTCGCCGCTCCACTCGCGCGCCTCCTCGCGTGTCTCGTGACAGACGACACCCTTGACCTCGCCCTCGGAGCGAAGCGTCGCGTCGAGGAGCGACTGCACGTCGTTCGGTTCGAGGTAGTCCCCGGCCAGTCCTCGAGTTCTCGGATCCGAACGCGCGTCCTCGGCCGCGATCGACCGGTTCGATCGGATGGCGTCCACGTATTCGGGATACGCGTCCACGTCGAGCGTCATCCCCGATTCGTGTTCGTCCTCGATCCGGTCGTACTCATCGACACATCGCAGTACGTCGTCCTCCTCGTCCAGGAGCCAGACGTTCACCGCGGACGCATCGAGCACTTCCGTCGCGGTCTCGGTGACCTCCTCGACGGCACGGTCGAAGCGTCCGGAGACGACCGATTCGTGGGTCATGAGGTCCAAGAGCGCGTCCTGTTGGCGCCGTTGACGGCGTCTCCGGCGCTGTTTTTCGGAGACGTCCTGGACGACACAGACGTGGCCGCCCGTATCGAGCCGTGCGAGCGAGAGACGCTCGGGGATCGCCGTACCGTCAGCGTGCAGTCCCCGGCTCTGGCCGGTCCAACGCCCTTCCTCCTCGAGCCGCGGGAGGATCTCCTCCTCGAACCGCTCGACCTCCTCGTCGGGATACAGGACGCGCCAGTGTTCGCCGACGAGCTCCTCGGGATCGTAGCCGTAGAGGTTGGCGTAGGCCTCGTTGAGATAGATGTAACGGCCCTCCTCGTCGATTAGCCCGATCGCCTGGGTGGCCGTCTCGAGGGCCCGATAGACGCGGTTTCGCTCGTGTTCGTAACGGTACTGTTCGACCGCGTTCGTGATCCGATTCGCCAGCAGCTCGTACTGTTCCGTGCCGCCCCTCTTTTGGAGGTAGTCCGTCGCACCCTTTGCGATCGCCTCGCTCGCCACCTCCTCGGATCCCTTGCCCGTAAAGAGAATGAACGGCAGGGTCGGCTCCTCCTCGCGGACCGCTTCCAGAAACTGGAGGCCGTTCGATTCCGGCATGTCGTAGTCGCTGACCACACAATCGATCCGATCCGGATCCCCCGAGAGCTTCTCGAGGGCCGTCGTGACGCTCGTCTCCGTTTGAACCTCGATCCGATCGTCGACGCGTTCGAGGAACGCCGCGACCAGCTCCCCGAAATCCGACTGGTCGTCGACGTGAAGAACCCCGATCTCCGACTCCATGGGGGACTCGTTGTGTCCATCGGGCCAAAAGTCGATCGAATGCTCCCGGATCTCGAACATGTTCGCGGACAGCCGCAGGTATCTGCCGACCGTTTTTCAAACCGGCATGAGCGTGGTTCCCGGAACCGTCGAGACGGATCGACAGCCGCCGATGACGGTCCCCCTCCGTCACTTTCTCGTCGCCTCGCTGTTTCTCCTCGCCGGCGTGATCGCCGGGGTGTGGATCGCCGTCGGTACGCCACCCGCCTCCTCGAGCATCGCTCACGTCCACCTGCTCTTGGCCGGGTGGGTCTGTGTGACGATCATGGGCGCGATGACGCAGTTCGTTCCGGTGTGGTCCGGCGTCGATCTCCACTCGCGGTCGCTCGCGACCCGACAGCTCCAGCTCGTCTCCCTCGGACTGGTCGGGTTCGCGTTCGGGCTGTTCTCCGGTCGATTCCTTCTCCTTCCGGTATTCGGAGCCGTGATGTTGCTCGGCTTTTGGGTCTTCGTGTACAACATCGCTCGGACGCTTGCGTCCGTCGGCCCTCCCTCCGAACTCGACGTGACGGAACGCCACTTCGCGATCGCACTCGGATTCTTCCTCCTTCTCACGAGCGTTGGCGTCCTTCTCGCGATCGATCTCGTCCATCCGGTCCTCTCCACGCTTTCGGCTTCACATCCCGATCCGGCTTCACACCTCGATCCGGTCTCGCGCGTCGACGTCGTCGGCGCACACGCGACCCTCGCCGTCTTCGGCGCGGTCCTCTCGACCGTCCTCGGCGCGCTCTACCAGCTCGCGACGATGTTCACCCAGACCGAGCTCCACGGGCTCGACGTTCCACTGCAGCGGCTCGAGGAGGTCGGATACCCGATCGGCGTCCTGGCGCTCGCGACCGGCCGTCTCCTGGGCCTCCACCCTCTCGCCGCTTTCGGCGGGGTCCTGGTCTGCGTCGGGCTCCTCGCGGCGAGCGTCGTCCTCGCCCGTCGACTCGTCGAGACGCGGGTTCCCTGGACGCCCATGCTGTCGCGATACGCCGTTCTCGCCCCGGCGATGGCGCTTTGGGCGCTTCTCACGCTTCCGAGCTGGCTCCGCGATCCCCTCGCCACGTCCGCGCGGTTCGGGGCGCCGGGGACGGTCCATCTGTTGACCCTCGGCGTCATCGGGTTCGTCGTTCTCGGGACGGTCTATCACGTCGTTCCGTTCATCGTCTGGGTCCACCGCTACAGCGATCTCCTCGGGTTCGAGGACGTTCCCATGATCGACGACCTCTACAGCGACCGGATCGCCCGAACCGACTTCGCGTGTTTCCTCCTCGGAACCCTGTTCGTCGTCGTCGCCGATCTGAACGCAGTCGTCGGGCTCGGGTTCGGGAACGCCGGAGTCGCCGATCTCCTCCGCGGCGTCGGTGGAGCGGCGATTCTCGTCGGATCGGTCGCGTTCTGTTGGAACGTCGCTACGGTGGTTCGAACCCACAGCCCGTATTCGATCGCGGAGATCCTGTTCGGATCGATCGCCGCCGGTGACGCCGACGCCAACACCGGCTCCGACGCCGACCAACCGGGCAGCGATGACCCCGGAACCGACGAACCAACCGGAGATCTCTCTACTCGAGAGGACCCGGCCATGCAGGGTTCTACCTCCGACATGCGGAGTCCCACCTCCGATCGCGCCGCCTCTAGGCGAACCGATTCGGGAGGAGACCTTCCCGCCGAGGGTTCCTGATCCCACCCATCCATGTCGACCGCCCGATCGCCGCCGAACTCCGTCGAACCCGCGGGAGCGTGTGCGTGTGACCGCCCGCACGAATGCATCGATCGCCGTCCTGGACGCTATCTGGTCGCCGTTCGTCTGCTCGCCCTCGACGACGGGGTGAGCGCGTCGACCGGAACGATAAGCGACCGTCTGTCGGTCACCCCCGCGAGCGCCACGGAGATGGTCGACCGGCTCGCAGCGGACGGCCTCCTCGTTCGCGAACCACGCGGCGACGTGTGGCTGACCGACCGCGGCGCGACGGTGGCCGCCGAACTCGCGTGGCGACGTGATCTCGTCCGCCGATTCCTCGACGAGATCTCGGGTGACGACGTCGCTTCCAGGGACGCCACGACCGATCCCGAGGTGGCGTATCGGATCGGCTACCACCTCCCTTCGGACGCGGTCGATCGGCTCGCGGGGCTCGCCACCGACGGCCAGTGACCAATCGATCGAACCGCAATCCGGAAATGGCCGCCGCTCGCAGGCCGTGGTATGACGATACGATTCACACCCGGTCCGACGGCGGTTCCGGAGTCGGTCCGCGAGGCGATGGCGGAAGTCCAGCCCAACCCGGACGTCGAGGCATCCTTTCGGGAGCGCTACGACGCGCTCCGTGGAAAACTCGCCCGCGTCTACGGCGCCTCTCACGATGGCATCGATGAAGCCTCTCACGACGTCGTTATCCCGGGCGGCGAGGGGATCCTCGGACTGGAGGCGGCGATCGCCTCGCTCGTCGCGCCGGGCGACCGCGTGCTCTGTGTCTCGAACGGGATCTACGGCGACGGGTTCGCCGACTTCGTCGAGTCGTACGGCGGGGACGCCACGGTCGTTTCCGCGCCCTACGACGAGGGGCTCGATCGCTCGGCCGTCGCCGACGCGCTCGAGTCCGCCGCCGCCGAGGACGACCCGTTCGAGGTCGCCACGCTCGTCCACTGCGAGACGCCGACGGGAACGCTCAACGACATCGGCCCCGTCCTCGACCTCCTCGATGCCCACGACGTGGTGACCGTCGTCGACGCCGTCTCCTCGCTCGGCGGGACTCCGGTCCCGACCGACCGGATCGACGTCTGTCTGGGCGCCTCCCAGAAGTGCTTCAGCGCGCCGCCGGGGCTCACCACGGCCGCGATAAGCGACCGAGCCTGGGAGCGAATGGAGGAGCGCGACCCGTCGTCGCTGTACACGAACTTCCTCCCGTGGCGGGACGTCTCCGAGGGGTTCCCCTACACACACCTGAACGCGAACGTCGCCGCCCTCGACGTCGCGGTCGATCGCCTGTTGGAGGAAGGTCTCGAGTCCGTCCACGACCGACACGAGCGCGCGGCCGAACGCTGTCGCGAGCGCGTCCGGGAGCTTGGTCTCGAGTGCTACCCCGACCCCGATCGATGCTCGCCGACGGTGACCGCCGTCCACCTGCCCGGCGAGGCCCGGACCGTTCAGCGGCGCGTTCGCGAGGAACACGACGTCGTCCTCGCGACCGGCCTCGGGGAGATGGCCGACGACGTCCTTCGGTTCGGCCACATGGGGTACAACGCCGACGTGGAGACGGTCGATCGCGTGATGGACGCGGTGGCGGACGTGCTTCGATGAGTCCTCGCGTACTCTGGTGAACTCTCGCGTGTTCCGGTGTGCCCTCGGCTTCGATGATCGATGCCCCTCAACCGAGGAACCGAACCGCCCGTTCCGTCACCGTATCGCGGAGTTCCTCGCACGAGATCGCATCCGCCCTACCTGCCCCGCCGGACGACCGACCGTCGGTCCCGCGTCCCCCATGGCCCTCGCGATGGAGGGTGGTCTCTCGAAGCACCCGCTCGAGGACGCGCTCCGTGAGCGCCTCGACGGTCACCGGTTCGCCACGCTCCGCGATCCGCGTCGCGGTCCGTTCCAGACGGTCGTCGCTCACGTATCGACCGATCACCTCGTCCGGTCGCTCCTCCGGGGATCCGTCGGACGATCCCCTCGACGGCGTCGACTCTCCCGATGTCTCGGTTTCCCCGGTCGTTTCGGCTTCTCCGGCCGCGTTCGAGGTCCCGGTGGTTTCGGATCCCTCGGATGCTTCGGACGCATCGATCGCTTCCAGTTTCGGATGGACCATCGCCGCTCGATCGCCGCTCTTGTTCCGGATCACGACCCCCGCCGCGGGGCCGTCGTACCACTCCGACTTCGGGATCGCGTACGAGCCGGGATCGAAGTCGCGCGCGCGGACCTCCCGTTCGATCGCGTTGACCGGGTCCAGTCCGAGCGCCTCGAAGATCGACTCGACGGCGTCCGGCGGACGAAACGCGCCCGCTTCGTCAGACCAGACGTCGAACCCCAGGAACGGCGGGATCCGGTCCCACTCGTAGTCGATCGCGTTCCGATACGTCGCCTCCCCGAAGAGGACCACGTCCTCGACGTCGTCGACCGCGGCGCGAAGCGCCTCGCGATCGAGGTTCTCGCGAACGTGTCTGACCGCGTGGCGGTACTCCACGGGGATCTCCTCGGCGTCCTCGTAGACCCGATTTCGATCCCCGAACCGAATCAGCCCCGACTCCCGAAGCTGCATCCGGAGGTGTCCGCCGTCGATCTTCTCGAGGAGCCAGAGGTGTCCTCCCTCGAGGAGTCGATCAGGGGCGTCCTCGGCTCGCGGGATGGATGGGTACTCCTTCATGGAAACCGTCGCCGCCTCGGCGTACGCCGACCTTCGCCGCGATCGGATTTATACTTCCGGGGCCGCGATCCGGTTCGGTCCTTCGAATCCGCGATCCGGTTCGACCCTCCTGACCTAAAAGGGAGCCTCCGAGTTCCCCGGCGGCCCGCGGCTCGGCGACTCCTCGCGTTTCGATCGTTCCATCGGCGTCGAACCGACCTCGCCGGCGTCCTCGGGAACGACGGTCACGTCGCCGGTCTCCAGGTATCGCTCCTCCAGCTCCGCAAGCTGGTCGTTTATCGCCTCGCTTTGGTGGTGCATCCGGGCCGCCCGCACACGAACCAGATCGTAGTCGTGGCGGTCGCTCAAGCCGTTCCAGGCTCGAAACGACCCCATGGTCAAGGTGTGGGTCTGGGGGCAAAACGGCGTCGTCGGCGTGAACTCCGCACGCAGGACGGCGGGGTCGTCGACCTCCTCGGCGTATCGGTAGCCCGCACCCGGATGACGTGTATCGAGGTTCAACCGCGCCAGGTTGTAGTTGAAGGTCATGTCGTAGACCGTTCGCTCCTCGAAGCAGTCCTTCGTCACCCGGTGGAACGCCACGTGTTCGTCGCCGGTCAACACGTCGTGACCCTCGAGGAACGCTCCCGGCCTCGGCAGGTTATCGGGGACGAACTCGTCGTAACCGTCGAAGAGGTCCCCCGCGTCGCTCCCGAACGGTGATGGAAACCCGGCCATACGCGTGGATCCGGCCCGAGCGTCCCTATGAATCCCCCCGAACACGTTCGTCCCGAACGAGCTCGAGGTCGCCGTCGGCCTCTCTGGTCTCGAGGCCGTGTTCGTGGACGAACGTCGCCGTGTGTTCGGGAACGACCCGCTCGGCGGCAAAGCGCGCTCTAAGCAGCGGGACGACGTCGAGGAGGTCCTCACCCGTTCGGATGGCGGGGAGCGACCGGACGAACTCGACGTCCTCGCCCGCCTCCCGGGTCCGTTCCGCGAGCGTCCGGACGCTCGCGCCCGCGAACGCGTCCGTGAAGTCGACGGGCTCCGTAAACCCGGCGTAGTAACACCGTCCGCGTCGGGCGGGACCGAGGACGGCGCCCGAACTCCGGAGCTTCATCGCGGCCGCGTCGATCACCTGTCGGGTGAGAAACGGCGTCGTCGGCTCCACGATCGCCACGGACGCCGCGTCCTCCTCGCGAAGGAGGTGCGTCGCCGTGTTTCCGGCCCGTGCGCTGTAGTTCGAGCCGACCTGCGGCTCGAACCGAACGTCCTCGACGCTTCCGAGGGTGTCGGCGACGATCGCACGCAGCTCCGCCTCCGGTGGGTCGCCGCCGCGGGCCGGTTCCGGAAGCATCTCCTCTGTCGGGTAGTTCACGAGGAGGTCGCCCCCCGAGCGGTCGACGGCTCGAACCGTATCGCGAAGGACGGCCTCGTACAGATCGCTCGCCTCCGCCTGCGAGAGCGGGCTCGTCTCGGGAAGGGTCGGATAGCCGACGCCCGGACGCGGCGGGTCGGCGAGCACGGCGATGACGGTCATACCGGAGATGGGACGGTCCGCGACTTGAACGTCCGGTTTCCGATCCGGGTCGCGTTCGCGTCCGCCGTCGACTCGGTCGATCGAGCCGCCCGGATCACCGGCTCCGTCGCCCCTTCGTCTGGCGGTAGTCCCGTTGAAGCACGTTCTCCCGAAGGTGCTCGAGGAAGGCCTCCCGCTGGTCAGCACTCGCGGCCGTGGGATCACACATCGGAACGAGTTCGAATCCCCGCCCGCGAACGGTGCTCGCGTGTTCGGATTCGACGTCGAATGAGTCCGGCGCGCGCGTCGTGTACTCGATCGCGAGCGCCTCGAGCGGGCGTTGGCCCACCGGCACGATGATCTGGGGGTTGATCATCCGGATCTCCGCGTTCAAGAACGGCTCGCAGTTGGCTCGTTCCTCCTCGGTCGCCGGCCTCTCCGGGTGGTGACACCGCGTCAGGTGGGTGAAGAAGGCGTTTCGAACCGTCGGTTCGTGCGGGTCCTCGATTTCGCCGTCGTCTCCCCCCGTCGACTCGGTGTCCTCCAACGGTTCGACGAACCCGAGTTCCGCGAACATCGATCGAAGCCGGGATCCCCGTTCCCCGGCGAGCGGGCTACCAGCCCGGTCCGCACCCGAATCCGGAGCCTCCGCGACCACGAGGAAGTCCCCGCCGACGTCCCCGTATCCGTGTACAACGCTCGAGCGCGTCCCGCACAGCTCGGGACAGTTCTCACACTCCGAGTCCATCCCGAACGGGTTCGCGAGCTCCGTCTGGCGTGCGTCCACGGGCCACGTTCGATCCCGAGGGCAAAAACGCCGATGATCGTGCCCGCGTTCCTCGTTCCGTGTCACTCCTACCGCCGAGGATCCGCGTTCCCACAAGATTTATGAGGAAATGTGTGACACCCTCACACGATATGCCGGAATGTCAAAACTGCGGCGCGTTCGTCACCCCGGCGTACGCCCGCGTGTTCACCCCGGACGGGATCGAGGAGCCACGAGCCTGCCCCAGCTGTGAGGACGTCGTCCGCGACGGCGCGGACGTCCGGCGTGCCCGATCGACACGGAACACCGGCTAAGACACGTCGTTTCGCTCGCCGAAACGCCCCCGCCTCATCTCTGGAGTCGCGATCCGTCCGAACCGTGATCGGTCCGACTCAGGTGAGCCGATATTCCTCGCCGCGTTGTGCCACGAACTCCCGTTTGCGTAGCGTCTTCAGGATGCTGTAAAGGGAGATCTTCTTCATCCCGAGGGAGTCGGCCATCTCACCCACCGTCGCGCGCTCGTTGGTTCGCAGGTACAGATACACGAGCTTCGCTCGAGGCGACTGTAGCTCCGGCGGGAGCGTCATCGCGGTCCCCATGCCGGATTCGGTTTCGATCATCATGCGTGATTCAGTACTTCGACGATAATAAATCCCCTATTCAACGATCGTCGAACATGGGAAAAGCGGGCGTTATAACGCTTCTCACCGCAGATCTACCCCGAAACTCGATCGGAACATCCCGATCGACGGTCGTCCTGCGGCGGGAATTCGAACCGATCGTTCGACCGACGTCGTATGAGCCGTGTGAGTTGTGTACACGGCCGCACTGGTCCTTTTGAGGCCCGAGATCCCCCTCGATCTGAAACCTCCACACTCGGGAGGTGACCTGCGACTTCTACGCTCAGTAGGATCGGACCTTCGGCTCGTAGCGCTTCTCCTCGCCCTCGAGCACGACCGGACGGTACCACAGCTCGGGTTCGCCGTCGTTCCAGGAGATGAGCGTGTGTTTGAGCCAGTTCTCGTCGTCGCGGATCTGGTTCTCCTTGCGCCAGTGGGCGCCGCGGAACTCGTTTCGCGCGAGCGCCCCGACCGTCAGGGCCTCCGCGATGTCGAGGATGTTTCGCGTCTCGAGCGTGTGGATGAGGTCGGTGTTGAACGTGCGCGAGGGATCGGAGACGCCGACGTCGCGATAGCGTTCGCGGGCCTCCTGGAGGTCGGCGAGCGCCTGCTCGAGACCTTCCTCCTCGCGGAAGACGTTCACGTTCTCGGTCATCGTGTCCTGGACGGCAGAGCGGATCTCCGCGTGGTTGACGCCGTCGGCGACGAGCAGCTCCTCGACGCGTTCCGTCTCGCGCTCGACCGCGCGCTCGAGTACGGCGTCGCCGTCCGTGATCGTCTCGCCGCCGTCGGCCGCCGCGGTCGCATCGGCTCCCTCATCGGGCTCGCCGAGCGGCACCGGCGAATCGAACTCGGCGTCCTCGTAGTCGCCGCGTCGTCCGGTGTCGATCTCCGGCTCGCCGTACTCCTCGCCGGCGGCGTGGCGCCCGGCGAGCTTCCCGAAGACAATGAGCTCCGGCAGCGCGTTTCCGCCGAGGCGGTTCGCGCCGTGGACGGACGCGCACGCGCACTCGCCGGCCGCGTACAGTCCGTCGATGCACGTCTCGCCGTACTCGTTCGTCTCGATCCCGCCCATCGCGTAGTGCTGGCCGGGCTTTACCGGCATCGGCTCCTCGAGGCCGTCGACGCCCTCGAAGTCCTCGGCCAGGTGGAGGATGTTCTCGAGCCGATCGAGGATTCGCTCCTCGCCGAGGTGGCGCATGTCGAGGTGGACGTACTCGTCTTCGATCCCGCGTCCCTCGTTGACCTCCGTGAGTTCGGCCCGGGAGACGACGTCACGGCTCGCGAGCTCGCCGTCGTTGTTGGCGTAGCCGTGTTCGAACATGAAGCGCTCGCCCTCCTCGTTGTAGAGGATGCCGCCCTCGCCGCGGACGCCCTCGGAGATGAGCACCCCAGTGGAGGGAAGCGTCGTCGGGTGGAACTGGATGAACTCCATGTCCTCCATCGGGACGCCGGCGCGGTAGGCCATCGCGACCCCGTCGCCCGTGTTCGCCACCGCGTTCGTCGTGTGGTCGTAGACCTGGCCCATCCCGCCCGTCGTCAGGATGACGCCGTCGTTGGCGCGGAAGCCGGCGATCTCGCCGCTTTGCAGCTCGTAGGCCACGACGCCGTGACACGAGCGGTCCTCCGGTTCGGGCTCGTCCGTGACCGCGAGGTTCATCACGTGCCACTCGTCGTAGACCTCGATGCCCCGTTTGACCACCTGCTCGTACATCGTGTGCAACAGCTGGTGGCCGGTCTCGGCGCCCGCGTAGGTCGTCCGCGGGAACGAGAGCCCGCCGAACGGGCGCTGGGAGACGGTGCCGTCCTCCTCGCGGGAGAAGGCCATTCCCCAGTGTTCGAGCTGGATCGTCTCCTTGGGACTCTCCTGACAGAGCCGCTCTATCGCCGGCGCGTCGCCCAGGTAGTCCGACCCCTTCATCGTGTCGTAGGCGTGGTCCTCCCAGGAGTCGGCGTCGCGGATGGCCGCGTTGATGCCGCCCTCCGCGGCGCCGGTGTGTGACCGGACCGGGTGGAGCTTCGAGACGATCGCCACGTCGGCGCCGGCCTCCTGGGCCGAGATGGCCGCCCGCAGTCCGGCGCCGCCCGCGCCGACCACGATCACGTCGTGTTCGTACGTCCGTCCGTCGGTGTGTGATTGCTGGCTCACGGTCTTTTCACCAGAATTTGAGGTTGTTCTTCACCGCTTCCCGCTTCAGCTCCTGGATGTGCTCGGTGAGGGGGATGTCCTTGGGACACACCTCGGTACAGGAGAACTGGGTCTGACACCGCCAAACGCCGTGTTCCTGCTCGAGTATCTCGAGGCGTTCCTCGGTTCGATCCTCGCCCTCCCGATCGTCCATCGCGAACCGGTACGCCTTGTTGATCGCGGCCGGGCCGAGGTACTGGTTGTCCCCGGCGGCGATGTTACACGAGGACATGCAGGCGCCACACCAGATGCACCGCGTCGACATCTTCACCTTCTCGCGGTTCTCCCGGCTCTGTCGCTGTTCGGCCAGCTCGTCCTCGGGTAGCTCGTCCGGATCGAAGAACGGCTCGACGGCGTCCATCTGGTCGTAGAAGTGCTGCATGTCCACGACGAGGTCCTTTCGCACGTCGGCATGCGGCAGCGGCTCGATGCGGACCGGGTCGGAAAGCTCCGATATCTGGGTCTTGCAGGCCAGCCGCTGTTGGCCGTTGACGAACATGGCGTCCGAGCCACAGACCGCCTGTCGACAGGAGTGTCGAAACGTCAGCGACGAGTCGAAGTGATCGCGCGCGTAGATGAGCGCGTCGAGGACGGTCATCCCCTTCTCGAAGGGAACGTGGAACTCGTCGAACCGCGGCTCCTGTTTGCCCTCGACCTCGGGGTCGAACCGGAAGACGAGGATCTCGCGGGTGTTCTCGTTCGCCGCCGCCCGCTCGCCCTCCTCGGCTTCCCGTTCCGCCTCCGCCTCGGCCGCACGTTGGCGTTTCCGCTCGCGGCGAAGGTCGCCCTTCGAGGGCGCCTCCTCCGCGTCCGATTCGACCTCGGCGTCCGCGTCCGATTGCTGTGGTAGTTGCGTGCTCATTGATGTGGTCCGGTTACAGCGGGAATCCCCCCGCCCAGGCGTTGGCGGTGCGGATGCCCTGTACGATGAGGACGATGCTCGCAAGGATCAACGCGCCCTTGATGAGTTGCTTCTTGCGTCCGGTCAACCCCTGGTTGATCAACGCGTTGTAGACGCCGTTGACGCCGTGGAACGTGGCCGTCACGAGGAACAACACCATGAGCGAGTAGTAGCTCAGCGTCTCCATGCGCGCGGAGCTCGCCAGGAACGACACCTCGTCGGCGTGGTTGACGAAGTGGAGCAGGAAGAAGTGGAACGCCAACACGACCACGAGGAACGCGGCCGTGACCCGCTGGAGGAGCCACATCGTCCCGCCGGGGGTGAAAGAGGAGTAGCGCTCGGCCATCTCAGAGCGCCCCCCCGACGAACGTCGGAACCGACGCGACCGTGATCAGGCCGGTCAGGATCAACGACGCGTAGAAGCTCTTGTCCTGTGAATCCAATCCGACGCCGAGATCGACGAACAGCAGACGCGTTCCGTTGAGGATGTGGAACACGGCCACCGCGAGGAGGCCGACCTCGAGTATGCGGACCAAAAGCAGCTCCTCGAGGGTGACGATCGTCTGCGTGTAGACGTCGTCACCCGCCTGCAGGACCGCCTGTTCCGCGCCGGATGCGGGGATGGCGGTGCTCAAAACCGCGATGTGGGTGAACAGATATCCCACGAGCACCCACCCGGTGAACTTGTGAAAGATCCAGGCCCACATCCCCGCGCGGAACTCCCGCCAGCGGCCGAAGTCCTCGATGAGGCCCCGATTGTGCGACTGACTCATACCGCTTGGGGGTCCGTACCCATGAGGTAAAGGCGTTTCTAACGCGCGGAGAGGACGCCGCCTCGCGCGTACGATCTACTGTGATATTCGACGTCGATCTGCGACGGTATGCGGCGTCCACCCGTAGGGGTGTGCGGGACGGTACGCGGCATCCACCCGTAGGGGTGTGCGGCATCGACTCGCGGTGGTCTGTGACATCGACACGAGTCCTTCCGTACCCGGCATCATTCCCGGTCCGTTCCGGATCTCGCCGCACGCCGATCAACGATCGACGATCCGGTGTTCGTCCCGCGGTCCCTCGATCCGACAGCCCTCCCGCGGAGTCCCGGATGATAATCCCCGTCTTCTCGTCCGAACGTTCGATCACCGTCGAACGAGGATCGTTTTCTCCCTTTAAGTACTATGGTACCTACATGTTCGAGTATCATCCCAAAAAATTGGAAACCGCTCGCCGTTTCATGTATGTTTCCTACATATGCTCAACTGGAGGGAGACACAATGTCCGAAACCAACGGATTCCCACGGCGGACGTTCATGAAAGCGGCCGGCGCCGGCGCGGCGGTACTCACCGCCGGCTGTCTCGGTGCCCCGCAGTCCGGAGACGCGAGCGCGGAGGCGGCCACCCCGGAGCCGGAGGCCCAACTCGCGGAGGCACGGTCGGTCGATCTCGACCGGATCGCGGCCGACCCGACCGAGCTACCGGACCCGGTCGACTGGAGCGAGCCGCGCCACCACGAGGTGGAACTCGAGACGACCGAACGCGTCGCCGAGATCGAGCCCGGCGTCACGTTCAACTACATGACCTTCGAGGACCGGATCCCCGGTCCGATGGTCCGCGTGCGCCGCGGCGACACCGTCACGCTTCGTCTCACGAGCAGCGAGGACAACTCGCTGCCGCACAACATCGATTTCCACGCGGTCTACGGCCCGGGCGGCGGCGCCGATGACACGACGATCGCGCCGGGCGAGAGCGCGGAGATCCAGTTCAAGGCGACCTACCCCGGCGTGTTCATCTACCACTGTGCGGTCCCGAACATGGACCACCACATCAGCGCCGGGATGTTCGGCGCGATCCTCGTGGAGCCGGAGGACGGCCTTCCGGAGGTCGACCGCGAGCTCTACTTCGGCCAGCACGAGCTGTACACGACCGGCGAGGCCGGCGAGAAGGGCCACCACGAGTTCGACGTGGAGGCCATGAAGCGCGAGGAGCCGACCTACGTCTGTCTCAACGGCGAGGCGTACGCCTTCACCGGCGACGGCTACGGTCCCGTCACGGTCGACAAGGGTGACCGGGTCCGGATCTTCCACGCCAGCGGCGGCCCGAACCTGACGAGCTCCTGGCACGGCATCGGGAACGTCTGGGAGACGTTCTACCGCGACGGCGACCTGGTCTCCGATCCCGACCGCTACGTCGAGACCGCCCCCGTCGCGCCCGGAACGGTCGCGGCCGCGGAGATCGACACGCCGGTCCCCGGACCGATCAAGCTCGTCGACCACGCGCTGAGCCGGGTCGCACGCAAGGGCATGCTCGGGGTCATCCAAGTCGAGGGCGAGCCGGAGCCTGAGATCTTCAACCCGGATCCCTGAGACGCCCCGGCGCGCCCCTCCCGGCGCCCGACCCCGACGTACCGTTCTTCCGATGTTTTCACCGGTGTGACCGCGTCGGCCTGACCGTCCGCGACCCCGATGGGCCGTGAGCCGAACACGTTCGCGACCACCCATTCGGCCGCGGCGCCCGAACGACCACCCGATGGGGACCTGTGACCTCTGTGATCTGCCGACGCCGGATCCGCCGGTCGAGGAGCCGGACGTGGACGGGTCGTTCTGTTGCCGGGGCTGCCTCGAGGTCTCGACGGCGCTCGCGGACGTCGACGACCCGTCTTCAGAGGTCGACGAACTCCGCGAGGACGGAGCCGAGGGAAGCACCACTGGGGCGACAGGTGCGACACGCGGGAGGGGCGGGACGGGCCGGGACGTCTCCGGGGACGACCATTCCGATGACGCCTCCCGGACGTTCCTCGCGGTCGACGGCATGCACTGTACCACCTGCGAGGCCTTCCTCTCGCTCCGCGGCGAGGAATGTGCGGGCGTTCACGCCGTCGACGCCAACTACGGGACCGGGACGGCTCGCGTCGACTACGACCCCGACCGGATCGACGAGTCGGATCTCCCGGATCGCCTCTCCGGTTACGGCTACGCGCTTCGATTTCGCGATCCGAACTCTGGTGCGCACGGGAGCGCGGACGGGTCGGAGGGGACAGACCGCGGACCCTCCCGTGCGCGACGAAGCGACACCCTCCAGCGGCTCGTCGTGGGCGGCTTCTTCGCGATGTTGATCATGCCGTGGTACCTCTTTTACCTCTATCCCGGCTACGTCGGCATCGAGACGGGGGTCCTCGACGTCGACACCACCACGCCGGTCGGGATCTACCTCCCCCTGGCGTTCATCGCGCTCGCGAGCGCCGTCGTCGTCTTCTACACGGGACGCCCCGTTCTCCGGGGCGCCTGGGTGAGCGTTCGAACCCGCCGGCCGAACATGGACCTCCTCGTCTCCGTCGCGGCGCTTTCGTCGTTCGCCTACAGCACGGTCGCGCTCGCGACCGGCAGCACGCACCTCTATTACGACGTCAGCGTCGCCGTGATCCTCGTCGTCACGGTCGGGAGACACTACGAGGACCGGATCCGGTCGGCGGCGACCGAGCGCCTGTCGGCGGTTACGGCGGCGCGAACGCGCGAGGCGACCCGTCTCACGGCGGACGGTCGCGAGACCGTCCACGTCGGCGACCTCGACTCCGGCGACCGGGTCCTCGTCCCGCCCGGCGAGCGGGTTCCGGTCGACGGCACCGTCCGCGAGGGCGTCGCGGACGTCGACGAGTCCGTGCTCACCGGGGAGTCGCTTCCGGTCTCGAAACGGCCTGGCGATCCCGTCGTCGGCGGTGCGACCGTCACCGACGAGGCGCTCGTGGTGGAGGTCGGCGAGGACGCCGAAAGCACCGCCGACCGGATCGCGACCGCGCTCTGGGAGATCCAGAGCGAGGCGCCGGGCGTCCAGCGATTCGCCGACGCCCTCGCGACCGTCTTCGTCCCCCTCGTGTTGACGATCGGGATCGCCGTGACGATCTGGCGGCTGTGGGCCGGCGCCGGGATCGCGCCCGCGCTTTTGGCCGGCTTGACCGTCCTCGTCGTCTCGTGTCCGTGCGCGATGGGGCTCGCGACCCCGCTCGCCGTCGCCGGCGGGCTTCGGGACGCGCTCGAGCGGGGCATCGTCGTCACCAACGACGCGCTCTTCGAGACCGCGCCCGAGGCCGAGGTCGTGGTCTTCGACAAGACCGGGACTCTCACCACGGGCGAACTGCGCGTCGCGGACGCGTTCGGACATCCGGATACCCTCCGTCGCGCCGCCGCCGTCGAGCGGCTCTCGGACCATCCCGTCGCGGACGCGCTCCTCTCGGCTTTCGGGGAGCGCGATCCGACGGTCGCGGAGGGTGGGGCGGGTGCGGAGAGCGATCGGACGGTCGAAGGATCACTCCCGGACGTCGACGGCTTTGCTCGCCATCCCGGCGCGGGCGTGTCGGGAACCGTCGACGGCGATCGGGTCGTCGTCGGCACGCCGGAACTGGTCGTTCGCGAGACGATCGAAGCCAGGACGGGGATTCCGGACGGCGGCGATTCGGGATCTCCCGAGGCGCTCGAAGGGTCCGGTGAACTCGAAGCGTCCGGTGAACTCGAGGGGATCGGGAAACTCGAGCGGATCGACGACGACCTTCGAGAGCGGATCGAACGCGCCGACCGCCAGGGCGCGCTGCCGGTCGCGGTCGGCTGGGACGGCGCGGTCCGGGGCATGCTGGTCCTCGAGGATCGCGAGCGGTCGGCGTGGCGCGAGACGGTCGAATCCGTGCGCGATCGCGAGGTGTGCGTGCTCACCGGCGACGACGGCGAGAGCGCGGAGCGCTTCCGGGACCACCCGGCAGTCGACCGCGTCTTCGCCGGCGTCCCGCCCGACGGCAAGGCGGAGACGGTGAGGCGGCTCGCGGCCTCGGGAACGACCGTGATGGTCGGCGACGGGACCAACGACGCGACCGCGCTCGCGGCGGCCGACCTCGGGATCGCGATGGGTGACGGCACCGCCCGGGCGGTCGACGCCGCCGACGTGACGCTTCTCGACGGACGTCTCCGTGAACTCGGAACGGTCTTCGAGCTGGCGCGGGGAACTCGCCGTCGGATCCGCCACAACGTCGGATGGGCGCTCCTGTACAACGCGGTCGCCATCCCGCTCGCCGTGGCGGGGCTTTTGAACCCGCTTTTCGCCGCGGTCGCGATGGCGGCGAGCAGCCTGATCGTCGTGGGGAACTCCGGTCGCCCGATCGTCGATTCGACCTCCGCGGACTCCGCGGACTCCGCCCCCGCATCCGACGACGATCGATCCGGGGCTTTGCGACCCTGACCAGTCCTAACCGGTCTTGACCGGGCCGACGCTCGCGGCGGTGACCGTCTCGTCGGCCGCGTCGAACATGTGCGCGATAACCACCAGTGCCCTCCGGATGCAACCTTCGGCGTGAGCGACACATGAGCACGAACGAATCACGGAGTTCCACGACGCCGTTCATGCAACGGCTCTACGACCGCATCTGGCTGCTCGCCGCGGCGGCGTTCGTCTTCTTCCTCGTCGCCTACGTGGGCTGGGGCGTCCTGGACGTTCTATCGCTTCCCGCGAGGTGATCACGCATGCCAGCACCCATGGACCCGCCGGAGGGCAACTGGTGGGACGAACCGGTGAACAGACGCGAGACGATCTGGCTCGGGATCGCGGGCGCGTGGTCGATCGCGATCTTCGGGTGGATGAGCGGCTTCACCCGCTTCGGCGACCAGAACCCGATCGGCGAGACCTACGAGGTCGATCCGGACGCCTACCGCGACCGCGTTCAGGAGTACAAGGAGGCGGCCGAGGAGCGCGAGGAGGGGATCGTTCCCCCCGGCGACTCCCTGTACGTCGGCGCGATGCGGTTCAACTGGGACGGGCTCCCGGCGATCATCGAGGCCGGCCGTGAGTACGACGTCCACCTCGGGGCCTACGACGTCCAACACGGCTTCTCGATCCGGCCGGAGGACACCCTGAGCAAGCAGATCAACCTCCAGGTGTTCCCGGGCAACGAGTGGGTCATCCCGATGACGTTCGACGAGCCCGGGACCTACCACGTCATCTGCAACGAGTTCTGCGGGCAGGGTCACCGAACGATGCACGGCAAACTGATCGTGGAGGAACCCTGATCATGTACGCGCGCCTACGCTCGCTTTTCGACAACGACTACGGCGACGACGGGTTCCGGAGCTGTTCGGTCACCGGCCTCGACGTGCATCGGTCGGTCGAAAACCACGTGAAGCTGTTCGCGGTCACCGCCGTGATCGCGTTGATCGTCGGCGGAACCTTCGCGTTCACCGTGGCCACGACGCGCTGGGAGGTGATCGGGCTGCTCGAGCCCGGACAGTTCTACACCCACCTGAGCCTCCACGCGTGGAACCTGCTCATCTTCTGGATGGTGTTCATGGAGATCGCCATCCTCTACGTTGGCGGCCCCATGGTGCTCGGGCGGCGGCTCCCCTACACGGCGATCGCGAAGGCGGGCTGGGCGATCATGGTCGCCGGCGCTTTGGGGGTGAACCTCTCGATCTGGTTTTCGGGACCGACCGAGGCGGCGCCGCTTTTGACCGCCTACGTCCCGCTTCCGGTCTCGCCGGCGTTCTACGCGACCGCGATCGTCTTCCTGCTCGGCGCGACGATCGCCGCCGTGCCCTTCTTCGTCTCCATCTGGCGTGAGAAGCGCCTCGGCGAGACGGGGACGCTTCCGCTCGTGGCGTTCGGCGCGTTCGTCACATCGATCATCGCCGTGGAGGCGATCCTCGGCGGGATCGCGGCGTTCGGATACGCGCTCGTCTGGCGCGTCGGACTGATCGACGGCGTGAACGTCGGCATCTACAGACAGCTCTACTGGATCGTCGGCCACGGAACCCAACAGATCAACCTGCTCGCGATGGTTACCGTCTGGTACTTCCTCACCCACGTGGTCGGCGGCGCCGTCGTCGTCTCCGAGAAGGTCTCGCGGTCGGCGTTCATCCTCTATCTGTTCTTCATCAACCTCGGGGCCGCCCACCACCTGATGGTCGACCCCGGTCTCTCGGTCGGCTGGCGGATCTGGAACACCTCCTACGCGTTCTACGGCGCGGCCTTCGCGAGCATGATCCACGCGTTCGCGATCCCGGCGGGCATCGAGGCCGGTCGCCGCCAGCGCGGGCTCGGCGGCGGGCTCTTCGGCTGGCTCACCTCCGCGCCCTGGCGTAACCCCGCCTTCTCCGCGACCGTCTTCAGCATCATCCTCTTCGGCTTCCTCGGGGGGATCACGGGCGTCGTGATGGGCCAGATGCAGGTCAACATGACCTGGCACAACACCCTCGCGACCGTCGGCCACTTCCATGCGACCGTCGCGCTCGGGACGACCCTGACGTTCATGGGGCTCGTCCTGTTCGCGGTGAAGGTCATGTTCCGCCGCGAGTTCGTCTCCGACCGGCTCGCGTCGCTCGTGCCGTACGCCTACGCCGGGACGATGAGCGTCGCCACGCTCATGTTGATGTACGCGGGCATCCTCTACGGCGTCCCCCGCCGGACCGCGGAGGTCGTCGAGAACATCCCCGGCACCTCCTTCAACCTCTCGGCGGCCGCGCCGCTTTTCGTGATCTTCGGCGTCTTCGCGATCCTGGCGATCGTCTCCGGCGTCCTGTTCGTCCTCGTCACGGTGGGATCCCTGCTGTTCGGCAGCGACAACTCCGACGGCGACCTCACGGACCTCCACGCGGAGGGCGGGCTCGCTCCCGACGGCGGGTCGGTCCACGTCGTCGAGCTCCGCGGGACGTTCGCCCTCTGTCTCGTGTTCATGGCCGTCTTCGTCGCCTCCTACGCGCTCAACTGGTACCTGCTCACGCAGCTGTGGTCGATCGGCGCCTAGCCGGCGTCGATCGACGCCCTCCGAGAACCGCCGGCGAACCGACCGACGTAATCGACCGACATCGCCCATCGACACCACCGATCAAACCGACCCACCCACACACGTACACCACCGACACATGTCATTCACATCGTCCGTCTCGAACCCGGTAACCACGATCGGCCACGCGCTCCGGGGCGTCTGGCGCGACCTGTTGAGCGTCTACTGCGCCAACACGCCGACCTGGCGCTGGCTGAAGAGCGGGACGCTCGTCGTCTTCGGCTTCTTCCTGTGGACGGGATCGAGCGTCCTCTCGTCGTACCGCCCCGACTGGGGATTCCTCTCGTACACCATGGCCTACGGCTTCGTCGTCATCGCGTGGGGGCCCTTCACCCACCTCGTCGTCGTTCCAACGGTGATACGGCTTCGGCGTACCGCGGAGCATCCGGCCGTCAGAACGCTCGTTCGACACGGATCGAAGCTGAACTTCGGGACGTTCCTGCTCGTCGTGGTCGTGCTCGGGACGTTCACCCCCGGCGTCATGGCCCTCGACTACTCGAGTCCCCTCTCCGGCGGCGACAGCCCCGACGCCGGCGCCGACGTGATCTGTGAGACCAGCACCGACGGGGAGACGATCGCGTGCCACCTCGAGAACGTGGAGGGCACGGACCACGTCGTCGTCCGCTCGGGCGGCGAGAACCTCCGAACGCTCGAGGAGCCGCCCTACGCCTTCGAGTTGCGTCGCGACGAGCTCACCGCCTCGACGACGGGCGAGCAGTTCGTCGTCGAGCTGCGCGACGAGAACGGGGAGACGCTCCGACGGTACATCCGAACGCCCGCGTGACCCTCACGGGTTCCCGTTCTGGTTGCTCCGGCCCGGACCGTTCTCGCCGAAGTCGCTCCCGTCCGCGACCGTTTCGCGATACGCGCGAGCCACGAGCCACCAGAAGTGGATCGTCGGCGGCACGACCACGACGAGGGCGGCGAGCCAGGCGCCCGTGACGTAGAGGTAGAGGCCCCAGAGGGTCAAACAGAACAGCCCGAGTCGGACGATCCCGGACAGGACCTGTTTCGAGTACGCGAACAGGACGATCGGCGTCGGCATACGTGGCGGTCCGGTTCGTGAGGAATAAAGCTTCTCAGCCGAACGTGCTCGGTCGATCGTTTATGTTCCCTTTCCTCCCTTCCTCTCTTTCGCTTCAACCGATCGGCTCGAACGAGGCCGCCATCCCCATGCCGTCGTCGCCTCAGCCGACGAGCAGCGCCTCGAGGAGCACCGCCGCGAGGACGGCGCCGAGGTACGCGTTCGACGCGTGGAAGGTTCGGTAGGCCGCGCGGTCGGTCCCGCGCTCGTACTGGCGGACGATCGACCGCAGGAAGACGGCGGCGGCGACGGTCGTCACGACCGCATAGAGGACGCCGAGGTCGGCGACGACGCCGAGGAGGACGGTCGCGACGAGCGTGCCGCCGAGCCAGTAGCACGTCCGCCGACGGGTGGTCGAAACGCCCGCGACGACGGGCAACATGGGGTATCCGCCGGCGGCGTAGTCCTCGCGATAGGCGATGGCGAGGTTGTAGAAGTGCGCCGGGGTCCACGCCACGACGAGCGCCGTGAGAACGATCGCCGGAATCCCGATCGATCCGGTCACGGCCGCCCAGCCGATGAGCGCCGGGAGAGCGCCAGACCCGCCGCCGATGGCCGTGTTCCAGCGCGTGTTCGGCTTCAACACGACCGTGTAGACGACCGAGTAGTAGACGATCGCCGCCGCGGTCAACAGGGTCGCGAGGGGCGTGGCGTACGTCCAGAGCACGACCAACGAGAGCGCGGCCAACGCGACGCCGAACGCCGCCGCCCGGCGGACCGGGACCCGAGCCGTCGCGACCGGCCGGTCCGCGGTCCGGTCCATCCGTCGATCACGGTCGTGTTCGAACACGTGGTTGAACGTTCCCGACGCGCCGATCGCCAACACGCCGCCCGCGAGCGTCGCGACCACCGTGATCCCGTGGAGGGTGACGTTCGCGGTCGCCGCTCCCGCGGCGGCCCCTCCGCCCCCCGACGTCGGAGCCGCGATCCGCGCGAGCGCCATCCCCGCGAGCGCGAGGAGACAAAGCAGCCACATCAGTCGCGGCTTCGTCAACGCCGCGTAGGCGCGGACGCGATCGCGAACCCGTTCGCCGGATCCGCTTCGTTCCGGG
Organism: Halopenitus salinus; assembly: GCF_042662125.1. Lineage (GTDB taxonomy): Archaea > Halobacteriota > Halobacteria > Halobacteriales > Haloferacaceae > Halopenitus > Halopenitus salinus. The sequence continues at coordinate 9,385 of NZ_JBHSXL010000003.1, read as the reverse complement.
GATTCGACCCCGTCGCCGTCGAGTCCGTCGACCGATTTCCCGCCGCGATCCCCCTCGAACGGTTCGTCGTCGATCCCGGCTACGGCTTCCGCGCCGGCACCGTCGCTCGCGGCCACCTCCCGATCGAGGTGGCGGACCAACGAGAGCAGCAGCGTCGCGAAGACGAGGACGGCGCCGAGCAGGTGGAACTCACCGACGTCGCTCGCCCCGCCGATCCGGCCGACGAGTCCGGCCGTTCCCTGACCGAGATAGAGGAGCGTTCCCCCCGCCAGTCCTACGGTCACCCACCGATCGTGGCCCCCGAGCCACGACCGGACGGCGGTGACCGCCACGAGCAGCCACCCCGCCGCGGCGGCGACGTAGTGTCCCCACGCGAGCGGGGTCGCTCCCGACGCGGCGGCCGTCATCGCGCCGAGCGCGAACAGCAGGTAGGTGGCGACGACCGTCGCCGTCAACTGCGTGGTGAACCGTGGCGAGCGCATGTCGATCGGTTGGCGCCGCCGCTCCCCGAGGGTTCCCCCGAACGTGTTCGCCGCCGCCCGACGCTCGCCCGTTCCGGCCACCCGTCAGTCAGCCGAGCCGGGGGTTCCCGTCGGTTCGGCTATCGTCTCCGGTAGCGGGCCGTCGTACCCCTCGGGCACGTACGGGCAAAGCGGGTCGCTCTCCAGCGGGTCGCCGGTCGCCGCGTACGCGCGCGATCGACTTCCCCCGCAGACCTGGCGGAACTCGCAGGCGCCGCACTTCCCGCGGTAGCCGTCCGGATCGCGCAGGGACTCGAAGAGATCCGCGTTCCGGTAGACGTCGACGACCGAGCGCTCGCGGACGTTGCCGGCGGACTCGGGGAGGAACCCGGATGGGTACACCTCGCCGGTGTGGCTCACGAACGCGAACCCGCGCCCCGCGGTGATTCCCGCGCGCCGTCTCGGGGCGGCGGCCTCGCCGTCGGACTGGAGCTCGACGCGTCTGTAGAAGGGCGCCTCGGTCGTCTTCACGCCGAACCGCTCCTCGCTCGCCACCTCGGAGAGCCACTCCATCACCGCCTCGGCGCGCTCCGGGGATATCGGATCGAGGACGCGCCCCCGACCGACGGGCACGAGGAAGAAGACGCTCCAGAGGACGGCGCCGAGCTCCCGGACGCGGTCGCGGATCGCCGGCAGCTCCCCGACGGTGTCCGCACAGACCGTCGTGTTGATCTGCAGCGGAACCCCCTCGTCGGCGGCGGCCTCCGCGGCCGCCACCGTGTCCGCGAAGCTCGCCTCGCCGCGGAAGGCGTCGTGGCTCTCCGCCGTCGCCCCGTCGAGGCTCAACGCCATCCGTCGGACCCCGGCGTCCGCGAGGTCGCCCACCCGCTCCGGCGTCAGAGACCGGGTCCCGCTCGGCGTGATCGTCATCCGGAGGCCGAGATCGTCGCCGTAGGAGACGAGTTCGAGCAGGTCATCGCGTGCGAGCGGGTCGCCCCCCGAGAGCACGACGAGCTGTCCCTCCCCGAAGGACGCGGCGTCCTCGAGGAGCGCCTTCCCCTCCGCGGTGGAGAGCTCCTCGGGGTGGCGAGCCGGTTGCGCGTCGGCCCGACAGTGTCTGCAGGCGAGCTCGCACGCCTGGGTGACCTCCCAGATGAGCACCACCGGCCGCCGGTCGGTGTCGATGTCCTCGAACATTCCCTGTTCGACGGTGGGACCTCGATCCGCTTTTCTCCTCGACCGAACACGTTCGCACGGCGTTTTCACCGCGTGATAGCGGTCGAAATCGGGTTCATGGATCGCCGTCAACCGTCCGCCATGGTCGAGAAAGCGAACCGATCGTCGGAGGCGAGCCCGCGGGCGACCACCGAGCGTCGCTGGGAGGTGTTCGTCCGCGAGGAGGTCGACGACCCGCTATCACACGTCGGGACGATCGCCGCTCCCGCTCCCGACGTCGCACGCGAGGAGGCGAGCAAGCTGTTCGCGTGGTACGCCCGGGACCTGTGGGTGTGTCCGGCCGACGAGACACATCGCTACTCGACGTACACCCTCGGGGAGGGCGCAAGCGGGGACGCGGACGACGGCACGGACGAACGCGAGGGGCGGGGCGGGTCCGGCGGCACGGACGACGCGTCCGCTTGCGAGCCTCGCGTCTACGAGGAGACGGAGGGCACGCCGGAGGTCGGGGGAAGCCCCGAATGATCTCGATCAGCAAGCTCCTCTGTGGCCTCGACGCCGAGAGCGACGGGCTCCGGTACGACGCCGCCGAGGAGTCGGCGGTGCCACAGATCACGGAGCGCAAACAGCTCCGGCCGGTCGTGGTCTGGAACACCACGAAGCGGTGTAACCTCTACTGTGACCACTGTTACGCCTCGGCCGACACCGACGGTGCGCCCGGCGAACTCTCCACCGCGGAGGGGAAGGCGCTCCTCGACCAGCTCGCCGACTTCGGCGTCCCGGTCGTGTTGTTCTCCGGCGGCGAGCCGCTCGTTCGCGACGACCTGCCGGAGCTCGTCTCCCACGCCGCCGATCGCGGGCTCCGACCGGTCCTCTCGACCAACGGAACGCTCCTTACGGAGGAGTCCGCTGCGACGCTCCGGGACGCGGGCCTGCAGTACGCCGGCGTCTCCGTTGACGGGCTCCCGGAGCGCAACGACGCCTTCCGCGGCAAGGAGGGCGCCTTCGACGCCGCGATCCGCGGGATCGAGGCCTGCCTCGACGCCGGGTTGAAGACGGGACTTCGATACACGATCACGGACCGCAACGCCGCCGATCTCGAGGGCGTCATCGATCTCCTGACCGACGTCGGCGTCGACCGGTTCTGCTTCTACCACCTCGATTACGGCGGGCGCGGCAAGGGGATCGTCGACGCCGATCTCTCCCCGGCCGAAAAGCGCGACGCGGTCCGCAGGCTCTTCGATCTCACCCGCGAGTACCACGCGAACGGCGAGGAGATCGAGACGCTCCTCGTCGGCAACTACGCCGACGCGGCCTACCTGATCGAGTACGCCCGCCGCGAACTCGGTCCCGAAGCCGCCTCACGGATCCGGACGTACCTCGAGCGGAACGGCGGGGATCCCGCCGGCGAGCGGATCGCCGACGTCGACCCGGTCGGGAACGTCCACCTCACCCAGTTCTGGCAGGGATACAGCCCCGGAAACGTCCGCGATCGCCCGTTCGGTGCCATCTGGCGGGACGCGCACAACCCCCTCCTCGAGGCGCTTTACGACCGCGACTCCCGTCTCACCGGGCGGTGTCACGAGTGTCAATATCGCGATGTCTGCCGCGGCGGCTCGCGGCTTCGAGCGTTGACCGTCCACGAGGACCTCTTCGCGCCCGACCCGCAGTGTTACCTCACCGATTCCGAGATCGACTCGACTGCCGACGCGAACCCGGCCGATTGATCGGGAGTCGTTCTCACACCGGGTGGCGAAGCTTCCAGACGTCGGATTCGGGATCGAGGTTCGACGGCTCGGCCCCTCGCTCGGTCAGTATTCCGGTGTGATAGAGGATCGCCTTCAGCTGGAAGACGGTCGGGGAGTGGTACACCTCGCCGTCCGTCGCCGCCTCGCGTCGGAGATCGCCGTCAGGGGAGAGCACTCGACTCCGGGCGTCGTCGGTCCCGCGGACGAACAGCTCGATCGCGAACGAGGGGTGCAGCTCGTGGAGGTACACGAGGAGGTCGACGAGGGAGGGCTCCGCGATCCCGTCCGCGTGCAGCCGCCGAAGCTCCTCCACGAGAAGTCGGGTGGCCGGGTACGCCCACACGACCCGGCGCGTCATCGCACCCCACCTCGGCGCGACATCGTGAAACCGCCGTCTGGATCCCTGCCAGTTCGCGAACGTCTTCAGGGCGGCGTCGACCGAGCCGTGTTCCTCCAGTGCGAACCGGACCACCTCCCGCCCCATCGGCGTGAGTTCGGGACCGTCCGGCCGCTCCTCGATGAGGCCGAGGAAGGCCGCCCCGCGTCGCGCGGCGTTCGTGGCTCCCACCACGCGCGCCTCGAGCATCGTTTCCGTGTCCGCCGGATGGTGGAGGGCCAGCGGATACGCCAGGTAGTTCTTCGGGTGGTTGAGCCCGAAGGACCGGTCGGTGACCCCCTGCGCGCTCGCTTGAAACCGGATGGCCGTCGTCTCCGTGGTGGTCCGGTTTCCGATCACCCGCGGAACCTCGAACGGCTCCACGGTGCCGCCGCTCTCGACGCCGAGGACGCCGACGTTCAGCTCCCGGGCCAGCGTCCGGCTCGATTGCGAGACGGCCGACGCCGGCGCCGTCACGTATGCCGCGTTCGCCTCGTGGAGCCGGTCGTACGCCTGTACGATCCCCCGCTCGACGTCGATGGATCCGTCCGCCGTGTATCCCTTCGCCTCGACGGCGACGAGCGGCGGTTGATCGCCCAGCCTGTCGACGGCCAGCAGCTCCTCGTCGAGCGTTCCGACCCCGACGAGGTCGGGGTAGCCGGTTCCGACCCGGACGTGGTTGAACGGCGAGAGGGCCTCCGAAATCGCGGGATCGATCCGCCGGTCGTCGATCCAGCGATCCGCCGAGAACTGCGTGTCCGCGACCGCGTAGGCGGACTCCTCGGCGTCCTCTCCGAAGAGCCGACGCTTCGTGTGCGCGAGGACGTGCGGCTCCGTGAGCTCGCGGGAGGCGCTGGCCATGTCCCGATCTCCGTCGACCGGAACATGAATCCACCGGCGAAACGCCCGCCGGTGGTGACCCTACTCCGTCGGCGGCGCCGACCCGTCGGTGCGGGTCGCTTTCGGTGGTGGACGCGTGTAGAAATGCTCCGACTGGGATTCGAACCCAGGTCATCGCCTCGAGAGGGCAATATGATTGGCCGGACTACACCATCGGAGCGTGTAGCGCGTTCGTCTCGAACGCATCCATCGGTATGCCGGAGTGAATTAAAACAGTTCCGTTTCACGCCTCCCGTGTGGCGCTTTGGCGTGTTCCGCGATCGCTCCATGCTACGCCTCCGGCGGTGCCGTGGCTCGGCACGCGACGTCGTCGAGAATCGGGATCCGGACTCCCCGATTTGAACGGGGGGCAAGCCGATCTACAGTCGGCTGCTCTACCAGGCTGAGCTAAGTCCGGTCGCGACCATAGGTAGGAGACGAGCCCAACTTAAGGGTTCTCTTTCGCGGCGTTCCCGTCCGTCGATGTGTGTCCGTTCGTCACCGACGCGTGCCCGTTCGACACGAGCGACGTGTGCCCGTTCGACGGTCCCGGGCACGTCCCGGATCGCCGCCCCCGTTCACTCCTCGGCGGTCGTCTCGCGGACCCGGATCCCCTTCCGTCCGAGGTGGTGCATCCGTCGTCTGGCGAACTCCTCCTCCCTCGATCCCCGCGTCGCGAGCACGTAGACGAGCGCCGATCCGGCGGGACGCATCGTCCGCCCGGCGCGCTGGGTACCCTGCCGTCGCGATCCGCCGAGCCCGGAGGCGACGACGGACAGTCCGGCGTTCGGCAGGTCGATCCCCTCGTCGCCGACCCGTGAGACGACGAGCACCCGCCGGTCGCCCTCCCGGAACGCCTCGAAGAGCCGCCGCCGCTCGTGATGTGGCGTCTCGCCGCTCACGAACGGCGCGTCGATCGCCTCCGCGATCGCAGCCCCCTGGTCGAGGTACTCGACGAAGACGAGCGCCTTGCGGTCGTCGTACCGCGAGAGGAGCGACCGTACCTCGTCGGTCTTCGCGGGGTTCTCGGCCGCCAGACGATATCTGTCGCGCCCGTCCGCGCTCGCGTACGCGTTGTGTGCATCGTCGTCGCGCCAGGGGACGTACCGGATCTCCACCTCTGGCTGTTGGACGAACCCGGCCTCGAACAGCGTGTCCCAGTCGGCGCCGATCGGCGGCCCGATGAGCGTGTAGATCTCCTCCTCGCTTCCGGTCTCGCGCACGGGCGTCGCGGAGAGGCCGAGCCGGTGTTTCGCCTGGAGGCTCGCCGACCGCGAGAAGACGGGACTGGGGATGTGGTGGGCCTCGTCGTAGACGATGAGCCCCCACTCCCGCGAGTCGAACAGGTGTCTGTGTGCGTCCATCCCGGCGGTCTGGTAGGTCGCGATCGTCACCGGGCGGATCGCCTTCTCTCCGCCGTGGTACTGCCCAATATCGTCCGGTTCCAGGTCCGAATGCGTCGAAAGCTCTGTGCGCCATTGCTCGGCGAGTTCGCGTGAGGGGACGAGGATCAAGGTCTCGCCGCCGACGGCCGCGATCGTCGCGATCGCCGCCACCGTCTTTCCCGACCCGGGCGGGCCGACGAACACGCCCGCCCGATTCTCGAGGAACGTCTCCACCCACTCGCGTTGGTACTCGCGAAGATCGGTCCCCATCTCGAGGTCGATCGGCTCGCCCGACTCCAGGTCGCGATCGTCCTCGACGGGGTAGCCGGCCTCGTAGAGCGCCCGCTTGATCGCGGCGATCGCGTCCTCGTTGACCCACGCCTCCGTCTCCGAGATGGGCGCCCGCAGGTGGTCGTCCTCGAGGTGGTCCTCGACGACGGTTCCCATCAGGCTCTCGGCGGCCGCCTCGAGGACGACGTATCCGTCCTCGTGGGTGACGAGCCGAAAGCGGTGGGCCCGCTTCCACTGGTCGGCCACCCACTCCTCGAGCGCCTCGTGTCGTCCCGAACAGACCGACCGGAGACTCGAGAGGAGCGCCTCGAGTTCCTCGAAGGGCGCGGCCCAGACGTCCTCCTCCCGGATCCGATAGAGATACCCGCGGGAGTCGGGCTCCCCCGCCGACGTATCGACCAGATGGGCGAACTGCGAGAGCCGCGCGCGGGTGTACTGCGTGGGTCGATCGACGACGATCTCCCGACGGTTCGCGAACACCACGACGCGCTCGCGTGCGGCCGGGTCGCGCCACTCCGCGGGGTAGAACACCGCCGCATCCGACTCGACGCTCGCACGGGCGAGCGCATCGTCCTCGACGCGCCGGTCCAGCGCCTCCCTCGCATCCGGTTCGGACAGGTCGGTCTCGCGGGCGATCTGACGGGGGGTGAGAACGGGACGTTCGGCCGCGAGCAACGCCTCGTAGAACTCCTCCATCGTGACGTTCGGGGCGTCCCCGGAGGGTACCCGACCGCCGTCGTCAGACTCTCCGGTATCCATCGACGGTACCACGGGAGCCGCGGGCAAATGCCTGCCGACTCCGGGGTCGTCGGGCGGGACGTGTCGGCCCTCGCGTTCTCACCGACACCGCCGGTTCCGCAGCGCCGATTTCGAGCGGAACCGTCCGCCGCAGTCCGTACAGACGACGGAGCGCTCCCCGGGCGCGGTGTGTACGTGGTGGTCCCCGACCGTGAACGGTCGGGAGACGTCCCGGGGACCGATCCGGTCGGGGATCTGGCTATCCCCGGCGTCGCTCAGGTCGCTCCGGAGACGGATCGTCTCGAGGTCAGTCGCGTCGAACCCCGGCGCGTGATCCGCGTCCTCCCGATCGGCGATCTCCGTCCAGCCCGTCACCACCACGGGCGACGGCGTCTCGGTGTCGCCGACCACGATCACGTATCGAATCCCGTCGATCACCGTCGCGAACCGCCAGCCGTCGCTCGTGTTCCAGCGAAGCTGTCCGGTCTCTATCGCCTCGTGGACGGCCTCGAAGGTGACGTACCGTCCGGGCTGTCCGATGCGCTCGAGAACGTGGTCGGTGAGCGCGTACGCTTCGGGGTCGCGGACCGGCGGATCGGCGATCGATCGTCGCGATGCCGACGGGCGCGATTCCGAGCGCGTGCGAGCGGACCCGTCCTCCTCGGACGAAAGTCGCGTCCGAACGGACCCGTGGTCCGTGCTCGTTCGGCGAGTCGATGCCGTGGAGGCGTCCCGCGCCGCGGTTGCGGGCTCCCGTGAGCCGACATCGGAAGCCTTGTCGGCTCCCGATCCGTATCGTCGGGTTGCCACTATCCCGGGGTTTGCGGTCCACTTACAAATGCGTTGTGGCGATCCGAAAACTCGCGCTACCCGAGCAGTCCCAGGTCCTCGATGCGGTCGACGATCTCCGCGACCGCGCCCTCGGCGTCGTCGGTGTGCTTCCCGCCCGTGATCACGATCTTCCCGCTGCCGAACAGGAGGATGACGACGTCCGGATCGTCCATCCGATAGACGAGCCCCGGAAACTGTTCTGGCTCGTACTCGACGTCCTCCAGGCCGAGCCCGATCGCGAGCGCGTTCAGGTTCAGGTTGTGACCGAGGTCGGCGCTCGAGACGATGTTCTGAACCGTGATCTCCGGGTCCTCCTCGACCGGAATGCTCAGATCGCGGAGCTTGCCGAAGATGATCCCGAGCGCCTCGTGGACGTCGTCGATGCTCTTTGCGCCCGTACAGACGATCTTCCCCGACCGGAAGATGAGCGCCGCCGCCTTCGGCTCCTGGGTCCGGTAGACGAGTCCGGGGAAGTTGTCCGGGTTGAAATCCGCACCCGGAAGGTCCTCGGCCAGCGCTTCCAGATCGAGCTCCTGCCCGATCCCCGTCGATGCCACCACGTTCTGAATCTCGATCGACTCTGCGGGGTTCGTCATCGTTCGCTTTTATATGCGGGCTCCCCCCTTATAAACGCCGGTGTTATAAAGAAACGCGAACCGAACCTCGGAATCAACGCGCGTACGGGCGCACGTATCCACACCCCTACCAGTCCAATGCGATCAGTACCGATCAATAATCGTCCTTCACGGGTCGTCAAGTATGTCCCTCCACGCGTTGTCGGGTCGGCGTCCGATCGCCGCCCGCGGCCGTGGTAGTGTGGTCCCATGAAAACGCCTGACGCAGCACGGATCGAACGACGGGGTTAAGTACTCACCTCCCATCGAATGGAATGCAACGGGCGAGCCCCCGACGGGGCACGCCCACCCGCCGTTCATCGGCGGGCGTTTCGGAACGACGCCCTTATCAAGGGTCGTCCACTCGGAACGTAATGCGACAACACGACCGCGAACTCGCCTCGTTCAACCCGAGGCGGTTTCGCCCCCGGACCCGAGCGGACCCGACGGGCTTATGCTCGTCGAGTCCCAACGCTCGGGTCCACCCCAATGAGGACGTCACCCCTGCGGTCCGCCGTAAGCCGACGTCTGATGTGAGCTCGATGGTCCGGTGTCATCCGGGACTGCCGGCGACACCGGACACGGACCATGCAATGAATGTAGACGATCGTATCACGACGATACGACGGTGATCGACGAGCAGCGCGCTCGTCCATCCCGCCACCCCCCTCGCGTGGGGAATCACACGCGAGGGCACCCATTCCGGTTGATCCTGCCGGAGGCCATTGCTATCGGGGTCCGATTTAGCCATGCTAGTCGTACGAGCTTAGACTCGTGGCATATAGCTCCGTAACACGTGGCCAAGCTACCCTTCGGAGACGCATACCCTCGGGAAACTGAGGCTAATTCGTCATCCGACTCCCCGGCTGGAATGCGGGGAGTCGCA
>NZ_JBHSXL010000002.1:0-327856 GCF_042662125.1 Halopenitus salinus | reverse complement strand
CTTCGCTCGCGACCGACCATTCCGGGCGTGCGGGCGCTCTCCGCACAGCGAGCGCCCGTTCCGGGCTAAAGTGCATGTGCCCTCGACGCCAGCGGGTAACCGCAGGGGGCTGCGCTGCGTGGCTGCTCGCCCCCTACGCTTACTCCGCTGGACGCTCGCGCCGGGCGGATCGCCGCGCGGGGCTGGTTGTGGCCCGTCGTGTCGGGCGCTCTCGCTCGCGCCCGCCAAAGGCGTGCGCGAAGGCGCGAGCGAGAGCGCAGATGACTCCTGTCGGTAACTGTCGTGAAAAACCCGCGATAGAGCGCGGGTGGTGGCGCGTCGTGAGCGCCTTTGGAGCAAGTAACTCCAATGTCTAGTAAGAACGTCTTTGGTAATGAGGTTTCGGTTGATGAGCAGGCGTACGAACACGTGGATGAGCCGGAGGTCGACGAGGACGGGTTCGAAGTCGTCGACGAAACGCCGGAGCTACGGGCGACGGTGCAGATGGAGGTGCAAGCGAAAGTGGACGCCAATCACCCGGACGGGATGGTCGACACGAGCCAGGAACGGATCCACGGTGTGACCCTGAAACAGGAAGAGTGCATTCGGGCGCGGGAGGACGAGTTGGCGCGCATCAGTGCCCGGGCGGCATTCGGGACCCAGGAGGGTCGCGAGGAGCGAACGCGGAGCGCGGCGGCGCGGGGGAGCGCGGCCCGACGAGTGGACTTCGAACGTCGACGTGCGAGCGTGGACCCGTTAGCTGACCCGGATCGGCCGGATCCTCGGGAAGAACTTCCCCAGGACGAGTTGGCGTTCGTGAACAGGCAGGCGCGGCGATTAGCGAAGCAGCTCGGCGGCTGGACGCGAGCGGCGATCAGTCGGCGGGTGGCCGGAGAGTTGGTGCGTGGAACGAGTAAGATGGCTGCGGTCATCAAGACCTTCGAAGAACTCCAGCTGGGGCCGGGACGGATCGTGCCGATCGAGAAACTCGAGGACGTCGATCGACGAGAGGTGGCGGTTGAAGGGCGCATCGAGACGTTGTGGGAGCCGTCGAGTCGGAAGATCGCGCAGGTCGGACTCATCAGTGACGACAGTGGAACGACTCGAGTGACCGTGTGGAAGGCGTCCAAGCAACCGTGGATGCGCGAGGGCGAACGGGTGCGCATCTACGGGGCGGCGCGAAACTGGTACGAGGGGCGCGTCTCACTCGCGTTGACCGGGTGGAGCACGGTCCATTTCCCCGAGCGCGGTCGGTGGTGGGAGTAGCCAGATCGTCGCGATCCCCTTTTTGCTGATGCCGGCGCCGACCCAAACCCCACCTCCCCACCCACCGCTCCGTGCTCGCTCCCTCCGGTCGCTGCGCGCGCAGCCACGACCTTGACAACAGGCCAACCCGCGGGCCACTGAGAGTTTATTGGCGCACCGAGGGGTGCGAGCGCCTTCAATTCGCGTTCGCTGAATCACTATGTCCAACGAAACAGGCAGCTACGAACGCGAGTACTGCGGCACCGAGTTCGAATCAGGTCCAAAGAAAGCAGGCCACATCTCGCAGAACCACCGAGAAGACCAGCAGCGAGATGAATTCATACACGCGCTACAGCGACTCGCCACGGAACTCGGCCATTCACCGGCTATGAGCGAAATGGACGAAAAGGGGCGGTATACGCAGAAAGCGTACATCACCGAATTTGGAACCTGGAACGATGCACTCCGGGAGGCGGGGCTTGAAATCAACAAACCAGCGACCGTCTCGAAAGCGGAGGTTGTCGAAGCCATTCAATCACTCAGCGAGCAGCTCGGTCATCCACCAACGGTCGAGGAGATGAACGAGTACGGGCAATATTCGAGAAAAGCGGCCACCAAGCATTTCGGAAGCTGGAATAACGCACTACGGAGTGTTGGCTTCGAGCCCAATCACGAGGAAATCCCACGTGAGGAACTTATCGAGGAGATTCACCGATTAGCCGAGAAACTCGGTCGTGCTCCCTTCATCTCCGATTTGAATAGCGATAGCCGATACTCACTCCGCGGCTACATCCGAAAGTTCGGGAGTTGGAATGAAGCAATCAAGACCGCAGGATACGAACCATTCACCCCATTCACCGGCCCTGACCATCCATTGTGGGCCGGGGCAGAAAAGCGGGAACGACTCTGGTACGGGCCGAATTGGAAGACAATACGAACACGAGCGTTAGAGCGTGATTCTTACGAGTGTCAACATCCTGGATGTCAAATCTCCAGTGAAACTCATCGGGATCAGTTCAGCAAAAGCCTGCATGTGCATCACGTCATCCCACTACGCTCGTTCCATGATGATGGAGAAATTGACTACGAACGAGCAAATATGCTCGAAAACCTTGTGACGCTTTGCGTCGAACATCATGCACAGTGGGAAGAGCTCTCCCCATTACGCCCTGATATCCAATAACGGTCGAGTGTGTCTATAGAAGCTCTTCGTTGAACCGAATTCCAAGACTGCTCTTTGTACGTGTAGATTTTATTGCCCCTCGAAGGGCGGAGGGCACAGCAATAGCGTGCCCTCACCGAAGTATGTCCAAGGTGTTCTGTTGAATCCGCAGAATGCGGCAGGATAGCGTCGCTCTGAAGACGGAAGCGAAGCGGAAGAGCCGAATGTGCCTAAACTCCTCTTCCGCTTCGGTAAGCAAGCCGTGTCGCTGGCTCAAAAGCGCTCTGCCGCCAGTCCAACGGCGGTGAGTGATCCGACTGGCCACGGGTTTTCCGGCTGGAAGCATGTCACGCTCCACTTTTTTCGGGTTCAGATGGACGCGACGCACCGCGAGATCGTCGATTGGGCGAGCGAGATGGATCGCGTTCGTGGTCTGTTACAGCTCGCGCGACGGCATTTCCCGCACCCTCAACGCTGTACCGGTCGTTTGAGAGGGTGCCCATGTCGGTGTGGCGCGGCTTCCTCCGGGAGTCCGCGACCATCTGCGATCCGGGCTCGCACGGTGCCATCGATGCCACATTCTTCGACCGCGAAACGGCATCGAGACACTACCAACACCGCTCGGATCGCCATATACGCACGCTGAAAACGACGGCGCTCGTCGATACAGACTCGTGTGCCATCCTCGATATTCACTGCTCGGCACACTGGCCTCACGACACCCAAACTGGCCGTCGAGTCGCCCTTCGTAACACCGAGAAAATAGAAAGTATCGCCGGCGACAAAGGCTATGACAACCAATCTCTCCGGGACGCTCTCCGGTCAGAGGGCGTCCGGCCCTTGCTTCGTCATCGGCTGTTTGCTGCGTACGATCACGCACACAACGCCCGGTTGGACAGCGAATTATACGGCCAGCGCTGGATGGCCGAGACCGCCTTTTCGGCCATCAAGCGTCGGTTCGGCCCCGCTGTCCACCCTCACGCATGGTACCGCGAGTTCCGCGAGCTCGTGGTGATCCCCACAGTCTACAATCTCGAACAAGCGCTCAAACAGTGACCCCGACGCCGTCATCGAATTCAACAAAGCAGAATCGACCATTCAATCGATCATTGCGACTGCCCGGATCGGTGAACCGGATCCTGAGTCGATCTTCAGTGGGAAGGTAAATAAAGCGGAAAACGCCGGTAATTGATCCAAGTTAGTCAGGTTTTCCACGATGTACGTCTCCTCCCCGAGAAGCTCATAGTGTGCAGGAAACTCGTCGTTTCCGGAGGCATCAACGGCTGCGGTATCGCATCCAACAAGATCGATCCCGATGTCGGTGAGGTATGCGGCTGCTTTAGCCGACAGTCCCGGCCACGAGTCCAAGTATTCTTGACCTGTCTCGCCCGTGTCCCAGTATCGGTCCCATCCGAACCAAAAGAGAACCCGATCGCCGTTTCGCAGAGATCCGTGTTCTTGTTCCCACGTCTCGATCCGCTCGCGAGTCACGGTTTTACCTCCTTCTACGTCAGTCGCATCAATTGTGGCGGCACGCCCGACGAGACATTCGAGCGGGATCGATGCGACATCATAGTGTGCGTCCCCTTCGGCGATGAAGTGAAGCGGCGCATCAATGTGGGTGCCGCTATGTTCGCCCATTGTGATCCGGTAGTGGCACGCCTCATCTCCCCACTCATACGACTCATAGAGAGTATGTCCAAAGCGGGCGTGAGTCGGTACAGCGGGGATATCCTCTTCAAGCGTATGCGTGAGATCAACCCATTCAGCGTCAGTCAGCGTTGCCACAGCTTCCTCAACGCTGTCCGTCATGCTCGTGATCCCTGTTCGCGTCTAATGGCCGGAACGTTTCCGTAGTTCATTGATCGTCGGGACGAGAATTCGACGGGTAACATAACGCAAATTGATAGTACGCCCACTCTTATCAATATTATGGGAATATGGAACGTTTAATTTCTAAATAACGCCGGCGGCCACGGGTAGTCGCAGTGAGATCCCATCCCACCCCGGGAGGGTGGGTTTTTTAGTTTCACCCAAAGGGGAGAACAAAACGCGGAGGGGATGCCGTGACTCTATTTGATAACGTCGATCTTATCACGATCGATCGACATAGCCACGGCGAAGATAACCACGAATCCGAGGATGATCTCCTGGACGAACGACTGAATACTCAGGAGGTTCATCCCGTTTGTCAACACACCGATGACCATCACACCGAGGATAGTCCGGTGAGGTCCACCGACACCGCCGGTAAGGGCAGTCCCTCCCATGACGATGGCTGCGATACTTTCTAACAGTAGCCCGTCACCCATGCTCGGGCTCGCGGACGTGATACGGGCGGCCAAGAGCACGCCTCCAAGCCCACATAGCGTTCCGGAGACAACGAACGCGCCGATCTTGTAGCGGTCGACCTTCACACCGGAGTAATCCGCCACGCGCTCGTTTTCGCCGAGCGCGTACGTATAGCGTCCGAACGTCGTCTTCCAGGCGAGCAGGGAAACCAACACGTATAGTATTATTCCCCATATGACGAGGTTCGGTACGGTCGGGATGAGATTCCCGATGGCTATCTGTCGAATCTCGGGCGCATTGAAGGGGACTGATCTGCCGCCGGTCAATAGCAACGCCGATCCGCTGAATATCGAGAGCGACCCGAGCGTGACGAGGAACGAAGGGATCTTCCCCTTCGCAAATACCACGCCATTCAGCAGACCGACGCCTGTTCCGGCGAGCGTTCCTAAGACCAAAGCGAGCAACCCAAGGTTGTAGTCGGTGATAAGAAGCGCCGTGAGTACACCGCTAAACGAAACGATAGAAGCCACGGATAGGTCGATACTCTGTTGAAGGATGGGGAACGTTCCGGCCAGCGCAACGAGCAACAGGATCGTGCTATTCATTAACACGTTCCCGACGAGATTGTCGTAGGTGAGAAAGACGTCCGTGGAAACTGTGAAAGCTATCATCAAGATAATCAACATTAGGAACGGACCAAGATCGACAAGTATGTCTACGATAGAACGAGTTCTTCGATATTCTTCGATCCAGCTGAGGACCGGGGTTCCGGAATTGTTTCCTGCCATGGTTAGATCATTTGTTTGATTATCTCCGATTCAGTCGGTTTGTCATCACGTGGTGCATCGATCACGTCGACCATCTGTCCGTCCTTCATTACACCGATACGATTGCTCATACTGATGAGCTCAGGGAGTTCATCAGCGATAAACACCATCGAGACTCCACTGTCGGCTAGCCCACGGAGGATCCGGTAGACTTCTTCTTTAGCTCCCACATCGATACCGCGAGTCACATTATCCATGATGAGCAGCGACACTTCACGCTCGAGGTTCTTTCCAAGGACGACCTTCTGTTGATTTCCGCCACTTAACTGGACGAGAGAGGACTCGATACCCGGCGTTTTGACGTTGAGATCGTCGATCACGTCCCTTGCCATGGTTTGTTCCTTCTCGAAGTCGATGAGCCACTTGATTGTCCCCATCCCGGGTAGCTTGTCGGCTACGAGGTCCGTCCCGAGACTTGGAAGCGATACGTTGACCCGAAGCGGCTGGTAGAGAAGGGCCCCTTCTGATTGGCGGTCCTTGGGAACATACCCAACACCCTCATTCACCATCCTTGAAACCGAGCCGGTGGTAACCTCATCACCCTCGACGGTTATCGTCCCTGTATCGGCGGCATCGACACCGCTCAGGACACGACCGAGGGCGCTCTTCCCGCTGCCCATCACACCACAGATGCCGAAGATCTCCCCGCGCCGAAGGTCGAAAGAGACCGACTCGAAGCTATTTTCGTTCCCTAGGTCGGACACCGACAACACCGCCCCCTCATCCGTGAGTTCACGCTGTTTCGAAACCTGATAGTATTCTTCAGCAATCTCCCGACCGACCATACTGTGCTGGAGTTTGTCCTCGGTTGCCTCCTCTTGCCACAGATGGTCGACTACTTTCCCGTCTCGAAGGACATAGATGCGATCGCTGATCTCGAGAACCTCATCGAGTTCGTGGGAAACAAACACGAACGAGGCCCGATCCCGGAGGTCATTGATCCGGTCAAAAAGCAGGTCACGACCGTCCTCCTCGAGTCCGGCGGTAGGCTCATCAAGCAGAATGATCGGATGGTCGCTGTCGACCGTTTCGGTGAATGCTCTCGCGATACCCAGCATCTGCCGGTCGCTGAACGAGTATTCCGAGACACGCTTCTCCAGATCAAGTTCGATACCGAGCGTATCGAGAACCTCCTTTCCCTCCCGCTTCAATTCGCCGGAGTCGAGGATACCCATGGTTGCATAATCAGGATATTGCTCCAGAAACAGATTCTCGTATCCCGTGAGGTTCGGAATCACGTTCTGTTCTTGATGGACAATAGCAATCCCCTCATGACTAGCGTCACGCGGGTTTTCAATGATGACCTCTTCATCATCGACGTAGATGTTTCCACGATTCTGCTGGTAAATCCCACTAAGGATGTTAAGAAGCGTACTCTTTCCGGCACCATTCTCACCGACGAGACCGACGACTTCGCCGCGACGAAGTTCGAAGTCGATGTCGTCGAGAGCAACGACATTGTTGAACTCTTTCCGAACGTTCTCGACACGGAACCGAACCTCGGAGTCCTGTATCCTCTCCTGTTCGTCCGCTTCAGGCTTCGCACTCATGTGATTTTTTTAATTTTCTGTTATATTGACATCTTATTGGAGGAGTAGCAACTACAGGTATGGGTTCATACCGTTTTCGTTCCGGGACCGGTAGTCCTCCTCGACCTCGTCGAAGAGCTGTTCGTTGTCGTAATCGTCGGGGATCGTGAGTCCGCTCGGTCGGTTGTCCTCGGTCCACTGGAGCTGTTCCCACTCGGACTGTCGGATCGGAACGAGTTCGTGCTGCGGGTCCCAGTCGTCACCACTCTCTTCGATTGACGCTGCTTTCCAGTCGTACGGGGAGTGCCCGTCGCTGTACGCGACGGAGAGATACTCTTCTGGTGTGGCGAACCTGGTTTCAATGTCGCTAAACGACGATTGATCGAGTCCGGGATTGAGAACCGTCGTCGTCCGGACCCACATCATCCGCTCTGGGATTCGAGGACGCCATCCGTGAAGCCAGTCCCAGGCTTTCGCGACGAACCAGCCGCCCTGCCAGAACGGTGGTGCAGCTTGTTCTTGGAGTTGATACGGCTCGCCGGAGTCAGGACCGTTGTTCTGAAGGTGCTCGATGTTCGGACTCGCACCGTCAAATCCGGTGAACGGGATCGCCATGTCGTTCTCTGAGAGAACTGAGGCTGCACCGAGTCCGAGCGTACCATTGTTAGCATACACGCCGTCGATATCGTCACCGTAGTTTGAGACGAATGATGACATCACCTCCCGGCCGTGTCTACGGGTCCACCCGCCGGAGTAAATTGCGTCAAGTAGGTCAATATCGGGATAATCCTCTTGGGCTTGGCGGGCGCCCTGATTCCGGTACGACCCGATGTGGCCTTCAGGGCCCAAAATCATAACGTAGTTGCCTTCCCCTCCCATTTCCTCGAAAAGGATTTGAGCAGGGATCGCTCCAGCGTGAAACGTCTCTGGTATCTGATACTGGACGAATTCCGGTCCGATCGACGACGGCAGCAGCCACTTACCCATCGACCAGTACTCGAAAAATGGCACACCTTCCGACGCCGCGGTCTCCGCGAGAGACTGAACGCCGGAGTCGCTCGGAGCGGTCGCGGCGACCATGTCCGCACCGCTGGTAATCGCGCCTTCGATTTGCGAGATCTGATCGCTGAGTTGGCCACCGTGATCCTGTGCGTCGCTCGTTAGACCAAAGTCTTCGGCCGCCTCTTGCATGCCGTTTCGGAACGCCCTCCAGAGATCGATCTCGAGACTGTCAGGGGATAAAAACGCCTGATCGATCGGCTCCTCGTCGGGTGTTGAACCATTACCGCCGTTGCCATTACCGCCGTTGCCCGTACAGCCGGCTATCAGGCCGAGTGAAGCTGCAGCGGTAGTACTACCAAGTGTCTTGAGGTATGATCTTCGATCACTTATCCCGAGTTTATTGCCATCTATTGGCATGTAATAGGACTTCTAACTAAACCTATATTAACCCTTTGGAAAAATTATGTTTAATAGGTGTGAACTTTAGAGGGGAGTGTTGTGAAGAGTGCCAAAGGCTCATATCTACGAACTGGTTGATTCAGCGGAGCTACCATCCGGAATCAGTACCTGAAGCGCCTAGTTTGGTATTTCACAGACCGAACCAGGCTTCAGAGAGCGATCGATTTTCTCCCGTTTCCCGCTCAGCGTCGCAGTCTAACAGCTCCAGCGGCTAGTGGTGCTTGAAGCCACGGTCGGCCCGCATCAGGGGGTGAACGTGGCACCGCTTGAGCACTTTTTGGAGAAAAAACAACGCATCGGTACTGGATCGGCCGGGAGAGACATCGGTGTGCAACACTTCGAGTGTGTGATAATTGACTGCCGTCCAGACATAGAGAGTCTAGCCGTCAATGTTGATTTTCGTCTCGTCGACGCCACCTCTTGTCGATCTGGCAGTCAGGGTCGAACAAGTGCTCACACTGGTGAAACCAGTCTCTGATAGCCTTGTAGCAACAATCCACGAATGGTTGATATTCCGGTACGAGACACCAACATGACACTCCTCTAATACCTGCTGTTCCGTCGGTTCAAACTGTGTAGTGCCTAAATAATAGGATCAGAGTATATAGAAATTCTATTCTTCAGATATAAATCGGCTGAAACAGCCATTAGCTGAGGTGTGCTCATCGACCGGCTGTTTCAGGCAAGAATCTGTCTGAAGAAGAGGATTTCTACAGAGCCCGGTGAACGAAATAGACTGTTGTTCCGCGTCCAAACAAGGCCAAGATCTCCAAAATCAAAGAGAAATGAACGTCATCCACCAATGGTACTGAACTTAACTGCATACCTCTATGCACCGATCCGAACCGAAGATCACGAATTCAGTGGCGGCTTTGCGTATGTGCTGTTTCTCGCAGACACATTCATCGCGAGTGCATTCGTTCCTAACCTGCCTGTATAAGTAATTCTAAAGTTCTTCGTGTCTATTTGCTGTTCTATGGCTCACTGGTCCTCGCCAGCCCTCTCGCGATCCTGGCTCGGCACGATAGTGGTACTGTACGCGTTGATCCTGGCGTATGCGATAGTTATCGTCGGCCAACTGGTACTCGGAGTGCTTCCTGGACTCGTCCTTATCGTGATCTACCTTTTCTGGCGGCTCGTCGTCGCTATCGAGGCGATCGCTGACGCCCAACAGCGGATGGCCGGCTACGATGACGAGGGAAATGGCGAGTAATCGTCTCAAGACGTGGATTGGACTTACGATGGTTGGAGTAGGAGTTGTACAAGCAGCTATGTTTGCCCTCCAACAGGAGTGGTTCCCGCTGATCTTGGGCCTCATCTATACGGGTATTGGAGTCGTGTATCTGCGGACTGAGGTCTATACCGTCGAATCGTAACTCCCGACGGAGTCACGTAGTCCAAGACGCCGCCGCTCCACCCACAGATCTCCGATCCGAATCGCCCCGCAGAGAATTTTTTCTCCCCAAATGGGGGTGAGGGGAGCATCGAGATGGTGACCTCCCTCGATCAGTGATTGAGATGGCAACGAGACACATCTTTGCGACGACCGATGAGGATGGACAGTTCGACCAAGAAACGGACCGATGCCCCGAGTGCGGTGGTCGCGTCTCGACGACGTCGATCGAAACCGTCTGTGACGACTGTGGACTCATCCTCGAGGAGACGATCATCGATCGCGGTCCGGAATGGCGGTATTGTAACCGGGAGGAACGCAAACGGACGGGGGCGCCACGGACGATGGCTCGCCACGATCGTGGGCTGTCAACGGAAATCGGGTTCCGAACTGATGCGACTGGAACGAAACTCTCCTCGAAGAAGCGTCGCCAGCTCAACCGGTTGCGTCGTGAACATCGACGTGGCAAATTCGGATCGAAAGCGGAACGGAACCAGATGCGTGGCCTCCAGGAGGTAAGACGTATCTCTGGCGGCTTCGACATCCCGGAGACGCTCCGTGATCAGGCCTGCCGGCTCTTCTGTAGCGCCCAGTCGGCGGACCTGCTGTGTGGACGGTCGGTGGAGTCGATCGCCTCAGCGAGTGTCTACGGCGCCTGTCGATGTGCCGATTATTCGATCACGTTGGATGAAGTCGTCAGTGTGGCGCGCGTCAGTCGCTCCCGAGTGGTGACCGCGTACAAGACGTTGAATACGGAACTCGGACTCCCGACGTCGATCGTCACCGCTCGGTCACACGTTCCGAAGATCACCTCCGAACTCGCTATCGACGACGTCGTTCGGCATCGAGCTCAAGAGCTTGCGTCACTCGCAGATGAGGCAGCAATCGCGAACGGTCGGAGTCCTGCTGGCGTCGCCGCTGGGTGTGTCTACAAGGCCTGTGAGGAGTTCGGTGACCTGCGGACACAGGAGGCGATCGCCGGTGCGGCGAATGTGAACGCGATAACGCTTCGAGCGCGATACTACGAATTGAACGAGATCGTCGAGACCGCGTAGATAGGCGACGGGTTTCTAGCGAAGGAGAGAATCGTGTCTCTGTTGAACACTCATTCAACAGACCCAAATTGCGTGAAACGACCATTCGCTGACGACTGCGAATTGATCGTTGAGTCTTCCACCAGCAAAGAAGGATGTTCCGATAGACGTGCGAGTGGCAAGGTGCAAATTCAGTATCGCAACCTATGCGGATATCGTGTGTGTTTAGCCGACGACACTCGTCTCCCGTGTTGCCCCTGCTACTGAAGTGAGTTCCATATGCGTTCCCAATTCGTCGACGTGCTGTCGGCGAATCCGACGACGATACTCACCACTGCCCACGTCACTCGATCATCTATCAAATTATCTAGGTCGTCAACTGTCGAATCACGGATATCTAACTCCGATTACGCCATGCAAACAGACAGACTAGCAATAACATATACTGCCGCCTCGGCCTGAGGTTGATGGATTAGGTCTTGTCATTAAGAGTAACTGAAAAGTACCGCTTGGGTAGATAGTACCACCACAAGAAAACCCAATTAAAGCCCGTTACGAAACGCTCAGCATTCTCACCAGCCTCAACCCCAATATCTGGATCTTCATCGTCATCTGGGTGGGGGGGTTTGGAGGTGCGCCATCGTAGTCCCACAAGTCACCATCCATGTCCCTGAACTCATGTATTTGCATCGTCATTCCAGCGGTGTTCAGATAAGGATGAAACGTGAGGCGGAACTATCTTTGAGTTCCCTATGCTCGAGATCGCCCGCCTTATCAGAGGTTCCGACAGCTTCGAGTTAAAATTTTCTAGAGCGAGAGGCGACACTCGAGCCCGTGATGAAGCTCAGCATCCGACTCCATTTGGCTGTATTATCACTTTCATATACTATATCAATCTTCTATATATTGAGTGTCAATTGCTGTCGAACGACCATTCACAACTGGGTGCAGAAGGCTGATCTACAGCCGCTCATTGGCACTAATCTGGATCATGTCGCAGTTGCCGAAACCGTGATCCAGCTGAATGACGAATGCTTCTCGCTGTGCGTCGTCGTCGATCCCGACACAAACAACTTGCTGCACGTCAAGCTCTTAACGACGAGAATTCAGGCGATTACTGAGATGTTTCTCGCCGAACTCCGCGAGAAACATCTCGTCTACGAAGCGCTCTTTTTCGTCGATTCCGCACCGTCGCTGCAAGCAGCACTTCATCGACACGATCTCGATTACAGATACGAAATACACGGTAATCGGAACAGTGTCGAACGTGTCTTTAGAGAACTAAAACAGAGAACCAACCAGTTCTCAAACTGTTTCAGCCACGCCGAATAAGATACCATCGAAAATCTGCTTCAAACGTACGCCTTCGCATGGAACCAGCTTATCTGAACACCACCATGATTTTGGCCCAACATTTGCCATTACAGAGCTACAATAGTAATAATCTGGGCCGCCTAATCCGGTCAAGCATTCTGAAGTTACCAGTGTCCTACTCGGCGATATCGTTCACTACAGTTGGCACGCTTGTCAAGTGAGTTTGCAGTAAACAAACAACCAACAACAAGTAGTATTGTTGAGAGAAACTATGTAGACACGATCAATTACGCCGCTAATGCCGACCATGGTGCGAGGACCCACTCTTTACTGCCGAGTTAGCACATCTCCGGGTTAACGACTTGAAAGAACTGTAGTACTCAGATGATGATCGGTCGTACGAGACGCAACATACCTGATATCTTTGATTTTTGAACTCTACGGACGGCTCAACCGACTCGGCCCAGTTCGTTTTCCGTTAACAAACCTCACAACAGTAGAGTTCGCTATTAACAAACACGGTGTAGACACGTTACAATATTCACGAGGTTCATGGGCACAGCAAATACCGGCAATAATTTACTATAAACTGTTATTTATTACGACCGGATAAAACTAGGGAGACGCATGACAAAGATTGCATTTATCGGTGCGGGGAGTGTCATTTTTGCTCGTAACTTACTGGGTGACATCCTATCGTATCCAGAACTACAGGGATGTACAGTGTCCCTGATGGACATTAACCAGAACCGCCTTGATCGGACTGTTACTGCAGCGAACGCAGTAGTTGAACACAACGACGTCGAAGCGGTGATTGAATCCACAACAGAACGCGAAGAAGCATTAGAAGACGCGGATTACGTGCTTAACATGATCCACGTCGGAGGTCGTGAACCGTTCGAAAATGAGATCCAGATCCCTGCGAAGTACGGTGTCGGACAGGCGGTTGGAGATACTCTCGGCCCCGGTGGTATCTTTCGTCTGTTGCGCACCGCACCCGTGATGCTTGATCTCGCCCATGATATGGAAGAACTGTGCCCCAATGCACTTTTGCTGAACTACACCAACCCCATGGCGATGGTATGCTGGGCTGTCGACGAAGCCACCGAAATCGATATCGTTGGTCTATGTCATAGCGTTCAGCATACTGCTGAGGCCATCGCTAATTATGTCGAGGTTCCTAAAGAAGAACTAGAGTACAAGGTGGCGGGCATCAACCACATGGCATGGTTCCTAGAGGCAGAACACAACGGAAAGAGCGTCTATCCGACGCTACGAGCAGCGATAAATGAGCGGGATATCTACAATCGGGACAACGTTCGCTTCGAGATTCTGCGTCATTTCGACGCGTTCGTCACCGAATCCAGCCACCATATGAGCGAGTACATCCCATACTTTCGTACCGACGAGGCGACGCTTGAGCAGTTTATCGTTGAGGAGAACTACGAGGAGTACTTCGTCGACTGGATGCCAACCGGACAGTACTTCGAGCACTGGTGCGAGTACCAGCAAGAGGCCGCCGAGATGGATACTTCCGAGATCGAACCAGAAATTGAGCGATCGGAGGAATACGGCTCACGGATCATTCACTCGATCGAGACGGGGGAGCCCCGCCGTATGAATATCAACGTACGTAACGACGAGGGCGCGATTGCGAATCTGGCGTCTGACGCCTGTGTCGAAGTCCCCTGTCTGGTCGATGACCGTGGCATCAATCCCTGTACAGTTGGCAAACTGCCCCCACAACTGGCTGCACTCAATCGATCAAACATCGACGTCCAACGTTTGGCTGTTAGAGCTGCACTCGAACATGACGAGGACGCACTCCGACAGGCAGTCAAACTCGATCCACTCACGGCTGCCACTTGTTCCCTCGAGGAGATCGACGACATGGTCGACGATCTACTCGCTGCCAACGCCGACTATCTCCCTGATCAACTAGTTGAGGAATCCGCTCAGTCCATAGCGACGAACTGATCACTTGGTCACACAACATCCGTATCGGGGTTATAGTCAGTAGGCGGCTGAGAAGGATACCTACTATAACGACCGAAACGTCGGTCATCTGTGTCAATACTTCCGATGAGAGATCTTCGATAAGACTTCACTCAACGATAGTCAGCTACACTCGAGACGTTATCCTCGTCTCATGTCAATCTGAATCTATTTTGTGTTTCCTGGCCAGAGAAAGCGCTGTCCACGATTCTCGGTGTTTACGGACCGATAGTATCGTCGACCGATCTCGCTAGTATTCTCCGACGTACATCCCCATTCTTCTCAGCTTTTGGATTGATATTCTCTCCGTGTTTGTTATCAACAAAAGGATTATGCCTTTGGAAAGACGACAAGTGGGGTATGAGCACCGAGAACGAGGGACCACGTACGATCAAATCAGTTGAAACTGCGTTCGACGTATTAGAGGTGATACATACACACGGCCAAATTGGAGTCACCGAGATCGCCAATGCACTAGACATTTCCAAGAGTGCGGCTCATCACCACGTGACGACATTAGCACAGCGGAACTTTTTAGCTAAAATTGACGGTCAGTATCGGCTCGGAGTCCGCTTTCTGACCTATGGCGGACGCGCGCGCAAGTGCGAAGATGTCTTTGAGATGGGACGGGCAGACGTGGATGAACTGGCTCACAAGACCGGCGAGACGGTTCGTTTGATCGTCGAGAATTCCGGCTATGGCCTCACGCTGTACCAGTCGCTCGGAGAGAATGTGACGGAGCCACACACGCATATGGGAATGATGGAGTACCTGCATAGTACCGCCGCTGGAAAGGCATTCCTAGCGGCCCTCCCGCAGGCGGAAGCCGAGGCCATTATTGATGAACGGGGCCTAGAACGGTTAACTACCAACACGATCACGTCCCCGGACGAACTCTACAAGGAACTAGAACGTATCCGATCTCGTGGTATCTCGTTCGATAACGAGGAACAATTTGAGGGGGTACGCTGTATCGCAACCACTCTGATCGGAGAATCCGACGATCTCCTCGGCGCAGTCAGTATCTCCGCGCCTACTGAGCGTATGAGCCATCATCGGTTTAGATCTGAGCTACCGAGACAATTACAGAGTGTTACTGAAGAAATTAATCGTGTCGAGGAGTATCGGTTCCGCCATGAACTACCGTGTATTTCCCGGACGCTATCACAGTGAGGGATATATCGACTGAGACGGAACTTTAGACCACATATTTCGAAAGCGGGTGTTTTCCGCGTCACAGACGAGATCAGCGATGCGGTTGATCATTTCCATCATGTACTAGAGATGGCGTGCTGCAACGACCTTAACGAGTCAATGGATGTTTTGTCTGGAATTATGAACATGGTGTACCGAGATACCTATACTGTTCACATTTACTGTGATAGTACGGTATACTAAGATTGAGACCTCTCCTTCTGACGGGTAAATAACTTATTTATATGGGGAATGTATACTGACAAGAGAACCCATGGCACATCTTGATGTGATCGATCTTTCCAAGGAGTTTCAGGGGGAAGATGGTCCGATCGTGGCAGTTGAGGAGATGAACTTGTCGATTGAAAAAGGAGAATTCATTGTACTCGTAGGGCCGTCTGGCTGCGGGAAATCAACTACCCTCCGATGCCTTGCAGGACTAGAGTCTCCCACCGAAGGCGACATCCAACTAAATGATAGATCGGTCGTCGATAGTCCCCCGATGGACAGGGATATGGCGATGGTATTCCAGAATTATGCGCTGTATCCTCACATGACTGCCCGTGAGAACATGTCCTTTGGACTGAAGATGACAACCGAGCTCTCCGATGAGGCAATCGATCAGAAGGTCATTGAGGTAGCCGAGATGATGGGGATTAAAGATCTACTTGGAAAAAAACCAAGCGATATTTCGGGAGGACAGCAACAACGTGTCGCACTAGGACGGGCAATCGTTCGCGAACCCGAGGTATTCCTGATGGATGAACCACTCAGTAATCTTGATGCGAAACTTCGGACGGAAATGCGTACTGAACTCCAAAATCTACAGCAAACTCTGGACGTTACTACAATTTATGTCACTCACGATCAGACCGAAGCGATGACGATGAGCGACCGTATCGTCATCCTCAATAAAGGAAAAGTACAGCAGGTTGGGACACCCCTAGAGTGCTACCATGAGCCCACAAATCGATTTGTTGCTGGATTTATAGGGTCACCTAGTATGAATTTTTTCAACGTGAAATTGGATGGTCGGACGCTCGTACATCCGGAGTTCAAATACCAGATCTCAGACTCACTATTCACGGAGTTACAAGAAGGGAATGAATTTACGCTCGGAATTCGTCCGGAGGACATTAAACTCACCTCACAATCAACGGAAAACTCCATTCCGATCTCAGTTAACGTGATCGAGCCGATGGGGGATATTTCGTATATCTATTTTGATATCGGAGATAATCACGTCACAGCTAGTGTCTCCGGTGAAATACAGATACAGGAGAACACGGAAGTGAATATTCTATTTCCTGAGGAGCAACTACACCTCTTCGATGCTCAAACTGGCAAGGCGGTTTATAATCGTAGGCAGTCTCCCGGCGACGAGGTCCCTCTCACCAGTTGATTCCCTATAGAACGTTTCCTTCCACTTCCACAAGTTCTTGATAAACGAATCTGGGGGATGAACCAGATAGCATCATACATTAGATATATTAATCATGTGTTCGAATCTAACAAGTGAATTTATATACACCCGGGATAATTGGTGATTACATGCCATACGATACCGATCGGCGTGATTATCTTCGATTAGCAGGTACAGGATTAGCAGCGGCTTTCGCTGGTTGTGCCGGTGGTGGTGGCAACGGCGATGATAGTACTCCTAGCGACGGTACTGAAACAGGTAATGGTAGTACACCCGAAGGTGGAACAACCCTCACATACTGGAGTGCATTCTTTGATGACGAAATACTGGACCCGTGGAACGAATGGTACGTTCAGACGGTTGAAGAGGAACTGAACGTTTCGATAGACCTAGTCCCCTTCCAGTATCAAGATTTACGACAAAATTATCTTACCGGTGCACGGACCGGAACTCCTGATTTGATCGAGGGGGTTCTCTCCCACGTCAGTGACTATACTAAGGCTGACCTGCTGGAACCACTTGACGAATCTGTTCAGAATAAGGATAATTACGATGGATTTATTGACTCCTCCATAGATGCCCTTCGCTATCAGGACCAACTCTATGGACTACCGTTGGATGGGAACGGTCGCGGGCTTCTGTATCGGAAGGACATCCTTGAAGAGTATGGTTTCGAACCACCAGAGACGGCACAGGAGCTCCACGAGATCGGTCGAGAGATCAATCAAGGAGAGGAGGACATGGCCGGATACAAGAATGTTACCGCAGCCGGTGACATTCGTGGATTTCAGGAATGGATCTCACACGTCTATCAACATGCCGATGCTCTCTATGAAGTTGACGGCGACTCGTGGACAGTCGTCCCAAGTGCGGATACTCTGGGGCAGATCTTCGATAACTGGTACTATCAGATATGGGCCGTTGATAATCCGGTCGCGGATCCGAACAGTATCGGGACGGGGTACGAACAACTGGACTCAGCGTATGCACGAGGTAATTTCGCAATGTGTCCAAATGGGCCATGGGTGCGGTCATCGCAGGCTGATGCAGGCCCGAACTCCGAGACGATCCTCAACGAACATACGGCAGTAACACATCTTCCACACGCAGAAGGTGCTGAGAGAGGAACATATCTCGAAGTTGAATGGGCAGGACTCAATAGCCATTCGGAGCATATGGATACAGCGTGGGAGGCCCTGGATATCTACACGAGTACGGAATCATTCCAACTATTTGCCGAGAACGATCCTGGGAACTGGGTAACGCCGATTCACGAGGACATAGAAAGCACCATGGACGACGAAGACTGGTTACCCTTCACCGAGATCATCGAGACCGGGACAGCTCTCGCGTTCGTCAGTTGGGGCTCAACGAGGGAGGCACTCTACAACTCCATGCAGCGCGTCGCTTACGGTGAGTCCGATCCCTATAACGAAGCGGAGCAGTTCCACTCTACACTACAGGATATTGCACAGAACGAATTCGAAGTCTAGCCCCCACCGGAACTAACTATCTAATATGTCCATTGTAACAGGAAAACCTGAAGAGACCGGATACAAAGATCAGTTTTTGGAATTTCTTCGAGAGACGTGGTTGGGATACGCACTCGTCCTTCCAGCGACCGTACTGCTGGGAGTAATAATGGTCTATCCAACACTTGAGGCGATTTGGATGAGTTTCTACACCAAATCGTTTCTGAATCCCGAAGACGCGGTTTGGATCGGCCTCCAAAACTACAGCCAAATGTACGGCGACCCATTATTCTGGCAATCGCTACGAAATTCTGTTATCCTGACTTCCGTTGCCGTTTCACTTGAATATCTAGCAGGGCTGGGACTAGCACTCGTACTAAAACAGAAGGTGCCAGGAATCAAATTCTTCAGGAGCGTAACGATGGTTACGTGGGTTCTTCCCATTATCGTTACCGTTATAATATTTAATTTTCTAGTTCAATATCCGTTTGGAGTTGTTAACGTAATCTTCGAACAGTTTGGACTCCCAACCACCTACTGGTTTGGTCAACCGGGGACAGGATTCGGACTCATAATCTTCATGCATGTATGGCGAAATGCACCATTCTTCGCCATCGCCCTCATGGCAAGTATGCAAGCCATCCCAGAGAGTTACTATGAGGCTGCTAGTATCGACGGTGCTAGTACACTTCAGAAATTTCGATATATCACGCTCCCACACATCTCTTACACATCAATGATAATGATCGTGATTCACGTCATATTCACATTCAATAACTTCGATTTCGTTTATCTCTCCACTGGAGGTGGTCCATACCAAAGCACAGAGGTACTCCCAACGTACGTGTATAAGGAAGCATTCCAATCGTATGCGTTGGGATACGCGGCATCAGTAGGGACTGTTATGCTCGTGATCATGTTCGTATTTACCGTCGTCTACGTTAAACTGGAGACTAGCGAATAATGACCCTAGTAAACAAATTCGACAGATGGCTCGGAGATGAAGTCGGACCAAAACGCGGCGTGATCATCTACGCGGCGTTAGCTCTATATTACAGCATCCTACTGCTCCCAATTCTATACTTCGTGCTTTCAACGTTCAAGGGTTCCGAGGTAATCAGAAGTCAACAGCTGATCTTGATTCCTATCGAATCATTCACTTTGGAACATTGGATACAGGTGATCACTCGAGGGGAGTTCCGAACGTATTTCTTAAATTCCACTATCGTGGCGACCGGAACGACGATCCTCTCAGTAGGTGCAGGAACGTTCGCCAGTTATTCCATCAGTCGAATGGACTACCCGGGACGTAGGAGTCTAATTCTCGGCTATCTGGGAACGGAAATGCTTCCACGAGTCCTCATCCTGATACCGTTTTTCGTTATTATGTATAATTTAGATATTATTGACACATACGTTGGAATCATTATTGCACACACCGTTATCGCACTTCCCTTCGTCACGTGGCTATTGAAGGGCTATTTCGACGACATTCCAACGGCACTTGATGATGCAGCTAAAATGGATGGCTGTTCAGATATTCAGACGTTGTTCCACATCATCCTTCCACTCGCATTGCCGGGAATCGCCGTTTCCGCATTTTATACGTTTATCGTCTCTTGGAACGACTATCTGTTTGTCTCCATCATCTCACGTTCTCAAGGAACACGTACGCTTCCGTTCGCTCTACAGCTTTTTCAGTCACAGAATACCGTAGACTGGGGTGCAGTCCTTACGGCAGCAACGATCACAATGCTCCCCGTCGTTATACTGTTCGCGATTATCCAGAGCTATCTTGTTGAAGGTCTCACCAGCGGCGGCATGAAAGGATACTAAGCACACTAGCCTTTTGTGCTCTATTGCCGTCATATGATCACATCATTCCCAATCAGCTTTGAAGAGACAGGAGGATATCGATAAGAAAATAAATATATGATCGAACAGACTAAACTGGACCGGTTAGACTCGTATCTCGCGACGAATGACCTTGAAACAGTATGGTTCGCGACGCCGCCTATGTTCGCCTGGCTTACCGGCGGTAGTAATCTAATCGTACGTGAAGGCGCAACAGGTATCGCCGCCGCCGGCTACGACGGAGAGCACATCACAGTCATCACCACAAATATAGAGGGACAACGGCTTCTCAAAGAGGAGATCGACCACAATGTTCGTCTCGTTGAATACCCCTGGCATGAGCGGAGCTTAGAAGAGGCGGTTACGGAGAACACGGCCACACCTGCAGCTGCTGATTTCGAGTGTGGAAACTTGTCCCGGGTCGATCGATCAGTCTTGACTCAACCGCTAACCGACAGTGACGTCAAGCGATATCGAACGGTTTGTCGAGAGACGGCCGAAGCAGTTGAAGAAGTGGCTTTAGATGCCACGCCGACTGATACGGAAGTGGACCTAGCGGCCCAGCTCTCACACGCCCTCCATCAACGGAAGATCGAGTCGCCCGTTGTTCTCGTTGGCGGAGAAAAGCGCGTCCAGCAGTACCGCCACTTCACCCCAACGGACACCAAAGTCGGCGGGTACGCCGTCTTGACTGTCGTCGGTACTCGCTACGGGCTCAACGCTGCAGTCACACGGACGGTCGAGTTTGACGATGCACCTTACTGGCTCGAAGATCGATACGAAGATCTCAGTAGAGTAGCAGCAACCATGGCTGCTGCGACATGGCGAGAAGGTATCCATGGAGGCAGCGCCGGCGACGTGTTCGAAACGATCCAGGTCGCGTACGATAAACTCGGCTACAGAAACGAGTGGCAGAACCACCACCAAGGGGGCGCGCTCGGTTACGCGTCACGAGAGTGGATAGCAACTCCGGGCCACGATGCGCCCGTCGAACTACCGATGACATATGGTTGGAATCCGACCGTCAAGGGTGTCAAGACCGAGGACACCATCCTCGCAACCAAAGACGGTATCGAGGTGCTCTCCACTACCGGCGAATTCCCAACATTCACAGCCGAAGCGATCGGGATCGACACCGAACTAACGCTACCGGATATACTCAAGATGTAAGCTACACAACCCAACACAGTGGCAGTGTTCAGATAAGGATGAAGAGTGAGGCGGTGCGATCTTTGAGTGCTCTATGTTCGAAATCGCACGCCTCAACGGAGGTATCGATTGCATCGAGTTAGATTTTGTGGAGCGAGAGGGGACACCCGAGCCCGCGACGAAGCTCGGTATCCGACTCCATTTGGCAGAAATATCACTTTCGGATACCATTACTATTCTCGATAGGTTGGGTGTCGATCGCTGTCGCTCGACTGTTCACAACTGGGTACAGAAGGTCGATTTACAGCCGATTGATGGTGCCGATCCGGATCACGTCGCGGTTGACGAAACCGTGACCCAGCTGAATAACGAACGGTTCTGGCTGGATGCAGCGGTCGTTCCCGACACAAACCGCTTGCTGCACGTCCAGCTCTTTACGACGAGAAATTATGCGATTACTGAGATGTTTCTCGCCGAATTCCGCGAGGAACATCTCGTCGATTCTGCACCATGGCTGCAAGCAGCACTTCACCGACACGATCTTGATTACAGATACGAAATACACGGTGATCAGAACAGTGTCGAACGTATCTTCAGAGAACTAAAACAGCGAACCAACCAGTTCTCAAACTGTTTCAGCCACACCGAAGCAAGCATCGCCGAAAATTGGCTCCAACCGTTCGTCTTCGAATGGAATCAACTTATCTGAACACAACCGGTGGCTCATGAGTCATATGACCTTCCACAGAGAACGGAGACTTCACGTTCTGCATCTCGCACGGTACTCTTGACAGATCGTGGGTGATTCGACGGATAGTGCGATCCGCGATTCACCTAGACTGAGTGATTGGAGTGTAGAACCATATCAACTGATGAGGCTTTCAACAAAGCCTCCTATCTGTGCTTTAACCAACACACAGTCCCGAACCCCGCGGGTGTTGGTTAAACCCGAAATTGCCCTTTAGTCCGACTCGTCCTCCCTCGATGGAGGTCGCTCAGAGAGATCGTCGAACCGGCGTTGTGCACGCGTCGATCGCGCCGCCGTTTCGTCGGGTTCGTACGTGATGTCGTTTACCGTTCCATCGGCGATCGTGACAGTCACTACGGCGTCGACGTGCGTTCCGCCCTCTGGCAGCTGCGTTTTCGGAAGGAGCAGCTCGTCCACGGTGTCCCCGTCCTGTTCGAGTAGCAGAACCGCTGTATCGTCCTCAAACCGATCGACGACCGCGATGTACGTTCCGTCTTCAATCATTCGTATACCTCCTCGAGGACGACGTCGCCCTCCTCGTCCCGCACAATTACTGTATCTCCACCGTTGTTCCATACGGCCCTGTCACGTCCCCAGTACAACTGATCGTCCGAATCCGTCCCACTCCCAGTGTGTAGGGTCACGTCGGCATCCGCCTCGAGTGAGTATCCATCCGCGAACGTGTAGGTGTAGCCTGCATCGTCGCTCACTGTCCAACCACCCAGATCGATCGTCTGGTCGCCAGTGTTCTCGAACACGATGTACTCGTCATTCAGATTTTCGTGGTCGTTGCCCTCGGCATCCTCGTGTATCTCGACGATCGACAAGCCATGGTCTGGATCCGCACTTGGAGTTGTGGTAGATTCGTCCGTCGACGTCGGTGTTCGAGTTTCAGGAGTCGACGATCCACTATCTGGGAGTGCTGTCGCCGTCCCGGTTGCAGTAATAACGGTTCGAGTTTCCAGTTCGGCGTCGGCTCCAGGGTCGATCGCAGCCCCGTCGCGAAGGTCACTCGCAGTTGTTGGTCCCTCCTGCTGGGTCGAGACCGTGATCGCCGATCCGTTACTCACCAGCCGGACGTTCCCATGGGTTCCAGTCCAGTAGGTACGGATGGACCGTTGGTCGAGCCGCTGGAGGACTTCCTCGTGTGGGTGGCCATATTGGGAGTCGTATGCGCTAGAGATAACGGTGACACGTGGAGACGTCGTGTCGAGAAACTCCGCACTCGAGCTCGACTGACTCCCGTGATGGCCGGCGCTCAACACGGTCGCATTCAGCGACGATCCATACTCGTTAACGAGGTACTCCTCGCTTTCGGACTCTCCATCTCCCGGAAGCAGGAAACTCGATTGCCCGAAGTCCAACTTGATGACGATGCTGTTCTCGTTTCGATCGTCATTCGCAATGTATCCCTCCGGCGGTGCGAGCACCTGTGCATCGACGTTGTCGATCAGGATCTGATCGCCGGCACGGATTTCATACAGCGTGACGTCGTGTTCCTCGATGGCGTCCAAATACCGATCGTACGTCTGTGAACTGGACGTGATTCCCGGATCGTATACCGCACCGATTCCATCTGCTTGTGTCTCGTAGTATTCGATGATCGCTGCGTGACCACCAATGTGGTCGGCATCGGCATGGGTCGTCACGAGATGGTCGATTCGATCGACGTCATGCCGTTCAAGATACGCGAGAACGTCCTCGCCGTCATCCGACCAATCCCCGGAATCGATGAGGATCGTCTCTCCGGTTGGACCGACGATCAGTGTGCTTGACCCCTGCCCGACATTGATGAAGTGGACAGCTAGCGTTCCGTTCGGGCTTGCTGGTGTCGTTCCGTTCGACTCATTCGGCTCATCTGGCGACGATGGCGGTGGAGTGGGCTCAGTGGTGGTTTGAGTGCCCTCGGTAGGTTGGTCAGGCGTTGGTGTTGCATCACTGACGATGCCTCCACAGCCAGCCAGGAAGACGAGGACGACGATCGCAAAGATGCTGAAGCGGCGGCGATCCATCTTACGGCACGTGAAGCAGTACACCCGGATAGATGTACCGGCGACCGGATTGTCGTACTATCCACAACGTGCGTTTGTCTACTGATGGAAGCCGGAACGATAATCCCCAAATCGATCGCCGCCACAGAATTTTTTCGCGCCTGAAGGGTGCGGCGCGCTGAATCACGTCGCATTCACCACATGACTCGTACACCTCTCGAGGAACTCGACCCATCGAACCGTATCCTGAAACGTGCCCAGTATGAGGCGTTCGTGTTCTCGCTCCTCGACGGCGATGTCCTAGTTCGCAACGAGAGCCACGCAAACCCGTCCGAGCACGAGTACCGAGTCACGGTCGTCGACGGCATCCCGACTCATTGTGAGTGTCCCGCGGACACCATGTACGACGGACCCTGCAAGCATCGGGTCGCCATTGCGATTCGCCCGTGCATCCTCGACGTCGCGATGCAGATGGGACTTGTCGCCGACGGTGGAGTCGTAACCCATCGGAGCTATTTCCGTTCCGATCGCATCGACGAGACAAAAGCCCATCAGTGTGACTGTGAGGACGTCGACAACGACTTTCCTTGTTGGGAGTGCTTCCGAACCTGTCAGAAGGAACTCCCGGAGTAGGACCCTCCATCACACGAGTCACCGGCTTGTACTCGCTGACGAACGTTTATATACGGAAACGAAGGGATCCCTGTTCGAACCAATGACTCACCGACACTCAGACTACGAGGATCTCCGTCCCCTCGGGGAGGCCAGCCAGGTACCCGACCATCAACTCGATCGACTCACCGATGCCGATCGACGGTATGGAGACGAGATGGACGATCCATACGGGTATCCCGACCCTGCGAGCGATACTCGAAGTAAATGCCGATCCTGTGGAATACCGATTCCACCGAGACAGAAGAAGTGTCGTCTCTGTCTCACAGAACACCTCGAGGAGGATGCAGCGGACACGGAGACGCCGTCGACGACGTGGAGCCTCGTCGGCGTTGTCCACATGCTCGTAGAGTCCAGATCGTTTCTCGGCGCCATCGCGAAGGGCGGGGCAGCGGCCAGTCTGCTCGCCTCGAACCACGCTGAACCAACCGTCGACGACTGCACGCTCATCTACGATCTCCGCGAAGACCTCTCACCCCAACTCACCAGACGCTGGCCCAGCCTGCCGCCGGCGGCTCCCGTTTCGACATCCGGCGGACAAGAACTCCTCGAGATGGCGCAATTCCGGAGTCGCTCGTTCGAACAGTCAGAGGCGATCGACGGTCGGGCACTCGAGACGCATCTCTACGACGAAACCGGCAGCGGTATGCGTACAGAGCAGTCTGTAATCGATCTACTGCGTGACGTCGACGACGATGTGTGGCTCGTCCCAGTCCTGGCTCTCGAGAGGGATCGCGAATCCACGGACTCAGCCAATTCGTACATCGATATCCCAACACGCGAATTTCTCGAGTGTCGAGGCTGTGAGAAGACAACCGAGCATAGGGTAGACATGAATGAAACGTCAGTTGTAACGGAGTGGGATGGTCCTCCGATCTGGACGTGCCAAGTCTGTAGATCGGTCCGTTACGGACCGCAAGCGTGAATCAGTCTTTATCTTAATCTAGATTCTACTATTGAACACCCTGACGGGCGGTCGTCGCGTTGTTTGCCCTCTCTACGGACGGTATCGCAGCAGTGACGGCTCTACGGATGCACCCACGGAATCGCCACTGCTGACCAACACGACGGTCGATATCGTCGATCCGGCCGACCGTCTGCGCACGAACGACGTCGACGACCCACAGAAGATCGCGGTGGAGAATGAAACGGTCCGCGAACAAGTGTCCGAGTTCGAGTCAGCCCACGTTACGGTATAGGCTCCTCAGACGAGGGATCATGAAGTATCGGTGTGCATATCGAAATCGGACGATGTGCTCAAGCATACAGCATGTGCTCACGTCTCTGACTCCTCGAAGAGATAATCCGGGAGCGCGGCGACGGAGAATTTTTTGTGCGCCTGATGGGCGCGGCGCTCCTCGAGATGACGAGAAGCGTCGTGGTGTTCCAATGGCTACAACTAGTGATTCGTCAGTTTCGTTCGACGAGACTGACACCCGAAAGAGCGAGATGCACAGCACGATCGAATCATGGATCGACGACCTCGTCGCCGGCATCGACGACGCGCAGGCTAGCGAGGAGTTCCAAGAGTGGCTCGACGTCCAGAGTCGGTTTCACGACTACTCCTACCGGAACACGCTCCTCATCAAACAGCAGTGTCCCGAGGCAACTCGAGTAGCGGGATATCGATCGTGGCAAGAAGAGTTCGATCGGCACGTCCAGGAAGGCGAACAGGCGATCTGGATCTGGGCACCGATCATCGCGAAACAATGTCCCGAATGTGGGAACGCACCAAGTTACCACGCAAACATCGAGTGTGACTACGATGAGACGCCAGCCGACGAATGGTCGAAAGGTCTCGTCGGGTTCCGGCCTGCGTCCGTATTTGACGTCTCTCAGACGGAGGGCGAGCCACTTCCAACGTTGGAAACGGCCGCGACAGGCGACGCCGACGACCTCGTTCCAGCGCTACTCGACGCCGCTACAGAACTGGGCGTCACCGTACGAATTGTTCCTGAAACGGAGTGGTCTCACGGTGATGCGAAAGGCGTCTGTGAGAAAATGTCTCTCTACGACGCGCAGCCGCTCGTCGAGGTTCTCGATCGACCGAATCAGACGGGTGTTGCAGGGACGTTGATTCACGAGTACGCCCACGCCCTACTCCACTTCGACGTCGACGACGACACCGAGCGATCGAAACGAGAGATCGAGGCCGAAGCCGTCGCGTACGTCGTCGGGCGGTACTGTGGACTCGACACCAGTGGGTCGGCGTTCTACCTGGCTGCGTGGGAGTCGGACGATCCCGAGATCGTTCGTGAACGGCTTGGACGGATCAGCCGGACGGCAGAAGAGATCATAGAGTACCTTCCCCAGAAGCAACTTATTGAGTCGTAGCGGGAGCCGGCCCATCCGAATCATCTTGCTTTGTGGAGATGATAGACGAGGAATGGCTCACGTCGGGCGGAGTCAAGCCTAGTGAAGTGCCTCCTACTGGTGGGAGTCCAGCGGCGTCGCGTTCGATTCGACGACGCAGCTGGCCATCTTCCACCGTGGCTGGACGGCCGCACGCGACGCCGGCGAGGAGAACGAGTGATGCAGCAAACGCTCACTGGCTGTGCCTTCTGCGACGCCCCGCCCGGTACCGTGACTGGCGAGGCGCACACCGGGGGACAGGACGAATGGGTCACCCATTCGATCTGTATCGGCCATACCATTCAGTAGTGGATCTATCACGACCACCCGGACTCACTCTGACTTCTAACACTACCGGACAGGGTCATCTCTCATTCTAGGCCGGTATCCGTTACTTAATTGAGACTACTCTTCGAACAGACGTGAATATGGACAAGAATTCATTGCTCTCCCCATCAATCTCACAAAGGGAATGTCACACCAAATGGGAGTGGCGATATTACATCTATCGGGTTCACGAGCGTCGCTGGGATCGAATATACGATCATACTGAGCGATGGGCGCTCCACGAGATCATTACGAAGCCGAAGCCCGGGAAAAAGCGAATTGGCCTTACTGAATCGGGTGCATTAGATAATGTGAGTGACAAGGACGTTCAGCGGGCCGTCGAGATTAACGAGTTGATTTCGGAGGGTATCCGGTACGATAGGCCGAATGTCTTCGAGGATGCCTATCACGCGGGGCTATCCATCGCAACTTCACATCACAAGTCCGAAGATATCAACGACTACTATCGGGGCGAACGGCTGGATGGCCGAGCACTGCGTCCGTCTCTCTACCACGGAGTCGATTATCTTGATCCCGAACCATCGGATAGAGAACTGATCGAGGAACGACTCCACACTCTTCGACGATTTATCGATCGCCTCAAAGAGAATCATGACCTCCCATCCGAGACTTATACGGATGCAGACTTGGTCGCAATCGCCCAGCATTACCGGTGGGAGCTCTCTGATGACGCCCCGGACGTCAGGACCTGGCTCCTCGATGTGACGTCAAATCCGTTTACAGCCCTCCTGTTCGGGACATATTCTGAGAAAAAGTCGTGCGGGGAGACAGGAGTCGTCTACCACTTCAATCTCGACTGGCTTGACCAGGAGCTTTCGAGTGACGCTGGGTTTCGACCGGTCGTCCCAGCTGGAATTCCACGTACCGTCCGCCAAGAAGGCACTTTCCTAGAGATGCATCCTGAGTTCCTGAATCAATTTGTTGGGGATCGAATTCGGTTTAAACAGCACCCTTGCCTCGTGTTCGAGGATCCGTATTTGGGGATAACGGCAAGCCGGGTGTTCCCTGAACAGGATCGGATTCGACAAAGCCTCGAGACAGAGCGATTAGGGCCTTCAATTCGCATTTCAGATATCAAGGATCTGGAGTTCGAAGCGGTAGACGAACCACCCATGTCGGATGTAGTACCTCCGTTTGACCTCTTTCTGGATCCAGCGTCTACATACGAGCGTCTCGTCGAGCAAATTTATGCTGATACGAGGCGTGATCCTTCCGAACTGGATGAGGCAGCAAAAGATGGGCTCCACTACATTGGGCGCTTTCATGGATTTCTCCAGCGAGAATTCCCGGAAGAGCGGGCTACGTTGGCGACTAGCATTAATAGGCTCCAAGATGCTGTCGGGGCATTTGACCCAGGACAAGAGGACTCTGTCGAGTCAGCTCTGAGAGAGGGTTATGAAAATAAACTCGGTGATCACGTCGATTTTACCGCTCTGATCGAAACATTCGAGAAGAGATAGATACCGGAGACCGATACCGTTGTACAAGCCCTTCTCGAAGAACCAGTCGCCTCGATTCGTCCACCGATTACGTTGATGTGAACCCATCTGATCGACAGGTGCAAAGCAATCATCCTCATCGATACCTACCTCGACTGGCACGACGACGACGGCTTCGAGACGGCGCTAACTTACGTGATTGCTCGCGAATTCGGCCAAGGTGTCCCCCGCTGACGGCCGAAGATTTAGTATCCCGGCGCTGACCGAGGAATTCGGTTCACAGAAACACAAACCCGTGTTTTTCTGTCTCTCCGAAGTTGAAGAGGGCGGCGTGCTGGCCGGCGAGCTAGACAACGAGCACTGAAGAAATTCTCAAGTGCCACTGCTTGCCCTTTCCAGTCTGATCTATCTGTGCAATCTTTGCACATGAGTCGAAACGGTTATCAATGTATGTGTGGAACTTGCACATAGAATGAGCGCAAGCGACGATCCACGACGGGTCCATTTTCAGTCGCCGGAGTATCTAGTCGACCGGCTGGATGCGATCGCGGAGCTCTTCGACACGGATCGAACGGATCTGCTCGTCGAGGCGATTCGCGAGTACATCGAAGAGACGGCCGACAGCGAGACGTTTCAGGAACTCGTCGCGACGAAGTACTACGACGGCCAGCTTGAGTTCGAGACGGTCAAGCAGTTGGTCGGCGCTGAGACTGCCCAGCGCCTCCGGCTTCTCAAAACGGATCTCGAGGACGAGCCACTCGATCTCGCTGCTCCCGACGACGTGGACGTCTACGATGGCGACGCGACGGCGGTCGAGACCGCAGCCGACGACGAGCGATGAGCGGCCGGCGACTGCGTACGGTCGTCGCCGACACTAGTGCGCTCGTCAGTCTCGCGGTTCCCCGCGCTGACGCGGCCGTCGACACTAACACTCCGGACCCTTTCCAGTATCTGCTCACGTCGTGTGACGTATTCGTACCACCAGAAGTGGTCGCGGAACTCGGTGACATCACGCAGTATCAAGACATCCACGCCGCGGCTGCGAACAACGTCCTCGCGGCCCGTAGCCACTACACGGTTGACGACCCCTACAAGCGTGAGGATACACCGGACTCCCGACCGACGTTCGGGCTCGACGACGGCGAAACCGACGGGATCGTCCTTGCGAACGCGCTCGGGGTCGATGGGTTTCTCACCGACGAGTTCGGCGGGACGAACTTCCCACTCATCCACGCCGTGCTGCAGGGGCCGCGGATCGTCCCGACGCCGCGGCTCATCGTCGAATACGCCCGGAACGGACATCTGAGCCCCGAAGAGGCGCGGACGCTGATCACGACGATTAGCCCGCATCGGAGCTGGGAGAATAGTCCCTACGTCACGCAATTGCTCCACCGTCTCGACGAGTAACCGGCCACCGAGTGGCGACGCCGAATACCCAGCGCCGGCGACGACACCCGAAAGCCCTCGGCCGCTCGACGTCCCGCGACCACCGCTGCGCTCCTCGTGCCTGCGGTGCTTGCGGGGTCGGGGGACGACCGAGGCGGCCTCGCCCTTTCTAAGTCCGCCAGGACGGTAGCTGGATCGCCGAGTGTCGCAGCCGGCTGGACAGGTGTGTACGTCACGGCCCGCCCCGCTCGCCGCTGCCGCCCTCCGCGTCGCTCGCGACCGACCATTCCGGGCGTGCGGCTCCCTCGCGTGCGCTCGGTCGCCGTTCCGG
Source organism: Halopenitus salinus (assembly GCF_042662125.1). Taxonomy (GTDB): domain Archaea; phylum Halobacteriota; class Halobacteria; order Halobacteriales; family Haloferacaceae; genus Halopenitus; species Halopenitus salinus. The sequence goes on along the minus strand of NZ_JBHSXL010000002.1, from coordinate 297,266 downwards.
GCTAAAATGAATGTGCCCTCGACGCCAGCGGGAAAGCGCGGGGGGTTGCGCGGCGTGGCTGCTCACCCCCCACGCTTTCTCCGCTGGCCGCTTGCTCCGGGCGGGTCGGCGCGCGGTGCTGGTTGGGGTCGCCGCACTCGGGCGCGCTCTCGCTCGCGCCCGGTAGGGCGCTCGCGAAGGCGCGAGCGAGAGCGCGCAGTCGGTGCTATCGGACGTCGACGTCGTCGGAAAACCGCGATGTTAGGGGCATCGCGGTGGCGGCGCGCGAGCGCCTTCGGATCAGTGAGATCCAATGTCTAGTAACAACTCGAGTCGCAAGGTCGTTACGGTCGATGAACAGGCATTCGAACGAACCGAAGACGCCGGCGTCGACGAGGACGGCTTCGAGGTCGTCGACGACCAGCCGGAGTTCCGGGCGACGGTCCAGCAGGAAACGCAGGCGAAGGTGGATTCCAACCACCCCGACGGCATCGTCCAGGACTTCTCGCACCTGCCCCTCGCCCAGGAAGAGAAGATTCGCGCCCGGGAAGCCGAACTGGCCCACATCAGCGCCCAGGCGGAACTGGGCACCCAGGAGGGCCGGGCGAAGCGGACTCGCGAGGTCGTCACCGAACGGCGGCAGCGCAAGCGGGAGGAACGCACCCCCGAGCGGACGGATCCGCGCGAACGCCTCTCCCGGATGGAGCTGGCGAAAGTGAATCAGGAAGCAGACCGGATGGCACAGCGGCTTCGCACCGGTCACAGTCGGGCGGCCGTCTCGCGGGCGCTCGCAAAGCGGGTCGCCAAGGGGCAGGACATCACCAAAGCAGTGTTCGACACGATGGACGCACTCAAGGCCGCCCCCGGCGCCATCTGCCCGATCGAGGACGTCCCGGACGTGCCGACCGACGAGGTGAGCATTGAGGGAACCATCGAAACCCTCTGGGATCCCTCCGACCCAGCCATAGCCCAGGTCGGCTTGATAGCCGATGACACGGACAAAATCAAGTGGACGTCGTGGAAGGCCAGCGAGCCCGCCTTCGTCCAGGAAGGTGAACGGGTGCGGATGCGGCATCTCAAAAAGAACTGGTACCAAGGCCGGTGCTCTCTCGCAGTCACCTACGACAGTATGATCGTCTTCCCAGATCGCGACGACCGCTGGTGGGAAGAGTAGGGGCAACGCCCCCTTCTTTTTTGATGAGTGCCGGACCAGCCCAAGCCCCACCGCCCCACCCTCCGCTCCCGGCCTCCCTGCGGTCGGCCGGCAGCCACAACCGGGGTCACAGCTTTCAGGAGTGGTACACCGAGAGGCAAGGCCGCTGTCGCGACGGAGTCCGTTTATTTGTCCCCTGAAGGGGCGGAGGGCACACCAGACCGTGTCCCCGAGCACCAATGTCCGAAGGACGTACTCTCACGGCCCGAGAGCGGCTTCGCATTCACCTCCGCGAAGCCCGCCGCAGGAACCGACTCCCCGATCGTGGAATCACAGTTAGACGCCGCGCTGGAGGGTTAGGACGACCTGCCGCCGACACCCCTGTGGGAGTGACCCGTCTGTGGGAAAGTCAGACTCCAAGAGCGGATTCAGAGATACTGATGTGGGTCGAAAACATAGAGTACTTTCGTTTCTGCCAATTCGCCAGTTTGGTTTCGGTCAGTTAGCGATAAACAGGCGCCTCAGGTGTTGTCACTTCAACGGATTTCAAGTTTCTCTACAAACACGCTGTCCACGCTGTGGCGGCTGCGCGAGCTTGTGGATATTTAAACTACCCACACGCTTCATATGCAGGTTACTAGTGTTCCTGTAGTAACTTCGTTTACGCCTTTCGCTCTGACGTACGGATTGAGAATAAGGGTGCGGATGCCCGATCATTCCGTTAATTATATGAAATCTGCGCTAATTGGCGAAAGTATGCCTTCCTCGGAGCGTCGCGACAAGGTACTGGCCTTTCTCGCCACGCACGATATGGCGCTCCCTCCGACCGCGATTTATGCCGGACTCAAACGCCACGAGGACATTACATTCGGGTATCGAACGGTCCAGAACGCCCTGTCGGATCTATTGGATCAGGGTTTGGTAAAGCGAGTCAACACAAACCGGCTCCGCGAGGACGGACAGATCGAAGAAATAGTTGGGGATGATGCGCGCCGAGCCTACTACTCCATCACTGAGGCTGGCCGTGACCGTCTGGAGGATAATAAACTATGAGCCATCAGCGCACTCTCGTTACCCTAATTGAGGATGTTGGTAATGCGGTTGCTGAACGAATCGAATCAGAAACGGCGATATCCAAGAATCTCAGAACTTGGATGGTGGATTTCGGGCTGGATGCCGCGTCTAACCCAGAGAAAACGGTCTGCAATTTGGCAGCATTCAATTTTCTCCTGAAAGCAACGCTGTATCGGGCTTACCGTAAAGAGGGAGCCACACTGCAAGTGCTCTCCAAAGACGCCAATATTGGGGCTAAATTCACTGAAGCCTGGAAAGAAACTGGCGACGAGGCGTTTCGTGAAAATCCTCTTGATACGCTCGTCGACGAATCCAATCAAGACCTCTTTGAGCCGCTCCTAGAAGCCAGATCTGTTATAGAGGAACATCAGACGCCTACTGATGGTATCGGTGAAATATTTGAGGCCATCGTTGAACAACCAGTTCGTCGAAAATGCGGGCAGTTCCGTACACCACCATTTGTTGGACGATTTATGGCTGAGTGGGCGATCACCTCCGGCGACGATGTTGTCCTCGACCCTGGTATCGGAGCGGGTGTTCTAACCGCGCAGATGTACGATGTCAAAACAGCTGCATCTGAAAAGAGTCGTGTCGAGGAAATGTGGGGTGTTGATATTAGCGAACTCGCAATTGTCATGGCATCAACGGGGCTGAAGTTGGAGAACGGGGGTGGCTCCCCCAACTTCCGCCATCACGACTTTATGAATACGCTCGTTGAGGGGAGCAACGTTCGAATCGACGGCCAGAATACGATAGTAGTGCCAACAGTTGATGCGATTGTTTCTAACCCGCCTTACTCTCGAAGCGCTGCACTCGAAGAGAAGCGGAACCAATATAATAATATCGTCGATGCTGAGGCTGGAGTGTCGATGTGGGGGCAGGCTCCACTATTCGCATACTTCTTTGTCCACTCGGCGCAGTTCTTATCTGATGGCGGACGATTAGCGTTCATTACTTCCTCACGCTTTTTTGACACGGTCTATGGCGAAGATCTTCGGAACTTCCTCTTAGACCGATTCGCGATTCGAGCCTTCCTCTTCTTAGAGCTCGAGGAGGCGGTATTCGAAGGAACCGATGTCACCCCCTGTATAACACTATTGGAGAAAGGCTCAACGAATACCGATCAAAATACAGCGTTTGTCCGCGTCGATGAGTGGCCCGACAATTCTGCGGAGCTGATTGAGGCTATTGAAAATGGGAAGCTTGGCGAGACCAACTTTGGATTCGTCAACCAAATTCGTCAAGGAGGACTGGACCCGGATCAAAATTGGCGGAGGTACGTAGATCACGCAGAAATTGACGCTGTCTCAGGACTAACCCAGTTTAGTGAACTCGCCACAATCAAACGTGGAATCGCAACCGGAAAGAACGATTACTTTTGTCTTACTCAAGCCGAAGTCGAAGAATGGGGACTAAACGAAGAGCACCTCGCAAAGATTTTGCGGCGGACTGCCGGCTTCAATGAGCTCGAAATTACGACAGCTAATTGGGAGGCCTGGCGGGACCGCGGTGACGAAGTATGGCTCCTCTACTGTTACGAAGATGGAGAGGCCATCGAAACAGTGGATGACGATGCGCTGGAGGCATACCATCAATACGGCCGCGAGGTGGGTGCCGACGAGAGCTACCTGGCGTCTAATCGCAACCCTTGGTACGCCGTTGACGAGCGAGATCCACCTGACATTATTGCGACCTACATGAGCAAAGATGGATTCCGGTTCATCCGCAATCGAGCCTCTATTCGGACGCTAAACAACCTCCACAACATCTTGCTGCCCGGATTTGAGGATGATGAAATAGATGCACTGCTCGCGTATCTAAACAGTAGTGTCGCCGATGAGATTACAAAACGAAGTGGTCGCAAATACTCTCGCGGACTCCACAAAATTGAGCCCAACGAATTGAAAGATGTACCGGTCATCGACACAAGAGATTTGCCGAATACTGATATTGAACGGCTGGCAACGGTATATCGGGCACTGCGGGACGCGATTAGAGCAGGGGGTGAAGACATTGACTCGACAACAGACATGCTAAACGAGACTGTTCGAGACGTACTTGATCTTGGAACCGAACCAGAGTAGCAGAATCAATCGAGCCGCTATTGCTTGTTAATTCTTCACCCACTGGGATTTTTATGTCTTAGTGGGCTATATATTATAAATTGTGTCGCAGGAAGAGCTCATTGTAGATGAGGGGTCGACTACGTTCACTAGTGACAGCCAAATTCTCTCAGAGCTCGGGGAGCGGCTTATTGCGACAGAGCAAGTCGCACTTGCTGAATTGATCAAGAACGCCTACGACGCCGACGCAACGCGGTGTAATATCTGGCTTGAGGACGATGGTAACACGCTCATCGTCGACGATGATGGCCACGGAATGACTGAACGCGAGTTCGACGATTTCTGGATGACGATTGCCACCTCAAACCGAGGGGAGAACCCAACCTCAAAGCGATATAATCGTGAGGTTCAGGGGTCGAAAGGTGTAGGACGTTTCGCAGTCCGTAATCTTGGGTTGTATCTCGAACTCGACACAGTAGCTAAAGATCCCGAAAGTGGAGAATATCTACGGTTGACTGCTGATTTCGATTGGAAGGAATTTGAAAGCGGCGCCGGACTCCGCGAGATGGAAGTGGAGTATCAGATTTCTCGGGATGCAAGGCCAGAGGAAGAGGGGACGAGACTGCGAATCTCCGAGTTACGAGACGAGTGGTCAGCGGAGAGTCTTGAGGATGTCTCAAGCGAGGTTCTTGATATTGTTTCTGCCCCGTATGAACCCGATCCAGCAGCGATTGAGGGTACAGACGACGAAGACCCCGGCTTCAGTGTCTACTTTGCACCGCCCGGTGAGGGGTCGCCGGCAAAGAGCATCGCTAGAGAAATCTACGAGCGTTACGTCGCAAAAGTAGATATTGCAACAGAAGGAAACACGCTGATTTATCGATACGAGTATGAAGACGCTGATGAACGTGAATATCAGTACGATCTTGCAGAGGAGGGTAAGTACGGGGAAAATTTAGTTGGTGAACTGAACGGGGAGATCCGGTTTATTCCTAACAGGAAAGGCGTATTGGCTGGAATGGAGACTTTCGATGGTCGAGATGCTAGAAGTTGGCTGACTGAAAACGGGGGTGTCAGAGTGATTGACGGCAACTTCAGAATGCCCCCATATGGTGACAAAGGAAACGATTGGTTGGGTCTATCTGAGTCTCAAGCCCGACGATCGCGGAATTGGGCATCCTCAATTACAGAGTCGCTCTTTCCAGAGGGGGAGCGTGAGGTCACTGAGAACGATGCTATGCTAATGCTCCCGAGAAAAATCCAGGTTTTGGGAGCGGTTCATGTCACTACATATCGCCCCGGGGAGCGAGTAGGGGCAGTTCCAGATGACCGCCTCGTCCCCGGCATGAACCGCCAAGGGTTCGTAGAAAACGAGGCGTATGATCAGTTGGTGGATATTGTTCGTGGAAGTCTCGAAATACTCGGCATCATCGACGTGCTTGAACAGCGCAAGCAAGAGCAAGAAGAGAAAGAAGAGAAAGTTGAGGAAACAACCGAAGATGCGAAAGCCTCAGTATCGAGTGCTAAAAGCTACGTAAAGGACTCTGACGACATCTCGGGAGAAACGGAGACAAACCTCTTAGATCAGCTCGACGAGGCCGAAAAGAATATCGAAGAAAAGCAAGAGGCAGAGCAAGAAGCGCGTGAGGCTGTCGAATCGATGAACGTTTTGGGCGTCTTCTCGGCATTTATGAGTCACGAAACATCGCTTATTGTCGACTCAGCCGAGCAAATGATTGATCGGTGGGAAGATGTCCCAGAGGAGCAACGTAGCCAATCGTTCCAAGAAGCGATCCAGACTACTGAACAAGCTTTGGAAGATTTCCGTGCCTACCAAAGTTATGCACAGATGGTGATGAACCAGCTTGAGAGTCAGGAGCTGAGTTCATTCAAATCGTATGCCCAAGTAGCACAACTCATTGATACATTCAAGAACTATACCGAGAGTCGCCATATCGAACCAATTAACGACATCTCAAGAGACATCAAGACACCGGAGTTAAACGTGGGAATGTACACGGGGGTACTCGCCAACCTCTACAGTAATGCGATGAAAGCGGTTGTGGAGACTCCTGTCAGTGATGGTGGCCGTAAGATTCGGTTCGAGGCAGAGAACACTGAAGAGTGGCATAAGGTACGGGTAATTGACAATGGTCCCGGAATCTCAGAGGAAGAACAAACGCGAATGTTTGAACCGTGGTACTCGACATCAGAAGTTGAGGGACCGATGGGCGTCGGGCATGGTCTAGGGCTGTACATTGTTCGGAAGGTTGTCAATGAAATTGATGGGGGCGTGTCGCTCGTCGACGCGCCAGATGGATACGAAACCGCCTTTGAGGTACGCTTCCCACGATGACCGCATTTACTGATAACATAGTGATATTCGAGGATCAAACAGATAATTTCGAAATCGTCGTTTCAGCGTTGCGGGAGACATTGTCGAGCGACTTGGAGGTACACCGGGCAGACATCAATCAAGAACTCGGCTCTAATCCAAGACAAGCAGTCGAAGAAATAATGGAGGGGTACGGGACACCGATATTGACCGTTCTAGATTGGGACCTCACACAAGGAACAGGTGCGGTGTCGCGTGATAATGTTATCACCTACTGTGAGAACAACCACCTTCCAATATGTCTATATCATGCAACGAATACAGGAGAGTCTGATATTGAGAAGGTGGAGGACTACGACGAAAACAAAATCAAGCTTGAACCAGATCTGACTTGGGAAGAAATCGGTGCTCAGTCTGCGTATATTGCTGACGGATTCAACGAGATTAGGGAGACGCTACATACGGTCTTCGAAGACAGTGACACACGAGCAATTCCAGAGTTGTTGGATGCACCATTCAGCGTTCGTGGAAAACTCGATCAGTACTCCTGGGGGAATCCGGGAGTAATCAAAAGCGGACAAGCAGACCTCTCCCAAGACGATATCATCAAGCGAGCCACTACTAACCAAGGCTATTGGATTCTCAACGAACTGCTAGAGTTTCCGGGGGCATTGCTGAACGAGGTAGCGCTGGCTGCCTATCTCAATGTCGACCACGAACAATTCTGTGGAAACGACGAATATAAACAACCATTCACTGATGCAGCCTATACCGGTCCTTTCGCTGGATTAGAGAACTGGTGGTGGACACCAAGTATCGACAATATCTCTATCCAAGAGAAGCGTGAAGACGAATCGAAGGGGCCGATTGGGCCTGAGCTGTTTGAACGGTTTGAGGTACCTCCGATCGGCGAGGCAGAGTGTCACAGCGAACTTGCGAACAGTTGTGGTCCAGCTCGGTACTACTGTATAATCAAGGAAAGACCGGTTTGTGAGGAACACTCTGTCTCCCCCGACGGGTGGATCCCGAAAGGAGCGACGCGATCGCGAGTGAGTGAAGAGGACTACGACCAGCTCAAGCCATGGGTCATGATGTGACGATGTCCATCCCGGATGCCGCCGAAATATATGGTTTAGATAGTGAGGCATATGGCAACATCCGAGAATCGTATATTTTTCTCTGGAACCTATTAGTAGGAATTGGTGGTTTAGAAATCAAGGGAAGTGATGACGATCTCGATATTTCACACCCACCTGATGACACCGTGACTGTCAAAAGCGATTCTGTGTTCAAAATCAAGGGTGTCGGCTTCGAAGCTGGACAATCGGCGGGTCCGATTGATATCTGTTTCAAGCCGGATTTGACGATAACAGGTGTTGAGTTCGATGGCCGTCGGTTCCCGGTGATTGAATCATCCGCGACTGCTGTAACGTATCTAAAGGTGGATGAACGAGGTCGCGCAGATATTGAGTATCAATCTGAGAGTAACAGACAACCAGCGAAGGTGCTGAGTGCATTCCACTACGATTTCGAGATGGATACAAAGGAGCGGCATCCAATTTTCCACACACAATACGAACCATCCTCAATCGAACTCGGTATATTGGCCGAAGACTACGATATCACTAATCAGTCTCAGGTGACCAATTCGGTTCCAAATCATCCCCGAATTCCAACGGCGCCACTCGATTTTACTGGTGTCCTCTGTATGCTGATTCACGAACACGTTGAGGAGTTTGATTCTGCATGGCCGAACGGCACACTCAACGCGGTAAAACGGCTTCCTACATTTCCACCTTGGTGTTTTAGACCCAACCCGATGTGTGATGGCGCGCTTGTACCTGAATGGTGGTACTTTGCTGCCCGAAATCAAACACAATTTCCCGAAGAGATTGTTGAAGGTAGGGGAATATAAGGCTATTTCTCGTTAAACCGGCCTACATCCTCGGGGCAGCGGCGTCGCAGTCGCGATGTCGACACGGATTTCGCGGATGTCACCATGGTAGTACTTCGATATGGTGGCCGGTAGGGTTTCGTGATCGGCAAACGACCCGGCTACGGCCTCAACGCCGGCGAGCAGCGCCTTATGCTCTCGGTGGGTCAGCCGGCGGCCGTTCACTCTAACGACGAACAGCGGCTGCCGTCGGTGTCCTGAAATGAACTGGCCCGTGAGCGCTTGGAACGGGTTCAGGTAGATTGCACTACGTTGGAGACGGGGACACAAGAGTGAGTCAAGCACTATCGCCTGAGTATCAATCAAGTTGAACCGCGGTTCGTACCCGTAGCGTCTATTTTCCCCCCAATGGGTGAGGGGTTCGCCGTACTGGTGAGTTCCTGAAATCGGTGAGAACAATGGCAACGAGAGACATCTACGAGACTGGCTTCGACGAAGACATCCAAACGGAGTCAAGCGGGAACCAGTGCCCCGAGTGCGACGGTCACGTCACCACGAACGTCAAAGAAACCGTCTGCGAGGACTGTGGCCTCGTCATCGAAGAGCAACGGCTCGATCACGGGCCGGAGTGGCGGGCGTACGATGAGGACGAGCGGGAACGGACGGGCGCTCCGCTGACAGCAGCCCGTCACGACCGAGGGCTCTCGACCGAGGGCTCTCGACCGAGATCGGGCGTGGAACCGACGCAAACGGGAACGAGCTCTCCGCACAGAAGCGCCGGCGGCTGGCCCGGATGCGACGTGAACAGACCCGTGGCCGGTGGCGGTCGAAGGCCGAACAGAACCTCGCCCACGGACTCGGCGAGGTGCGACGTCTCGCGAGCGCACTCGACCTCTCCGACACGCTTCGCGACCAGGCCTGCCAGCTCTACCGGAGTGCTCAGAACGAGGATCTGCTCCGTGGCAGATCCATCGAGTCTATCGGTGCAGCGAGCATCTACGGAACCTGCCGATTTGACCTCCTCCCACCTCTAAAGGGCTAGGATTCCCCGAAGGGGATATTCAGGTTGCGCGTTTCCTCGGCGGCGAGGTACGCTTTCGCGTCCCGCGTCAGCGGTCGCCGTCCGGTTACCACCTCGGACGTGCTTTCCAGCGCGTACAGCCGGGTCAAAGCGGCCTTCCTCCCCGGTCACGCCGGGCGGCTGCGAAGCAGCCGGTGGAGTATTCAGTCCACGAGGCCGCACGGTTCGCCTCAGCCGAACTGTTAGGCCGTGCATGGTTCACCCTCCCGTTGACGGATGTTCTCAGCGGCGTTCAGGTCGGCGTGGCGGCCACGATCACACTCAGAGCACACGAAGTGGTCAACGTCACGCGAGCCTTCGGCACCGCAGGCCGAACAGCGTTGACTCGTCTCGAACGGGTCAACTTTCTCGACGCGAATCCCGGCCTGCTCTGCCTTGTAGACGATGAACTCCTGCAACTGGCGGAAGTGCCACGAGTGGACGCCGCGCCAGTCACTACCTTCTCTGATACCGTCCAAGTCCTCGATTTTCAGTACGGGACTCTCGAACTGTTGTGACCAGTCGATGAGGCGACGGGAGGCGTTGTGGTTGAGGTCACGAATCCGGCACTGCTCTTTGTTACCCACGCGGTTGCGTGCGCGAAGCGCACCCGCCTGCTGAAGCGACTCGCGCAGGGAACGATATTTGCGCCGGACGTATTTTGCCTCACGACCGGACACCAGCATCGACTCGCCCGTCTCGGCGTCTGCCGCCAGCAGGTGGTTGTGGCCGATGTCCACGCCGATTGCCGTCTCCTCCCCCGTCTCGGCGTCGTACTCGACGGTGAACGTACAGAACCAGTCATCTCCCCGGCGGTACACCTGCAACCGGGACTTGTCGGCGTCACCGGCTATGAGCCGGTGTACGTCGTCGGCTATGCCGTCGTACACGTCGATGGGGGTGTACCACCAGCCGGAAATACAGGGGAAGCCGACGACGACGGATCCGTTCTCGGTGCGGTCAATCTCCCAGTTTTGGTTGTTGACCGCGAACGGCTGGCTGGCGTGGTATTCCACGATGCCGTCCTTCTTGTAGTCGGACTTGGCTTCGCGGATGGCCTGATTCTGGATGGCCGAGTAGAGCGGGTTGTCGATGTTGGCCGTGGTCACGGCCATCCCAAACTCGCCGTTCTCCCACCCGTCGATGCAGAACTGCTTGGTATCGCGGTACTGGTGGGTGGCGCGTTGCCACTCCCTACGGCGCTCGCGAGATGGGTTGTGGAACGTCGTGGTGACGGCCGTCGCGACCACGGTTACAATTGTAATATAAGTCTGGAAAGTGTTAAAACGTAAGAATATCGGGTCGGCCGACACCCGGGGTTTGCTCGTCAGTTGTCGACTCCATCCCACCCCTGAAGAGGTGGGCTTTCGACTCGCTACCGCTGTAACGGCCGGTCGCAGCTCCTCGACGACATCGTGGGGGTCGCAAAGGTCGGGGAATCGCGTGTCACGAACGCCTACAAGACACTCAACGAGGAACTGGGACTTCCGGCCAAACCCTCGACGCCGACGATGTATATTCCGCGGCTGGCATCCGACCTCGACTGTCCGGAGCGGATTCGACGTCGAGCGCGAGCACTTGCCGAGGCGGCTGGGGACGTCGACGTGACGAGCGGCGTCCATCCCGCCGCCTGTCTCTACAAAGCGGGGCAGGAACAGGGGCAGTGGGTGACGCAGCGTGCTGTCGCCGAAGCCGGGAACGTCACGCCAACGACTGTCCGGGCACATTACGAGACGGTAGCGGAGCAGGTAGCCTGACACCGCACCTGCACGACTACTACTATCAGATAATTTTCTCAGGAAATTATTTGTCTCTCGACTGCGTAGCACCCAGTATGACCGAGACGTGGGACGACGTCAACGAGCGGGTCAAAGCGGACTGGAAAGAGGAGACGACGCCGTTCGAGCGAGTGTACGAAATCGTCGAACAGACCCACGACGGGCAGTCGGCCGCCGAGATCGCCGATCGCGCCCTCGTGAGCGAGCCGACGGCGCGCCGCCACTGCAAAACGCTCGTGAACACCGGGTTCGCCGAGACGGAACAGGACGGGCAAGCAACGCTGTACAAGCGCAACAGCGACCGGGTGTTGATGTCCCGGATCCGTGAGCTGCGTGAGGAAGTCGATCGGCCGGAGTTGCTCGACAGCATCAAGGAGATGAAGACCGAAATCCGCCGCTACGAGGACCGCTACGACGTGGTATCGCCGGAAGAACTCGCCCAGCAACTCGACGCCGGCGAGACGGAGGGCTGGGACGACCTCACGGCGTGGCGCACGACGCGGCAGAATCTTGCCGTCGCGCAAGCCGCACTCGCCTACGACGAGGCCAGCCACCAACTCGCCGTATGAGCGACGACGACCGGGCCGGCGAGTTCGGACCGATCTATCTGACGGCCCTCCAGCGGATTCGTGATCTCTGGCTCGACCTCGAGCCGCTCGTCGATGCAGCGGGGTACGATGACGTCGTCGCCCCCACGGAACTGCAGATCAGTCTCAGCGATGGGTTGGGAGACGCCGAGAGCGCTCGGCTCGATATCCAGTGGAGCGAACTGGGGATGTATTCATTCCACTACGTCGATAGCGACGACGTCAACTGGCGCTTCGATCGCCACCCGAACACACACTCCCCCGAGATTCATTTCCACCGGCCGCCTGAGGCCGCGACGACGGACGCCGAACCGTCCTGTATCGACGTGACCGAGGTGTCACTCGTGACGCGTGCCGTCCATACGATGTGGCGGGCAGCGTACGAGAATGATGCACTGGATCGGCTGAATAGTGCGTCAAACCCACCGTAAGGATGGACGTAACCGAGGACGCGGTTCGAGACATCTGCACGGACGCAGTCTTCGAACGCGGCGAACGATATCTTACTGAGAGCCGTATCCACGAAATACACCGCGTCGATACCACCGTAACCGCCGTCGTGAGTGGCAGCCGTCAGTACGATGTTCGTGTTGACCTCGCCACTGACGGGTTTGCCCCGTGGTGCGATTGTCCGTACAACGGGCTGGGAGCGTGCAAGCACGTCGTCGCCGTGTTGCTTCGGTGTGTTGACGACCCACCGCCAGACGTAGGTGAGCAACTCGACGCCGCACTTGACGGCGCCGACGCCGACGAACTCCGCGCGTTCCTGCGTGACGCACTCGCGACCGATGCGGATCTCCGCGCCCAGTTTCTCGCCCGAGTCGGCGAGCCGACGAGGCAGTCGGTTGACGAGCTTCGCGCCTCGATCGACCGGCGGTTCGAAGAGACAAACCCCGAGTACCACGTCGTCTTCGAGCCTATCGACTTCACGCAGTGGTTCGATCTCGCAAATGAGTACCGCGAGCAGGAGCGGTACGCGTCGGCGGCGACCGTCTACCGGGCACTCGTCGAGTCGCTCGACGACAATATGGAGCGCGTCGACGGCGCCTACGACCACTTCTTGCGTGCGTTCAATCGGGCACTCGACGGGTATGTCGACTGTGTTGCGACCGCGGAACGCGACGCTGATGCGGTCACTGACGCCGTTGCGTTCCTTGAGGGGCGGGTGACGTCGGGAACGCCCTTCCTCTCGGAACACTTCGAGAAGGCAGCAGTCGAGCTTCGAGAGAAGCTGGGCGAGCAGTCCGACGAATAGTGTCGCCCTCGATGACGCCCGCAAGTTCGAAGATCACGAGAATTAGTTTGTGGCGCGGTCAGCCACGTCGGTCATCTGCTCGCGGGCGGCTTCGACGTCGGAGTAGAGTTCCAGTGCGTGCTTGATGAGGCGGCGATCCTCCTCGTTCTCGCGCCAGAACGCGATGACGTCGCGGCGGTCCCGGAGCTCCGCACTTGCGAGATCGCCGTCGGCGAGCGACTGTTCGAGGTCCTCCCACGTCTCGACGTCGTAGGTCGCCTGCCACTCCTCAATCTCCTCGGTAATCGCGGCCAGTTCGTTGCGTAGCTCCTCGCGAGTGTTCTCCTCGATGAGCGTCCGGATTTCCTCGAAGAGCAAGCGCGTGTAGTTCGGCTGATAACGCGTGGTCTCGCCAGCCTCGACGCGACGCAGCTGTCCCTGGTCGACGAGATCCTGGAGTTCCTCGTTGGTCGTGCTCCAGGCGGCGTCGGCCTGCTCGCTGATCCAGTTGACCGACCGCGGTTCGCGAAGCGTCTCGGCGACTGCTCGAATACGGTCACGGGCGCTCATCGACTCACTCCACGACTGGACCCCATCTCGCGAGGATTCGGACATGTGTGGCACCTCTTGCGACAGTGTTGGCGCTGAACTCCCATATATGTTTGTACTGTCTCGCATAATCAAGAGGATATTGCGAACGAGATGGTCCGGACGTTGAAATACGAAACCGACGGAAACTATGAGCCAACCGATGCACAACTGATATACTGACTTTGCAGAACTGCGGCCGACCGGCGAAGCGTCCCACACTCCGGACACGAGGCTGGACGACGGGTGTAAGGGTGCCCCCCGGCGGCAACGCGTCGCGACGAGCTCTGGTGGCTACCCTGATGCGCCGACGATAACCGATGGCGAGTGCCGGTCCTGTGGGGTGTCAGTCCCAGACGGCCAGACGAAATGCCGGTTCTGTCTCACCAACCATCTCGGGAGTGACGCGACCAGCACGGACGAGACAGCGTCAACGACGTGCCTCGGCATCGTCCACCTGGTCGTCGAGTCAACCACGTTCTACGGCGCCGTGGCGAAGGGCGGCGCCGCGGCGAACCTCCTCTCCGCCAACGACGAGGAGTCGGCCGTCGACGGCTACACGCTCATCTACGATCTCGACGAGGCGCCGGCGCGCCAGCTGGCCGAGCAATGGCCCTCACTCCCCGACGCGGTACAGGTGTCGTCAGCGGAGGGAGAGCGCCTTCTCAGCGTCGCCCGTGACCGGACTGGGTGGCACGGGCAGGAAGCGTCGGAGCGGCAGGAGCAGGCCCCGACGCGGCTCTACGACCAGCGTGGGGACGGCATCCGCGACGAGTCGCGTCTTGGAACGGTCCTCGACGACGCCGATGACGCGGTGTGGATAGTCCCAGCGATGGCACTGACCGAATCTACTGGCGAAGCTGCGGCTGATCGCCAGGCGTCGTCGGTACCGACGACGCAGGAACTCGACTGTCAAACCTGTGAACAGGCGACCGACCATCGGTTCAAGACCCACGAGTCGGTCCCGGATGCGGCGTGGACGGGCCAACCGATCTGGGAGTGCCGGGTGTGTGGCTCGGCTCGCTACGGGCCGAGTCCATCGACGCACCGTTCGTCTTAACCAACAAAATGGCTATATGATTCTCAATGTTGGTTAATAGACGCACTCAGTTCCACAGCTACCCGCAGCCGGAGAGGTTTCTCTGCGCCGTGAATCGGCGAGGCGCTTCAAATGGACCCACGCAACACACCGGGATATCGACTGCATTGCTCACTCACCAATCTCAAGCGCATCGAGACGGCCGGGCTCGACGACGCAGATCAGGAGCGGATAGAGGCAGCGAGAGCTCTCCTGCAGGACGTGAGTCTGCTCACCCAACCGCAACACAGCGGAGACGCCGATACACAGATCAAGTCCTGATCGACGTCGCAGGCCGGAATTCGGGTGTCTCGTTCCAGAAGCTGTTTATTGCCCCCCAGAAGGGGTGCGGGGGAGCGATCCCCGGGAGCGACCAATGACCCACCTGGCTGAACAATTCCCCATTCCCGAAGAGAGACAACAAAGGTGAATCACAGATGGACGACACGCTACGACGCACGGTGCGAATCAAACTCGACGTACCCAGAGAACGTCGTGGCGATCTACATCAGACCAAGACTCAATTCCTCCACTGTGCTAACCGAACGAGCGAGTGGGCCTGGCGGTACGACGACGACTGTATCACCAGCAAGAGCAGGGCCGAAGAGGCCCTGTATGACGGGTTACGGGAGGAAACCGAGCTCACCGCTAATCTCGTTCAGAAAGGTATTCGTCGCGCTATCGCAGCCGTCAGGGCCGGCGTCGAGAAATTGACGCAGGGTGAGAAGACCAGCCAACCAAAGTTCGACTCGTGGAGCATCGTGTACGACAAACGCTCCGCGACGTTCAACGACGACCACGCCACCCTCTCGACACCGAACGGAAGAGTCACCGCCGAATACGTCCTCCCACCTGAAAATCAGCGAGAGAACACGCCGTTCGGACGGTACTACGAGAGTGACAACTGGAATACGTCAAGTGCCACGCTCCAATATGACGAGAACGAGGACACGTTCTACCTGCACGTTACGCTGAAAAATCCCGATTATGAGAGTGACGGACCGGAACGCCAAGAAAGCGAGTCATGTGATGATCTCCCCGAGAACGGAGTGGTTCTCGGCGTGGACTTGAACGTGACTGGCGCGTTCGCCGTCACCTCCACAGGCGAGTTTATTGGCAGTGCAGACTTCCTCACCCACAAACGCGAGCAATACGAGCAACGCCGGGGGTGCCTACACCAGACGGGTACTCGGTCGGCCCACCTCACGATTCAATCTATTGGTAGTCAGTTCAGCGAGTGGTCATTAGACTGGCTCCACAACCGAGCCAACGACCTCATCGAGGAAGCCGATGATGCGGATGTAGACGGGATTATTTTCGAGGACCTCACTCACATCCGCGGGAACATTGCGAACGGCAGCAAGTTCCAGCAGTGGGCCTACGCGAAGTTCGTGGAACTCGTTGAGTACAGGGTCGAATCCACAGAGTTGTTCGTCGATTCCGTGAACCCAGCGTACACGAGCCAGCGGTGCTCATATTGTGGGTGTACCCACGAAGATAATCGCGACGACAAGCAGTTCGAGTGCCAGTCATGTGGGTATGAGGTGAACGCTGATTACAACGCGGCGAAGAACATTGCAAACCGATACTGCGAGTATATCCATCGCGGGCAGAAGTCTCGCGGTGGATGGGCCACCAGTCAACTGGCCCTGAAGTCAGGGATGCTGAACGTGAATGGTGAATACACGCCTTCCGCCTTGCGCGGATAGAGCGGGAGTCCACTGACAAGTCTTTGGGCTTGACCCGGAGACGGTTGACGAAGTGCCGCTTTCCCATACTGCCAAACCAAGTACGTCGTTCGCGACGGCCAAGTCCTCCACGCGGACCTCAGTTCCCCCGACCCGATCGACGAGTAGCAGTGGTCGCCGATACGGGTTTATATTCAGAGCGAGCTAAAACAGCCGGGCAGTACAGAGGATATACTCACCGCTGAGGGGAACAAATCGATTAGGCGACATTACATCTTGGTCTGCCCCCACTTCAAGCAAATCATCGGTTCAGAGGGATCTAGAGTTTACTAAATGAGAGGGTCTGCATTGGTCCACAGTTGTTGGAAGCATTTCTCAAACTCTTCGACCACCTTCGAATCTTTAATCCCGACTACTCCAATCCGATCGCCACCAGTTACTGGATGTGGGAGGTCAATTGTCGTCTCTACCTGATCGATTACATCGAAAGAGAGAGCGACATCAGAAATAGTTCTTACAGTCACATCGACGGAACGTTCGTCGATTAAACTCGGAAACCTATCCGGAAGTACGGTAACGACCTTCTCACTCAACAGTAAATCGACTGTGAGGCCTGAATTAGCCCCTTCAAAAAAGGCCTCAATTTCAGTTTGGAATGTCTCCCACGTGGAATTCTCATAGGGCGTTCCCATGACTGCATGAACGGAATTCTCCGCAGACCGCATATGTTGCTGGAGAGCCGTACTCATTTCATCGCTCCCAAGCGACCCGCACCAGAAACTACTCTTTGTAGGTGGTGTCGGCAAAAGGTTCGAACGGACCGTTTTAGCAGCCTCCAAATGGTGGTTCCACTCTTGAGCCATCTCATGCGTCTTCTCAGCTAGAAGGATATCAACGGCAGTCTCGGGTTGTACTGCAACGTACTGTTTTGGATCATTTGACTGGATCTCAATCAGCTTGCGAGCTTTGAGGTTGTTGAGCACATCGTAAATACGGCCTTTCGGAACGCCGCTAATATCGGAGAGTTCAGTCGCAGTGACCGCACCTGTCACTAAGAGTGACCGATATACCTTCTCTTCATAACTTGAGAGTCCCAATTCTGCCAGCTCTGACATAGTACTCCGTTAGATGCCCAAACGAATTGTATGTGCTGTTCTGTTTCCTGTTGTCATACGATGTCGGCGGAAAATTACTGCTGAAACTATAGGACGGCCTATGTTGAAACGAACCAGAAGTGGCACTGTGTTTCAATACCTTTTCGGCTGTATTCTGGGAGTTTGTACATCAGAAATGGATGATCGCTACGACGTGATAATTGCTGGTGCAGGCCCAGCAGGTGCGCAGTGTGCACGAGATCTCGCTGAGCGTGGTTACGATGTAGTTGTTTTGGAGACTGAGGCAGAGGATGAGTTCCCGGCACAGAGCAACAAATCTACCGGCGGTACGTTCGCGTCGATGATGGCCTCCTTCAGTATCCCCGACGACGTGGTCATGCACGCGACAGATTCAGTTGTTATTGAATCTCCTAACAACTATCTCGTTCGAGATCAGCCGGGGTTCGTCCTGGAGTTTTCTGAGTTCAAAGAGTTCCTCGTCGAAGACGGCCGGAGGAAAGGAGCAGACTACCGTTTTGACGCCCGTGTGAGAGATCCAATAGTCGATAATGGGGATGTCGTGGGCGTCCGATACAATAGTGACGAGGAGATCTACGCAGAGATAGTTATTGATGCTACAGGGCCAGCTGCACCGTTAGCCAAGAGCTTGGATGTCGTCGATCTAGAGCGCAAAAATCACGCGATTGGTATCGAATATCAATTTGAGGGAATCAATCTCGATCATCCTGGGTATGCCGATCTTGCTGACGCGATGATGCTACAGCTAAACCACGAATACGCCCCAGGAGGATATTCTTGGATTTTCCACACTGGTGGAGACACAGCAAAAGTCGGTGTCTGTTTCATTCAAAACAAGCGGTATCGGGAGCACGCCACTGAGGATCGAACTGTGGACGGTTTCCTCGAATATTGGCTTGAAACGGATCCACGCTTTGAAAACGCCAAACGTGTCTCGGATACGCAGGTTCGTGGCTCAGCTCACATTCAACCGCCGGGAGCGATGAGTACTTCGTCATTTATGGCAATTGGCGATACAGTCCCATCGGTTGATCCTGTATGGGGTGAGGGTGTGTACAAGTGTATGAAATCAGCTCGTGCAGCGGCGGTGACCGCCGACCGTTGTCTTACTGGTACAGTGGATACGTCTTCGGAAGCGATGGCAGTCTACGATGACCTCTGGCACGAGCAAGTCGCCCCCCGACAAAATCGTCGTCAGATGATGACCAGGCTACTGTATCTCGCATCAAATGAACGGTACGATCAATTTATGAAGGATCTGAACGAGCTCAGTAAGGACTCCCTCTCAGCGATCAACGACGGAAATATTCGTAAAATCGCCAAATTATTTTATCTAAGTGATTTACCTCTTCTCTGGAGATACTGGAGAGAACCATAAACTGTGTGTAGTATCCACTTCATACTCGATGATTCTTTAAGAAGATAACTTGCAGGAGCTTCCATATTTAGTTCATAGATCCACTCGCCGATTTAGCCGCCCCAATTTCACTACTCATCCCGAATAAAGAAGCCTCGATAGCAACTATTGGTAGCGTTGTTCGTCCCCCGAGAGGGGTGCGGGGCGATCCAGTCGCGGTCGCCCCGTGAGGTGATTGCTCGATGGGACACCGCGCACTCGTTGCGTACGAACGCACAGACGGACAGTACACGCTCCACTACAGCCATTGGGGCGCAGCGAACCTCAAGCTCAAGCGCCGAATTTCGGCTGAATCGCCGTTCGGTGGTGACGACACCGACTCCAAGTGGGCGAAACAGCTGCTGGCGGAACTGGCCGATGGCCTCGAGGCAGATGCGGTCGACGGCTACCTCGCCGGCGAGGATCGACCGTCGACGGTCGTCGAACCGAAGCCCCGCGCCACCGGGCTCACCCTCGACGAGATCGTCGCTGACCATCTCGACTACCTCCACCACGAGGCGTTCTTCGTGGTGTCGACGACGTTCGAGGTGACCGCCTATCGGACGCTGTGGTTCGGCCTCCAGTACGACTCAGAGACGGTCGAGCAGGGAGAAACAGTCGGGAACGGCGCGCTCGCGACGGTGCGCTGGTACGACGGCGAGCCGGTCGGCGACGGCCACCTGCAGGGCCAGTTCGCAGCCCTCAAAGACGTCGTCGGCGACATGCTCGACAAGGGCGTCTTCACGCCGTCGACGGCGAGACAGTACCTGAAACGGAAGCTCGCTGAGCGGGTCGGGGACCGACAGGAGCTGCTCATTCCGACCGGAGAATTACCCTTCGAGAAGGCGAGTCTCAGCAAGCCGTAACACCACTTCCTTAGTGGATCCCGGGAAACACCCAAGTATGTCAAATCAGCCTAAAGACGGTGTTCGTGTTTGGCTTGTCGAGCGGACGTACTCCGATGACGAACAGAATCTGATCATCCTCACCTACGCAACACCCGATGGCGAACAGTACTATCGGAAGGAACGAGCACTAACCTCATTCACCGACGTCCGAGATACGACGGCAGCAGTCGACGCTGAACCCGACAATCTCGGCACGGTCGATGACCCCGACCTCCAGGAACAATACGCGGCCGAAGCGCAGCGAATGCAGGAGGTCCACGACCCGGACGACGTGATCTGATACCCGCCAGTAGACATCGCCCCGGGCCATGGGTTATGTCGTAGGAGGCCGTACACAGGGTATGCGCGAACTCGTCTTCGCCCTCGAATACGAGCCGGGCTGTAACCGGGTGGCGGACGCCCTCGCCGACCACCCCGACGCCCGTGTCCGCTCGCTCTCGCTGCACGCCACTGCCGAGCGTCTCTGGCGGGTCGACCACGCCACCGGAACTCCTGAGGCGCTCGACGCCATCGAGGACGCCTTTCTCACCGGCGACTACTACGCTGACTGTCTCGCCACCGAGGACTGTGGCGCCACACAGACGACTCGTGTGCTGGATCGGACGGACGACACGCTCATCCTCTACTCCGACTGGGAGCGCACTCCGACCTGCGCCTCAGTTCCCCATATCGCTCGCGACCACCTCGGCGACGGCGTCTTGTTCGAGACCCGTCACGAGGGGCGCCACTACACGTGGCGACTCATCCACTCCGGCGATGGTGACGTGGCGGCGTTCTTCGACGCTCTCGAAGTCGCCGTGGGGGAGTGTGCACAAATGGAGATGCTCCGCACAGCGGACACAACAACATCAGCTGGGGGACGCGACGGGACACCGAGCGGCCTACCGCCAGCCCAAGAGGCCGCTCTTCAGGCTGCGGTTGAACACGGCTATTACGAGTCGCCCCGCGAGGTCGACGTCGGCGAGCTCGCCGGGCATCTCGACGTGCCACGGTCAACACTCACCTACCGACTCCGTCGGGCGGAAGAACATTTGGCGAAGCAACATGTCGCCGGCGAGCGGGTAGCTGAAGAACGGCTGGCATCACACTGACGCCAGTAGTTGGAATATTCCAATAAAGACCTATCGAACTCCCGCTCCTACCGTGAAGTGATGACAGAGAATCCGAATATAGCGGGACAGGCGAGCGGGGGCGGGCAGCGACAGGAGTTGACCGCCCGCTTCACCGTCCCCGAGATGGACTGTCCCTCCTGCGCCCAGAAGGTCGACAAGAGCCTCCAGCGCGTCGACGGCGTCGTCGACGCGACGCTCCAGCCGACCACCGGCACGGCGACTGTTACGTACGACCCTGACCGAATCAGCGAATCCGACGTGGTCCAAGCGATCGAAGGTGCCGGCTATGAGGTCGTCGGAGGTTCGGACGCCGAGAGCGATAAGCGAGAGGAGTCGGGCAATGGCGTCGACATCGCGCCACCGTCGGAGGTCTGGACGAGTCCCCGCGCGAAGAAGATGTGGCTCGGCGCGGCGTTCGTCACGCTCGGTCTCCTCTTCGAGTTCCTCCTCACCGGGCAGAACGTCACAGTGGCGAGCGTCCTCGAGTACCCGCTCCATATCGCAGATGTTCTGTTCCTCGGCGCCGTCGCGGCCAGTGGCATCCCGGTCGTCCGTAGCGGGTACTACTCCGCGAAGAACCGAAGTCTGGACATCGACCTGCTGATGGGGACGGCGATCATCGCGGCGACCGGTATCGGCTACTTCGTCGAGGCCGCCACGCTGGCCGTCCTGTTCAGCATCGCCGAACTGCTCGAGGACTATGCGATGGACAGGGCACGGGACTCCCTGCGCGAGCTGATGGAACTCTCGCCCGACGAGGCGACCGTCCGTCGCGATGGTGAGGAAGTGACCGTTCCCGCCGAGGAGGTCGACGTTGGCGAGACCGTCGTCGTCCGCCCCGGCGACAAGATTCCGCTCGACGGGACGGTCATCGACGGCGAGAGTGCAGTCGACCAGTCGCCGATTACGGGCGAGAGTGTCCCCGTCGACAAGGCTACCGGTGACGAGGTCTACGCCGGCGCGATCAACGAAGAGGGGTACCTCGAGGTAGAGGTTACCTCGACCGCTGGCGATTCGACGCTCTCGCGCATCATCGAGATGGTACAGGGTGCACAGGCGAAGAAAACCGAGTCTGAGCAGTTCGTCGACCGCTTCTCGGGCTACTACACGCCTCTCGTCGTCGCGCTGGCAATCCTGACCGCCGCCATCCCGCCGCTGGTCATTGCCGACCCGGTGTCGGTGGACCTAGCCGGCTACGGGTTCACCTTCGCGGGCGACTGGCAGTCATGGTTCATCCGCGGGCTCACGCTGCTGGTGATCGCCTGCCCGTGTGCGTTCGTCATCTCCACACCCGTTTCGGTGGTGTCGGGCATCACGAGCGCCGCGAAGAACGGCGTCCTGATCAAGGGCGGAAACTACCTAGAAGCGATGGGCGAGGTCGACGCCGTCGCCGTCGACAAGACCGGGACGCTCACCAAGGGCGAACTCGCCGTCACCGACGTCGTTCCGGTGGGTGACACCACGGAGGACGATCTGCTCCGTCGCGCCGCCGGGCTGGAGCGGCGCAGTGAGCATCCCATCGCTACGGCGATTCTCGCCCGGGCGGAGGAGGCAGGCGTAGGCAACCTGCCCGACCCGACTGGCTTCGAGAGCCTCACCGGGAGGGGCATCCGCGGCGAGATCGACGGCAAGACGTACTATGCGGGCAAGCCCGCGCTCTTCGAGGAGCTCGGCTTCGACCTCGCTCGGGCACGCCGCGAGACGGACGGCGGTGTCATGGCGGAAGAGGCAGCCGAGTCCGACGCCGGCGCGTTCGCCGAACATGCCCTCTCCGCGCTGGAGCGGGAGGGCAAGACGGTCGTTATCGTCGGGACGAAGTCGGAACTGCTGGGTGCGATCGCCATCGCCGACGAGGTGCGCCCGGCCTCAAAGCGGGCCGTCGAACGCCTGCACGAGTTGGGCGTCAAGCGCGTGGTAATGTTGACCGGCGACAACGAGGGAACTGCCCGCGCTATCGCCGAGCAGGTCGGTGTCGATGAGTATCGCGCAGAACTCCTGCCCGACGAGAAGGTCGACGCTGTCGAGAAATTACAGGCAGAGTACGGTGAGGTCGCGATGGTCGGTGACGGCATCAACGACGCGCCCGCGCTCGCCACCGCGGAGGTCGGCATCGCGATGGGCGCAGCCGGCACCGACACCGCTCTTGAGACGGCCGATATTGCGTTGATGGGCGACGATGTCGGGAAGCTCCCGTACCTGTACGACCTGTCGCGTACGGCCAACGGCGTGATCCGGCAGAACATCTGGGCGAGCCTCGGCGTAAAGCTCCTGCTGGCGCTGGGCGTGCCGCTGGGTCTGGTCAGCGTTGCGTTGGCGGTCGTTGTCGGTGATATGGGGATGAGCCTCGGTGTCACCGGGAACGCGATGCGGTTGTCGCGAATCGCGCCTGAACGCATGGACGGTAAGACTGGCCAAGAAATGGGTGTATGAACCCATGAAGACTAGCGAGAAAGACAGTGCCACCTTATGCAGAACTGTGTCACTCGTCGAACACGAGAGCAACGAGCTCTCTGAACCCCTTCGGGCAGGTCCAACGAACACGTCGAACTGCTCGAATCCCGTCTCCCGAGAACGGGAACAAGAATAAGGTTACTCCGTTTGAAATCTTCCACAATAATGAACCCTTTCAATGCGATCCGCGAGTTCGAAGCCGATGGAACGACCTACAAAATGGCCGACCTCACCGTCCTCGAAGAGGAAGGCCTCTGTGAACTTGACAAACTCCCGGTCAGTATCCGTGTTATGCTTGAATCCGTCCTCCGTAACGCCGACGGGGAGGACATTACCGAGGACGACATCCGGGCCCTCGCTGGCTGGCAACCGGACGTTCCCGACGCCGACATCCCGTTCCAGCCGTCCCGGGTTATCCTCCAGGACCTCACCGGCGTCCCCGCCGTTGTAGACCTCGCGGCACTCCGATCGGCCGTCGAACGCAAGGACCGCGACCCAACCCTCGTCGAACCCGAAGTCCCCATCGACCTGGTCATCGACCACAGCGTCCAAGTGGACTACTTCGGCAACGAGGACGCCTACGAGAAGAACGTCGAACTCGAATACGAGCGCAACAGCGAACGGTACCGGGCGCTGAAGTGGGCGCAAAACGCCTTCGACGACTTCAGTGTCGTGCCGCCAGGGACGGGTATCGTCCACCAGGTGAATCTGGAGTATCTCGGGCAAGTCGTCCACGAACGCGAGCAGAACGGCGAGAACTGGCTGTTCCCAGACACCCTCGTCGGGACCGACAGCCACACGCCGATGATTGGTGGCATCGGCGTCGTCGGCTGGGGCGTCGGCGGTATTGAAGCCGAAGCCGCGATGCTCGGCCAGCCCATCACGATGAACCTCCCCGAGGTTGTCGGCGTGAAACTCACAGGTGAACTCCCCGAGGGTGCGACGGCGACTGACCTCGTACTGCACGTCACCGAACTGCTGCGGGATGTCGGTGTTGTCGATCGATTCGTTGAGTTCTATGGGCCCGCCGTGGAGACGCTGACTGTTCCTGATCGGGCGACAATCGCGAATATGGCGCCCGAGCAGGGCTCGACCATCAGCATGTTCCCCGTCGACGAGGCCACCTTGGACTACCTCGAACTGACGGGCCGCGACGAGGACCACATCGAGCTCGTCCGAAAGTATCTGGACGCCCAGGGGCTGTTCGGTGAGCAGAACCCCGAGTACACCGAGACGGTCGAACTGGACCTCTCGACCGTGACGCCGAGTCTCGCCGGCCCCAAGAAACCCCAGTCCCGCGTCGAGATGGGTGACATGCGAACCCACTTCCGGGAATTACTCCACGGCGAGTTCGAGGACGAACTCGACGACGCTGACGAGGAGGCGCTGGCCCGGTGGCTCGGTGAGAGCGACCAATCGATGGGGCAGACCGACGGCGGCAAGGCGGTCGTGGACACCGGTCGAGACCGCCCCGACCTCGACCCTCTCACGAAGCGCGCCTCCGTGAATATCGACGGCAACGACGTCGAAATCGGGCACGGGAGCGTCGTCGTTAGCGCCATCACCAGCTGTACCAACACGTCGAATCCCTCCGTGATGCTGGCAGCCGGGCTCCTGGCGAAAAACGCCGTCGAGCGTGGCCTCGACGTCCCGGACTACGTTAAGACAAGCCTCGCGCCCGGCAGCCGCGTCGTCACCCAGTACCTCGAAGCATCGGGGCTGTTGCCATACCTCGAAGACCTGGGTTACAACGTCGTGGGCTACGGCTGTACGACCTGCATCGGGAACGCAGGGCCGCTCCCGGAGCCGATCGAGACCGCTATCGACGAACACGACCTCTGGACGACGAGCGTACTCTCCGGGAATCGGAACTTCGAGGCGCGCATCCATCCAAAAGTGCGCGCGAACTACCTCGCCAGCCCGCCGCTGGTGGTGGCGTACGGGCTCGCTGGGCGGATGGACATCGATCTGGAGCAGGACCCGCTGGGGTACGACGAGGACGGCAACCCGGTCTATCTGGCGGACCTCTGGCCAGACAGCGACGAGATCCACGAAGCCGTCCACGACTTCGTCGACCCGTCGATGTTCGAGGAGAAGTACGCCGAAGTGTTCGAAGGCGACGAGCGATGGGACGCGCTGGAGGCCCCGACGGGCGAGGTCTACGAGTGGGACGAGGACTCGACATACATCCGGGAGCCGCCGTTCTTCAAAGATTTCCCGCTGGAGAAACCCAGCGTCTCTAACGTCGAGGATGCACGGTGTCTGCTAACGCTGGGTGACACGGTTACGACTGACCACATCAGTCCTGCCGGGCCGTTCGGGACGGATCAGCCGGCCGGCCAGTGGCTGATGGACCACGGTGTCGAGCCCCACGAGTTCAACACGTACGGTGCCCGCCGGGGTAACCACGAGGTGATGATGCGAGGCACGTTCGCCAACGTCCGCATCGAGAATCAGATGCTCGACGACGTCGAGGGCGGGTACACCATCCACCATCCGACTGGTGAGCAGACGACCGTGTTCGAGGCCAGCCAGCGGTACCGCGAGGAGGGAACTCCACTCGTCGTGATGGCGGGCGAGGAGTTCGGGACTGGGTCGAGCCGTGACTGGGCGGCGAAGGGGACCGACCTTCTCGGTGTTCGTGCGACCATCGCGGAAAGCTACGAGCGCATCTATCGGGACAATCTCGTCGGAATGGGTGTGTTGCCGTTGCAGTTCCAGGACGGTGACTCCTGGGAGGCGCTTGGATTGGACGGGTCAGAGGTCTACACGATCTACGGGTTGGACGACGAGTTGGAGCCGATGGCCGAGTTGACGGTGACTGCGGAGCGGTCGGACGGGTCGTCGGTTGAGTTCCCGGTGACGGCCCAGGTGGGCACACCTGCCGGGGTGCGATACATCGAACACGGCGGCATCCTACACTACGTCCTTCGACAGCTGCTAACCGAATCGTGACGCTTTCAAAGTGTCTCCTCGACCAGTAAGATCGCGAATTTCCGATTCCGTCGCTCGGAATTAGCGTAGCCCTCTGAAACGGCACATCGTGTTTTGTGCGTGAATACATCTCAAGAGTGTTTCCAGTTCAATCAACGGTAAAATGACCATCGTAGCTTTCACACCCGATGCCGTAGCGATCACCGTCGAGTGGGCGAACAATATCCTGTGATCGAGTGAGGCCAGAGTTGTTTATTCCGCGCCGGCGATGGGTGCCGGCGCAGCTGGAGCGAGCAACGATTCCCGGTGCGTCGGCGTTTCGAGGTGTTCGAGATGCATATGGTGATTTACGCACTGGTAGAGGCATCGACGCACGACGACGCGCTGGCCACCGGAAAGTCGGTGTTCGACCGCTTGGTCGGCGCGGACCCACACGCCGGCGCCGTCTTCGAACGAAGTCACCGTAACTCTCAGAGCCAGACGGCGTCGCCAACATTCAAATACGAAACCGGGGATACCCGGGAGCGCATCGATGGGCGATAACGATCTCAAAGCCGTCGAGGACGACCGTGAGGGACTTCAGAGTCTGTTGGTCGAACAAGCACAGGCAGGCGTTCCAGAGCAAGTCCTCGTCGGGCTTCTCCGAGAACAGGCCGCCGAGATCGAACGGTTCGGCTACATTCCGCGCCGATGAGAGCGACCCGACCAGCAGGAAATAAGCAAGCGATGAAACGGATCAATACTTTCGAGGTGCGTCCCCGCTCGGAGTCGGATGAGGCCCTCCTACAAGACGTCATGGACGCGACGGCGAGCTTCTGGAACGAGCTGAACTATGCCCGCCGCCAGCGGTTCTTCGATGACGAGAACATCTGGGAGACCAATGAGTTTCGCGGACAGTACAAAGGCCAACTCGGCGCTGCCGGCGTCCAGACGGTGACACGAAAGAACAACGCCGCCTGGAAGTCGTTTTTCGCGCTATTGGAAAGCGGTGAAGACGCGTCCCCACCGGGCTACTGGGGGAATCAAGAGGACGGGCGAGATCTCCGGCTGTTCGTTCGGAACGATTCGTACGAGATCGAGTGGGGCGACTACTCCCGGGTCGAAATTCCGGTCGGCCAGGATCTCAAAGAGAAGTATGGACTGGGGTACTACGAACGGCTCCGACTGGAGGTGCGTGGCGATCCGAAGTGGTCCGGCGAACAGGGGCGACTGGAAATTCAATACGACGAGGTTGAAGGCACCTATCGAGCATATCAACCAGTCTCAGTCGACGACTCGGAACTGGATTCACCACTGGCTTCGGAAGAAGCCGCCCTCGATTTAGGTGCCAACAATCTCGTTGCCTGTACGACCACGACAGGGGAACGGTACCTCTACGACGGTGAGGAGCTGTTCGAGCAGTTCCGTTCGACAACCGAAGAGATCGCGCGCCTGTCGTCCAAGCTGCCGCCAGAGCGGGACACGAGCCAACGAATCCGCCGGCTCTACCGCAAACGCTCCCGCCGGCGGACCCATGCCCAGAAGGCCCTCATCCGTGACCTTGTTGAACGATTACACGACGAGGGGATCGCAACGGTGTACATTGGCGACCTCACCGGCGTCATCGAAATCCAACCATCCCCTGAAATCAACGAGAAGCTGGAGAACTTTTGGGCGTTCAAGCAGTTCGTCGATCAGCTGCGGTCCGTCTGTGAGGAGTATGGAATCGAGGTAGCGGAGAAGACCGAGGCATGGACGAGTCAGACGTGTCCGGAATGCGGGGAGCAAGCCGAGACAGTTCGACATCGAGAGACCCTGACCTGCCCCTGCGGGTTCGAGGGACACGCCGATCTCACAGCCGCAGAGACGTTCCTGCGGCGGATCACCGAGCAGCAAGTCAGGCCGATGGCGCGGCCCGTGCGGTTCCAGTGGGACAACCACGAGTGGCGTTCGACCACAGACGCCCCCGAGATCGGGACAAATCCCAACGAACAGCGCACAAACCCGTAAGTCACTCCCGTGGAACGCCGTATCCAGCGTGGAGGAACCTCGTTTCGAGGTGGACGTCAATATGTGACGTTTGACGAGCTGAGCAGTAAAAGACGATTTCTCTATGAAGTTGAGCTGTACTAAGAGTACCAGTCAGGATTTGTTTGTTCGCGCCGGTGAGAGAGCGGCGCGCGTTGGGTCAAGTAGCGGTTAGCCCACGGGCGCTGAGGTGGTTTAGATGCATTTGGTCATTTACGCCCTCGTAGAGGCATCGACAGAAGACGAAGCATTGGCTGCAGGGAAGTCAGTATTCAGGCAGTTGGTCGGCGCTGAGCCCCAATCCGGTGCTGTATTTGATTACTTTGTCGCCTTCGACGAGGAGGACACGAGGGTCGCTGGCTCGGCCCGATGGGGGGAGTTGCCGACGGCAGCCCCCGTCGACTCCGATGACGGCGAAGACCTGCTCGAGCGTGGCTGGGAGGCGACGAAAGAGGAATTCGAGCGTAATCTCGACCGGGTGAAAGAGGCCATCGAGGAGCTCTCCGACGAGGAGATCATGCGCGACGAGGACCTCGCCCGGCACGCCTTCCACAAGGTTGGTGCGTACGACGGCCCGACGATCTTCCTGTACACCGAACACGGAACCGGCATTCGCCACCGTGGACAACTGGATCGACTCCTCGAGGAGAGTGAAGAGCTCTGGATCGTACCCGCTGACGTCCACTTCTGAATAATGCCTCCCATCACCAACTGGCGACGCGAGAGCCGCTCGCCGACACTCGCGTATCGGAACACCGAGACCGGTGCGCGAGCCGTCCTGCATCGAACGCCGGATTCCTACCGGTACACGTGGCGCGGGGTGATTCTCGTCGACGGCTACCCCGTCTGGTCGCGAGGATACGAGACGAAGGATGCGAAGTCGTTCCGTGACGAACTCCGGGAGCGGCCCACCCCGGAACTCAGCTGTCCGGAGTGTCCGAACGACGACGTTCGCGTCGGCGAGAAGGCAGCAGACGGGGCGAAAATCCAGCGATGGTACGACTGCCCCGACTGTGGGTACGAAGCCCCCTCACGCATCGTCTACGGCGCCGAACGGTGAGTGAGTGAGCGGTGGGCGCTGTTTTTCGGCCGGGCACGAGGTGGTGGCCCGGTACGACCGGGTGAGTCAACCAATGAGTCTCGAAGTACTTGACCGACACAGCGAGGCACTGTTCGAGTTCCTCTGGTGTCCCGTCTGCGGGCAGGAGGTCTTCACTCACATCCCGTTCGAGGGGGTGTTCTGCAAGAACTGCAACACCCAGGTCGAACTCCAAGAATCCCGCGAGACGCGCGGCTACGAGGAGGCCGTGCTCGCCTGCTTCGATTCTACCACGACCTGGAACCTCCACGTCGACGAAAAACTGCGCCGCGACCTGCCTGATGGGTCGGCGCGCGTGAAGATCCTCGGCGCACCGGGCGCCTACGAGGTCGACTGGTGGAGTCCGGAGCCAGGTGAGGACTGGGAGCCTGTCGAGCGCGGCGAGTTCGACGACGTCGAAGAACCATCAGAGGTGTCGCACCTAGCGTAGAGCACGCGTTAGGGCGGTGAATTTACGCCCGACACACGTCGCAGGACCCGCATCCACGAGGGGTTCGCTCGTCGAAGTAGAGACGGCGCCATCGAGCAAACTGATCCGCATACGTGTCCTTGCTGTACGGGAATTGGTACAGATTGGCCCCGTCCGGCAGGTCTGTGATTTCGGGCGCGTCTACGCCGGGGAATCCGTTACGAAACACGAGATCTTCTGTTTTGGACACCAGCTCAGGAGCAACTGTGGATGGGTCCGAGGCCTTCAAGAAGTAGAGTGATGGGATGAACTCTTTCGGGTCGAAGAATCCGTTGGCGTGCAGAATCCACCCACAGAGCCACAGATACGCCTTCTCACTGGAGAAGAAGACTCCGTAGTGGTTGTCCGATTGCCGGCGTTTATACACGAATACGGGGAGGCCATAGCTGAAGCCGACCCGCGTTGGTTCTGCGTGGATATAGCAGTCCTCACGGTCGATATAGTGGACCAGTGGAGTTTGACACAGCTTGCCCGGGTGCTCACCAGTACCGATCTGCTCCCACAGCTCCGAAACGGAGGCCACGTCCGCGCTCTCGTCCTCGAGAGTCGTATCATCAATTGCACGATGGACGGGCGCAGCAGACTGAATCTCCTCGGGGAGATCGTCGCTGGACAGCTTCGCTGTCTCTCGGTCAGGGAGTGTCCGATAGAAGTGTTTATAGAAGCCCTCACGACGCCGCTTATCGGCGAGCGTTTCGCACCGGGCGCAGTCCTCGATGAACATCGCTGGCACCACCCGGTCTGGATTCTCGGCGGCCTCCTCGTACAGACTACGCTGCCGTTCGGCCCGCCTGGCAATCTCATCCGGATCGGGGAGTGGTGAGCCCCTCTCAGACTCCGATGACATACGCATACCTTTGGGCTGGAACAGCATCAGTTTCCGAGCAAGGACCCCACCCGACTGCCATCTTGCGAATTTCGGAATCCGTTTTTAACCGGGTTTAAGTTTCTCAGTTTCAGCCATTCGTCGAGATCCCAGAAACCCCACTCGATTCAGGAGAGGTTGTTTCTGCGCCGGCGATGGGTGCCGGCGCACACGCGCCGGCGGTGATCGATGTCGACACGAAGTCAACTCCGATTCATCCAACGGAGCGAGACCGCAGGCGAACAGTCCGATACCGACCGCATCGCACAAATCTACCGACACTCGGACGGGTATCCCGATAGCGTCCTCCGTGACCTTAATCAGCTGAAGCAGCTGCTCGACGAGACACGAACAGAGCGCGGGCCTGCGTACGCCGCTGCCCAGTTCCTGTTCCTCGACACACTCTCGACGATGACCCTCTACGTGGACGAAGGGCGTGATCGGAGCATCCACGCTGACCAACCCTCGGATCTCCTCGATCCGGACAATATGGAGCACCTCAACCAGCCGATGTTTCTGCTCGGACACGGCGTCGAGAATCCGGCCGACGGCATCCACGGCGACGAAGAGTACCTCTACGTCGTTGAACTCCCGACCCGGAACCCATTCGAGGAGCCGTCCGAGTGGACGGTCAAGGTGAGTGGTCATTCCGCGTTCCCCCGGTGGGATGGTCCGACCGAGGACGCCTTCGAGCGGGCCAGCTGGCAGTTCCACGGCCCGCTTGAGCACGCGCTCGAAGAGCTGGTCGCTGAGCCGGCGTGAACGCTTAGCCCGCTCAGATGATGCCGCCGATGACGAGTAGTCCGACGACGACCAGCAGCGTCGCGACAACGCTTCCCCCGGCCAGCCACTTGTTTTCCATCACCTTCTCATGGATCGGCATCGCGGCGTACTCCTCGCGGAACGCTTCGAGGTTCTCCTCGTCGTAGAAGTACTTCGTCTTCAGCGCGAACCGTTCCGTCACGGGACAGCCCGTACAGACCGGTTCGCCTTCCAGCCGCTCCGTTTTGGTGTGGCTGGAGCAGGCGATGGCCCCGCAGTTCGGACAGTAGGTGTACGTCTCGTCGCCGCCGCTCGTGTCACAATAAACGCAGCGGTGGATGCCGTCCTCGGCTGTCACTCTTGACGGGCCTGCCGCGTAGTACTCGTAGGGGTAGGTGTACTCCTGGATGTCGGTGGTGTGCCGAACTTCGGGGAGGTACACCGGCTCAATCGACTGGACGGAGATGTCCGAGCGGTTCGGCTCGCAAGTCTTGTTGTACGTGACGTTGTTGTCGCCGGTGTAGGTCACCGTCGTTGTGTGGTGCTCCTGGAGCCGCTCGACGGCCCAGTCCTTGTACTCCGTCTGGGTCTGCCCGAACCGGCGCTCCTCGACGTCGTCGAACACCTCTCCGAACTGCGCGGTGTCGAGGTCGACCGTCGCGTGGAGGTTCTCGGTGACCAGCGTCCCGACGTCCTCATCGACGACCTGCGGCTGCCCGCGTTCGGCGTGGGCAACGAATCGCGTCCGGTCGTTGATCCGGTGGATGACGCCCACCGACGTCTCGAAGACGGCGTTCGTGTCCGCGGTGACAGCGACCACCGGGCGGAACGTCACCGATGAGTGTGGGTCTGAGAGGTCGGCGGCTTCGATGTTCTCGATGTCGCGGAATGCCTCCGCGACGGCGGCGTCGACGTCGGCGGCCGGATCGTACGGGCGCAGGGTCTCGTCGCAGAGAATCTCGATGCGACCGTTGTAGAGGTCGAGGCCGATCTCGTCGGCGATCTCTCGGAGGTCCTCGCCGTCGAGCAACTCGATTGGGTGCGGGTCGTCGTTCTGCTGGAGGCGATCGGCGTACTCCTGAGCGGGATTCGTGAACCGGCCGGTCGTGACGACCATTCCGCGTTTGGGGCCGTCGAAATCGAATGTCGCGATGGCGGAGTGGAGCTTCTGGACGACCGGCCGCCCGACCGTCCCCGTGTGCTTGCACTCGACGATGATCGCGCGCCGCGTGCCGTCGACGACCTCCTCCATAATGACGTCGCGACCCTCGTCAGCCGTGCGGTCGGCCTGGCGGACGTTCTCGTAGCCGAGGTTCCGGAACACGTCCTCCATCACGTCCTCGAACTCGAACCCCGAGAGATCGTCCAGTACAGCCATCCTCAATTATGTGGACAGTACGTTGCAACTGCCAAATACGTTGCCGAACGCAGCGCCGTCCTGTTTGTTGAACCCCTGAGAGGGGTGCGGGGGTCACCGAACCGCCCGCGAGCAACGATGAACGGGAATGTACCTATGGCCAGTTCGGAATCGGTTCCAGTCGCATCGCCAGGTCAGGCTCACCGAGACGCAGTCGAATACGTCGGCTTCCGCGTCGACGGCCAAGCCGTCGTCCTGAACCTCTCGGAGCATCGTCGACTCTCCCTCGAGCGCAGTCTGGACCTCGTCAATCACAGTCTGCGTATCCAACCGAAGCTACTTACGTGATACAGGCGTATCACAGCATATGAGCACTGACAGCGACGCCGGCGGCGACGGTGAAATGGAGAAAATCAACGTCCGGGTGCCACAGTCGCTGCTGGCACAGGTCGACGACGTCTGGGAGGAGCGTGGCTACGCGAACAAATCCGAGTTCATCCGCGACGCGCTTCGGGACGCTGTCAACCCGCCAACGCAGCTGTCCGAGGAAGCGCTGGAGCATCTGGCCGAGAGCCGCGAGCAGCGGGAGCAGGGCGAGACGGTGTCGCAGGACGACGTGAAGGACCGGCTAGGCATCGATGACTGAGGTCGAGTGGACACCGAAAGCACTCGATTTGCTAGAGGGACTCGAATCGGAAGCGCAAGAGCGGTTGGTGAAGAAACTCGACGAGGCGAAAGACTGGACCTCCCACCGACTCGAAAAGCTCACCGGCTACCCGTACTACAAGCTTCGTGCCGGTGACTACCGTGCGATCATCACGTGGGACCGAGACGAGGATGTCCTCATCGTCGAGGCGGTCGGGCATCGGCGGAATATCTACGACCGTCACCTCCCACCGTAACTCACGCTGTCTGCAGACCTGCTCGGGTCGGTGACGAACTGGATCTGAGATTCAAGTACGATTCCGCTCGGTAGTGTTTATTGCCCCCGAGAGGGGCGCGGGGGAAGCCACTCCCCGTTACCGAGCCATGACCGATTCAGAGTACCCCTGGCGAGACGAATCGCTCCTCTACGAACTCTACTGGGAACAGGAGCTGAGTACGAACGAGATCGCAGATAAGCTCGACTGTACGCAACCGACGGTGCATAAGTGGATGCAGAAGTTCGACATTCCTCGTCGAGACGCACGTGAGGCGGCCCCGAACCGTCGACGGCATCCCGCCGTGTTCACCGACCGTGGTTACGTCATCTGTGCCACAAACTATCGTGGGACGACAGACTCGGTCGGTATCCACCGACTCGTAATGGTGGCAGAGCGCGGGTTCGACGCCGTCGCGGACAAGCACGTTCATCATAAGAATGGTGTCAGGTGGGACAACAGACCAGAAAACCTCGAACTCCTCAGTCGCACCGAACACGCCGAACGACACGGCTTCGGGTCCGAGATTAAACCAACAGACCACGAGTGGGACGTGTCCAATCGCGAGCGGGACGAACGGGGGCGATTCAAATGACGACGGCGTACGTCGGCCGACGTCGACGTGGAGATCTGGTTGTCACTCGTCGTCCCGAGGACACAGAGCTCACACCCGACCGCAGTCTCGATCTCGTCAACCACAGTCCCAGCGGCTTCGAGGTCGGGTATCGAGGCAGCGGGCCCGCCCAGCTCGCGTGCGCGCTCCTTCTCGACTACTACGACGATGAGCAGTTCGCTCGTGAGCACTACATCGCGTTCCGGAATCAAGTGGTCTCGCAGCTGGAGTGCGACGGTGCAGCGGCGTGCTGGCACCTCACCGACGAGGAGATCGACGCCGCGATGGCGGCAATCACCGACGACGTCGTCGCACTCCCCGACGGCGGACGGCCGTCGCCGACGCTCCCCGAGAACTGGCGAGCCGTCTCTCGCCCGGATCGGCGGGTCTTCCAGCGCGCTGATCGCGACCACTACATCGTACTCGGGGATGGAAGCGACGAGTGGCTGGTCGTTCTCTGCAGCCAGGGCGACCGTGCATATCCTGCCCCGCTCGTACATCGGACGGTTGCCGAGGATGCTGACGTAGAACGGGTAATCCGGGAACTCGCCGAAGAGAGCAACGACCTCATCGAACCCCCGGAGGGGAGGCACTGATGGAGACGCTTCGACTGGCGCGAGCCACCCACCGGCTCCTCGAACGTGGTGTCGAGGCGCTCGAGAAAATCGGGCGCGAACTGGAGCGATACAACGACCGACAGGAGCGCATCGACGACACCGACTCGTGACCCAAACACACTCTCTAGACCAAATACGGAGTACCGGCTTCCAGTATACGCCTACCCCCGAGGGGTGTTCGTGTCCCATCCATCGGGAAGGCCAGCCGGTCACGGCGCCGCTCGGTTTGCGGTTCGCAGAGCGCGTCCATATCGAATCGATCCCGCGCCACGTCGGCGGCGCGATCTACGAAGCACATCACTCCTATATGGACGATGTCCCCCGGACGAATCTCGTCCATCACGGACTCTGTTACCAGGACCAGCTACTAGGTGCGATTACGTGGCGCTATCCGCTGATTCGCTCGCTGGAGTACGACGGGACGCGATACGAGGGCGACGAGATCGTCGAGGCGGCACGGATTTGCATCGGCGTCGATTTCCCCAATCTCGCCTCTGCCGCCCTCGCCCGGTCGATGGAGCGGTTCGTGCGTCGGCACGGCCGGCGACGAGGCGTTCGGCTCCTGCTGACGTTCGTGCGGGCCGACTTCGACGGCTCGATGATCAAAGCGCTCAGAGACAAGGGCTGGCACTGTGCCGGTAAAACAGACCCCAGCCAAGCGGGAAATCGCCCCGATAAGCAGATCCGAGAGCAGCCGAAGTGGCGGTTTCTCTGCGAAGTCCCAACTAAGTCCAACCGGGAACAGGCCTCCCTCGGGAGGTGGTCCCCGTGACCACGAATGCCAGTCTCGATGAATTCGTAGCGGAGGCTGATTCGGAGAGCCGGACAGATGACGACCCATCGGTCGTCGACCAGCTGTTGAAACCGGTATCGCCGTCGCTCGGACTGCAGCTCGTCCCCGGCAGGGGTGACCCAATATACCTCCAAAACAGGGGGACCGAACGCTACCTGTTCCGAGATGACCACGAGCGATGGTTCATCCTCCAGCCCTCAGCCAAGAAATCGGTCGACGACTTCGTTCGCTGGGTGTATCTCCCCGAGGAGAAGCCCGCCGAGGTCGCCCGAACAGCGATGGGCCAACGGACGGTTATCGGCTACAAGTACGTCACGCGGAGCGAAGCTCCCGAGCCGGTAGCGACGACGGTGACAGCGATGTTCGTCAGCGAGCCCTGGCCCGATGCCAATTACGTGTGTGGATCCTGTTGTAGAGAGTTCGACTCACCGCAAAGCCACGCCCGGCATTGCTGGAACGCACATCCCTGGGTTCCAAATCCCGAACAGGTCCGTCGTCAGCGGAGTACTGACCCCTAGAAGTCGAGCATTTGAAATATTACGCCGGGTTCTTTGCCGTACACATATAGTGAAAGAGACGAGAGATGGTAATATGGCGACAAGGATGGCCACTCGTCTCGAGAACTTTTTCGAGCAACGAACGGATGGACACCTTCGTAGTATCGTGAAATACGAGGAGAATTCCTACGAGATCGTCTATCTAAGGGATGATGTCGCTGAGAAATATACTACCGGGGAGATTGAATCTGCAATCGACGATTCTCGGATGGAATCATTAACTGCTCCAATCTATGAAGACACCTATTCGGGAGACCACGGAAAGCTCACCTGCTTGGTGCAGTGCTTCGAGAACGTTATTGAGATGAACTTCGTCCTTGAGGATGGTGTTGGGGCCGCCGTCGCTCTTGATGCTAAAGCGATGGCTGATGCCCACGGACTGGTAGCTGAGGCAAGGCGAATCGTCCTCGAAGAACGGGAGTAGTCGCTGACAACAGGCCATCCAACTGCCTTTTGCGAAGTTCGTTGCATCCATCAGCGAAGAAGTCGATTACCACCTATTCCCGGGTCCGAGGGGTGATGTCAGTTAATGAGGTGGTGTTTTCGCGTTCGGGAAGGGCGCCCAAGGCCCGAGACGATGCAATCGCGAATCGGTGGGCGTTGTTGCTTCAGGTGATCGAAACGGCAGATCAAGAATGCATATATTCAGCCTCCGAGCCGTAGACCTCTACAGAGGACTGAATCACGGCGGTGTAGGACGATTCTATCCGGTGACTTCCCTTATGTTTATGAGATTCGCATTAGGTGGTTATCATAGATTCACGAATGGACGCCGAAGATCAATTTCTCCAGAACGTATTTGCGGGCGAGAAGCAGTTTGTCATACCAGTATTCCAACGGAACTATTCGTGGGGACAAGAGGAATTAGAAGCTCTCTGGTCTGATATCCAGAACCTCTTAGAAGCAGATTCAATCTCGGAAGAACACTTCATCGGAACCTTCGTCGTTATGCCCGGCAACCACCGACCCGGGACAGTTCCCGAATATCTCGTGATTGACGGACAGCAGCGCCTCATTTCGCTCACGTTGTTTTTGAGCGCCATTCGCGACTACGCAGCGGAAGTTGGAGGCGAACAGTACACGAACTTCGCTGAGGAGATCAACAAGAAGTATCTTATCGACGAGTTCAAAGACGGGGTAGAAAAATTCAAGGTCGTCTCCCGCGCTGAGGACCGAGATGCCCTCTTCGCAATCGTTGAACAGGAGTCTGTGGATGGGGATTTGGCGGATACTTCAATCTATAACAGCTACGAGTTCCTCTATGAACGGATTGACGACCTCAACGGCAACGACGAACTACAAACTTTAGATCGGCTCAAACAAATCATCATCCAGCAACTTCCACTGGTGATGATTACGACGTCTGAAGATGAGAATCCCTATGCGATTTTTGAGACGTTAAACGAGCGTGGACTCCAGCTTGAGGAATCGGATCTTATCCGGAATCACGTCTTTATGCAGCTGTCTCTGACCGAACAGGACCAGTTCAACGACGATCACTGGATGCCGTTCGAGCAAAAATTCGAAGAAACAGACCGTCATGCCGGGGTCGATCTCACCGAGTTCTATCGGGATTACATGATGCGAAACGGTGAATACGTCCAGAAGAATGAGATCTATCATCAGTTCAAGCAACGAACGGCAGACCTGACTCCCCACGAATTGGTTGACAAACTATCGTACTATGCCGATCTGTACCTCTGGATCCATCGGCCTGGAACAGCTCCCCGTGAGGAGCTGACGGATGCGCTAGAACGCATCCAGTATCTGGAAATCGGGACTGCCCACCAATTGATCCTGAATTTGCTTGACCGATGGAACTCCGATGATCTCAGCCTCGACGCGCTCCTCGACATCCTTCACGGATTAGAGAGCTTCGTGCTCCGTCGATTCATCTGCGGTCGTAGTACCCGAGGGTACTATCGGACGTTCCCAATTGCGGCCCGCTCAATCGAAGATGGCAACGAGAAAGAATCGCTGTTCGCCTATCTGGAGAGTCAAGGGTGGCCTGATGACGCAGAACTCTTCGATAATATCAATCGCTTCGATATGTACAACCGGGATAAGAAGAAAACGTGGCTTATTCTCTGGACGCTCGAAGAGCAGTTCGGCCATCAAGAGCCAGTACAGTACGATGAATTAACGATAGAGCATGTGATGCCCCAGACCATCGATGATAACGAGTGGGGTGACGAATGGAAGGATATGCTCGGCGAAGAGTGGGAGCGTATTCATGACCAGTGGTTACACGCACTAGGTAACTTGACTCTCAGCGGGTACAATCCCGAGCTCTCAAATCGGCCGTTCGCGGAGAAGCGAGAACTGCTTATGGAAAGCCACGTCGAACTGAACAGCTATTTCGAGGATTTGGAACGCTGGACTGAGGACAATATCAGGGAACGTAATCAAGATCTCGCCGAGCGCGTCGCCTCAATCTGGACAACTCCAGATATCGACGATACGTAGCGTCTGTTTTGCGCCTGCGATGGGTGCAGGCGCGGTTCGGAACGCATTGCGCCTGTGGAATGGAATCCATGAAAGACCCAGAGACAGCTACGGTCTTCGCAGGCCTCGATGGGCGAACCGACACCGAACTACCCGACTGGTACGCCGAGCAACACGGTGGTCCCGAACCGATCAGCTTCAGTGCGGCGATTCGAAACCTCCCGCAGGCAGTGGATACAGCAGTCGCGTATCGCAACCCGTACAGCGACGAATGGGTCGAAACGGAGCGATTCAACGCCATCGTCGAGCCGTCACGGTTGCAAGCAGAAGCGGATGGGGACACCGAGGCGGAGTCGCTATTTCACATCCCGACTGACTCGTACTCGATCATCAACCCGGTCGACGTCTACGGGCCGCTAGAGGAGGTCCTCCGGGAGGAGACCATCGACGGGACGCCGCTGGGCGAGGTGATGTTCGGCGAGATCCGGCGCTACCGGGGCGGCGGCGAGGTCCATATGGACATAATGTTCGACGGCCTCGAGGTGCGCCTCCCCGGCCGATCGGACCCGATCACGATGGGCGTCACGTCGGGCTACGACTTCTTCGGCGAGCACGCCGTCTACGTGGAAGGATTCGCCCAGGATGGGTACTGTTCGAATACGATGCGGTCGCTCACCGACAAGGAGGTTATCAAGCACGTCGGCGACGTACGGAACTTCCGCACCTGGTGGGAGGAACTCCTCGCACAGGTCGAACTCGTCGCCGACGACCTCCTCGAGTTCATCCGTGACGCCAAGAACATCGAACTCGACTTCTCGGACCTGCCGTTCACCGTCACGGAGTTCTACAGTTTGCTGGGCTTCGCGGACTACCTAGCCGAGCGTGCCGCGAGCGATGCGAAGGCCAATGCGGCCACCCCCGTCGAGATCGACATGTGGACGCTACATTCCGGCGCGACGTACGCGCTGACCCACTTCTTCCAGGGCAAGGAAGGCGCGTCGCTGGACGGCTACGTCCGCACGGCCAACGACATCCTGTTCAACCCGGAGGGCACCATCGAGCGCGTCGAGCGAGCCTACGAGGAGCAGCTGGAGCCAGACGGCGACGACGGGTCGCAGGCGTCGCTCGCCGGCGAGCGGGCGCTCGCGAGCATCGAGCGCGTCAGCGACGATCTACAGGAGAAGGTCGACCAGTTCGAGGAGCGTGAGGACGCGCTGCGTGAGCGGTTCCAAGAGGCGATGAGCTGAAATCCGACTGAAACGTCTCTCAAGGGGAATTCGAGCGGACCTATCAAAATAAAATAATTTTGAACCTTATCGAGATGCCGTTGCAGTTCATATGTGGCACACATCCGATTCAGCAAGTCGGGCCGCAAACCGTGATGCACTCCAGACGAGGAGGATGACGGCAGCTGCAAAAAAGAGCGCGCCGAGCGGTGATGCCGGATCGATGAACGCCCAGTAGAGTGGGCTCGCCGAGACGCCGAAGAACACGCTCGCGACCGCATACACCGCAGGCCCACAGCAGCAACAGGCCGTCGCGCCCGTCGTTGCGAGGCCACCGAGGATCCCGCCTGACGACGACAGTTCCAGGCTCCGTTGCCAGACCGCCGTCATCAACGAGACAGTCAGTCCAATGAGTCCGACCAGCGTGCCGATGAGCAATGCAGTGCCGACTGACATCGCCCCTGCGAGCGGGATTGACGGAAGATAGAATTCGACAGCAGGCCAGACAACCAGCGGATTCGCAAAGCTCGCCGTCGTAACGAACGCGGTTGTCGGGCCGTTTACCCCCTGTTCCGGGTTCACGGTGAACAGTCCCGCGGAGAACAGGAAGAACACGCCGAACATCGTTGCGACGAGACCGCCCACGCGTCCAGCGAGCCGATCAACGGCATCGCTCCGAATCACGGGCCACACATCTACCCACAGGATGTAGCCAACGAGAAGCGGGACGACGACCACGAGCAGGTAGCCGAGCGGGTTCCGATATCCGCTGTTCGGCATCAGGGCTGGATACCCTATCCAAATCCCGAGTGCCAGTCCGAGCGCACTGTATTCGGGACGAGTTGGCCATCGCCAGACACCGAGCAACAGGCTCCCCGTCGTGAGCAACGCAGTCATACCCACGGCGAATGGCGGATACCACCCGTGGAGCGTCGGAGTCGTCCCGACGGGTTCGATCTGGATCTGGATGATCGCAATCGTCCCAATGAGCGCCACGCCAAGCCCGATCAACACCCCGCTGAGCGTCCGTTTCGGACGGGTACTCCACGCCCGCTGTCCGAGAAACGCACTGCCCCCCATGACCACGCCCCCACCCAGGATCAGCACCAGAAACGCCCAGTGTGGGGTACCGGCGTGGGTACTGCCGCTATGGGCGGCTACAGGTTGCACGAACAGGAGTGCGCCGGCGAGGGCCAGCCCCCGAATCAGGAGACGGTGACCCATCCGCCGTGCTGTCCGCTCATCATCGCTCCCCGGACGGTCAGTCTGCTGTCGTGGACTCATTGATACAGGGTGACTAGGGTGTCATCTGTCTGGAAGCCGAATCCACTCATGCGGCACATCGTGTTACCCCCTTTGCGTTCTGAAGGACAGCATACACCAGCAGGAGCGTCGCCACACTCAATATCTCGAGTTCGTAGGTGGCGATGAACCCCTGGACCGCTCCACTGACGCCGAAGACACCGGGGAACACACCGACGAACATCGCTGCAACCGTCGGAAGGAGCGGTGAACAACAAAGGATCGGGGGCAAGACGCTGCCGAAGAACCCGGACGTCGTCGCAGTCGTGGACGTCGACGCCCCGAGCCGGAGACTGTAGGCCGTGAACGCGACGATGACGGCCACCAGTCCCGCCATCACGAGTGCAAAGCCCGCGAGGGCTGGCGTGAGGTAGCGAAGAGAGACCATCCCGACCTGGCCGCCCGTATACGTGGCCGGGAGCGTGAACGTGTAGAAGACGGCCGCCAGGAGAAACGTCGCGACGGCGAGTCCCGCGTACGTCCGCCGGGCGAAGACGAGGCCGCTGGCGGTCCGGAGCGTGTTGAGATGCGTCCTGAGCATCTTACTGGCCTGCAATCGGTTCTGGGGAGTGATTCCGGTTCTGTTCGATGAACTCGACGATTCGGGCACGGTCAAGTGACTCGAGTTCCAGCAGCTGCCCCCACGACGCGACAGCGATCGGGGCATCGTTCGCGGGTCGCTTCGTGACGATCACGCTCTTGGGGTACTGTTCTGCGAGATCCTGGAGCTGGGAACGCGTCTCGTCACTCACGTTCGTGTACGTGATCCAGATACCGCCGTGCTCGAGGTTGTGGACGACCCGCTCGTCCGGGAGTCCCTCGGTGTAGAACCCCCAGTCGGCCTGCTGGGAGTAGTGCCAGCCGGACGTCGGGGGATTGGAGTTGTACGGCGGATGGTCGGCTCCCTGCTGGATGTGCTCGGCGGG
This sequence comes from Halopenitus salinus, assembly GCF_042662125.1. Lineage (GTDB taxonomy): Archaea > Halobacteriota > Halobacteria > Halobacteriales > Haloferacaceae > Halopenitus > Halopenitus salinus. Next base: position 254,863 of record NZ_JBHSXL010000002.1, on the reverse strand, counting down.
CTGGATTTCGTACTCTTCACCCGGGCGATCACTTCGTGTGTCGCCACCCTGTGCGAACTGGGTGATTCGGTCGATTGTCGCCGCCGGAGCTGTATCGCGTGCCTGGATCGTGCCGTCCTGGTCGATGAGGTAGTAGATGTCGGGCCGGTTTTGGGGATTGTACGTCTCGGTCGTCTGCTGGGAGGCGGTGCCCCACGTCCACCTGTCGGCGTCCAACAGCGAGGGCGCGAAGGATTGGACGAACTCGCGGACGGATGGCCCCTCGTACCCGGCGTTCCCGGCGGTTTTCACCCCGATGATCTCCATGTCGCCAAGCTGGTCATTCGTGTTCTGGAGCGCGCGAGCCCCCTGCTTACAACTCGGGCACCAGGTCGCGAACAGCCACAGCATCCGTTTCTTTCCCTGATAGTCGGCTAGCCGACCCGTCTCCCCGGAGAGGGTCGTAAACGTCGCCTGCGGCGCCGCCGCACCAGTCTGGACCTGCGCCGGGCCAGATGAGGAACCAAGAAGCGTGTTCCCGGCAAGTGCGCCGATCCCAGCGAGCGTGACCGCACCACCGCCGAGGAGTTGCCGCCGGCTGAGGCTGACGTTCCGAACCGCCCCGACCGGGCCCTGGTGGGCCAGCCGATTCCCGAACGTCAACGTCTCAACCTCGGATTCGGCTCGCTTTCGATCAACCCGCGAGAGTTCCCCCTCATGCCGGGCCAGCCAGTGAACGTACAGCTCGTCCTCGGTCGTCAGCTCCTCACCACAGTACCGGCAGGCATCATGCGCGTCCCAGGCGTGGTCGCTCAACGCGCCACCTGCACTGAAATCGTCGCCACAGACCGGACACGTCCCGTCCGTCATTGTCCATTCCTCCGTCGGAGAACCAGCCCGACGACGAGGAGCGGCAACGCAGTGGCGAGTGCGGTCACGAGGATGCCACCGAGTCCACCCGCGACACCGCTGACAGCAGTCGCGCCGGCGGCTGTTCCGCCGGCGACTGCGGCCCCGCCGGCGAGAGTCGCAGTGCCGATACAACAGAGACTGAGTGCCCCCGCAAGGCCGAGGAGCCCCCAGGACGATCCATCAGCCGAGGAGCCCATCGTTCACCCCCTCAACGTGTTGATAGCCGGCGGCAACGAACAGCGCGACCAACCCGCCCAGGCCGACAACCGCCAGATACGTCACGCCGGTCGAGAGCCCGATGGTGGCCGCGAGGCCACCGACTACCACCGCCCCACCGAGCAGTTCGAGTCCGAGGCAGCACGCGACGACGCCACCGACTCCCGCATACGGGAGCCACGATTCAGCGTCACCGCTCATCGGTCTCGGCCTCGGTGACGACCTCGCACCCGAGGACGCTCTCAATGTTCTGGCGAATACAGTCGTCGGCCAGCGAGAGCATCTCGACGGCTTCCGGCCGGCTCACCTCGTAGTACTTCTTGCGGCCGTCGCGTTCCGCGTCGACCAGCTGGCAGTTCTTCAGACACTGGAGGTGATGCGACACCAGATTCGTCCCGAGGTCGGTGCGGTCGCACAGTTCGCTGACGTTGAGCGGTTCGTCCGCCTCGATTAGTGTCTGGAAGATCCGGAGCCGAGTCGGATCACCGAGCGCACTGAAGATGTTCGCCCGGGCCTCGTGTACGTCGTCGTTCGATTGGAGAAGATTGATGCTCATTACAATAGCCAAATTTCCATTTGTGTATAGTCCTTTCGGGGACCAGTGGACGAGAAAGCGGCTGCCGTAGACGTTAAGAGCATAACGTTAAAGCCACAAACGATACAACGATTATTAGAATGTCTAAATCGACTCAGTATGATCTCGTAATCCTCGGGGGTGGGGCAGCAGCGTTCGCTGCCATTACCGAAGCGAGTGACCGAGGACTCTCGACGGCGCTGGTAAATACAGGATTACCGCTTGGCGGCACCTGCGTAAACGTCGGCTGTGTCCCCAGCAAGCATCTGCTCGCGGTGGGCGAGCAGGCAGCCACGCCGCGGGAGAATCCGTTCGAGGCGGTCCAGTACAGCGACGGCGAACCGACCGTCGACTGGGCGGCCGCACTCGACGGCACCGACGACCTCGTCGAACGGTTCCGGCAGGAGAACTACGTCGACGTCGCCGAGCACTTCGAGACCGACATCTACGAGGGGTACGGCCGGCTGGTCGACGACACGACCATCCAGGTCGTCGACGGCGCCCACGAGGGCGCACGCATCACTGGGGAGAAGGTACTCGTCGCGACCGGCAGTTCGCCGTGGGCGCCACCCATCGACGGTCTGCAGGAGGCCGACTACTACACGAGCGAGACCATCCTCAAGGAGCGCGACCTCCCGGAGAGCATCGCGATCATCGGCGGTGGCTACATCGCGCTCGAATGGGGCCAGATTCTCCACCGTGTCGGCGTCGATGTGACCATCCTCCAGCGCTCCGACCGCGTCCTCTCGGGGATGGAAGGCCAGCTCGGGCGTGAGATGCAGCGTGCGTTCGAGGAGGATGGCATCGAGGTAATCACCGGCAACGACTTCCAGCGCGTCCGCCCGCCAGCAGCCGACGGTGGGGCCGAAACGGTCCAGTCGGGTGTCGCCGTCGAAACAGTCGTCGACGGCACCGAGCGGACAGTCACCGGCGACGCGCTGTTCGTCGCGACCGGCGTCCAGCCGAATAGCGATGGCATCGGTCTCGAATCGGTCGGGGTTGAGATGAACCCCGACAGCACGATCCACGTCGACGAGCACTTCCAGACGACGAATCCAGACGTCTACGCGGCCGGCGACGTAATCGGCGAGCCCGAACTGGAAACGGTCGCCGCCAAGGAGGGCAACCATGCTGTCAAGAACGCCTTCGGCGACGAGGGCGTCAGCATCGACTACGATGCGGTCCCAGCAGTCGTCTTCACCAGTCCCGAGGTCGCAGCCGTCGGGACGACCGAACTCGAGTATATGGATGAGCACGGCACCTGTTCCTGTCGGACCGTCCAGATGGAGGACGTGCCGCGGGCGAAGGCCGTCAAAAACACGGACGGCCTCGTCCAGGTCGTCAAGCACCACGAGACCGACGAGATCGTTGGTGTCCACATGGTCGGGCCCCGTGCCGCCGACATGATTATGGAAGCGACGCTGGCCGTGAAGTTCGGCCTCACCGTCGACGACATCATCGACACCGTCCACCCGTTCCCCACCTTCAGCGAGGCGTTCAAACACGCCTGTCAGGCGTTCCGACGGGACACGTCGACGATGAGCTGCTGTGTCGAGTAATATTCATAAAAACAAATTCACGCCAAAACAGAGGAGGTGTCGGGGTACCGGAAGCCGCACAACAGCTATCCGAATACGCTACGACCACTAATCATGGACTCTAAACGAACATCTGAACGCCGCAGTCCGCTCCGTGTCGTACTCATCGTCATCGCTGCGATTCTGGTCATTCCGTTCGTGCTGATGGCAGTCATGATGCCGATGATGTGGATGGGTGGGGGAATGTGGCCCGGCGGCCCAGTGTCGATGTCACCGCTCTGGGAGCTGGAATGATGCTGGCCGTTCTGCTGGTCGTCCTTGGGGTTGGATACGCCCTCTATCGCGTAGTCACCCGAGGTGGTCTCAGTAGCAGAGACCCGGCACTCAGGGAACTCCGAGTCGCGTATGCCCAGGGAGAGCTCTCAGAAGACGAGTTCAAGCAACGGAAGGACGTTCTCGAAGAAGCGAACCAATAGCATTCCCCACAACTATGACAGACTCCGACTACGACCTGCTCGTGCTCGGGGGCGGGATGGCCGGCCTCCCCGTCGCGATGAAGTGCGCGTACTCCGGCATGGAGACGGTCCTCGTCGAGGACGATCTCCTCGGCGGAACGTGTCTCAATCGCGGGTGTATCCCGACAAAGACGATGCTCCGGAGCGCAGAGGTCGCACACCTCGCTCGCCGGAGCGAGGAGTTCGGCATCGAAATTGACGCCGACATCACCGCCAATCTGGAGGCGATTGTCCAGCGCAAAGACGACGTCGTCGAGAGCATTCGCGAGGGCGCCTACGAGAACGTCGCGGACCACGACGGCGTCGACCTCATCGAAGAGCGCGGCACCTTCGAGTCGCCCGAGGAACTCCGGGTCGGCGATCGGCGTATCTCAGCAGAGCGGATCGTCATCAACACTGGTGCCCGTCCCGCACGACCACCGATCGATGGACTCGACGATGTCGAGGTCCTCGACAGCACCGACATGCTGTTTCTCGATACGGTACCGGATTCGCTGGCGGTGATCGGCGGCGGCTACGTCGGGACCGAGTACGCCCAGATGTACAGCCGGTTCGGCACCGACGTGACCGTTTTCCAGCGCGGTGACAGACTGCTCCCCCGAGAGGAGCCGGCAGTCAGCACAGTGATTGAGGACGTCTTCACCGACGAAGGGATCGACGTTCGCACTGAGGCCGCCGTAACGAAGCTTGCATCCGACGGCGAAGGAATCGTCCTCGAGGCCGACGGGCCGGATGGAATCGTCGCGACGACGGCTTCGGAGGTCCTGCTCGCGGCGGGACGGCACCCAAAGACCGACGACATCGGACTCGAACAGGCAGGCGTCGAGACCGACGAGCAGGGATTTGTCGAGACTGATGACAGTTTCCGGACGACCGCAGACGACGTCTACGCTATCGGCGACGTGAGTGGGCCGCCGATGTTCACCCACTCCGCGCGCGACGACGCCGACCTCCTGTATCGACAGCTCGCGAAAGACGAAGAAATCAGCACCGAGGGCCGAGTCGTCCCGTGGGCGGTGTTCACCGACCCGCAGGTCGGGCACGTCGGACTGACCGAACAGGAAGCACGAGACGAAGGGTACGAGGTGGGTATCGGTCGTCAGGACCTCGCCGACCAGGGCAAGCCGAAGGCGCTCGGTGAACCCGAGGGGTTCGTCAAACTCGTCACCGACGCCGAGACCGACGAGCTCCTCGGAGCGCACGTCGTCGGCGAACAGGGCGCCGAAATAGTCCACGAACTCGTCCTTGCCATCGAACTCGGCGCGACCGCCGACCAAATCGCCAGAACGATGCACATCCACCCCACGCTCCCCGAAAGCATCAACTCCGCCGCCGGTGGCGTTCACAAACCCTCGTAACGCGTCTCGAAGCGGGTCACTCCGTCACACGAAGGTCAGGGGTTGAGGTTTCTGGAGATTAGCCTCCTATGAACTCCCCCAGCTAGCTGGGAGCAAGTACCACCGGTTGCTGGGCCGTCTCTTACTTTGCAATGGGAACTGAATCCCAACCCGACGACCGTATCGACCTGCCGCCCGACTTCGCGAACCACCTCGCGGCAGTGAGCAATCTCGAGACCCCACCGGAAACGATGGGCGACTACTGGGCCACGTTCGCCGAGCAGCTTGCGGCGAGCGACCGAACCATCGAGCCGGAGGACCTCTACACGGACGACCCGACCCGACACGAAGTCCGCGTGAACGGCCAGATCCAGTACTCGCCATGCATCCTAGACGCACTCGGTGCCGCGGTGATGGAGACTCAGGATCCAGTCACCGTCCGCTCGGTGGATCCCGTAACCAGAACGCCAATCACCTTCACTGTCCAGAACGGGGGCGTGGACGTCACCCCTGAAGATACCGTGATCACATTCGGGATCGCCGTGTCCATTCCGGAGCTCGAGGACAGCGATGAAACCATCTTCAGCTGGATGCTCCAAACCGAGACACCCACACTCACGAACACGTTCTGCCAGTACATCAACGCGTTTGAATCCGCAGACACGTACGAGCAGTGGGCTGCAGAAACCGACGGGAAAACCATGCCGTTTCAGCCAGCAGCAGTGCGGTCGCTGATACGAAAGTACGTGGATCTCGACTAACCCAGGAGGAATTCAAGGAGGTTGTGTTCCGCTCGCTGGAGGTGTTCGGCCACGGTCGAATCGTCCACGCCGAGTTCGGCTGCAATCTCCTCCGTTGACGATGTACGCGGTACGTCGTAATACCCGAGCTCGTACGCGACATCAAGCACTTCCTGCTGGCGATTGGTTAGTGCATCCAACGGCGACTCTCGGATACGATAGTCACGCAGTTGTTCCAAGGTAACGTTTTGTCCAGCAGCCTGCAGGTCAGCGATCATTGCTTTGAGTTCCGCCTGGGAGCCAGTCACCTCGAATGCGAATCCCCGGCTCTGTACTTCGGCCCATTCAGCCCGCGTCATACTGTCAGCATCGACGCCGGCTCGGTCCAACTCGTCGGCCACGTTCATCTCGACAAGATAGGCATGCTCCGATCCCTGATCCGCTACATATTCCCACCACTGAACCGTCTCGAGATCGTCCAGCCGTTGTTCATCCAGTCGCTCCTCGACGTGGAGGCGGGAAACGCCGCGTGGTCCCTCACACGAGAGGATTTCAATATCGAGTAATCCGGAGTCCTGAAACACCTCGAACCCGTACTCAGTCAGTGTTTCGTGGTCAATACTGAGTACCGCTTGGCGCATTATCCGAGTATTGCTGGTATAGCAGAATGAACCCTCCGCCCAGTGTACTGGGGGAAATTATAAATAAACGATATTCGACGAAATCGCTCACTCGGCGGTCGCTAAGAGATCGTCGAGGTCCCCGGTTTCGCCGAGGTCGATGAGCGCGCGATTGAGCAGTTCCCGAACGACAAACTCCTCGTAGTGCTGAGTTTCGCAGTATTCACACGGCTTCATCTCTCTCGCTACAGCCGCGATCTCGTCGCCGTGTTGCTCGACGAGGGTCTCGATCAGCGCAGCGAGCTCTTCACGAGTCGTGTCCTGTGCCGAAGCGAGTTGGTCAGTACTACGTTCGGGAAGGTCGTACGAGAAGACCCGCGTGTTCGACTTGTAGTACTTCCGTGTGCCACCACCAGCTTCCTCAAGCCGTGCGATCTCGACCATCCCGGCGTCCTTTAGGACGTTCACGTGGTGGCGCACCGTCGTTTCGGCCTTCTCCTCGCCACGACGATGCAACTCGTCGTGAATCTCTTCGATCGTCATAGCCTCGGCCGCGAGCATATCGAGGATCTTCGCCCGCACGTCGTTCTCCAGCGCCTTCGCTTTCTCTGGGTCCGTCGTCACGACTTCGCGGATCGGCACGTCTGATTCGAGGAGCGCCATTCGTGTGAGAAGGTAGGCAGACAACGATGGTAAGAGTAACGCCACGCTCCCGAAAGCAGTATTAACTCTTCGAAACCGCTATGAAATCTGTCGTAATGGTTATCCGCGTCGCGCGACAACCACCACCCACGATGGGAACGACACACGAACAATTCAACGTCGGGGGGATGTCCTGCTCGTTCTGTGCCGACAGTATCGAGAAGGCCTACAGCCGAACCGACGGCGTCGAGGACGTCGACGTCAGCCTCGCCCACGAGGAAGTTCTCGTCGAATACGACGATGAGCACCTGAGCGAGGTCGAGGTGAAGGACACACTCCGGGATCTCGGGTACACCATCCGCGACCCGGACAAAACGAGGCGGTACGAGCAACAGCAGGCCGAACTCGCCGACGGCAGGCGCCGCCTCCTCATCGCCGGTGGCGCATCCATCGTTGTCGCTGCCCTGATGGGATGGATGATTTTCGTGATGGGGCGCTTCGAGTCTGCATCGCTCGCGATGGACCTCGTGACTCTCGGGCTGGCACTCGGGACGATGTTCGGCCCTGGACGATACATCAAAGCGAAAGCCTACCAGAGCCTGCGCCGGGGGATCTTCAACCAGCACGTCCTCCTGGAGGCAGGTGCGTTTGCGGGCCTCCTCGGTGGACTGCTCGGCCTGTTCGTGTTCCCCAGCTTCCCGACCGTCCACTTCTTCGCCGTCTCCGTGTTCATCACTACCTACCACATCCTCTCGGAGTACACCAGCCTCATCGTCCGCACTCGGGCCTCCCAAGCCGTCCAAGGCCTCCTCGACCTCCAACCCGATACGGCCCGTCGCGTCGGTGATGACGGCGACATCGAGGAAGTTTCTGTCGACGCCCTCGACATCGGTGATCGCGTCCGCGTCAAGCTCGGCGAGAACCTCCCCGTCGACGGCGAGGTTGTCGAGGGCAAGTCCACGGTCGACGAGTCGGTCGCCACCGGCGAGTCAATCCCCGAGGAGAAGGCCGAGGGCGACGAAGTAATCGGCGGCAGCGTCAACGAGACCGGAACCCTGCTCATCGAGGTCACTGCAACGGGCGAGGACGCGTTCCTGAACCAGGTGGCCCGCGAGATCGAGGAGGCGCGGGCGATGAAACCCGGCATCATCCAGCTCGCCGACCGCATCCTCAAGTACTTCGTCCCGGGCGTCTTGACGATTGCCGCGCTCTCCTTTCTCTTCTGGGTGGTCGCACCGCTCGCGTGGAGGGCAGCCCCCAACGTCCAGCGCGGGGCGTTCGCAGCGCTGGCGGTCCTCGTGCTCGGCTATCCGTGTGCGCTCGGGATGGCGACACCGCTCGCCCTGATTCGGGGCGGCGGGAAGGCCGCTGACCGCGGCATCCTGATGCGCTCTGGCGACGCCTTCCAGATCTTCCCCGATATCGACCACATCGTGCTGGACAAGACCGGCACGATTACCGTCGGCGAACCTGCCGTCAGTGAGGTCGTCGCGTTCGGTGCCGACGAGGTGGATGTACTCACGACTGCGGCCAGTGCAGAGGCGTTCTCCGAGCATCCTCTCGCTGATGCGATCCTCAAGTTCGCCGACGAGCGAGATGTTGAGTACGCTGACCCCGATGATTTCGACTCCGTGACCGGCAAGGGCGTCCGGGCGACCATGGCCAGCGACGACGTGCTGGTCGGAAAACCGAGATGGCTTAGCGACGAGGGGATCGACCTGTCGAAGGGGAGCGACGACATCGAACGGCTCCAGGGCCGCGGCCTCACCGTCTCTGGAGTCGTCCGTGGCGGTGACCTAATCGGCCTGGTCGGCATCGGCGATGAAATCAAAGTCGATGCAGCCGAGACTGTCCAGCGGATGCGTGACGCCGGTATCACGCCCGTGATGATCACCGGGGATAACGAACGCACTGCGAACGCGGTCGCCGAGGAGGTCGGTATCGATCGCGTCATGGCCGACGTGCTGCCCGACGAGAAACGCGAGGAGATCGGTCGCCTGCAGGACGAAGGTCACCGCGTGGCGATGGTCGGGGACGGCATCAACGACGCTCCCGCACTCACGCAGGCGGATATCGGGATTGCCATCGGCGCAGGAACCGATATTGCCATTGAGTCGGCGGATATCGTCCTGATGGGCGATCGGCTCGGCGGCGTGATGGACGCCTACGAGATCGGGAACGAGAGCTATCGGAAGACTCGCCAGAATCTCGTGACAGCCTTCGCGTTCAACGGCGTCGGCGTCGCTGCCGCGACCACGGGACTCGTTCATCCGGTGTTCGCGATGCTTGCGATGGTGTTGTCCGTCTCGGCCGTTCTCGCCAACAGCTTCGCTGGCCAACTCCTCTCCGGTGAGGGTGTCAACACCGAGTTCGCCCTCGACGAACGCACGGACGGAGACGTGAGAGACGGCCGAGCGACGGCTGATTAGGCCTCTACGTCGTAGCCAGCCTGTTCGATTGCCGCGTTCACGTCGTCGTTGGAGACCCCATCCTCGAGGACCACATCGACCGTGTCAGCTTCGTGGTCGGCTTCGACCCGACTCACACCATCGAGGGTTCGCAGGGCGGTTTCCACGTTCTGTTCGCACCCGTTGCACGACATCCCGGTGACGGAAATCGTCTTTCGCTCCATACGGACCTGTAAACACTCGCGGGGGATGACCATTACGGTAGCCGTTGTATCGGTTTTATCTCTATTAGAGGTGGGGCGTTATCGTACGGAGAGTTGTTTGTGTCGGCCCTCAAGGGGTGGAGGCTGTTCGAGATGGGAGCCACTGACGACGAAGAAAGTGACGAATTCCCTCCAGAGAAGCGTCTGGAAGCACCGAACACGCGCCTGATCAAGGCCGGGATCGCGACGATCCCCGATATGGAGACGCTCCAGGAGTGTGTTGCCTACGAGAACGCCCACCAGAATCGGACGCAGATTCTGCGCCGACTCCAGTGGAAAGCAGAAGCGTTGCGAGAAGACGAAAAGTAATACTTCGGAAGGATTACTCAGCTATGCTAAATTCATCGAACAGCGAGATGACCCGCTGTTCGATTTCGTCACGGATTTCGCGTACCTGATCAAGATCCTGTCCGTCAGGATCCTCCAGCGCCCAATCTTGAACATCGACATCCTCGCCAACGTCACCGACGTCGAGTGTCGAGCAACCCATCGTGGCGACGTAGTCGCAGGAACGCAGTTCGTCCAGCGTGATCTCTCGTGGCGTCCGGTCGGAGAGGTCGAACCCGGCTTCGTCCATCACGTCAACGACTTCGTTGTGTACGTGGTCGGCCGGGTGAGTGCCTCCAGTGAGGATTTCGACACGGTCCTTGAGGTCACGGCATTCTCGTTCACGTTCTGCGAAGGCCGTGGACATCTGTGAGCGTCCAGCGTTCTGGACGCACATGAAGGCGATACGAATCGGATCGTCTGCTTCAGTGTTGGATGACATTTTTGTGGTTAATCGTCAGTTGTCGGCTCAGGTGCGGACGAATCGAGATTTCCAGTATCGAAGCCACCCCAGTCGAACTTCCGCTGGAAGTACAGCGCGACGTTGACCAGTGCTAGGAGGACGGGGACTTCGATAAGCGGGCCGACGACGGTAGCGAACGCGACACCGGAGCCGACCCCGAACACCGCCACGGCGACGGCGATGGCGAGTTCGAAGTTGTTCGACGCCGCCGTGAATCCGATGGCCGTCGTCGTCGAGTAGTCCGCACCGATGCCCCGCCCCATCCCGAAGCTCACGAGGAACATCACGACGAAGTAGATCGTCAGCGGCACCGCAATCAGGAGAACGTCACCAGGCGAGGCGACGATGTTGCCGCCCTGCGTGGCGAACATCACGATGACGGTGAACAGGAGCGCAACGAGCGTCAACGGGTCGATCTTCGGGATGAACTCATCATCGTACCACGCTTCACTCTTGGCGCGAGTGCCGACGTACCGGGTGAGGAATCCTCCGGCGAACGGAATCCCGAGGAAGATGACGATCGCCTCGAACACCTGTATCGGCGTGATATCGAACGTCGTGATGCCGGCGACGAGTGACTCCATACCGAGCAGTGGCGGAAGGAACAGAGCGAAGAACCAGACGTACACCCCGTAGGTGACGATCTGGAAGAGGCTGTTGAACGCAACCAGGCCCGTCACGTACTCGGTCGATCCCTCCGCGAGTTCGTTCCAGACGAGTACCATTGCAATACACCGAGCCATCCCGATGAACACGAGCCCGAGGAAGTATTCGGGTCGCGCCGGGAGGCCGGGGACGAACCCGCTGAAGAAGACGACCGCGAGCCCGAACATCAGCGTCGGGCCGATCAGCCAGTTCTGGATCAGACTGAGTCCCAGCACCCGCCAGTTGCTGAAGACGGTCCGAAGTTGCGAGTAATCGGCCTTCGCCAGTGGCGGATACATCATCATAATGAGGCCGATCTCGACGAGGTGGAAGTTCTGGATCGGTTGGGTCACCGACGGGGCGACGAATCCGAGTCCCACGCCGATCGCCATCGCGCCGAAAATCCAGACGGTGAGGTACTTATCGAGAAAGTCCATCGAGCGCGGGTCGCCACAGCTCTCACAGTCACAGTTGGGGCCGTGGTCGTGGGCGTCGACGTTACTCATCGCTCACACTCCCCTCGAGGACGGTAACGAGCGCAACAGCCCGGTTGGTCGCACGGTACTTCTTCCACCGGCCGTCCTTCCGGCCGTCGACTAGTCCGGCATCGACGAGTTTCGAGAGCGCGTGGCTGAGCCCGCTCTCGGTCACGTCAACAACCGCATTCAGTTCACAGACGCAGAGTTCCTCTTGTGCGGCAACGAGCACACGGACGAGCGTATACCGTGTCTCGTTGGAGAGTGCCGAGAGCACATCGAGTTCAGCCTCTACCTGCGCAGTTCCGAGTGCTGCTTCGAGGGTGCTGAGCTCGTCGAGTCGGCGCTCGACGTCCTCGCTGCGACACTCCTCAAGTTCGTCGTCGAGATAGCGTCGAAGTCGTCCCGTCCCTTGTGCCATCGTAATCGAATTGAATAGACTCTCAAGTAAGACTTCCGATTAATGTCTCTTATGCGGCTCATCTCTAGCCCTATTCCATTTCTGTGGATAGAATACTTGATTCATTTCTAAAGACACTCATAGCCAGTCAATCGGGTGAACGATTAACCAACATCTGGTGGGTATAGCCATTTGTTGGTTAATAGCGCTTACAGCCTGTTGTTGGTGCCCCTGAGAGGGCGCGGGGCTGCAACCTGTGGCCCTGCGACCCCAATCATAGACACAGGCCATTATCGATAGGATGACGCATCACAGAGACCAGTACGGACATTCAAATAGCGAGCCGGGACCAAACTGAGTGACTCAACCGCATCAGAAATTATGGGCAAGAAGCTGTACTCGGAGGAGGAACTCCTCAATCGACTCCAGAAGTTCGCTGAGGAACTGGGTCGTCCCCCTTCGCAGAGTGAGATGGACGATTCAGGACCTCATGCTTCGAAGACGTACGGGGATCGCTTCGGGTCGTGGAATAACGCACTCGAGGCTGCCGGACTTCAAACAGGAACGAACGACCCAGACGGACGATCACCGACGCCCGATGAGGACCTCATTGCAGATCTCAAATCGGTTGCCGACATCGTAGGGGGAACTCCGTCAGAGCGAGAATACAGTAATCACGGGGAGTATTCGGTAAAGACATACTGCAAGCGATTTGGAGGATGGAATTCAGCACTACAGGCGGCCGGTTTTGAACCGAACGTCGAAATGAACCTCTCCGAAGAGACACTCCTTACTGCCTTAGAGGGGTTCGCTGAGAAACTGGGTCGACCCCCCACGACAGATGAGATGGACCGGAGTGGCCCCTACACCTCGAATTCGTACAAGCGAGCGTTTGGAACCTGGAATCGTGCTCTTCGACAGGCTGGGTTGGAAGTCCACTCCGTGTGGAATGTGAGCGAAGAGGATCTGATATCCGAACTCAACAGTCTCGCCGAAGAGCTAGGCCATGTCCCTCGGAAGGATGAGATGCGGAGCCAAGGGAAACGGAGTGCAGCAGTCTATCAGGAGCGATTCGGTTCGTGGAATGAAGCTCTCCGAGCTGCCGGCTTCGAGCCGAATCAGCGGTGGCGAATTCCACGGGAGGAGTTATTAGCCGAACTACGGGCTGTCGCAGATGATCTGGGTCACCCACCGACAACGACGGAAATGAACGAACACGGGAAGTTCTCCATCGTTCCGTATCAGCGTGAGTTCGGAACGTGGCGAACGGCCCTTCAAGCGGCCGACCCGGACTATCTAGAAAACTACCGTCAGTCTGATACTGAGACAGTTCCGTTTGGCTCGAACTGGCCACAGATTCGTGAGGAAATCATCGCCCGTGATAACGAGTCCTGGCTGCGCTGCGGTATGGGCCGCGAAGCTCACCGCGAGAAATTCGGACGTGATCTTCCGGTTCACCATCGGATTCCTCGACGGCGGTTCTACGACGACCCAGACCAGTCGGTCGACGATGCAGATGTCCTGAGTAACCTGCTGACTCTCTGTATCCCGTGCCATCGCCGCCTCGAGCGGTTGCCAGTCCAACCAGTGGTTGACTAACAAGCGAAGTTCTACGCTCAGTTCGAATCAAATAGCCGTCCAGCAGAGCGTCTAACTCCCGCCGGCGTGACGTAAATCGAGTTGTATTCATTTCCAGATCTCCCCGAACCGACCGATGAACAGGATTTCTCAGTGCTTAGGCTATGAGAACCCACGCAGCTCCGAACGCAAGCAGAGAGACGGTCAGATTGCCCAGCGCATTCAAGAATGCAGCTCTCTGTTCGCCCTGTTCCCAGAGGCTAACGGTCTGAAAGCTAAACGACGAGAATGTCGTGAACGCCCCACAAAATCCGACACTCACCAAGAGGAGGATGTCGGAATCACTCACCCCGAAGATGACTAACCCGAGGATGAAGCTCCCGAGCGCGTTTACCACGAGAGTGGCCCACGGGAACGACGAATTGTCGATTAGCTGCCCGACCACATAACGCAGGACTGCACCGACTGCTCCGCCAATACTGATAAGAAGTACCTCCATCAGTCATCACCCGGTGTCGGTGGCTGTATTGCGGTTGTAGACGTCGCAGACACGATTTTTCGACTGGCGAGGACTCCGCCAAACCCGGATGCGTAACTGGCGATAATATAGGGGACTGCAAGTTCCGGTGCGGTCAACGCAATATCGGCTACGAACGTGCTGTAGGTGGTAAATGAAGCGAAGAAGCCCGTTCCGAAGACATACCGCACCCGTTTGGTCAGGACCTCATCTGCTCGAGCATCGAAGAGGAGTACCCCGAGTCCGAAGCTCCCGACGGTGTTGACGAGGAGAGTGGTCAAGAGTGCGTCACCCGCTGCTGCCCCAACAGCGTATCGAAGATTCGCACCGACGATTCCACCAAGTGCAATCAGTACGATCGCTTCCCCGTGCCGAATGAGTTGTCTCCGTAGCATCTGATGAGCCGGAAATAGGAGTCATCAGCCGTGTCGGCGGTTGGGGAAGGCGGACTCCATCGCCCGTGTTTCACTTCTGTCTCCGGTGAACGGGCAAATAAACTCACCGTTCTCCAAAATCTTGGGTAACCGATGAAAATCGGGATGGTAGGTAAATCGCGTTGGAAGAATCAGTAGAGTGCGTCTCATTCGACTGTTTTTCGTGCCCCCAGAGAGGGCGAGGGCTCCTTCGAAAGTCCTCAGAGGTGATGCCTGTGAGTCAACAACAGCGTCCTGACAACGTCTCGATCGACGAGATCCCGGTCGATATCGACAACACGCAATCAGCGGAGGTCGATCCCGCCGACGTCCCCGACGAAATCGAATCCATCACCCGTGGGCTCGCCGGTGAGCAGCCGCCGACGAATCCGCTGGTCGTGCTGAAAGCGGCCCGGTGGTGGTACATTCACGGCAAGGGCGGCACGGATCCCGCCTTCCAGTGGGCCATCGAGTGGGCACGTCATCTTGCGACCGACACGCCCAGTGACGTCGAGCGGTTCGACGAGTTCCTCGAGTACCTCGTCACGGTCGGCTTCGCGGACGAACGCCACGAGCTCCGGTGACCCAGCCCTACGATCTGGATGCCGTATCGAGTGAGACTCAATCACTCTGGCCGACATCGAGGTCGAGAATCTGGTCGGGCGAATCTGGGACTAACCAGGCCGGGACGATTCGTGTGAGGACAACCATCCCCGTTAGTTCAACGAGTGTCTGAGTGACCACGACCGCTGGTGCGAGCGCGTACCCCGACGGGAGCGCGAGTGCCAGCGGGAGGATAACTAGCGAGTTCCGCGTCACGGAGGTAAACACGAGCGCTCGACTCTCGCCAGCCTCCATCCCCAGTAGTCCGGCCACCAGCCGACCGACCAGTGGCATAATGACGAGGAACGCCACGTAGACGGGAACGACCGATGCGATCTGTCCGATCGAATCCTGCACGCGCGGCAATTGGGAGGCGATGACGACGAACAGCGTCACCCCCATCATCGGCACCGGCAACCAGCCCATCGTGTCCTGCAACTGTGCGCCGCGCTCGGAGCGCTCTGCCCAGTACTCAGTCGCCCACGCGAGCGTCAGCGGAAGCGCGATAATGACGATGAACGCCTCGATGAACGGCCCCGCCTCGATGAACTCGGCCACCTGCTGGCCCATAAACAGCCAGAGGTACAGCGGGAGCAACAACAGCTGGATGAGCATCAGTGCCGGCGTTGCAGCCGTGATCTGCTCGGCGTCACCGCCCGCAAGTTCGGTGAACGTAATGACATAGTCGATACACGGCGTCAACAACACCATAAATGCCCCCACGAGGATGACTGGCTCCTGTGGAAGAAACCGCGTGAGCCCGAACACCACGATCGGGACGACCACGAAGTTCATCCCGAGCGCCGCCGCCATGAACCGACCGTTCCGGAACGCCCGCCGAATACGGACGAACGGGATCTCGAGGAACGTCACGTACAGCAGCACCGCGAGCACAGGGTTGATGAGCGGTTCCAGCACTGAGCTCGCGCTCGGGAGGCCGAGGCCGACCACAATCGCGAGGAGAGCGGCGACGGCGTAGATCGCGACCTGATTGTGCTGAATCCACTGTTTCGAGAATCGTGTCATACTGTAAGTGTGAGCAGGCGACTGTGTTCGTCGATTGTGGTCGAATACATTAGTGATGTATGTCCGTCTATTCGGGGAGAGGACAGCCGGCGATTTCACCGCCACGCATTCCATCGGCTAACCAGTAGAGCGAGAGAAGCAATACGAACACCGCAAGAACGCTGAATTCGAGTCCATCGAGCGGAAGCGCGAGGAGGAGTCCGGAGGCTCCGATGACTGAGAGGAGTCCAGCAAGGACGGCCGACCCGCACGCCGCACACCCAGCCCCGAGCGTTCCGAGAACGATCCCTCCGAGGCTGCCGGAACCTTGTCCGACCGATAACCTGTGTTCGCGAACGTGGTAGGTCGCGACGGCCATGTTGATGCCGATGAGGATCGCTGTCAAGGCGAGGATGGTTCCTTGGAGTGTGGTATATGCAGTGCCAACGAACGGATACAGCTCAGCGAGAACCGTCGCCCGACTCACCCACGGCAAACTACTACCAAGGACGATCTGCCGGAGGATGGCTAGATTTCGCGAGAACACGAATACGGAGAGCCCGAGCGCAGCGTAACCGACGGCGAGGACAGCGTACTGCGGTAGAGAGAGGACGAGTCGGACCGTGCGGCCGACCAGTCGCCACTCGTCAACGCTGGTCGGTAACCGAGGACGGAGGTCAACAGTCATCCGAAATCACACCCCCAGTGAGTTCGCGAACACATCGTACGATTGCGGACCGACGATCTCGGTCGCAAACGAATCCCCGCTGAAGAGGAAAAACGTCGGCGTTCCCCGCACGCCCGCATCTTGCGACGCTTGCAGATCCACATCCACTGCATCTCGTGACGTTTCACTCTGGACATCGCTGATGACAGCGTCCGCGTCGACGTCGGTCTGGTCGGCCAGGTACTGTCTGGTCACGTCCTGAACGTTTTCCGTCCCGACGTTCGCCTGCTCTCTGTAGTAGAACGCTTTGAGTCTCCAGAACGCCTCGGCACTGCGGCTATATGTCGCCTCCAAGGCCAGGGTAGCAGGGTCACCCCACGGGTAGACGACGGGAATCCCGCGGAACACGAACGAGACTCGTCCGGGGTCGATGAGTTCGGATTTTATCTGAGGGAACGTGGAGCGCTCGAACCGGGCACAGGCCGGGCACGACGGATCTTCGAACGCAACGATTGTTCCCTCAGCCTCCGACGGCGAGGGGCCAAGCGTTGGCTGCGTCCCGAGATCCGTCGCCGCAGCGTGCTCCGTCAGGGCTTTCCCGCCACCGGAGCCACCGAAGATCGTTGCCCCGGCAACGCTACCAAGACCGAGCAGTCCTCCGAACAACAGCTTCCGTCTGCTGAGACCGGTATTCGCGACCGCGCCAACGGGGCCCTGATGGTATAGTCGTTCACGAAACGTCAGCTCGCCGATTTCGGACGTTGCCCGTGCTCGAGCTCTGTTCGACAGGCTGTCCTCGTGGACTGTGAGCCAGTGCATGTACAACGCGTTCTGGTCGTCGAACTCCGTGCCGCAGTAGTGACAGGCGTCGTGGACATCCCAGCAGTGGTCGTCGAGGCTGGATTCGGACGTGAAGCTGGCACCGCAGATCGGACAGGTGTGACCCGTCATACGAGTTCAGTCACCTCCTGGGTGTCGAGGCCGACAAGTACGACCGCAGCTGCGAGGGCACCGAGATTTTGCCAGGTGGGCCCGGCAGTAATCGCGGCAACGGTCATAATCGGGATAGTGAGGAGCGCTGCGAGCCAGGAGAACCGATCGAGAAGTAACAGCCCGGCGGCGACGAGCTCGAAACTACCGACAACTGGGACCAGAACAGCCGGTGCCGGCAGCCCCAGCGATTCGAAGAACCGAACCGACGTCCCGTAGGTGATGAACTTACTCGCTCCCGGCACGAGCAACAATGCTGCGATGCCGATCCGGAGAACCGGGCGGAGATTACGTCGGAGATCGATATCGCCGTCCTCTGACTCGCGAGCCATCGATCAGTTCCGAGGGTGCCCCTTCTCGTCGAGCGCCTCGCGGATCTCCGAGAGCGTCCCGTTCTGCGTGTGTTTGTCGATCCACTCCTGATGCGTGTCATCCCGGTGGGCTTTCTCCTTTATGTGCTCCGCCACCTTGGCAGTCGCAAACTGCGCTTTCGCGTTGTCCGAGGAATTACAGACCGGGCAGTTCTCTCCGACGGCGTCGGTCATGCGTAGTGTTCCTCCAGATAAGCGACGATGTCGTCGAATTCATACATTGTCACGCCGCGCTGGTGATCGACGAGGAAGGGAATCTGATCTTCCCCGCCGAGTGTTCGGAGGTGGTTATGGGTTTGTTCGTTGCGAGTCTCGCCGGCGGCAGAGCGGGGGTTGTGGGCGACGTATGAGACGCCGAGGTCGGTCAGCGTCTCGCGGACTTTCGCCGAATATCGACACCCCTCTGCCTGATAGAGTTCAAGCATGGACAGCGTGAGTCAACAGCTGGGCACTCAGGCGTGCGCGTGAGCGCGGTCGTGGACAGCCGCAGTGATTGCTTCGAGGTCGATCTCGCCGTCGTGGTCATCCTTGTCCCAGACGAGGTCGTCGTCTGCGTGTACCTTGAACACGCCGCCGTGACCAGGCTGGAGCCGGACGCCGTCGAGATCTTGCCCGAACTTTTCGAGCAACATTTCCTGGGTCTCCACGGCGTATTCGAGGAGGCCACACGGCACACAGTATTCGATGTTGATTTCCGTCATTCCAAGTTACCCGAAGAACGCTCGATAGATAAGTATCACGTATCTGTTAGGTTATGAGGTTTCGTCCGCGAAACCGTGGTTTCGTTTGTATATGTCGTATCGTTGGGGAACTTCTATCCGGGCGGACGTACAACAAAGCTGTATGAGCGACTCGGCCGACGTTCCGGAGGACGAATGCCTGGCGGTATGGTGTGCGGGCGACGACTGGTGTGCAGTCACGTGCACAATGGATGTGATCGACAAGAAGTGGCACCCAGTCATTATCCACCGCCTGCTGCAACACGACGCGCTCCGGTTCAACGCACTCAGTAATGAAGTCGGAGAGATTACGAACAAGATGCTTTCGCAGAGCCTCGACGACCTCGAAGAGAAGGAACTGGTCGACCGGGAAATCGTGAGTGAGAAGCCCGTCGCCGTCGAATACTCGCTAACTGATCGAGGAGAGTCACTGCAACCAGTCATCGACTCGCTTGAGGAATGGGGGAAAACGTACCTTCAACCTGCCAAGAGCAAAGACGATTCCGCCTGCTAGGACGCCCTCAGTCGTCGAGACGATAGTGAGTTCACGCAGATTGACTACTTGACGCCGCCTCTTCCTCCAGCCGTTCGACTAACCCCTCCCGAAACATCTGTCGCGTCCCCTCAGGACCGGTGACGGTCAGAACCGTTTCTTCGTATGGGGGCGACACGGTGATTTTGTAATCAGCGAACGAACAGCATTGCAGCTCAGCCGAAATGAACTGAGCAACTGCTTGGAGTGACTCGTCACCGCCTTCGAATCGGAGCTCCAAGGCGTCTTCTGGAGCTTTGTACCCAATATAGTGTGAGATGAGAAGTGATCGGACATTCTCTGATCGTGCTGCTTCCTGTTCCTCAGTGAGCGTACACGTAACTTCCCGTTCTGGGTTATTTTGACACATAATACATCACTACTTTGAATACCGAACTATTTATACTGTCAAGTCCGAAGTATGAAATCAGGTGTGGTGAACGAAAGCTATGCCAGATTCTCGAGACACAGTGACTGAAACGCCAAGTTCAACGAATATCGACATGGACTGTCTCTGTCCATTGGGTGACGTGATGGACCTTCTCAGCCGCCGGTACGCAATGCAACTCGTCTGCATGGTCGATGTGATCGGCCCAGCCCGCTACGGTGACATCGAAGAAACGTTCGAGGACGTGAGTAGCTCGACGCTCTCGACGAGACTCGACGAACTCGTGGAGGCCGGGATTCTCGCGCGCGAACAGTACGCGGAAATCCCGCCACGGGTCGAGTACGAACTCACGGAAACTGGCGAAGAGTTGGGCCAACACCTCGAACCCCTCCTCAAGTGGGTAGAGGAGATCGAAGAGTGATTCCCCGTCCCTAGTTGTTCCAGTTGCTGGCTGTAGCGCTCCGTTACGGTAACGTAATGTGGTTACTGTCGGGGTACTGAACGTATTTTGTCCGTCCTGAAGAAGGTCGGTGCATGACCGAGGACCCGGTGAAGCGTACCGAGGGGGAGAGTCGGCCTGATGGCGACACCGACCACAGAGGAGCGGCTAGCGAGGTGGCCGACCCCGATACCGCTCACAGTGAGAGTACGGCATCCTCAGAGGACGATGGCTCACGATGGGGGATACTCGCTATCGCCGGCATCTGTGGGCTCTGTTGTGTCGGTCTCGCCTCGCTTGGGGGCGGGGCAGCGGTTGCCGGAGGTACGGCAGCGGGCGTGACCGCGGCAAACGGTGCCGTCGGTTCCATCGGCGATGCACTTGTGGTCGGGTTGGCGACGGCGCTCCCGCTGTTTGTGATTGGGCTCTTCCTCCGTCGTCGAGCCCGCACGTCTTAATTCGGCCGCGAGATGGAAGGCCCCGGGTTAGAGTTGTACGAGATGCTGACCCGCGAGGAGAGCCGCCGTGAGAGCTAGCAGGAACGCAGGTACGGCGGTTTTCGACAATGGATCACCGATGTGAACGTGGGTGATTATCGCGCCAACCATCACCCCGCTGAGGAGCAGACCACCCACCAGCGCTAGTCCGGGGTGCCAGACTAACCCAGCAAGCAGGCCGATACCACTGAGTATCTCGATGATACCGGTAGCGACCCGAAACCACTGTGGATACCCGAATCGCTGGAAATCGTCGACTTGGTCCTCTTGGTGTGTGACCTTCGCGCCGCCGACGGCCAGACCCGCGAGCCCGAGTGTAGCTTGTGAGCCGACGAGTGCGATACCACCCAAGCTCATTCGGCGCCCCACGAAGAAGAGGTCGCTGTTAGTGCGGCGGCGATGGGTACACCGGCGTCGAGGGGAATGCCGACCGTGGTGGCCGCCACGTCTTCCGCCCAGCGCTCGTAGTCGCCGCGGGTGTGGAACGCCTTCACGTATGGACAGATGGCTCCGTAGGCCTCCCGGGTTGTGGGCATCTCGTCAGCGGGCACGTCACTCTCGGTGGTCACACCGAAGGACATGACCGCATCTGGCGGTGTGACTGTGGCGCCGTTCGCGGGCGACACCTGAATATCGACGGGGTCGTTTGTGGGGGTTTCAGTCCGGATTTCGACGGGTTCATCCACGAGATGGGCGAGCGCGATACCGTCGTAGAAACACCGGAAGTGATAGGTCTCATTTTCTGTCTTCGCGTAGTGAGGGGTTTCACCATCAACGTGACAGAGTTCGTCGATAGCGATTCCCTCCCCTTCGACCACCGTACGAATCGCCGCTATCATGTCGTCGAACGTGTCGATCGAATCGCCGAAGAACCGACTCATATTGTCTCCCACGGCCTCCGGGAGCGCGGCGGTCTTCACTGGCCGTTCTTCGATCCAGCTGTCTGTTTCCGGGGTCTGTGCGTCCGACTTGTCAACCGTTGGGTCGACACAGTGGCAGTCTTGATCCGACATGCGCCTATACATCTATACTCAAAGTAATTATACTGTCAAGTCCGAAGTATAGAACCTGCTTCGAGCACTCGAAGTTTCTCGCACGCTAGAAACTAATCGGTCTATAATAATCCGTCAACGACAATTCGCTCGATGAAACTCCACTCAGTATTTTCGAATACCTAGGCTCAGGAAAGCAAGTTAGCCGAAGTGTCTGAAGAATCCGAGTCGATTACTCGTGGATTAGCGACCAAACAACCGCCACCGGGCCCGCTCGTCCTTCTCTAAACGGCTCAGACACGGACTCCCGCTGACCGACAGAGCGGTTTTTGAACGCCCCCGAGGGGTGCGGCGCGTTCTGAACTGCTGCAGTCGCCGTGAACTCGATTCGGTGAACACAATGGCTACGACTAGTGACTCGTCGGTCTCCTTCGACCAGACCGACACGCGATCCGACGAGATGAACAGCACTATCGAACAGTGGATCGACGACCTCGTCGCCGGCGTCGACGACGCGCAGGCTAGCGAAGAGTTCCAGGGGTGGCTCGACGTCCAGAGTCGCTTCCACGACTACTCCTACCGGAACACGCTCCTTATCAAGCAGCAGTGTCCCGAGGCGAGCCGGGTGGCGGGCTACCGGACGTGGCAGGAGGAGTTCGACCGGTACGTCACAGAGGGCGAATCGGCCATCTGGATCTGGGCGCCGATCATCACCAAGCAGTGCCCGGAGTGCGAGAACTCGCCGAGCTACCACGAGGACAGCGACTGTGAGTACGACGAGACGCCGCCCGAGGAATGGTCCGAGGGTCTCGTCGGGTTCAAGCCCGCGCCGGTGTTCGATGTCTCCCAGACCGAGGGCGAGCCACTTCCTGATCTCGACACGGAAGCGACCGGGGACGCCGGTGATCTCGTCGAACAGTTGACTGTCGCCGCTGACGACCTCGGCGTGACGGTGCGGATCGTTCCAGCCGAGGAGTGGACGCACGGCGAGGCGAAGGGCATCTGCGAGCAGCTGAGTCTCGTCGATATGCAGCCGCGTGTCGAGGTGCGTGATCGGGAGAACGACGCTGATCTCGCCCGGACGCTGGTTCACGAGTACGCGCACGCCCTGCTCCACTTCGACGTCGCCGACGACACCGAGCGGTCGAAACGCGAAGTCGAGGCCGAAGCCGTCGCGTACGTCGTCGGCCGGTACTGCGGACTCGACACCAGTGGGTCGGCGTTCTACCTCGCAGCCTGGGAGTCGGACGATCCCGAAGCCGTTCGCGAGCGGCTCGGACGAATCAGTCGGACGGCAGAGGAGCTCATCGACGTGCTCGAAGAGCCGCCTGCTCCCTAAATCGGTTAACCAACAAATTGCCCGAATCTCCCTCTTTTGTTGGTTAAGTTTTTTCTGCGCCCGCAGAAGGGCGGAGGCGCATTCTGACCTCCGCGAACCATGACTGAAGACTATCTCACAACGGTCCTCGAGGAAGCCGAACACGTTGCCGAGCAGCATGACCAGGTCGCTCGAACGACAGACAACCAAGCCCACGAGTACCTCCGAAACGCCGTTCTTCGGGTGCTCGAAGGCGAGGCGGATCCCCTCCCAGCGGACTGGACGCCGATCGATGGCGTGACAGTCGGCTACGGGAGCGACGAGGCGATGTACGACAGCTGGGGCTCCAGCGAAGACTGGTGGGAGACCGTGCCGCCGCAAGAAGGGTGTACCCGATTCCGGGTGTTCTTCCCGGACGACCACCAGACGGTTCCCCGCGACATCGTCGACGTGATGGCCGCGCCGGGTGCCTGGCGCGTCTGGACTGGAAGCGCAGCCACGTGCGGCTCCTACGACCATCGCGAGCGTCGTGAGGTCCACTACCTCTGGCCGGAAGGCCATCCGGTGGAGGAAGTGCTCCACGAGTGGCTCAGTGGCCCTGCGGAAGCCGTCGCTCCGGACGGTGGCCGAACGGGCGACGTTCGCGACCGGCTGGTCGTCGACGAGAACGCAGAGTCACAGGACGATCTCGAGCCCCGCACGAAGCGTGCCGTCGCCGAAGCGATGGACGTTTCGCTCCTCTCGAAAGGTGGCCGCTACGAGGTGCAGTCCGCGTCCGGGAACCGGTACGAAGTCGACGTCATCGACGAGTCGTGTACCTGTCCCGACTGGCAGCAGCGTTCACCCGAAGGCGGCTGCAAGCATCTGCGTCGCGTCGATCACGAGATAAAACAGGGTCGTGTTCCACGTCCGGATGGGCGCCTTCCAGCACCCTCGAACTAGAACGATATCTTCTGGAGCGCGTGGTAGTGTGGCGACACACTAGGCTTTTCACGGCCGGTCACGTACCGAGAGGTATGAGCAGCGACAGAATCGACGCCGAAAGCAAAGTGTCTGGCAATCAGGCGAACATTCCGGCCCGGATTCGGCGTGAACTCGATATCGACGACGGTGACCAGCTCCGTTGGCATCTCGAAGATGACGGGAGCATTCGGGTCCACGTCATCCAACAGCAAACCGGCACGTTCGCCGACTTCGACGGCTACGCTGGTGAGGAGCCGACCGATGTAACGCGCGATCACGACGCCTGGGGCGTCGATGTCGAGTAAATGCCCCGTGCACTGATCGATACGACAGTCCTCTTTGCCGCCGCATACCGGCGGGATGGATCCCACGATGCCGCACTTCCTGTGCTCCAAGGCATTGACAATGGAGCGCTCCCGGAGGCAGTCGTCCTCGACTACGTGCTCGCGGAAACGCTCAACGGCCTCACGACCCACGCCGGCCACGACGCAGCCGTCGATCTCCTCGATCGAATCGAAGAAAACGCCCGCTTCCACATCGATTCACTCACCACCGACGCCCTCGCAACCGGGAAGGCCCTCTTTCGCCAACACGAACCCCTCTCCTTCGTCGATGCCTGCATTGTCGCGTATATGCAAACCGAGGGGCTCGGCTACCTGTATGCGTTTGACGACGATTTTGACGCCATCGAGGATGTCTATCGGCTCGAGACAGCAACGAATCCCTACAACCCGAACTGACGCCGGCAGACGGCACGGCTGGCGACGACGTTCGGTCTCAGGATAGTCGCACCTCGTAGTCTGCCGCCAGCTCCTGAAACTCGTCCCACTCCGGGAGCCGGTCGTCGTCGACCTCACCGTGCGTCTCGAGATAGCGGAGCAAGGCGTCGATTTCGTCTTCTAGATCGTACTTCACCGCCTGCGCTCGGAGGTCCTCCTCGGCGACGTCGACGTGGCTGAGCAGGAGGAGACAGTACGAGCGGTGGCGGCTGCCGTCGTCGATCAGCAGCGTGTGACAGCAGAGCTCTGCCGGCGTGACTGCGTCGAGGTTCTCGGAGTAGACGTAGTAGCGGTGCCCGGTGAGCAGGAACTGGAGGTCGAAGGCCGCGAATCGAGCGAGGCCGGTTTCGTGGAACGCCGCCGCATCGATCTCCGTCTCGGCCTGAGCAAGGAATTCGTCGTAGTCTTCCCAGAGAATCGTCCCCTTCGGGGCGACGGCTTCGAGGCGCTGGCGATGTAGTGGTGTGCGAGTTCACAGGCGAACGCGTGGAGGCGGTCGAAGTCGGCGTTGAACTTGTAGTGGCCGTCGACGGTCCCGACAAGCCCACGGTCGCGAAACCGCTTGAGGACCCGGTTGACCGTGTTGCGGTAGTTGTCGGTCCGGTCCGCAATCTCGGAGACAGTTTGCGGCTGGTCGAGGTAGTACAGCACCTCGAGTGCCTTCCCGGTCAGCAGCTCGGGGAACTCGATGTGAGAGTGCTGGCGGACAAGGTCCTGATAGAGCTCGACGGCGCGAGCATCCGACGGGACGACGCGTTTTCGACGGCCGTCGCGTTCCGTGTAGACGAGCCCCTTCTCGACGAGGTCGGCGACGGCACGAGAGAGGTAACTCTTGCTGTGGTCGAGCTTCGTCGCGAGTTCGGAGATCGTGTCGCCGCGGTCGACCGTGGCGAGGACCTCAAGTTCGATGCGCCGGAGCACGGCGTAACATAGTACGAAACTTATGTATGAAGAAGTTTCGAGTAGTGTTACAGTCAGCAGGCACGGGAGCCGTCTCCACCGTCTTAACCAACAAAACTATGGGTGGAGAGTCTGTGTTGGTTAACACGGAGAGAGTCGATGTCCTACGAACCCCCGACCCCACCGGCGAACCTCCCGACGGAGATCGTCAACACGCTCAACGAAGCCACATCGGAGCATCTTCGGGACGTTGCCAGCTACGCCGAGGCGTTGGCCGAACACAAAGAGCGGGAAGCTCGTCTCGAGGAGGAAGCGGACGACGCCGACATCGAGGAGCGCCCCGATGACCTCCCAGACGACGTGCCGGCGAAGGCGACGATCACGATCAAGGAAATCAACGACAACCGCTACTACTACTGGCAGTGGCGGGAGGGAGATTCGGTGACGTCGAAGTACAAAGGGCCGGTGAATCCCGACGAGTAGACGAGATTGAACTGTAGCCTGGTGGTCTTTTCAGTACTATTAGAGACGTAGCAGACGACACCCCCCAGAGTGTGAATGGGATTGGTTTGCCCAACACCCCTCAGTGTGAATGGGTCCGGTCAACCCGGACGAGTGAAACACGAAGGGAGAGGACACCCGCCCCACGTTTCCGTCGTTTCTCCACCGTCTCCGCATCATCGATGGTGCCGACGATTAAGAAATCGTAGGACACACCCCCCGTTTTCGAGTTGTAAATGGGAGAGGGAAAGGGGAAAGCACAGTACATTGACCGGCACGTCAAATCTCTTGGCTCACCCACCCCCCGTTTTCGAGTAGTAACGAGACATCCCGACGAATGACACCCCCCATTTTCGAGTTGTAACGCATCGCGCGGGATACGAACACCCCCCGTTTTCGAGAAGTAAGTGCGGGGAGAATACGGGCGAGATCAGTTCTTACTCCGGAACTGCTTCAGCCGTTCGCGGACAACCGCGCTGATAGTCGCCTCTTCGTGAGCTAGATCTTCGAACCGGGAATCCTCACGGATCGTCTCCATGATCGTTTCGGGATCTTCAGAGAGGGAGAAATACATATGCACTCCTCTGCCTCGACCCTTACCTCGACGCTCGAAGTCCAACACACCGTACGTACTCTGCTCTGTGACGTGATTTACGAACGTCTCACGGCTGTACTGGTCCGCGTCCATTGTATCAGCAATGAATTGATACGTCTTGAACGCAGGTCCAGCAGGGATCCACTCAGGGTGTTCTCTTGCGTAGTGGGCAGTGGCCGCCACAGCGTAGATGGAGAGTTTCTTTTGAGTCGAAATGCCGCTGATATGGCGGAGCTTGCGGTTTTCGGTGTATTTTTCCTGAGCATCACGGACATCAGTCTCGATAACCGTGTCGGCCCCACGCCGCTCGGCTAATTCACCAGCCCATCTGAGGAGATCAATCGCTTTCCGCGCATCCCCGTGCGTTTGGGAGCCGAACGCAGCAACAAGCGGAACAACGTCATCTGCAAGTGAGTCTGGCTTGAAGGCGTCCCGCCGGTTGCGGAGAATACTACGGAGTTGGTTCGCATCGTAATCGTCGAAGAAGATGTCGTCAGGGTTGTAAGAACTCTGTGCGCGGCTGTTGAGGTCCTTCATGAAGTCGGCGTAGTTCGTGATCGTCGTGAGCGAGATGGGACCATCAAAGTCAGCGAGTTTGCGAGCCCGTGAAAGCTGGTAGATGAGAGAATTGTACTCTGATTCCTGATACGGCCCCTCGAGCATATCGATCTCATCGAGAATGAAGATGACACCGTCGTAATACTCTCGCATCAGTTCGTACAGTCGCTCCAGCTTCTGATCCGTTGAGACGCCGGTTTGGGGAACACCAGGATCAACGCCGAGGTCGTCGGCAGCGGCTTTGACTAACCGATAGACAGCCCGATCTGCAGTCTTCGGCCCCTCGCAGTTGATTGAAATGACCCCGAAGGTCTTGCCTTGAGATTCACACAGTTCGACGATCTGTTTGCAGACTGCATGAATGATGAGCGATTTCCCCGTTCCAGATGGCCCGCTCAGGAGCATATCGGGGATCCCTTCATTCTGGAGGACCGGTTTTAGATTGTCGACGACACGGCCCAGTTGGTCGTCCCGACCGACGATACGGTCCTCGTCGATGATGGTATCTGACCGGACGAGGTCTTTGTTCGCGAAAACGCCACCGGACGACTCCGTTTGGAGACGATCACGAATTGAGATGCCGCCACCGTCGCCGTTAGTTGCTTCTTGAGACGAATCGGCGGGATCTGATCCGTTTTCGAAGGTCGTTTGTGACGTGCCAGGAGATGCCACCTCCCCATCCGTCGATTCAGGAGTTTCAGGATCAGCAGCAGAAGATTCACGATTCTCCTCACCTTCCGGATTATTCGATCCTGCTCTACGTCCCTCTCGTCCCATTATGAACCCCCTCGAACTCTGGGTATAAAAAAGTGGACCCTTGTGGAGTTGTAACCAGGCGAAAACAGGCTATCTAACGACTACAGCCGCGTATTCTCTGAATGAGCCAGATACCGTCTTCGGAATCTATCACCTTCCGTTGTCGAGTTGTAACGGTTCGACGAAGCTCGCTGTCGTCGAACTTCCTTGATGACCCGGACCCCCCGTTTTCGAGTTGTAAGATGTTGGGGGGCGGTAACACACCTGGTTCGATGCTCCCACCCTCACGTTGTAAGGAGAAGTGAGTCGAGGTGGATCTCGGAGCAAAATCCACATAATCCGGATTTTGTGAATGATGCTCAGGGTGATACGGTCTTTCTCATACTCCCCGTTTTCGAGTAGTAAGCGCCAGAATGCTTGCGAAAGAACGCCACTCGTAGAATCCGTTCACGAGTGAGAGGAATACCGGGTTTTGGACATGATTGCCGGGGAAGCCGCTTTGGTGATCTCGAATGTTTCACCCCCTCCCCCCTTTTTCGAGTTGTAAGTCGCGGGGGAACAGGCCATCCAAGACGTAGTGTAACGAGAGGTGAGGTAACTAAAATTGGTGTAGAGGTGTTGAGACGCGATAATACACGGAATGAGAACCACGAATGGGATGAAGTCGTCCTCTACATCCCGAGACATCAATCGTCTAGCTGAGCTAGACGATATATTTTCTTATCCCTAGTGCGGTTATGGTAAGGTAACGTGTGATATAAACTTTCGCATATCTAATCGCAAGTTAGAAGATTAGACACTCAGCCTCTCTATCGCGTATATCCACCACAATCGGCTGTTTTGCAGTCCCTCTTGCTGTTCACCCCCTCCCCGGCGTCACGAGTTTACAACTCGAAAAAGGGGGGAGGGGGTTCGTCAGGTCCAGTCCGTGATACCGACTACATGTGTTCCGTTGAGTTCTCGTCGGATGTCGTTCCGATCCCAGTCAAGAGGTGCCAGTATGCTCTCGACCGCTCGAACTAGCTGCGTCTCGTAGTACGAGGCGTCGTAGGTCTCGATCGCTTCGTGGGCGAGGGCGACCCGGTCTCGCGAGAATTTCTCGTCGTCGACGACTACGTACTCGATGTCCTGGCCCGGGTGGACTGCCAGTTCCTGCTCGCGGGCTCGCTTCAAGGCGGCCACGTTCTGGGTATTCTGTGAGTAGCCTTCCAGGGGCTTGGAGACACGGTTCCGCTCGACGAGCCGCTCTACTGCTACGTTGCCCGCCTGCAGTTCGTCGATTGCTCGTTCGAGACGTCCGAGCACTGCGTCCGGTGACCGCGTGGCATCGAGCCGGTCGAGGCAGTCCCGCTGGACGTCCTCGATGAACGGCGGGGTCGAGCGCTGCCGCGCTTCGATGCCTCTGATCTTGAAGTCGTCGTCGCCGGCGACCTTCCCGAAGTACTTCGTCAACGCGCCGGCGTCGCTCTCGCGCTGCGGCACGAACGCCACCCAGTCGTACTGAGCTTCGTGTTCGAGCCGAATCTCGACACGTCCCGTGATCTCCGTCGCGAGCGTCTCGAGGTTCTCGCGGTCCTCGTCGTCGACGTCGGGGTCCGGCGTCACCCAGATGGAGTCGACGATGCCGTGGACGACTCGCCAGCCGCCCGCTTCAAGCCGCTGTTTCGCCGTCAGCAGAATTTCGCGAGCGAACGCGTTGATCGCCTCGTGGCACTCGATGCGGCCGAACTTCGCGTTGCTGAACCCTTGATAGCCGAAGCAGGCGACGAGGATCCACTTCAGCGCTCCCGACCGTCCCTCGAGCTCCGCCAGCCGGTCCTTGTCGGGGTCGTCCCGTTCCTTCTCGCGACGGATGGCCGCCTTGATCTCGTCGCGAGCGTCGATGATCGGCTGTAGCACGTCGACGAGGTAGCCCCGGTCGTCGCAGATCGAGTACCCGAGGCCGGGGACATCGTCGCGGTCGCTGTGGCAGTCACACCGGATGACGTCCGGTGAGATGTTTCTGGTACAGATGATGTTCGGGTACAACGAGGAGAAGTCGAGTTCGTGGACGTTCTCGTGGAGGCCGGCCTCGGGGGCGAAGATGAACCCGCCGCGGTCGGCGTCATGGAGCGTCCCCATCGGCTTGTAGAACTCGTGGCGCCAGGAGTTCCACGGGACGAGGACACCGCGGTCGTGGGCCTCGCAAATCTGGATCGCCGTCAGCACGTTCCCGATCGACGCCCACGCGAGCTCCTGGACGGGCTTGTTCGAGCGCGACACGAGGTCGAGGACGCCGTCGAGGTTCGTCTCCCCGTAGAAGAACGTGTTCGACTCGTCGATGATCGCCCGGCCGGGCACGTTGTACCGCGCCGGCGAGTGGCCGACGCGGCCGTAGCTCGAGTACGTCGACCGGCTCGCGAGCTGCTGGTAGTCGACGTCCGGCCACCGACTCAGCGAGAAGTCGTCGACGCCTGCGTCCGTCGCCATCTCGTACAGAGTCGGGATGATCTCGCTGGTTGAGCAGACCAGGACATCCGGATCGTGCGCTTCGAGTGCCCCTTGGACGGCGGTCAAGATATCCGTCGGCGAGCCGGTGACGGCGTCGCCGGCGACGGACAGTTTCTCGTAGACGTCGTTGCTCGTTTCGGTCACCGGAATACTGAGCCGGAGCGTCGACAGCTCGCTCGCTTTTATCCTCGGCGTCATCCTTTTAGTGGTAGGTACACTATTCCTCTTTACAGTATGACCGACGAAGGAAACTCCGGTGACGGCGGCTCCTCCGGCGACGGTGAAGCCCCCGACCTCGGACAATTCGGATCCCACGAGACATTCAAGGGCGGAGACAGCCCCGACAACACACGGCCCGGCGACACCTCCGACGACGAGTAAGGCCGCTGTAACCCCTCTAGTCTAGATTTTATATCACGGTTAGCAGCAGGTATTCAATACAGCAACGGCTTTGTCAGCTACTTGCTTGCTGTCAGCAGCGGTGTGACCGATATAGAGATTCCATGTAGGACGGAAGCTTTTTTCTTTCGCCTCAGATGCGTTGAAGCAACCGTTCACTGTTTATGCGCAGTGACCAGGCCACCCCGGTTACGATTACGGGTAGGAGGCACGGTCGTTTAACGGGCCTTCCCGGGTCTTACTCGATGTATCACCAACGTCAATAACCCGGCCTACTCTACCGGAACACAACATGAGCATGCCGAACAACCCTTTAGACTCGCTATTCCTGTGCGTCACACCGATCAAACTACCGGGCGGCGGTCACGCAACAGGGACACTATTCCGATACGAGCAGGAAGACGAGAAGACAGACTATCTCGTCACGAACCGGCACGTCTTCGTTGAGGAGAACGATGACGGCGAAGAAGAATTCGTAGCCGAGGAAGCCCGGATTTACCTGCGAGACAACGCGGACGCACCGATGCTCCGTATCAGCCGCCCACTAGATTTAGTGAAGGACGGCGAGCGGCAATGGATGGAACACTCCGCTGAACCGCAACCCGACCTGGCAGTGCTCGAATTGTACGACGATTTGGATGATTACATCAATCAACCGATCGGCCCGCCAAACTTCCTCCCTGATGAACGACCGATAACAGCAGGTGAGGAAGCGATGATTGTTGGGTACCCAGTGATCGAACCGAACGACTACATGCCGATAATCCGGAGTGCCCTGATCTCTAGTCATTACGGCGGCGGATTTATGGGGAATCTCGCGTTCGCAACAGACGCGAACACGCACTCCGGGATGAGCGGAAGCCCAATCTTCACAACACCGTCGATAATCGATCAGATGGATGGCGGGCCCGTCGTGTATAAGCAACCGCAGCGGTACTTCCTCGGAATTCACTCATCGACTCTGCAATCGCCCGCGCATTCGATAGAGGAAGGCCCGCTGAATGTTAATTTCGCGTTCTACCCGGAGCAGATCATTGAGATCATCGAAAACAGTGAAGAGTGAACATGTCGTCAGCCTCACGGCTTGACCTTCCCGTACCAGTTCCACACGATCCGAGCGCGTTCCGGCCGCGCCACTCGACCAGCGACAGGAGAAGTACGACGATTGTCACCAATCACGACCCGATACCGGTGCTGTCGGATCAGACATGTCCCAAGGATACCCATCAAGATAGTGAAAAGCAGGGTATGGACAGCATTGAGGACGTCGTGTGAACAAAAAACGCCTGTTTCGGGTCTGTCGTAGGACCGAGTGGGAGGAATTAGCGCAATAATCACAACCACAATTGACTCTCTGCTGTCTCGGACTACAATAATGTGAAGAGCTGCTCTGTTAAACTCGATGACCGCACGGCGATCATGATCTCTGAAGAGGCGATCAACTCACTCTTCGTCGTCGAGGAGTTGGATCGATCCACCTGGCGATTTCGATCTTCACTTTCTCTTCCAAGAATCCATTTCTGACTTTTCTCGACAGCGCTCCTAAGTCGAGTACAGAGTGACCGATCCCAACTCCTTCTGCGGATTCAACAGAGCAGATTCGAAAATGACTGGGAGAAAGTGGACTTCTGACGCCGATATTTCGGCAGCACATAAATGAATATGTTCAGGGGGAAGCGATTAAGTCCCGACCAGTCAACGTACCTGTTATCCATGCCTGGTCCGGATGAAGTCCGTTCTATCTTAGAGGATTTCGTCGACGATCTAGACGACCACCTTGGCCCTCAAAAGCTGGAAGAGACGCTACAAGGTGATTACAGTCCAAACACCGCAGAGTTAGGAAGTCAGCCCGAGCCTTGGATTCGCCGACACCTCATCCGTCCGCTTCTCGAAGAAGTCGATCTCTACTGGGAGCCAGAGATCCACGGTGGAGGAGAAGGATATCCTGACTTCGGAATTACCAACCTTGATGTCAAGGTAATTGGCGAGGACAAGAAACTCAACGGATCCGAAGACGCTGCCGAAGATATCGAGACCTACCTGAATAACCGGGCAGCAAGCCAAGGAGCCGAATACGGTATCGCCACGGACGGGATCACTTGGACAGTAATCCGCGTCGAACTCGGTGGAGACTACCTTGACTACGATCGAATCGATCCGACACCAATCGACTTCCGCCAGGAACTGCTGAAAATAGCTTCCGAACGTACCTCAATTTCGCACACCGGTGTCTCAGAGGTAGACGTAGATGAAAAAGCTGAACTGTTCTATGAAACATTCAGCCACGACAGCTTCAACCAGTTGTTAACTCAGGAAGCTCCGAAAAGAATCCGTAGAGAGAAACAGGCGGGTATCGAGGAGTTCTACGACCTGTACGTCCAGATCTTATTCGGAGAAGGTTCCAACGACTACGACTACGATACAACTCTTATCGACAATATCCAAGCCCCTGAAACTGCTTCAGAGGGCGACAAACGGAAGTTCGCTATCAAACTGGTGAATAG
The DNA here is from genome assembly GCF_042662125.1 of Halopenitus salinus. GTDB lineage: Archaea > Halobacteriota > Halobacteria > Halobacteriales > Haloferacaceae > Halopenitus > Halopenitus salinus. The sequence goes on along the minus strand of NZ_JBHSXL010000002.1, from coordinate 221,334 downwards.
GCTGCTGTTCGTCAAATTCCTAGAGGACAACGAAGTTCTTCCGGAGCGATTCCTCACAGAGCGGGTGGAGAAGTACCAAGAGGCACAAGATGTTGACCAGCTTACTGGCGGCCTGTACAAGACTCAGCTTCAGCCGATTTTCTACTCCCTGTTTAATACTGAGAAGGACGACCGGATCTCGAAGCATCGCGGTGGCTGGTTTGACGACGTTGAGTACCTGAATGGGAATCTATTCGCACCGGAAGAGCAGGAACGGGAGTACGACGTCGACGACCCGATGCTAATTACCGTGGTTCGGGACCTTATCGAAGGGTCTGAGCTTGAACAGGATAACGGCAGCCTCGATCCCTCTGTTCTAGGCCAAGTGTTCGAGATGACGATTAACCACATCAACAGTGGTCAAAGCCAAAAAGACGAGGGAGCATACTACACCCCGAGCGACGTAATCCAGTTGATTAACAGGGAGACTGTTGATCCAAAGGCGTACGAGATCCTTGTTGACGCCTACAGTACTCGTCTCTCCGAGAGTTCCAATGTGGATGAGGAGACAGCTCAAGAGCTTGTTAGGGACTATGAGCTCGGGGAAATGCTACGGGAAATCGAAGAACGAGAGGGGTACTTCAGCGATCCTAATGCATTAAACGAGGCTTATCAGAGGTTGGGTGAATTGAAAGTTGTTGACCCTGCTTGTGGTTCCGGTCACTTTTTGACAGGTGTAATGGACGAGATACACCGGATTCGGATGTCGCTTCTCCGCGGCCTGTACGGGGATGATCTATCTGATGCCGAGGTCTACCAGTCTAAGAAAGAGCTAGTATTGAACTCGATTTATGGCGTCGACATCAATCCGATCGCTATCGAAATTGCAAAACTCCGAGTATGGCTGAAAATGGTGGAAGAGGGCTGGGAACAGGACTACGGCGAACTGCCAAACATCGACATTAACATCGTTCCGGGTAACTCGCTGATCGGGCTTCCACCTCGCAGCGAAGGACAGACTGCGTTAACTTCATTCGAACTGGATCTTTCCAGCTTCCGTGATATCCGGAATCAGTACCGGCAAGGAAATATCTCTCGTAGAGAACTTGACCGTCGTATCGAGGAGATGAGACCCGAACTAAACGACTACTTCCTCGATCAGATGAACCACTACATCGAAGAAGTGGTGGAGTCTGAATCTGATTGGGAAGATCTAATCGATGGATTAGACAGCCTGTATCCGTCTATTCAGAAGGTCACTCTCCGACGGAGCGACAATCAAGAACTATCTGACGATACAAAACAGGGGCTTGAAGATGCTGGATTCAACGTCGAACCTCGATATGGGAAGAGTGCGAAATTAGAAGAAGGCGATCTGAATACAGCTGATTCAATCTCCAGATTTGTTGGAGATGAGTTCTTTTTTGAGGTAGAGAGGCAGCCGCTCCAAAGCGACATAGATAAACTGGAATCGTTTGCTTCTCAACCTGATAACCCGAATCTGTCGTACGAACCGTTCCACTGGCCTGTCCGGTTCCCAGAGGCAGCACGAGAAAAAGAGAGCGGCAATGGTTACGCTGTCGAGTTTGATCTAGTTGTCGGTAATCCTCCGTACGGTGACGTTCAAAGTGATTTAGAGAAGCGGTTCACTGCCGGATACAAGACTGAGAATGTGAACGACGTTGTTGGTCCGTTCATTGAACGGCAGATCCAGATTATGAATGAAGGCGGCTACTTTGGCAATATTGTGGCCCTGATGTTTGCCTACCAGGGTAATGCTTCCACCATACGTGAAGTAATCAGGGGGAACCTCGCTGAAGGAAAAGTAGCTTGCTTTACTCGACGGCCCTCACAAGTTTTCGCGGGTTCACAAGCCCGTACAGGAATAATTACCGCTGAGAAAACTGATGGAGGAGACGATAAGTCGATCAAAACCAGCAAATTCCTCAGATTTACTGAGGACAACCGGAAGGAAGTTTTCGATAACATCGAGTACGAACCAATTGAGGGTCTTGTGCTAGGCGATAAGATAGGCGGCGGTGGGGACTCCAGTCTACCCAAGATCGGCGACGATGATGTCAAGAATATCCTTACAAAACTGAAAAATAGTTCTGACACCGTTTTCCGGGACAAGATGACTCGGAACGATTCAAACAGCACCTCTCATGTCGTTTGGAGAAGCTACCACCCAGCCTACTTTATCAACCCATTCCTTGAAGATCTCTACCCATCAGGTGAACAATCAAGAGACTTCAAGCCGATGTACTTCAACTCGGCACTTGAACAAAAAACAGCATTCCTCCTCCTCCAATCCTCTCTGTTCTACATGTACTGGATGGTCTATGAGAACGAGCGTGATGTGAACTGGAAGTCTATCGACGCATTCCCATTCCCAGATGATAGTGACTTAGAGGAAGAAAGCGAGAAAATTCACGACATTGCCGACGAACTTTGGGAGGAGATGGAACACCGATTCCTCGGGAACATTCGAGAGACATTCGACACTATCTCGGCTGTTAAACCGATTGCTGACAAGGCTGACGAGCTTCTCGGTCCGATGTACGGACTAGATGAAGACGAAGTTGAGTACGTCAAAGAGTACGACGAGCAGTACCGGCTTAGTGACGTCGATCAAACCCAGCTAGCTGATATCTCGTTCGACTGGGAAGGCGACGAAGAAGGGGACTAACTTGTAGCCATGTTCACCGGCCAGTTGGAATACGCAGGTCAAGTCCATGCTGGTCCATGAGGCGGACTCCAAGACATAGTTTAATTCCGAACTGTGAGCACCGCAGCCTCAAACAGTAGCGTGTTCTCAGCTTACCGGAGATTCCTGTGCGACCTGTCGGTAGACATCTGGATTTGACTGAACGTACTCGCCGTCTTTCTGGATGACTTCCGTTTCTGCCAGCTCGTTGAGCTTGTCGTTGACCACGAAGGGGTCAATGTCCTCACCGTACTGGCGCTGGTAGTTCCGCGTGACCGCGTCTACGTCTAGATGTAGGCTCGGGTCTTGGCGCTGAAGAGCATCGTAATAGTATGAATTACAGAATTTCGGGTAGTGCCGCAGCATCCGCAGTTCCAAGCGATCCTGTAGGACATTATACCCCTCCTTGACGACGTTCCCGATCACCGTCTTGACGTACTGATCGTTATCAAGTTCGAGCAACTGGGTTTCCTGCATCTTCTCGCCTTCAGCTACCATCTCACCATCAAAAGTCAAGAACCCGAGATCGGACAAGACCTGAACGTACTCCTCACTGTTCCCGGAGCCCTGTGCATCCTTGAGCCGAGACAGCGGGATCGATTCCTCTTCATGTACCCACCGCACCAGCTGGATGATCGCGTTCAACTGGTTCTCCACCGGTGTGAGTTCGAAGACGTGTTCGTAGATTGCCTTTGCCATCGACCAGTCAAGCCGGTCGATGATCTGCTGGCGGCGCTGTACGAACCCTTCATGAACATCATCGCGGTCCGGGAGGTTAACGATATACGCACCCTCACCGGTGGCTTCTCCGCGTAGCGTGTAGATATCTCGGATATTGATGAACTGCAGGACGCGGTCCTGCTCAAGTGAATCGGAGACATCCTTCGGGACGGTGTTGCCCAGCGAGATGACCAGATCGTCGTTGGATGTCTCGTGGATCTCGTTGACGTAGATGCCGCGGCCGTACCGGTGCTTTAGCTCGGTCTCCGCCCGGCCGTGCCGGATCTCTTCGAAGCTGTGGAATTTCAGGCGGTTTCCGGGCCCTGCGTTTGTACTGGCCATTACTCCTCGTCCTCCTGTCTAAACTGGGGGTTTGTAAGGACTTGTTGGTCGCTTCGCTGTAGCCACATCGTCCAACGGGAGGATGCTGCTGTCCACCATTCGTAGAACTGGGTTTTGGATCTTTGGGTGGGTGGGGAATCGATACGGGTAGAGCGCTGGAAGATCTCCTCGAACGGATCGTAGAACAACACGGTCTCGTCGTTGACGGTGAACGGGATGACGACGTGGTCCCACTGATACCCGTCGACGCCGCCACGGGGGTCATAGCCGTCGACGCTCTCAAAGTATGTAGAGTCCAGCTCGATGATGGGGAGTGAGCGGTCGTTGTCATCGATGATGGCTTCGAGATCCTCGAATGTCGCGTTGAACATGATCTTGGTTTCGATGCCGTAGTCTTCGATCTCTGGATCGAGTTTCGCGGGGACGTTGCGGGAGGTGGAGGCACCGCCAGCCCGGTAGTCACAGATGTCGTTGATGTCGCTGAGGCTGAGCGGGCTATCGGAATTGTGGCGGTCGGCAAATTCGTCGAGGACGTTTTTCAGTGCTGTGGGAAGGCACATGTCCTCAGTAATTTGCGGGCGGAATTCCTCGACGGTGGTCTGGAAGGTTTCCCGGTCCGCGTCCGTGATCGTCACGTATGTAGCCTCTGTCTGTCGAGTTATAGCCGAGAACAAGGTATAACTTTCGGTCATCTGACCAATTAGAGCAGTAGTCTCAGATGTCGATAAATAAAAAGGGATTTGTTGAAATCCTCATGAGCGATAGATTTCAGCAACTGTGCTGAATTTATCCTCCAAGTCTTGCACTGGTCGACCTACCAACACCTGAGTATTCCTACTGTTTCACTACCTCTCTGTACAGGACACTGATCTCAACTGCGTCGAGAAGGTAGTGGTATAGATAGAACCGCAAAAACACCCACTTGTTTAAGACAGTGGCACGTCCTCGAAAACATGAGCGAAAACGGACCCACGACCGCGGCGATCTACGCCCGGGTCTCGACATCGGATCAGGACGTGTCTCGGCAGCTCGACGAGGCGCGCGAACATCTGGAGCGTCTCGGTGTCAAAGACGTCGAGGAGTATCCGGAGATCGTCTCCGGCGCCGCCGACACCGACACTCGCGAGGTCTACAACCAACTCCTCGACGACGTCGAGAGTGGAGAGTTCGATCTCGTGGTCGTTCACGAGATCAGCCGGCTCTCTCGCCTCGGCTCGACTGAGATTCACGAGTTCATCCAACACTGCTTGGAACACGACACTGGCGTCGAGGCCCTCGACGTTGGCCTGAAGATTCACGTCGACGACGGCGAACTCCAGCAGACGATATACAGCATGGTCGCTCGGTTGATGGGTGACCTCGCCCAGATAGAACACCAGCAAAAACTCCAGCGAATCCGGTCGGGCGTCCGCGCCGCACAGTCCGCCGGAAAGTGGACCGGGAGGCCGCCGGCAGGGTTCGTCGTCGAGGACGGCTACCTCCGCGTGGATCCCACCGAGTTCCTACACGTCCGTGAGGCTCTCGCCCGCGTCGACCGCGGTGATTCGTTCGCGACCGTCGCCGACGACACCGGCATCGCCGAGTCGACGCTCCGGAGCCTCCACCAAGATCGGCGCGACCTCTACCTCGCCGGCGAGGCCGAGAACGAGCGCGTCGACGACGCGCTCACCGATATCCGCCCGCTGGAGGACGCCCGAACCGAGGATCCTGACCTCGAAGAGTTGCGCGAGCGTGTTGAGCGGCTGGAGGAGGCCACCGATATTGACCTCCACTGACACACCCTACCTCCTCAATCCTGAGTCGTGCGTACGTGTCGAATTGGCTCTGTTAAAATCCTCAACCGGTGATATGTCCTCAACGATTTGCTGAATACAGCGCGTAAATTTCACACAGATTTATCCCCAGATACGATCAGACCGGATCGGTCAACACAGGCAAACACTGTAACACACAAGTTGTCTTAATAAGAATCCCCTAGGCAGAGCCTCCATCAGTCAGTAAAACCGGCATTTGTTCGGTTCGGTGATAGGCAACTCAGTGTGTCTAAATTCTCGTAATTTTCGGCTTTGATGAATTGTCGTACAAGAATCCGGCGGAACAACCACAAGGTCGCCTCATAGTCAAGATTCAATTCCTGCGAATCAACCTTTTCATCTCCGTGAAGAACAAAATTTCTTGACTTAGAGTAAAAATACTCGGATATCCTATTCGGATCCGAACCATCCAAAGCATCGTCTGTAAACGTTCCTGAGAACTCCGCCAAATCCTCGAACTCAACCCCCAATTTGTCAATAAGATTTTTTATTTTATGCGCTGTTTTCCCACTCTCCTTATCCCGAGCTCGATGACCTTCAGCCAACTGTTCAATCCCAGATGCAAGTGACGCCATTCGGGCATCTACCGTTCGTCCGTAGATCAACGCATCGATATACCAACTAATCGCACGATTAAATGTCTCCTCATCAAGTTCGTCTAAATACGTTTCATACCCGTCGTTAAACAATACACGAGCTTCACTCCGATTCGGAAATGGATGCCCGGTATGCGCGCAACCGACACTTTGGCGATAATCTGTAATCCATGACTCACATCGCCACGATGGGGATCTCCCATCGATTGTTGTGATGCTCGCACGTATAGGTGCGGGGAGAACGCCTTGTAAAACCGCGAACAACCGTATCAGTGGCTCTATCCGTTCTAACGCGCGCTGTAGATGGATCCTCGGCGGGCAATTATCATGCTGCTCAACGATTAGCTTCGACGTTCGCACCGGTTGCTTGCGTTCTTGAATAAGATCAATACGATTCCTGTGATTATTCACTGGTTCAATATTGACCTGCCAAGAGTCACGTTCTAACATCGGTCGGTCTCGCGGTTCTGATCGAGGTTGAGGAAGATATTCAGCGTTCAACAAATCGATTTCAACCGTGACACTGCTACCAATGAGAGGTTCGTTATTGTGAGAGTCAATTTGTAGGCGTCGGGGATGAAGTTGTGTGATTTGGGTATTTTTCCACTGGAATCCCTGACGTTTCATGCCAATCCGAGCATCAAGAAGAGTTATCTCACCCCCCTCGGCCATTTCTGCGTGAAAATCTTCCTTGGGTATTGGTTTATTATCTTCTACATTCTTCTTGAAATGTTCTCCTGCTTCTGGTGCTTCAAAGGTACCTACTGATTCGCCACCAACGGTGCCGTTTTCATACAAAGTGAACTCCACCTCCCCGCGTGAGTTGTAGGCATCTACAGTAGCAGTGACGCTATCAATACTGTCATCGAACATTTGTTAGTGGCAAATCAACAGGCTAGGTTATATTTCTGAGGTAAACCTAGCTCGAATACCAATAAGGTTGCGTTGAAAAGCAAAGAACCGGTTGCGACATTCGCATTCTTCAGCGACCAGACGTTTCAGTCGATAATGTGTCTGAAGAATAGGATTTCAACAGAGACTCATATGAAGTTATCCGATTAGATCACCTTTCAAATCATAAGGCGTAGAACAACAGAGCAATCAAGATTGAAAACACCAGAATAGTAATTTTCACTTTGTGCCTGTTGAGTACCCGTTTACCTACATTATAACGGCTGTCATCAACCGCATCCCACTCCATCTGTTGAATATTCAGAAGGTAATCGATTTTATATACTATCCAGACAGTCCACGAAAGTATAATAAAAACGAGAACAAGGATTGTCAGCAATGGCGGGGCGTCTACTCCTCTGAGAACAAAGTAGAGTCCAGTAAAGAGTAGCAGACCTGCATATGTCAGACTGTCCTCCTGAATCTTGAAGAGGAATACGTTTAGACCTCCGATAACTTCGAGTACAAATGCCAGCATTAGGAAGCCAGCCGAGATCAGCGTAGTTACTAATGCGAGAGATTCTACGTTGATTATCTCAGAAGTGGGGTCAATAATAAAATTCACAACCACAAGAACAACCGCAAAGATACCAATCGCGCGGGAACCGCGCTGAGCAACCATTTGATTTGCGTTTGGACTTGTCGGTTCCTGAATTGGGGAATATGGGTTAACAAATAGATGTACCGTCGCCTGAAATACAAAGAGGCCTATTGCAGCAGAAGTTATCAAAGACCCGGATAGCATTAACGATGATCAGGACAATACCTGTGTTCTGTTCCGATTCGAGTCTTACAACCCGCTTCTTTACAATGCCTTTCGCCTTTTTGTAATTCTGCCCTCGCCTTGTCGTCATCGGACATATTCACTCACAGTTTTGGGTGTTGGTTAAGTGTTCTGTACATACTCTGTACTGAGCGATTGGGTGAAAAACTATCAGCTGCTGAGGATTTCAACAGAGCCAATTAGGTCACAATTGAGTTGAATAAGATGGGGTGTGGTGCTCTAACTGCAACAGAGCACGCATTCGTAGAACAGTACGTCGAAAAGCGGATGACTTCTCGGCGGATTGGATTTGCAACCTCCTCGAAGCGAATATCGACGAGTTCGACGACCAGCCCGACCCGCAAACAATAGTGCCGGCGATCCGGGAACAGTTGTAGATCGGTTATACTCCCCCGTTTTCCGGCTTCAAGGAGTTAAAAAACCGTTTATGCATGGTGTGGAGGTTCATTCAAGTAGTGTTGAAATCGCTGATTATGCTGATCTGGCAACTTTGTAGAACAAACTCTACCTAGTATCTCGGGGGTTGTGGGTCCCTAACCCCTCTATTTTGGCATGCCTAAAAAATTGTATAAGAATTTTTATCTGCGAAATATTTAAATACACCAACCGCCTTTCTGCAAGTGGAAAGAAAGCAACTAAAGATGATACACAACTGGAAAAGTCAGATGGGTTCGAACCTGTGGCAGCAGGTCCGAACGATCCCTCTTCGGAGCAAGCACTTCGTTGGTGACGACAGTGAGGTGCTATCTCTGTCGATTTATAAATCTTACTGCGGAGAGGCGAAGAAACCCTTCGTCACCTAACAGACATTGAGTTTGCAAGACCTCATCAGCGATCTGCAGAATCGACACCACAATCACCCCAGCCTTGAGGATCAAATCAAGGCACTCACAGCCCATTACTGGGTTGGAACTCGACCCCAAGGGCTCGATCTCTCCAAGTCGGAACTAGAAGAAACCTTGGAGGAGATGGATCTGGCCCTTGACCATAATACCGGTACGGTGGTCAGCAATCTAGAGGATGCCAAAATTATTCACGGCTCCACTGACCCTACCAATCCGGATTGGTGGGTCATCCGTGAACGTGACGGCGAGTTCCCTATGGGCGACGACATGCCGCCGGCTGTCAATGAAGAAATCACCCGGGCAAAAAACCATATCCAGAGCATGGATCCTCCGACGACGGACGGAGGCACACCCGTTCCCCGCACGGAGGAGCCTGAGAAGTTCAACGAGAATGGGGAAACACTCCGGGACGAAGTAGCCGACTACGTCGGAACGGGCCCTGATGACCTCGAAAACTACCTCGATATTGGAACACCCCGAAGTCGGAGACAGAAACTCAACGAGGTAGTGGAAGCAACCGAGGAGTCGGACCACTTCGAGATGCCCGACACATTTGACAAAATCAGCCTAATTCCAGATCCGGTGCGGTATCACCTCACCTCTACAACCGTTCGAAACTACCATCTGGACTAGTGAAGTAGTCCCGGATTGAAGCTAGTGGGGAAACTCCTACTGGCTTATTTTCTAGATGCTTTGGTACTAGTAACTACATTGTGGAAAGATATATCTGTAGCAATTTACATCCAGAGATCATGAATAATGAGACTGACAATCTGGACTACGCAAAAACGCAAGTTAACGAAGCAAGGCGGCGGCTAGACTCGGTCGTTGATAGAGTGACAAACAAGAATGTCGGCCCAGATTTTCTACCAATGGACACCAGAACCGATGAAATTGTAGCAGGTGAGGATTTGGATGAGATCCCCGATGAGCATCTGATTTGGTTGGCAAGTAGAGATGGGGACAAAACGAGAGATATTGGCGGACACATACAAAATATAATTATTGATTGTCAGTTATCTATTGAGATCGCCGTTAAGTCGATGTATAAAGCCGTAGATGAAGAGTTCAAACCAACTCATGACATCTCCTTTAGTTCTCACGAGACAGATAGATTCAATAATTCAGTACCTGTCGATTTTGAGCGGAAAGATGAGATAATCAGGGCAATTTTCCTAACTCAGTTTTGGGAACGGTTCTATGAACTAGCGAAATATGGAGCACCCGCACTTGACGTTGGGCCATCATTCATATTTGACACACCAGATGGTGAGAGAGCGATAAGTGATGCTCAATTCTGCGTGGGTCTCGCTGAGGATTTCATCGATCACGTTGGAGATTGACCCTCCGCTGGTAGACTATCCACATTATGGGGATGAACACGAATGGAACCCGGACCAAGGGATGGGTGGAGCATTCGGACAGGGATGGTTCTCATGTCCAGAATATGGTGAAATACCGGTTGGTGACCCACGAGAGGAGTGATGAATCCCTTAGCTCTAAACAGAGCCAGATCAGTAGTATTTCAAAACTCGAACGAGTAAATTGTGACATGTACGATCTCACTGGCTTTCAGCGCGATCTGCTGTACGTAGTTGCCGGACTTGATGACCCCCACGGACTCGCGATCAAAGACGAGCTCGAGGACTACTACGAAAAGGAAATCCATCATGGTCGGCTCTATCCCAACCTTGACACGCTCGTTGAGAAGGGACTCATCGAAAAAAGTCAGCGCGACCGGCGGACCAACGAGTACAACACTACTCGCCGGGGCACTAGAGAGATCGAAGCTCGGACTGAATGGGAAGCCGGGTATATTGACCACGACGGGTGATCGAACCGCTGTGTCCGAGGACTGTTTGACTCTAGTTTTTCGCGCTCTCAGCATTGAACGCTGAGACAGCGTACTCGCCGACGAGAACGTACTCGTGGCCTTCTTGGATGAGCTCTTCGAGCAGTTCGATGAGCGCGTCACTTCGGTTGTTGAAGCTCATGGCTGGGCCCGTTCGGTCTCTCGATACGTGACGCCGAGGTCGAGGTCCTCGTACATCTGGTCGAGCATCGCCAGCGCCGACTGGAACTGGGCGTAGTTCTCGCGCATGTACTCGATCGCCTCTGCTCTCGGTATCACCGGGTACCCCTCGACGTATTCGATGTCGAGTGATGGGCGGGGCTCGAGGACCATCTGTAGCGGTTCGTTAAGCTCGTCTTGGGGCTGTCGTTCGAATGCGGTCGGGAGGTCGAAGGACTCGAAGAACCCCTCCCAGGCGTCGACGTCCTGCTCACGAACAGCGAGGAACAGTGGATAGTCGTCGGGCTCGCGACCGATCTGGTAGCCGCCCTGAGTCCACACGTAGACGGCGTCGATCCGCGTGAACGCGAACGGCCAGTCACCGAATTGAGGGACGACGTATGTTTCCTCGATGGAGGGTGGACTGACGCCGGCGCTGGCAGCGACGAGCTCGAGTGCTGCGTCGCGTACGCGCTCGTCGACGACTGAGAGGCCGTCGTCATAGGAGACGTAGCCTGCGTCTTCCAGCCGATTGACGGCCTGTCTCACTGTCTCGTACGGTGTGTGGAGGTGTTGGGCGACACGGCGGATGGAGTCACCACTCTCGATAGTGAGGATGACCTGCGCCGCGGTGTCGTCGAGCACCTCATACATCTGGTGGTTACCAATAATCCGGTAACAGTTAAAAGACTTACTAGAGGACTGGGTAGAACGGCTCTGTCTGAGTTCTATCACTCAGGGCTCTCCTATTGAATGACTGAAGAATGTAGATCTCATAGCCAATCCACATAATGTGGATAATGTAGATAATGCAAATTGGGCTTCTTCAATTGGTTCGTGTGGGTGGCAAAGATTGCGATGAATACGTGTGAAATGCTGATAATCTAAATTATGTAGATTGCGTAGAGTCGACGGTGACTATGACAATTGAGATTGCGCCAACAATTTACATAATGTACAAAATGTAAATTATGTAGATAGCGTACGCAATCTGTCTGACACAGAATTAACATGGACGAGCTTCATTGACCGCGTATGACCAGTACAAAACGTACATTATCGACAAAACTCGCGCAACCTTTAACATCTACCCAATGTACATTACCTACAAAATGTACAAAATCCGCTTCTTACGGGGTGCTGAGCTATGAGTGCTGACGAGTTTGAAGGGCTCCCCGGAGCAGCTGTCTCGTTGCTCAAGGGAGGGGTAGGGAAATCCACGATCGCGCTCAACATCGCTGATCGACTCGCTGCTCGTGGCCATGAGACGGTACTATTGGATCTGGATAAGGACGGGCACATGACGACCCAGTTGGGATACGACGATACGTACGACCGAGATGCGAACCTCGGTGACGCCCTTATCGATGGTGAGGACCCCGAAGACCTGCTTATAGAGACGGACTTCGGCGTTCACCTACTCCCGTCGAGTAACGAGCTCGAGAACGTCGAGACGAGGCTGAAGGACGAACGGTTCGCAGACGTGAAGCTTCGACGGAACGTCGTCGATCCGCTCATTCAAAACGGATACGACTACGTGATAATTGATGCCGCAGGCGGCCGTGGAAAACTCTCCGACAACGCCCTCATCGCCGTCCAGCGCGTCATAATCCCGCTAATCCCGCGTGCTGGCTCGATCAACGGCCTCAATAAGATGATTGAACGCCAGATCTCCCCAATCCGGCAGAATATCGGGTTGGATATCCTCGCAGTCACTCCGAATATGATTCGCGAAACAATGGGACAACGCAACGAGCATCGGACTCTCGTTGAAAATCTCAACCGGGAGTTCGGTTCATTCGTCCCCGAGTACGCTCGTGTGGACCCGGAGATCTTCGATGCCCTCGATGATTCGGGACGCACCATCGATAGTATTCCGAAGCCAGGGATTCGCGAACGGACCGCGATTTCTCGCGCGTTCAAGCAAGGAATGCCGGTCTCGGAGTTCGACGAAGATTGCGACCAGATCACGAATTTCGACCACTTAGCGGACCTCGTGGAGGAACACAGCCATGCCTAATGAGGACGACCGTTTCGGGGACGTCGCTGAACAGCTCAAACAAACGGGGGAAGGAGCCGAATCGGATGACGACGAACGTACTGACACCCAGGATGAACCGCAACCGGATGAAGAGATAACTACTGAGGACACAGAGTCGGAGACTGAGTCCATTCCTGAGCAGGATGAGGAGGATGTGGACGAATCCACCGGTGGACCGGCCTTCTCCTTTGATGAGACCGATATGCACGGCTTCTATGTCCGGGAGGACACGTGGGATGGCGTCACCCGGATGCGATCATCGGTAACTGCTGCGTGCTCTATGTTTGATGTTCCCAAATTTGAGGGAAGAGAGTTTCAAGATGCGTGTCTCCGGGTAATTGCGGATCATGGTGATGAGGTCGCCCTCCAGATCCTCCGGGAGCGTGGTATCGAAGCCGATGCGGAACGTGTTCAGGAAGTTGTGGGGATGCTGAGCGAGCAAGCTACGAACGACTAACATTGGATTTGGGTGATTTCCCTCATCATTCAGATTTCGTGCGCATTGTACATTATGCAGATTGTGTAGCAAACCATCTGCTTGCATTCTTGCGATTATTCTCGGAACCGGGTCCGAACGCACAACCTCGGAGGATGGATCTGATGCGTGCCTTCGTTTCGTTATTAAAATATACTATTATTTATGTTTTTGAGTCCTCCTATATATTATACTATCGACAGGATGTACTGTATAGGCGTGGACATCATCGATCGACACGATATTTACTACAGAATGTGTCTGAGTAGGAGAGAGCAACAAAGACATAAACACGACCTGCGTACCGAGGTATAAGCAATTGACACTCTACCACTTAAGCACTTTGGGAAACAAAGAGTGTACCATCATCTCTATTTATATCGATCTGATATCGGACAGATAGACGGACCCACCGATACTGAGATATGACTGGCAACTGTGACTTGTGTGGCCGTGTGATTCAATCTTCCACATTCGAGACTGTTAGTGAGCGGTCATTCTGTTCAAGTGGGTGCCACGATGTGTACACGACGCTTGGAGCTCCCGATTCCCTCGATACCACCCAGACAACTGAGAACAGGATCGATCAAGAGGAAGACGCGGTTCCTACTGATCAGCATCGTTCTCGGACGTTTCTCCGGATCGACGGTATGTACTCCGCGACGTGTGAGGCGTATCTTGAATCTCTCGCCGAGAAACAAGAGGGAGTGACCAGCGCCGAGGCGAGTTACGTCACGGAGACGATCCGAGTTGAACACGATCCAGACACTGCTTCGAAGGAATCGTTGCGCGAGGCGTTGAGCACTCTGGGGTACACGGCGTATCTCCGTGAGGATGCCTCATCAGACGTGGGAGAGGCCGGTGGCACGACACGTCGATCACGGGAGATGGGTGGGATTCGAAAGCGCCGAGACGACCAGCTCTTGGGGATGCGATACTCCGTTGGATTCCTCTTCGGTGTGTTTCTGTTGGTCCCATACGTTGCGATCCTCTATCCAGCGCAGCTCGCGTCGATTTTCGACTGGCAAGTGCTCGAAATATTTGAGGGCGCATTTCGGTTAGACAGCCAAGGGGCATTCGTATTTCTCCGACTGTATTTCGTGATGACTGGTATCATTCTCGTCTTTACCGGTCTGCCAGTGTTGCGTGGCGCGTATATCAGTCTCAAAATGCGACGCCCGAACACCGATCTGTTGGTCGCGCTCACCGCCATCAGCGCGTACACGTACAGTACGGCTGCCGTTATCCTCGGGCAAAACGACATTTTCTTTGATCTCGCGATCATCGTCACGGCCGCGGTTACCGCGATGGTATTCTACGAATCGTCAATCAAACAGCGGGCACTTGATCGTCTCACCGAGCTCACCATATCACAGGTCAAGAGTGCACGAACGTACGACTCGGACGGAGAGACTGAGGAAGTTCGCGTGGAGAATCTCAATACAGGGGATGTCGTGCTCGTTCGACAGGGCGAACGTGTTCCAATAGACGGTGAACTGGTTGAAGACAGCTGTACCGTCGACGAAGCGATCGTGACAGGTGAATCGCTTCCGGTGCTCAAACGCGCCGGAGACGACGTGATCGGGGGGTCGATCGTGACGGACGGTGCAGCGTTGGTCCGTGTCGGCCCAGACGTAACGAGTAGTATCGACCGGATAACGACCGCCGTCTGGGACCTACAGAGCGCGACTCACGCCGTCCAACGCCATGCCGATCAACTCGCGTCGTACGCCGTCTCCCTCGTCGTCGGAGCCGCTGTCTCGGTCGGCGGCGTCGGTGTACTCGCATTTGGGATTGGTCTCCCAGATGCCGTCCTCCTCGCGCTGTTGATCATCCTTGCCGGCTCGCCGTGGGCTCTCGGACTTGCGACGCCCCTGTCGGTCGCGAAGAGTCTCTCCAGTGCGCTCCGGCGCGGGATCATCATCTTCGACGAAACAGTCTTCGAACGGCTCCGCGACGTCGATATCGTCGTCTTCGATAAGACGGGGACACTCACAACTGGGGAGATGGAGGTGATCGAAGCGGACGCGCCCCCCGAGCTGCTCGACGCTGTCGCCGCGCTCGAACAACGGGCGTCACACCCCGCCGCAAACGCTATCACGACGGCATTCGCGGGCAGTAACGGGGGTGACGGCACAAAGGAGCAGTCGGATTCGGTAGATGACGCTATTGGAGCGGAACGCGCCGATCGGATACGCGAGTTCACGAACCACCGGTCCGGTATCGACGGCGTGATCGGCGACACGTCGTTTCTCGTCGGGAACCTCGATCTGTTCGCGGAACAGGGGTGGACCGTCGACGACGACATCCGGTCTCGGGTCGCCGACGCTCAGGGATTCGGTCAGCTACCGGTTGTGATCGGTCGCGACGGGACGGCAGAGGGACTGATCGTCGTCGGGGACGAGCCGCGAGAGGGCTGGGACGACACCGTCTCTCGGCTCGGGGAACGAGGCACGGAGATCGTGGTCCTGACCGGCGACGACGAGGAGGCGACAGACTTCTTCAAGCGACACGACGCCGTGACGCACGTCTTTGCGACGGTTCCGCCGGAGGGGAAGACGGCGACGATCCGGCGGCTCAAATCCAACGGCCAGGTCGCGATGGTCGGTGACGGCACCAACGACGCGCCGGCGCTCGCTGCCGCCGACCTCGGTATCTCGCTGGGCGGCGGGACGGCGTTGGCCGCCGACGCCGCCGATGTTGCGATCGTCGACGACGACATCAGCTCCGTCGAAACCGCCTTCGACCTCGCGGGAGCGGCCCGCCGTCGCGTGAAACAGAACAATCTCCTCGCGTTCTCCTACAACGGCATCGCCCTCACGGCGTTGGCTGTCGGGTTCTTCAATCCGCTGACGGCAGCGGCTGCGGTCATTGCTGGCGGTGGGGTGCTCGCGGTAAACACTCGCCGGAAACTCCTCGGGTAGCGAGGTATATTTCCGAACGAACCTGATTCCGGGTCGTTCTACTGACGAAGTATGGAGAGTGGCTGTCCATCGTTCCCCCCGTCGTTGATCCGATCGTTGTAGTCGCTAACTGGATCCATATCGCTTCTGTTGGTAAAGTACTATTCCTGTCCAGACGCTACTACTACTACTATGGAATTTGATTTCGTGCGCTCAGTGATTCCGCTCGCTGTGATTGTCGCCGTCGCAACGGTCGCGTTGACCATGGTGATGACACCCTCGACCGTCTTCATGATGGTTCTTCCCTCGATGATCGTGTTCTCCGTGGTCGCGTACTTCCTCGGAATGAAACATGGTGAATTCCGCGTTAGCCCGTAGCGGTCCTAATTGGTACTTCCTCGCTAGAGCCACAGTATCCCCCGTCCGAGGCGTCCTAATCCGAGTTACTAGCCCGTTAATCGTCACTTCGCGCTCAATAGGGCTCGCTGGGACCAGTAACCGAGGATCGGCGTGGCCGGAATGTCTATTCTGTGATCCCCGTACTGATCTCAGACGACTCTTGTCGGACAGGTGCTGGGGAGTCAATCGAATACACCAGCGTGCCGGTGAACAGTGCGATGCTCCCTAACAGGAATATTGAACTGAGCGGCGACGCCGAATCGACGAAGATCCAGTATATCGGCGCCGCGATCGTCGGGCCGGCCGCGATGACGGCGACTTGGGAGACGAGTGGGCCACAGCATCCACACGTACACGCACCGACGACCGTCGCTGTCCCGGCCGTGCTCTGCGTCGCCCCCGCCTGCCGATCGAGACGCCACGAGTGAGCGACGGCGGCCGCGTTCAACCCCACGAGGACGCCGAGTAGTCCGAGCACGATGACCACTCCAGGAGAGATTGCGATGAAAAACGGGATATCGGGAAGCAATACCTCAAGGGTTGGCCATCGCACTATCTGATACAGTACGTTCAGAACCGTCACAGTCGTTTCTTGCGGGTCCCCCTCTTCATTGAAGAAAGACAGGTATCCTGTCGTCGCCATAAAGAAGAGGCTCACCATGACTCCGACGCTGAATCCGAACCGACGCGCCACCGGATCCTGAAGGATCGTCGACAGCGCCGCGCCTACGTCCTTCCAGAGAATGTATCCGACGAGCAGCGGTGTCGCGATGACGATCCCGTACCCTATTGGGTTGGTGTAGCCGCTGAAGCCGGGCAGCAGATACGGATACAGTATCCAGCCGCCAAGCAGCATTCCCAGAGCCATATACCGGGGACGTGTCGTCCATCGCACGAGTCCGGTGATGAAACTCGCAACCACGACTAACAGGCCAGTTCCTATCGCGAGCGGCTGATACCACGACCGCGGAAACGGCATTGAATCCGCCTGATACGTCGGATCCGGAGCCAGTCCCTCGAAGAGGATAGCGCCGACGATAGCAACTCCGATGCCGACCGCAATTCCGTACAGTGCGGTTCTCGGTGAGATCTTCCCCCTTCGCTTGAGGAGGACGAGCGCACCGACTGCGAAGGCGCCGATACCTGCGATCGCCAGTCCGTGCGACTGTGAGAGACCCGACGACTCAGCGCCACCGTGGGCCGAAACTGTTGGGATCAGCGAAAGGAGGCTAACCCCGACAGAAATCAGGATGAGCAGTCGGATCGACCTCCGCCGAGGCCCCGGTCCGTCGCCATCTGCATTCTCTCCACGGCCTCTCAGAGCCATTACGAGTGATTTGTGATCCGCACACAATTATCTGTCTCTTCCTCGCTCCTCCGAGACGCATTGCGTGACCTCCCCGGGAGTCTGTATACGCGTGGGACCATTCTGTAGAGTCCCGTTCGGGATGGTTCAGAAAGGTGTCTCTGATCGTGTCAGTTCGGTTCGTAGCCGGCGTACTCCATGAGCTGGCTGAAGATGTCCGAGTCCATGACGGAGCGGTACACCACCCCGGTAAGCATGCCGCCGGGGTAGAACGACCCGTTCATCACGTGGTTGACTTTGTGGCAGTGCATGAGGTAGATCCCGGGATCCGCGTCAGCCGTGAACTCGATCGTGTGCCGTTCCGCGGGGGCGATATTCGTGACGTCGATGTCGTGTCGGGCGGCTTCCGGGACGATCCCGCCGTCCTTTTCAACGCGCTGGAAGCGGTGGTTGTGTATGTGCATTGGGTGGGACATGTACCCACCGTTGACGAGGTGAATGCGGACTAAATCGCCCTTATCGACGATGATCGGAGAGCCCTGTTCGGGGTGGAGCGTCCGGGGCGCGCTCTTCCCGTTAACGGTGAAGACGTCTGGATTGCGTGAGGCCGTGTTGTACGTGAAGTCCGCTTCACCAGCCCACTTCTTCGGGATCCGCGAGTCCCAATCTTTGATCGTCATGAAGTACTCCCGGTCCGCCGGTTCGTAGCCCTCGGGATCGACCCGGAAGATCCCGTACATCCCCATATCGATGTGGCGGTGGGTCTGGAGGTGGCAGTGATACAGGTGCGTCCCCGGAACGTTCGCCGGAATCTCATAGGTGTGCTTCTCGCCCGCGGGAACTTTGATCCCGGTCGACGTCGGGACGCCGTCGTTTTTCCACGTCTTCGTGACACCGTGGAAGTGGATCGTGTGCGGTCTACGCCCGTTCGTGTTGTCGAGCGTCACTTCCATGTCGTTACCTTCGGTCGTACGGAGGATCGGGCCTGGAACGCTCGGATCGTTGTCGTCGGCCTGCCACGCCCAGACACGCGGCAACTCAACTGGACCACCCATTGAATCGAGCGGGTGGACGGCGTGTCGTGCCGGCTGCGTCCCCATCGTCACAGAGCCTCCCTGCTCGTCGACGTTG
Source organism: Halopenitus salinus (assembly GCF_042662125.1). GTDB lineage: Archaea > Halobacteriota > Halobacteria > Halobacteriales > Haloferacaceae > Halopenitus > Halopenitus salinus. Next base: position 202,330 of record NZ_JBHSXL010000002.1, on the reverse strand, counting down.
ACCACCGTCGGAGGACTGGTGTAGGGAAGGTCAGACGATGTCGTCTGGGCTTCACTCGGTGTGCCTGTAGCTGCTGTCGGGGCGTTAATTGTTTTTGATGAACAGCCCGCCAACGCCGATACGCCCGTCACGCCGGTCGCAGCAAGAAATTCTCGCCGGGACAGTCCGGTTCCGGGGGCGCCGAAAGGTGTCGTCATGGTTCATTCGACACATTGGGCTGTCGCGACAAACGAGGACTGCAAAATTCCTGTTTTTGAGAAGGCAAGCGAATATGTTCGGCAACAGTCGGACGGGCTTCACAAGCAAACTGAGGGTTTGCTGTCGAAAGAACTGAGATCTGAGACCCACAGATAGCAGACAGTTACATTCCACTTGTTGCCGTCAGATACGCGCTCGTGAATTGAATCGCATTGTACGCACCGTGAATCAGAGCCGGAACAACGAGGTTATCGGTGTACTCGTAGGTCGTACCGAGTACCAGAGCTAGAACGAATGCGATACCGACGTACACGAGCTTCCCTTCTCCACTCAACGAGAAGAGATGGATCGATGCGAAGAGGGCGCTCGCAAGAACGATTGCACGGGTTGGATGTAGCGTTTCTCGGAGTGTCCCCTGAACCAGTCCTCGGTATAACAGCTCTTCGCCCGGACCGACTAGCAGAAATGATAGAGGAATGAGAATTAGAAAAGCTGTCGGATTTTGCTGACCAACTGTTACTACTTGGTTTTCTGCTGATTCCAGTCCGAGCGAGGAGATAACGCGTGATGAGACAATGAGCAATCCGAGAAGTGTACCTATCCCCCCGATGATTACAGCAACATCTCGCCTGTCCGGAATCGAAAGCGAAACGAATTCGAAGTCGAGATCTCGGAATCTGAGATAGAGGATTGAGAGCCCTCCGAATGTCACCCCCTGTAACAAGATCGTGCTCATTACGAGGCGCAACGATGGACGAGCGGTTACATCGACCCCGAATGCGCCCAGCAGTGCGGCAACGATGGTGACAATTATCGACCCAATAACCGTTGAGCCGTACGTGAGCCCAACTGCACTCCCGACAGACTGAATCCGTGTCGTTATTTCTGTCATTTGAAAATTAGTGGTTGTGACTCGTGTTGTCGGCAATCTCCGGGTCCATCTCAATCTCACCCACTAGTTCGACGGTTGCGTGATCGATTTCATGGTCGGAAAGAAGCTGATGGACGCGAGAGCGGATCGCCTGATGTTGGTCTAGTGATGTGGGCTCATACTGAAGACGCACTGTTGCTACGGTCAACTGACTACATACTTGCCAGACGTGTATGTCGTCGACGTCTTCAACGCCATCGACAGTTGTCAGTTTATTTCGAAGTTTATCCGGTGAGATAGGGCTCCGTTCTAAGAGAATTGAGGTGCTTCCGCGGAGTACCTTTCCTGCCGAAACGAGCACTAACACGCCGATGAAGATGGCAGCCACCGGGTCGGCGACAGGTAAATCGAACGTGACGACGGCGAGTGTCGAAATGATCACCGCGACTGATCCACCGGCATCGCCGAGAAGGTGATAGAATGCGCCGCGCTCGTTGAGGCTCATCTCGCCCCCTTGTACGATATAGACCGATCCCAAGTTGACAAGCAAGCCGCCGCCGGCGATGATCAGCGTCATTGTCGGATCGATCTCAACCGGGTCCAGGAACCGTTGATATGATTCCCACAGGATGTACCCGACCATCGGAACGAGCAGTATCCCGTTGAGAAACGCAGCAACCGGCTCCAGTCGATGGAGTCCGTACGACCACTCAGCACCGCCTTCGAATCGTTCCGCGGTGTAGCTCGCGCCGAACGCCATCGCGTATGCAAGCATGTCGAATAGCATGTGGAGTGCATCGCTGATGAGAGCAACCGAACCGAAGAGGAGTCCACCAGCCAATTCGGCAAGAAAGCCAAGGAAATTGACGACCGCTACGAGGGCAAGTCGGCGCGTACTGCTGCCTGTTTCGGTTGTTAGTTCATATTCTTCCGTCTCTTCGTGAGCATGCCCGTGTTGACTCATACGTTTTGATCTGATAAATTCGTAATGTCCGGTATTACGACTCTCAAGCGTCAGTTGTTCTCTGTCTCCGGTTCGACGTGAGAGAGTCGCATCGCGTTCCCGGTCACGGCCATCGTCATTCCCGCGTCGCCGGCGAGGACGGCGAGCCAGATGGGAACGTACCCGAACGGGACCGCAAGTGCGAGTCCGGCCTTGACACCGAGGCTGGCCCAGATGTTTTGCCGGATGACGCCGTTTGCGTCGTTCGCAAGCTCGTAGAGGTACGGGAGCTTCGCGAGGTCGTCACCCATTAGTGCGATGTCGGCCGTCTCCAACGCGGTGTCCGTTCCGGCTGCGCCCATCGCAATACCCACCGTTGCCGTCGCGAGCGCTGGAGCGTCGTTGATGCCATCACCGACCATCGCGACGCCCTCGTGTTCCTCAATGAGCTCCTTGACGGCAGCCACTTTCTCGTCTGGGAGCAGTTCTGCCCGGTACTCGTCGACTCCGACTTGATCAGCGATCGCGCGAGCAGTTCGCTCGTTGTCGCCGGTCAGCATGACCGTCCGTGAGACGCCGAGATCCCTGAGCCGAGCGATCGTTCGCGCTGCTTCGGGACGGATCTCGTCGGCCACGGCGACGATACCCTCAAGTTCGTCTTCTGTGCCGACGAGGACGACCGTCTTCCCTTCCGACTGAAGCTTCGGAACTGTCTCTTCGAGCAGATCGAGGCAGTTGTTCCGATCACAGATCTGCCGGGCAGTCTGCCTGACGACACCCCCGTCGGTCGTCGCATGGACGTGTGAGAGATCGAAGCCTAACTCCTCGAACAGACCCGGCTTCCCGGCGAAGTGCGGCGTGCCGCCGAGATCGGCACGCACTCCCTTTCCGGTGATGCTTTCGAAGTCATCGATATTGCGCTTTTCGACCCCCATACTACCGGCTTCAGCGACGATTGCCTCGCCGATGGGATGTTCGCTCCGCTGTTCGAGCCCACGCGCACATCGGAGGACATCTTCTTCGGAATTTTCGTTCAGTGGAACGACGTCAGTGACAGTTAGTTCACCTTTCGTGAGCGTCCCCGTCTTGTCGAAGGCGACGACGTCGACGGCGCCCATCGCTTCGAGATGGTTACCGCCCTTGATCAGGACCCCATTCTTCGCGGCGCTCGTGATACCAGATACCACAGAGACGGGCGTTGAGATGACAAACGCACACGGACAGGCCAGTACCAGTAACGTCAGCCCGTAGACGACGGCCGTGGGCCACGTGGTTCCAAGGACGTACGGGCTCCCCACTGTCGTCAGGATGGCGAAAGCGACGACGACCGGCGTGTAGTACGTCGAGAAGCGCTCGACGAACTGCTCGCGCTCGGTCTTGTTCGATTGAGCGTCTTCGACCATCTCCACGATACGCGAGAGCGTGTTATCGCCGGCTTCGGAGGTAACCTCCACTTCGAGATACCCCTCTTCGTTGATCGTGCCGGCGTACACCTCGTCTCCCATCGTCTTGTCGACGGGCACGCTTTCCCCCGTGATGGGCGCCTGATTGACCGCGCTTTCACCGTCGACGACGGTCCCGTCTAGCGGGATCTTCTCGCCCGGCTTCACGACGACGACGTCACCGACAGCGACCTCGTCGACGGGAACCGTCTCCGTACTACTGTCTCGCTTGACGGTCGCTTCGTCCGGCGAGAGGTCCATCAACTCCCGGAGCGAATTCCGGGCGCGATCCATCGAGTACCGTTCCAGCAGCTCGGCGATGCTGAACAGGAACGCGAGAGTGGCGGCTTCGAAGTAAAGCGCTTCACCGAATGCGAGGCTCGCGATCAACGCCCCGAGGATAGCTACCGACATCAGGAAGTCGATATCGAGGTTCAAATTCCGCGCTGAGTAGTATCCGTTGCGAAGGATCTCTTGGCCCCCGAAGGCGACGGCGACAAGGAACAGTCCGTCAGCAATCAAAAGCTCCGTGCCGAGAAGGCTCGCAATCTGTACGTTCTGCCCAGTGAGGAAGAATTCAAGGAGCAGACCGAGGGCAACGAATCCACCGCTGATCCACGTCTTGAGTGCCCGCGGACTCACCCAGATGCTCTCGCGTTCCTCGGTCGCGTTCTGACCTTCGGACTCGTCGCTCGAACTGTCTGTAACCTCGTATCCAGCACGTTCGATAGCACAGATTATCTCGGCTTCTCTGGTTTCCGAAGAATCGTACGTGACAACGACGGTTCCGGTCGTTGGCTGGGTCTCATATGCTGTGACTCCAGCTTTGCCGAGTGACTTTTCGATCTTCCCCGCACACGAGGGGCAGTCCATCTCGGGCACCGTGAATTTCGTCGTTATTTCGTCGACGTCTTCGACGGTGTATCCAGCTTTTTCGACCCGATCCGCTATCTCGGTAGCGCTGGTTTGCTCGCGGTCGTATGAGACTGTCAACGTTCCCGTCGTCACTTGCGGGTCGAGACTGTTGATCCCGTCCAGTTTTTCGACGCTGTTCTCAACTTTCCCTGCACACGAGGGACAGTCCATCTCCGGAACTGAGAACTGTGTAACATCCCCTTGTCCGTGTGGTGGTGGGGTGTCATCGACACCCTTTGTATGCTGAATAGACTCGTGACGATGCTGAGATCCCTCTTCGTGCGTGTGGGTTCGGTTCGGTGGTTCGCCACGTTTGTCGTGGGAATCGTCGTCAGGTGAGGTCATTACTCACCGCTTGCCGCTACAGATTTATTAACTCTACTGCGATATCTGGTCCATATTATGTTAAATATTAATAAATACTATGGATTAGATTATTAACATTCCTGTCAGATCATCTCACTCGAACTGTCCCGACCATTCCAGAACTTTCATGCGGAATACAACAGTACCCGTACGTTCCGGGTTGATCAAACGTGTGCTCGTAGTTCTCTCCCGGGGCGATGAGTCCCTCAGTAACCCGGTTCCTCGCAGCACGCTCTGACTCGAAGCCACCACTTGCGAAGTATACGGCCTCGGCAGGAATTTCGTCTTCATACGCTGTGACCGTGTGCTGGACGTCGCTCTCGTTCGTCCACGTCACTGTCCCTCCGGTTTCGATCGTCGCAGTCTTCGGCTCGAACGTGTGATCGTCGGGCATCGTGACGGTCAGGGTCGACGGTGACTGTCCGTTCAAACATCCGGCGGTGCTGAGCGTCGCCAAGGCGGCAGTACTGAGTCGCAATACCGTCCGTCGATTGTAGGATTTGAGTGCCATTGGAACAGAGATGGATGGTACCTCTCAGAGCGCCACGAAGAAGTCGGTCACGTACATCACGCCGAGGCCGAGCAGGAACGCGAGCAGGTTCGTGGCGCTAGCCACGCGACCGCCTGCATCCCGAACCATTCCCGCGATCTCCCAGTTGACCTGTAGGATCGCACCAACCCCGATCGCGAGGAAGAAGGCTCCGATCGTCGGAGAGTACGCGAGACTACCGATCCACCCGCCGAGGATGACGGGGGCACCGGCGATGACGCCGAGCGCGGCGAAGTGCTTGAACGACGGACGCTCTCCGCGGGCGACCGGTGCAACGACGGCCGGGCCTTCCGTCACGTTGTGGAGCATGAACCCGATCACGAGGAACGCGCCGAGCGACACACGCCCGAGTGCGAACGAACTCCCGATCGCCAGCCCTTCCGCGAGGTTGTGTAGGCCGATTCCGATCGCAACCAGATATGCGATCCAGAGACCGTTACTCGCCCGACTGTCACCGGCGGCGACACGGCCTTTGCGCCACGCGCTGATTGCCTGAACGAGAGTGAGCGCGCCGAGGATCCCGAAGACGACCAAAAGGTCGCCCTCGTACGCGCCCGGAACTCGTTGAGCGAGTTCGAACGCCTCGAACCCGGCGTCGAACGCCAAGAAACCGAGGACGCCGGCCGCGAACAAGAGCACGGCGTGCAGCCACCGATCGCTCATCGTCTTGATGTAGGGGAACCACAGCATTCCTAATGCGACTGGGATCACACCGACGAACAGCCCGATGACTGCAAGCGTCCAGAGCAGGCTGAGGCTGAATCCGGGTGCCTGACTCGGAGCGACGATCGTATTCTCGAATGTCGCCCCGTCAGAGAGTACGAGGGCGACGTTGAGATCCCATCCCGGATTCCAGTGATACGGGATCACGATCTGTGCGCTTTCCATCGGAGCGAGCGTTTGGTCGCCACCAGCTCCTTCGACCTGAAAATTCCAGTAGGCCTCATCGACGAGGACCTGTGCTATCGTCACGGAATCGGGCCCGTTGTTCGTTACGTGTAACACGACCGTTTCGTCGCTCGGAAGCGTCGTGTGCGTGATCGTCACGTCGGGAAGCGGTTCACCACTCTGGCTCTGAATACTCGCGAGTGGTGACGTAAACGCGAACACACCCAAGACGAGTACGAGCAACACGACCGGGAGTATCGCGCTGACCCATCGCGGTAGTCCGAGCGGCTGTGTGACCTCGTTTTCAGTAGATACACCACCGTCTGGCGTCGGGTTTTGTGTCTTATTCGCCATATTAGACCACCTCAAAGAAGCTCATCCAGCCGAGTTCGGCGAACTCGGACTGATGGGCGTGGAACATGTACAGCCCGGGTTCGTGATCTGAGTAGTCGAGTTCGATGATACCGCGTTGCGCCTGCGTCTGCATGATCGTGTCCACGGTCTTGCGCGTCGGTGTCAGCGTAGTCCCGTGGTCATAGTAATCGAAGAACTGCGAGTGCGTGTGGAACGAGTTGATGAGGTCGAACTCAGTCGCATTGGAGAGATACACGCGTTGCCGTTCGTTCTTGTCGATCTGGATGGGACGCTTCGTCTCGCCCGCCGTCCAGTTGCCGGTGCCGTCGGTACTACCGACCCCGTATGCGAACGCCCGTGTGTTCGCCGCGTAGACCTCGTTCCCGCCGTCGAAGTTGGTGTCGAACGAGTTCATCACCATGACCATCTCGTTGACGGCGCCGTTTTCGGCGTACTCGTGGTTCCGGCTCTTCGCCTCTTCGACGAACCGCGTCCGCATGTCGTCGGTAATCGGGCCGGGGTAATTGACGTAGTCGCGTGGATTCTCCCTGACCCGTTCGGGGTCTGGATCGACGATGATCGTGCCGTAGAGTCCCCGGTGGATGTGTTCTTTCAGCGGGAGCGAGTGGCAGTGATAGAAGTGCGTACCGGCGGGCTGGGCGATCCACTCGTAGGTGAATGATTCACCCGTTTCAAGGACACCAGGCCCGTTTTGGGGGATTCCGTCCATTCGCGGGTTGAGATTCTTCAGATGCGGATGAATCGTATGTGCGTGCCGACCCAGGTTCGTGAATTTAACGCGGATTAGGTCGCCCTCAACGGCACGGATCGTGGGCCCCGGAACCTGACCGTTGAACGCCCACGCTTGGAACTCGACGCCCGGAGCGATGGTGATCGTTGTGTCGACCGCGGTGAATTCGAACTCCCGTACGGTTCGACCATCCTCCTCGTAGACTTGCTGCGGCACGTTATCCTGCCCGCTGTCTCCGGTATTGAACGCGGCGAGAAACTCGTGCGGATCGAAGTCCAAATCTCGGTATTCGCCCACCGCACCGAAGTTACCGTGTGTATCATCGCCCTCGTGGTCGAGTGACGCACTTGCACGTGAACTCCCGAGTCCAACGGCAGCACTTCCCGCGACACCAAGACTGCCGAGTACCGTGCGACGACTGACGCTCGTTTCACCAGAGAGTGATTCAACCAAACGCTGTTCGAGTCGTTTGGTGACATCTGCCGCACTCTCGTAATCTATCGAGGGCATGATCTCCTCGACGGGTTGACTATTCGGATACCCATATGTGATAGTGGATTAGCCCAATATATAAATTAGATCTATCTAAACTTTGAGCAAGTCTAAACTAAAAATATACTAGCAAACTTCCGAGCTTCTCAGTGAGAACTCTGTGTGAGAGATTGGGTGGATATGGAACATGCGACTTCTTCGGGTAGCGCAACCGGATCATCTCCGCTATCAGGGTCAAGTGTGACCATTCCGAATGGCGCAATCTCGACAACATCTACGACAGTTCCGGGGAGAATCCCATGTTTGGACAGGTACCGGAGGAGATCTGGATCGGTGTCCGGAACCCGTACGATCTGAACGCTGTCACCCACTTGATGATCAACAAGACGTTCACCATCCTTTGCTCCCGATATATCCAGATCCGCGGTGGGAATTGGGTCGCCATGCGGGTCAACCGCTGGTTGTCCTAGCTGCTCTGCAATCCGGTCGGCAAACTTACTGCTGATGTGGTGTTCGAGGCGATCTGCTTCGTCGTGTACCTCTGCCCAATCATACTCGAGGTGGTCCGTCAGATATCGTTCTAACAGTCGGTGATGGCGAATAATTTCGAGAGCAATGGGAACTCCAGTATCAGTGAGCTCAACTCCCTTGTAGGGTTCGTACAGCACGAAATCACGCTCTGATAACTTTTTCATCATACTGGTAACCGTCGGTTGCTCTACATCCATATACTCAGCGAGCACCGAGGTTCGTACCCGGTCGTCCGCTTCGTTCTGGAGATAATAGATCGCTTTAAGATAGTCTTCCATGATCGCGCTCAGCATTGAGAAATAATTAGATAATGCTAACTTTATAATTTACTGCGTCCGTCTTACTTGAAGTGATAATTATTGATTGTGTCCAGCCAGCAACCACAGCCAAAATTGAGGTAGATGTCGGCGGAGTAATCGGTTGATCGCCCTATTGAATTCCGTGGTTCTGTTGAAATCCTCTTCTTCAGATAAGTTCTCGTCTGAAACAACCGATCGATAAGAGTTGCTAGTAGCACGGGCAACTTTGGGTGTCTGCTGGTGGATCAAAGTGGATTGTAGTACTGAGAGCGATTATGAGACCTGAACGCCCTCGGCCCGCTCGGCGGGATCTGTGGCGGATATCCTCGTTCCACTCGGATAGGGCCGCCGCAGATCCCGCGAGGCGCGCCTCGCCCGTTCAGCCCACCAGGTCAGACCGCCGCAGCACTACAGCCACACCCCTCCCCAACCGATTCCTTCGTTCGTTCCACTCACTCAGTCATCCCTCGCACAGTGTCGTCGCGCCACGAGGGCGCGACAGCGCGCGCCACTGCAGTTTGTTACGTAGGTGGACTGTACGTAACGTTTCTCGAAATTCCGTTCGTTCGGTTCCGGCGGGCGTTTCTTAGCGGCCGCGCTCGGGATGAACTTCCTCGTTGTTCCCGTCATCGTGTGGGGACTCACTCGGTTTCTCCCGACCGATCCGGTCGCTCTCGTCGGTGTGTTAATGGTTCTCTTGACGCCGTGTATCGACTATGTCATCACCTTCACCGATCTTGCCGGCGGCAACGCCGAGCAGGTAACGGCGGCGACGCCAGCCTTGATGCTGGTACAACTCCTGTTACTTCCGGTGTATCTCTGGCTGTTTATGGGAACAGAGGTTGCGGAGGTTATCGAAGCCGGCCCCTTCATCGAGGCGTTCCTGATAATCATCGCACTTCCACTTGCGCTCGCGTGGCTCACCGAAGTATGGGCGGAACGGTCTCCAAGCGGCGAGTCGTGGCAAGCGACGATGGGCTGGTTGCCCGTCCCGATGATGGGTGTAACGTTGTTCGTCGTCATCGCCTCGCAGCTCCCCCGCGTACAGGATTCAATCGGTCAGATTGTGGTAGCCGTTCCGATATATGTCGCGTTTCTCGTCATTATGCCGTTACTCGGGCGGCTGGCTGCCGGGCTGTTCCGGATGGACGTTGGCGAGGGTCGCGCGCTCGTTTTCACCTCAGTCACCCGGAACTCGTTGGTTGTTCTCCCTTTAGCGCTGGCGCTCCCGGCAGGCTATGAGTTGGCTCCGGCCGTTGTCGTGACGCAGACGCTTATCGAACTGACCGGAATGGTCGTTCTTACAAGAGTGGTTCCGTCTTGGCTTCTACCGGAGCGCCCTACGCCTATTGTGCTTTCTGACAGAATACAAGGCGATTAAGCCCTCATACTCTTGCCGCTACGACTGTAACATAGGAGTCTGAAACTCGCATTCGTCTGTGTAGGGAACGCTGGACGGAGCCAGATGGCAACGGAATTCGTAGAACGTGAACGAGATGAGCGAGGGATGGATGTTGAAATTGTAACGGGGGGCGTCAATCCATTCGACAGCGTCCATGACGAGGTTGTCAAAGTGATGAAAGAATCTGACATCGACATCAGCGACCGAATACCGCGAGAAATCACGCCAGCCGATATTGAGGACGCCGACTATGTTGTCACGATAGGGTGCTCTCTCGAACAGTTCCGTCCGGATGGGTGGGATGGAGAAGTGCATCAATGGGAGTCAGAGGCATCTGCTGGCGAGACTCTATCTTCCTATCGAGCATTTTGTGATAAAATCCGAGCCGTGTTGAGGCGTTCTTCGATGAGATAGAACAGACGACTCAATCGTGAGTGATACTTCACCTGTATTGACTGCTCAGAGTGATCGGTCTACATTATGAATGAGACAGGCGATGGTAAGTTCCCGGAACTGTTTCCACCAGTATCGTGAGCGGACGAACGCACCATATTTTTACTTGAGCGTAGAGTTGACCGTCTCGGATTGACCTCGCTAGCCGTAGAGTTCAGCGTCTAACCGCGCGTTCCATGCCTTATGGAGCGATGTGTACTCACGATGCTTGATCAGTGGCCGAACCTCGCGTTGACGGGCAAGTCGTCTGATTTTCTGGTCGTCGTAGCCTTTGTCACCGAGCAGAACGTCAATACTCTCGGGGTTGCGCTTGATCAACGACGGGGCGATCTGGCTATCGTGTTTCCGTGTCGTCGTCACGTGGAGATTGAGGATTGCGTTCACTTTCGTATCGACCAGCAGTGTTACTTTGAGCTGCTGAATCGTGAGTTCTGCCTCGTTTCGTGTAGTGTTTCGAAGCGTGACTGCGGTCGAATCCTGACGCATCAATTCCGATGACGCTTGCCGGAAGTAGGGTCGCTGAGAGAATCAATATGATACGCCATACGGTCATATCAAGTCGATTGAATGCCTTACAGAGCGTAGATGGAGTAGGAAGTTCGGCTACCCCGAGAACACGACGAATACGTGGCATCCCGATCAGTTCGTCAAGCAGGCCACGATAAGTTGTGTTCTTCCGAACTTTGAGACACAACAGAACAACGTGTTAAGAGGGTGTATAGCGGTGTTTGGAGAGCTTCGAGGAGTATCGAGAGACTGCTCGCCGGGCCAGATGGATCGCTTTCTCAGTAAACCGGAGAATCTGCGACTTCGGGAGAGCCTTCATTTCGTGGAATTACAGGACGAAAATGTAAATCTCAGAGGATTTCAACAGAGCCAATTCCGTTGTTCTGGCTCTCTTTGTGCTTTACCTGGGTGCTCTTCTCAGGTAACACTGTAAGGTATTGACCACAATCAAGCCAGCATATATCACTTGAATGGTATTTCAATCTAGCTGCAAATTCGTGTTCTACTCAACGTTTCCACTCAAAGCGTTGATTTGTAACCTTCCTCAGTATATTGTATGAGCACCTCTGACGATTCACCTTCTAGTGAAAATTTTTGAATGCACTCTGTGCGAAGCGTACCAGCTAGGGATCACCATCCGTGACGAGTTCAAAGAAACCGATCTCGTCACTGCGTTCGAGAACCTCGATCACTCGATAGACGCGATCGAAGACGAGTATCCAGCGTGGCATCCTGCGTCACTCTCGTTTCGCGCGATGGTGCTCTCGTTCGTGTTCATGGAGATAACGGGTGACTCATACGCCAACTTCACTCGACTACTCACCCGCCAACCGGAAGTAGCGACTATCCTCGGCTTCAGCCGAGTGCCCGACGAATCGGCGTTCTCGTGGGCATGGCGGAACCGATTCGACGACGCGATCCACGAATACGTCCACGCTGCCGCCCAATTCGTTGTCAAAGAGGTCCACGATCGTAACATCTCAGCGCCCGAGGTTCGGCCAAAGGCAGAGATCGTCGAGGATACTGAGGAAGCCGCAGAATCAGTAGAAGACGAATCCTTCTCACAGGAGAAGATCATCCAGACGACGCGCCTCGCACGTGATCACGCCTATAGACACTTCGACTCGGATCGGGCGTCGAACGCCTCGTACGAGGACACACAATTTTTCGAGCTACAGACGTTCATGGGGATGGTTCGGTGCGGAACCTCACAGGGGGCGACTCGCTTCCAATATCGTCGTGGCGAAGAGTACGGACCGCATGGCGACACCCACCTCCGCACCGTCAAGCAGTTCGAACCTGACGAGCTCATAAACGGCTTCAATGAGACAACGGACCGCTTGCTCTCCGTGATCGCCTCAGAAGCATCGTTCCGCCGGTCAGTCACTGCCGCGATCGATATCACCGCCATTCCCTACTACGGGGATACCGAGGAGATGCCGATGGTCAGCGGGACCAAAGACAGAGACAGTCGAGCCTTCAAATTCGCAACGCTCTCGATCATCGGACAGAATATCCCGCTCGTTCTCGCCGTGGAACCGGTTCGAGAGAGCTCTGAGTGGGATGAGAACCCGTCGAATCAGATCCATCGGACTGTGCGACGGCTCGTTCGACGAGCGAAAGAGTATGTTCCAATCGAGACAGTGCTGTGTGATCGGGAGTTCGACTCGATACAGGTGTTCCAGACACTCTCAAACCTCGATGTGAACTACCTCATACCCAAGCGGGTCTCCACCTCCGAACGGGATGTACTCGAACAAATGGAGGGAGACGACCAAGAGGTGGCTGTTGAGTCGGCTTCTATCCATGTGGAATCCGGATCGCATCCAATGCGGCTCCTGTACGTGCCGTCGACGAGTGGGGAGGGGACAGCCGTCTTCGCGACGAATCTCCGAGTGGGGCCCGATGAGGCCGAGGCGTTCTGTCGGCGCTACAGCCGTCGGTGGCAGATCGAGAGCGAGTACAGATCGATCAAAGGTGACTTTCTCGCGAAGACCTCCTCGAAAGACTACCGCGTTCGCTTGTTCTACTTCGTGTTCGCGGTCCTCTTGTACAATATCTGGCGGCTCACCGACTTCCTGCTGAAAGCAGGCGTCGACGGTGAGATGGACTACGCACCCGTGTTGACTGCGGGTGAGTGTGTTGAGCTCGTTGCCTCAGCATTGATTCCACACGACTAACCCGCTGAGCTCTCGCTGAGTCTGCCGTTCGGAAGTGGCAACTCTATTCAGGAGCGCTAAAATCCATACAATTTCGTACGCTTGTCCGGTAGTTCAAACTCAGAGATTCAAAAACGGCCCTTGAGTGGTGAGAATGACCATGGATAGATGGCGATTCAACCCAAAACCAGCTCATCCTCCGAGACTGTGGGTGGATGCACAGGAAAATTCTGTATAGCATAATACGGTATATGCCTGTTCTATCGTGTGAGAATCGGCTCTCTGGGGCTCGTATTCCCTGAATTCCATCGATCGATCTATTTTGCACATTGGTCTTGATTATGCCCGTAATCACGACCACTTTGAAGTACCCCGACGCCGTCGGTGAAGCACGAATGCTGCAACCGCCTCACGACGGCGCTTCCTCCGGGGTAGCGCCACTGAGACCGGGTTCGAGTTTGCTCTGGCTCTCCTCAGCTGAGGTCGAAGCGATAGGCGAAGGAGTACTTTCGGTATAGAACGAATGACCTCAACCTATATTAAGACAAAGCCCGAACGATGTTGTATGACCGAAGACGAATCGAACTCCGAGGGCCTGATGGAACGCCAGACCACGGGTGAAGACCGCGTGCGGATGACCGCCCGGCAGTTGTCGGAGCCGCGGACAGCCAACTGGATCGCTTCCGAAGCGGGCTGGTCACACGAGCCGACGAAACGCGTCCTCGAACGGCTCGTTGACGATGGCATCCTCCATCGCGACGACAGCGGTACTCACACCACGTACTACCCCGATTACCGTCGTCAGGCGATGCAAGAGGCGATGCGCCTCCGGGACAGCGGACACACTGTCGAGGAACTCACGGATCGTCTCGCCGATATGAAGACGCAGATCCGCGACTGGGAGGACGAATTCGGCGTCGAGTCACCGAACCAGCTTCGCGGGACGCTCGCTGACGAGGCTCTGGACGCTGATGAGGAAGATCGGCGCCGTGAAATCGCCCGCGAGTGGGAGCACCTTCAACGGCGTATCCAGATCGTCGGCTTCGCCATCCGCGAATGGGACTTTCTCGCGCCGACGACAGAGCCTGCTGAGGCCAGCAGCTAACGGATGTCGGTCCCGCATCCAGGTGGTGATCCGAACGCGAACCTCTACGCCCAGCTGAAGCGAGACGTCCTTGACCGTGTGCCACAGATTTCGGCGGTCGAGTTCGTACCTGACGATATCGAGGCCAAGCAGCTGCGGGCGGTTTTTGATCCAGCCCGCCTTGATCCCCCAACGGGCCCTGATTCGCCGGAACTGACCGTCAAGTGGTATCGACAGGACCCACACGATTGGTTCCGTATCAACTACACCGACCCGAACACGGGCTTTCACGCCGGCTGGCACCAGGACGAAGACCATCCCGATCTCGGACAGGCGCATTTCCAGTACTCAGCTGCTGATACGGAGGACCGCTGGGGGATCACATTTGAACACGAGACTCCTTCCCTGATCCTCTGGAAAATCGTCGAAGCACTCCTCGAGGATGCTCGTCCGACTTACCAGTACGCGAACGAGGAACCATGACACCCCGAGAACGCACCGATCAGTCACTCGCGAGTTCCTTCGAGCGCTACCTCCAGGACAAGGGGAAAGGCCGCGGTGGCGACGGCGGGAACTATCGGCGTAACGCTGCACGCGAGCTCGAGCGGTTCGCCGAGTGGGCCGCCGGCCACCGCGGCGCCGACGGCTGGACCGGGATCGTCCCCGACGACCTCGACCGCGAGCCGACCTTCGTCGATCTCGACGAACGCGTCTTCCGGGAGTACGCCCGGCATCTCGGTGGAGATCGAGGACTCAAACAGAATACGGTACAAACCTATTACCGCTATATCTCTGCGTGGTGCGGGTGGTGTGTCAACGAGGGATATCTCGAAGCGCACTACGCGCAGCGGGCGAGTGCGATGGCGCCGCTGCCGGAGGACGACGGCCGCAAGCCCGGTGACCAGCAGGCTTGGACGTCCGAGCAGCGCCACGCGCTTACCCAGAACGTCGACGAACGTGCCCGCGACGCCGTTGAGGCGTACACGACACTCCCGGAGGATACTGATCCCGTCGACAAGCAGCGAGCGCACTACGCGGCGTTGAAGGCGGCTCGTGACCGGGCTCTGGTGTTCGTCCTCGCGTACACAGCTGTCCGCGTCGGGGAACTCCTTCGGGATCCGAACGATCCGCGCCGGCGCGGCGTCCGCTGGGAGGACCTCTCGCTCGACGACGGGAGTATGGACGTTTACCGGAAGAAACAGCAGTGGGATGCCGCGAGTCTCCCTGACCCGGTGATCTCGCCGCTGCGGAGCTATCGAAGGCTGATGGACCCACCGACGGAGCGCTGGCCGGTGTTTCCGACGTTCGACCAACGGACGCTCGCAGGGCTCGTGCGGGACGAGCTGGCTGACCAAGGGGAACACCCGGATGCAATCGATGAGCGACGTGAGGAGTACGCTCGCGACCTATTGTTGGCTCTCGACGAGGACGTTCGGCCGCCGTCGATCACAACGGATGGAGCACGGTCGATTCTTCAGCGACTCTCGGAGACCGCAGAGATCGACATCGACCATCCAAAACACGAATATCTTGCCCCCCACGGTGGTCGCCGCGGGATGGGTGAGGTTCTTGTTCGTGCGTTTGGTTACACCGTCGCTGCCCGGTATTTAGACAACTCTGAGGAGATGGTGAGAGAGCGGTACTCACATATTGAAGCTGGTGAACTCGGCGACGTCGCAACTGAAGCACTAGAAGAGATTGATAGTCTTACATAATTGTAGGCGCGCTCTCAACACAATACGTTTTCAAGAAGACAGGGTAGATGACCAATTGAGGACTATTCGTTTTTGAGCATCTGCCGGATCAACGGAGTCAGAACCGCGGCAGCGTACCCTGCAGCACCCCACTTCGACGTCATCGAGTAAGCAATATACCCCGCTATCCCTCCAATAACTGCCCGCTGGTAATTTGTAGGTTGCTCATTAAACCACTCTCTGGTCTCAGAACCTGCTAAAATGAAATACGTAATCTGAGTCGGTACCTCCAACGCCAACTCAAAAGAGAAACTACCTGCATCCGGCAGAGTAGCATCCACAGTAGTCTCAGCAGGGCCCGCCTCCGGAACCACCTCGGCAGTAGCCTCCAACGGCTCGGCGTCTACACTTGTCGTCGACGTCGGATCAACAACCGACCTCTCAAACTGGGAAGACGGATAGCCACTGGCCGCAGCTGCCGCACTTACGGACGGTTGAATTGCCGCTAAATCAGCCAATACAGACTGAGGAACCCGGATATCTGCAATCACATCAGATAGCATCAAAGCAGCTGATCGAGCAATCATATTTTGCTGTTCCTCAATGACCGCAGTCAATGGAGCCAAACTCCGTGCGAGTGCCATCTCCTGCTGAGCAATAATCGGCTGGAGGGCACTTGCCACCATTTTTTCCGTTCGAAACAGATCTGAACCCACCACGCCAGCTAAAAGAGAAGTCTGATTCTGAAGAACCGTATCGTGGATGTCCGGAATATTAGCCACCGCAGCAATCGTGGAAGCCGGGATTTCAACACTCGGAACTAGCTCACTCATATCCAGATTCAATCCTTCCCAGTCAAAGGGTAGCGGCGGCGTCTCCTCCTCTGGTGGCTCACCTACTGACAAATCCTCAATATCGTGGTCCAAGTACAGCGCACCGACATACTCTCGAAGCAGATCTTCAACTGGCTCATCGTCATTCCCCTCGTCGAACTCCTCCTTCAACTCTTGTTCCAGAGAAAAGTACGCTCGTGATGGCCTCGACGCCTTCGTCGCCACATCCGAGGGATCCTCGAAGATCAATCGGTAAACCGTGAGTGCCTCCTTCGTCGTCTCCACAGACAAGTCAGTCTCCTCAGCAACCGTTTCTATATCTCCTACATTACGCCATAATTCGCCGGCCTCACGAACCGTCTCTACCCACTCAAACGATACCTGCTCCTGACGCTCCTGGCGCTCCTCCTGAATCGCCTCCATCAACTCCTCAAAATCAGCTTCACTACTCGGTTCCTCGTCTTCTTCCTCACTCATTACCAGAAGGATAAGTCGTACGGCGTAAAAAGACACTTCTCCTGATCAGCTATTTGGCTGCTCCAGCACTAGGTTTATACTGCTTGACGGACTTCTTTTCGGTATGAGCCTCGAAGAGACGGTCGACTACCTCGCTGAAGAACTTGATCTTGAGCGAAGTGAACACGTCCGTGAGGTCGGTCAGTCGGTCGCCGAGCTTCGCGACTGATCAGAACATTTCTCTGAAGTCACGTTCGACGAGTCCGTCCTCCAGATACGTGATGAACTCTTGTTTCGTGGGTCGTTGACGGTCGAGCAGATCGTCCCGTTCTGCACGTTCGAGAACTGCCTGCGCGAAGTCCGTACAGTGGGATTCATGCTGCTCAGCGTACTTCGAAAGGGCTTCTCGCCAGTGCATATCCAGCTCGAACTCGGCTAATCGGATTTGGATTCCGTCTTTCCGTTCGACGAGGTCGACGTTCAGGTCTTCGAGTTGCTTGAAACGGAGGTTGTTCCGTCGGACCGTGATGAGCCGCTTGGAATCGACGATGTAGGGATTGACCCACTCTCGCCAGGTATCGTCGTCGACGTGTGTTCGTGACATCTCAAAATCCGGATCCACACTCTCAATACAGAACTGAAGCATCGCGATGCCAGTTCGATGATTCGCATTCGGGAGGGAATGTCGGAGAATCAAATTCGACATCACCTCTCCAGCGACGGTCGGGAGTGGTGCTCCCCAGGATACGTGATCAAGTCCCTGCTGGATCTTTTGTGGTTCGAACTCCTTGTAGAGTCGAAACTCATCCTCTTCGCGAGCATCGACAGCGGCTTCGAGCAATTCCACTAATCGGAATGCGACAACTTGTCCAGCACGGGGGAGGTCACGAATACGGTCGCTCAGCCATTCCTGATCGAAGTTGATGTCTTGGGCTAATTCGATCTCTGAATCGCCTTCGTAGAGCACATAGACCGGTGTTTCGAAGGGATACCCGATGAGCTTTGTCGACTCGTCGGATCGCTCCCGCTGAGAACGAATTTCTGCTACCGATGCCGAGCTATATTTGAGTGAGAAATTCTCGGCCTGTGGGTGGTGATAGAAAACGAGCCGAGCCATCTAACTGTGTATTCGTGGGAAGTGGGTAAAGCAGTCCCGCTTTTATACTGAGTTCTACTTGCCTGGTTCTACGACGTCGTGGGTGCGTTCACGTCCTCTAAATATTGGCTTTCCCACTCACGTCGCGCCTTGATTTCCCGCACCCCGCGTTGTGTGACCGTGTACACGTTCGTTCGTTTGTCGAGTTCACCCTTCTCGAGCAGTCCTTTGTCGACGAGGTCGTCGAGGTTCGGATAGAGCCGCCCATGATTGATCTCCTGTTCGTAGTAGTCGTCGAGTTCGGCCTTGATTGCGAGCCCGTGTGGTTCCTCGAGCCCAGCAGTTACGTACAAGATGTCCCGCTGAAACCCAGTCAGATCGTGCATCCGTCTGTTTCCAATTTTTGAGGGGTGGCATATGTTCTCTCTGGTCCTCAAAGGCGGAGATTCGGACCAAGGGTATCTACGAGTATACTCGTCACCGAATAGCGTTTAATATCGAGGCATCTGTATCTCCGGTAATGTCCTTTCGGCTGAGGTCGCCGTTGAGGCTCCGTGTCTGTGATCGGCCCGCTGTCAGCAGGTGGTAATCAATTGTGTCTTCATCTCAATCACTATCTCCCCCGTGCGCGCTTTGTGGTAGGGCTGTCCCCGACGATCGAGTCGTGGCTGAGGACGACATCGTCTTCTGCTGTGATGGTTGTCGAAACGTCCATCGGGGGCTCGGTAGCGATGGGGTTCACAGTCAGATGGCCCCGACAGACGGCACTATACATGAATCCGGAATTAGAGCGGGCGAACGCGAGGCAGATCCGCGTCCAACGGGGACTGAGGAACGAGCCTTCTTCCAGGTCGACGGAATGCACTGTGCGACGTGTGAAGCGTTTCTGGAATCGGTTGCTGAAGGCTGCGAGGGCGTCACTGACGCCGCGGCGAGTTACGTCACCGAGACGATCCGTATCACATACGACCCTGACCGCGTCTCGAAGGAGACTCTCTGTGATACCCTGAGTACACTCGGCTATTCGGCAACCCTCCGTGCTGGAGGGAGCGATGACGCACCGACTATAATCGGGCAGTCGCGCCGGTCGGACGAGCAGAATGAACGAGGGATTGACGAGGTGCTGGGATTTCGTTACGCTGCTGGTGTCATTTTCGGGACGTTCATGCTCCTCCCGTATGCGGTCCTCCTCTATCCGGCGCAGCTCTCGTCGTTCTTTGGTGAGGGGACGCTCGATATGTACGCGAGTGCGTCCGGGATCGGCGGTGGAGATGGCCTGTTGATCCTGCCGCTCTTTCTCGTTCTGACGGGTGTCGTCCTCGTGTTCACCGGCCTGCCGCTGTTACAGGGTGCATATGTCAGTCTGAAGATGCGACAGCCGAACACGGACCTGCTTGTCGCACTCCCCATCGTGAGTGCCTACGTGTACAGTACGATCGCCTTTCTCCTCGGTCGGATCGACGTTTTCTACGATCTCACGATCGTGGTTGCCGCGAGTGTGGTGGCTGCCATCTTCTACGAATCACTGAGCAAGCAGCGAGCGATGGATCGCCTGACTAATCTCACTATCTCCCACGTCACCGAAGCCAGGCGGTATGGCGCCGATGGGACGACGACGATGGTCGACGTACACGGTCTTGAACCCGGGGAACGGGTTCTCGTCCGTGAGGGCGAACGCATCCCAGTCGATGGTGTTCTCGCTGAGGGTGAGTGCACGGTCGATGAAGCGATCGTGACGGGCGAGTCGCTACCGGTATCGAAACAAGCTGGGGACGAGGTCGTCGGCGGGGCGATCGTCACAAATGGGGCTGCTGTCCTCACGGTGAGCGATGAGACAACCAGTAGTATCGATCGCCTCATCACCTCTGTCTGGAATCTCCAGAGTGGGGATCACGGTGTCCAGCGGCAGGCCGATAGGCTCGCGTCAGTCATCATCCCGGTCGTTGTCGGTGGGGCGGTACTCGCTGGATTGGGGTCGCTTCTGGTGGGGGCTGGCATTCCCGTCGCCGTCCTGACGGCGCTGATAGTTCTCTTGGTGGGGTGTCCGTGGGCACTTGGCCTGGCAACCCCGCTCTCGGTGGCAACCAGTATCGAACAAGCGGTAGAGCGGGGCATCGTCATCTTCGACGAGACCGTCTTCGAGCGCCTTCGGGACGTCGACGTCGTCGTCTTCGACAAGACGGGGACGCTCACGACCGGCCAGATGGATGTCCTCGAGGCGGATGCACCGTCGGATCTGCTTGCAATCGTCGCGGCCCTCGAACAGCGAGCATCCCACCCAGCGGCCGACGCAATCGTGAATACGTTTGCACAAAGGAATCAGGAGGGCGATCGCTCAAGAGCCGATGGGGGGGTTGCCGATGGCAGTGACCACGAGTACGCAGCGGACATCACTGAATTCACGAGCCACGCGACCGGCGTCGAAGGAGTCGTCGAGGACACGCGCGTTCTCGTCGGGAATCTCGATCTCTTCGCGGAACTGGGGTGGTCGGTTAGCGAGCGGATCGAGACGCGTGCCGCAGAGGCACGAACGGCCGGTCACCTTCCGGTCGTCGTCGGTCGTGACGGTCATGCAGAGGGCGTCATCGTCGTGGGCGACGAACCACGGGTGGGTTGGGATGACACACTCACGCATCTGAATGACCGTGATATCGAGATCGTCGTTCTGACCGGTGATGACGAGGCTGCCACTGACTTTCTCGACAGTCATCCTGCCGTCGATCACGTTTTTGCGGGGGTCCCGCCGGCAGGCAAGACCGCGACGATCCGGCGGTTACAGTCCCGGGGACAGGTTACGATGGTTGGTGATGGAACGAACGATGCACCGGCTCTTGCGACCGCAGACCTGGGAATCTCGCTCGGTGGTGGAACGGCACTCGCGTCCGATGCCGCGGATATTTCTATCGTCGATGACGATCTCGCAGCGGTGGGGACGACGTTCGACCTCGCAGATGCAGCTCGTCGGCGTGTCAAACAGAACAACGGGCTAGCGCTGCTCTACAATAGGATCACGATGCCCCTTGCGGCGACGGGGTTGCTGAATCCGGTGTTTGCGATGGGAGCGGTCGTGGCGACCGGCGGTCTCCTCGCGGCGAATTCGTTTCGAGACCTGCTTACCGAGTAGCGGCTCTAACCCCGCGAAGCGGCAGATACCTGCTGTAACCGGGTGGAGTCGGTTCCTATCGCTTCAGTTGAGAAGTTCGAAGACACTGAGGCCCGCGTACCCGACCGCAAAGCCCGCGACGATGATAGCTCCAGAGAAGATCTGGTAGAACGGGGTCGACAGGAGGAAGCCGGTCGCGAGGGTACCGACAACGATCAGTACCGCTGCCAGTACCAAAAACACGTACTGACGACGTTTCCCCTTCATATATTGAGACATTTGTCCCCCTTGGTACCGTGAGATCACGGTAGATACCTTACCTCAGTCGGCCGGGATGATGGCAGCCGATTGATCGGGCTGTCGGGCTGCTTGGACCGAGTAGATCAGACTTCCGGTGAAGAGGACGAAGCTTCCAACGATGAATACTGCACTGAGCGGCGAGGCCGAATCGACGAAGACCCAGTAGAGAGGGGCGGCAATCGATGGCCCGGCAGCAAGTACCGCGATCTTCGCAACGAGTGGCCCACAGCACCCACAGGTACACGTCCCGACGATTGCAGCACTTCCGGCGGTCCCTTCGGTCATGCCGGCTCGTTCCTCGACGCGCCAGTGCCGGGCGATGAGCGCGGCGTTCAATCCGATGAGTGCGCTCAGCATCCCGACGACGATGACCTGGCCGGGTGACAGGGCTAGGAAGAACGGGATATGTATGAACGGGAGATGCGGAATCGCGATTTCGAGCGTCGGCCACGATACTAGCTGATAGATTGCGGGTAGAACGACGACCGTCACCTCTTCGGGGAAGCCCTCCTCGGGGAAAAACGAGAGGTATCCTGTTATAGAGACGAAAAAGAGTGCTAACACGACACCGACGCCGATGCCGAAGCGACGCGCAACTGGATCACGCATGACTGCGCGGATGACACTCCCTGCGTCCTTCCAGACGACATAACCGACCAGGATTGGCGTGCCGAGGACGATTGCGTACCCGAGTGGATGCGTATCGCTTGCCAGTCCTGGAAGGAGGTAGGGGTACGAGATCCACAATCCCATGAGGATGCCGAGGAACGTGTACCGTGGTCGGGATGGCCAGCGGAGCCACCCAACGACGAAGCTCGCGACCATGATGCCCAAGCCACTCAGCAGCGCCAGTGGCTGATACCACGCTCGGGGGAACGGCATCGAACTCGCAGTATATGTCGGATCTGGGGAGAGCCCTTCGAAGAGTACAGCTCCGAGTGCAGTGATAGCGATACCGGCGAACACGCCGTACAGAGCGGTTGTCTCCGTGATCCGATCTGTCCGTTTGAGAAGGATGAATCCACCGAGAATAACGGCACCAACGAAAGCAATAATTACACCGTGTCCTTGCGAGAGTCCACCGCTTCCGGTTGTACCGTGGGCGGACGCGACGGGAACCTGAGTGAGCGTAACAATCGCTGCGAGAAGTACAGAGAGTGGCCGAATAGATCCGATTCGAGAGGTCTGTCCACGGGAGGGGGCCCCACGTGGTTGACGCTCTTCTGGTGACATTATTCTGTCTTGGACAGGGAGCCACTTCTACCTGACTGATTCACCCCTGATATCCTGGGTTTGACTGTCGTTGGATCATGCTGGGTGTGGAAATATCCTCCTCCGAAAGTATGACCGGCACGGTGAATTCACTCGCTGTCCAGAAATACGAGGAACTGTATATGCTTGAGGAACCAGACCGGAAGAACGGCTCCAACCACTGCAGCGAGTAGGAGACTATTCGCTGCTGTCCACACGATTTGCCCGAGGACGGTGCTAATAATCAAGACGCCGTTGTACGCGATGGCATTCACCGCTAAATCGCCTCTCGACTCAGGCCGGGGCCACTTGACGAGACTGGGCTTGATTGCTGATGTCCGACCGGAAGCTACGGCGACAAGAAGTCCGAGTAAGCCGGATACAAACCATCCGAGAACAGCCGGTGGCCAGCTGTATACGACCGTGGCGGTGGCAAGAACAATCAGACACGGGCTGGTGATTGCACAGATCTCTACAGAGACATAACGGGTTAAAATGTGTTCCTCGGTTTCTTCTTGTGCGGTGGCCATCTGTGAGGGTTCTGAGTAGAGCAATGGAACGAATGGGGAATGCTCCGTCGAGGATTTGAACCTCGGTCCGCGACGTGAGATGCCGAGATGATTGGCCGAGCTACACTAACGGAGCATCTCGAACTTGTGGCCCCAGTACTTCAAATTCAGGCGGTGTCCTATTCACTGGGAATCCGCCGTTTCCCCTTATGCTGAGGGCTTTGATATCCCGGTATGGAACGTCGACAAGTTCTCAAGACAGCTGGAATCCTAGCAACAGGTGGCGTAACTGGTCTCGCAGGATGTAGCAGTTCGGGGAACGGGGACGGTGGCGACGAGCCGACCACGACCGCAACGCAGGAGACGGCTGGTGGGTCGGGCGACTCGAATACTGTCATGATGGTCACCGAAGGGAGCGAGTATTATTTCGATCCAATCGGGCTGTTCGTCGAATCAGGTGAGACAGTCACGTTCGAAATCCAGAGTGGGAGCCACTCAGCAACCGCTTACAAAGAGGGCACGAGTTCGGCCTCAGTAACTCGGATCCCCGAGGGAGCGGAGGCGTTCAATAGTGAAACGCTGAGCCAAAAGGGTGCGACCTACGAGCATACGTTCGAGACTACGGGGACGTACGATTATTTCTGTATCCCGCACAAGTCCCTGGAGATGGTTGGTCGGATTGTCGTTGGCGAACCCGGCGGTCCCGCGGAGGGGAGTATGCCGCCGGACGGCGACGTTCCTGAAAGCCAGACCATCGTCGATCAAGGCAGCGTCTCGTACAGCTCGTTCTCCGGGTAGGCGGTCGCGTACCCTGCGAGCTGTGCGCTCCAGAATCACTTGTACACCATATGGTCGACACTGACAGTGCTTCGGACCGTCAGTACGGAGACACACGCTGTCGATGACGCTCGCACAAGGCTCGTGGCCGACATACACGGATGCTGCCCTCGATAGTGTTCGGCGAGAACGACGCGAGGTCGAACGCGAATGTCGAGCATTCCAACGGTTTCACCAGCGTATTCAGACCGTTGACACACAGACTCCTCGGTTCGAACGGTCCGTTGTTGGAGTGGATCAGAACCTTACATCCGAAGAGAAGTCGATTCGTGATACCATCGAGCCGTGGTATCATGATACTGTGATGGCGGTCGGCCACTACAGCGACGTGTACGGTGATTCGTTCGAGGAGAGCCTCAGTGCCGAATTCGGTGTCGACGTGCTGGTTCTAATTTCGGAAGCGACTACGTTCTCACCGCTCATCAAACAACAACTCCTCGAGGCCGCACAGCAGTGTATTGACAACCGCCGGGTCTTTCTGGAGGCGCTCAAGGCTGAATTCACTACGCTCAAAGACGCACAATCTACAGGTCAAGAGATCCGAGAGGCGATAGTAGAACTTGATTCTACGGAATCACAGGGAATCTCAGATACTGAACTGACCGATCGATACGACACGCTTCACATGTTGAACGATGAATGTAAGAGTTGGATCCAGCAACGGCAGGAGGAAATCCACGCTCATCGAATCGATCAGTCGGCAGACGTGGATGCCTACACTGACCTCTGTTCGTACCTCTATGAGGGTCTGGAGGTTGACTATCCGGTATTGGCGACGTTTGTCGATATCTTGGAGATCATCTCCCAATATGAGTAGTTCTCTCTTTCACCTTCTACTCAGTCTTGATGTCCTCCCATGGCTGAACAGTAGTTGCTGATTTGGCTGCGATTAGTGCTGGCAAATTCGGCGATGGAATCGAAAGACCCCGTGGACCGGGTGCACGACTCTCAGAATCGGCGTGATTGGGCGTCAAACACATCAAATAATCCACTTCATCAACTACTGTGAAGGGGTGGGCTTCCGCTCGCCCCGTGTCAGTGCCGGTTTCCAGCAAATCTACTTTGTTAACGGTTTTGTCTATCCGGTCACAACAGTACATATGGAATTCGACTTTGTGCGCTCGGTGGCTCCCCTCGTCGTAATTGTCGCTGTCGCGGCGATTGCGCTCACGACCGTGATGACCTCCTCGACGGTCTTTATGATGGTTCTACCCTCGATGATTGTCTTCTCGGTCATCGCGTTCTTCTTGGGAATGAAACATGGCGAGTTCCGCGCCAGTCCATAATAGGCCGACTCAGTAGCCGAAGTCCGCTGGGTTGCGGTCCATGCTAGCCCCCAGCTGTGTTGATTCAGATTTATTCCGATACATGCAACAGGAATCCACCAGAGCCGGGTAACCCCTATCGTTCAGTTGGACCCAGTCCTGGTCGTCGTGTAGAGAGTCTCTACGTGGAGTAACCGGCGTACTCCATAAGCTGGTTGAAGATGTCCGTATCCATGACGGACCGATAGACCACGCCGGTAAGCATCCCGCCGGGATAGAACGTGCCGTTCATGACGTGGTTGACCTTGTGGCAGTGCATCAAATAGATACCGGGGTCTGCATCGGCAGTAAATTCGATCGTGTGTCGTTCAGCAGGGGCAATGTTCGTGACGTCCATGTCGTGGCGGGCAGCCTCCGGAATCGTCCCGCCGTCCTTTTCGACACGCTGGAAGCGGTGGTTATGGATGTGCATCGGGTGCGACATGTACCCACCGTTAACGAGGTGGATACGAACTGAGTCGCCCTCGTCGACGATGATCGGTGACCCTTCTTCGGGGTGTAGCGTCCGGGGTGCGCTCTTCCCGTTGACGGTGAATACGTCCGGATTGCGACTGGCCGAATTGTATGTGAAGTCCGCCTCACCGGCCCACTTCCGCGGAACCCGCGAATCCCAGTCCTTGATCGTCATGAAGTATTCGCGGTCCGCCGGTTCGTAGCCTTCGGGATCGACTCGGTAGATCCCGTACATGCCCATGTCGATATGTCGGTGGGTCTGGAAGTGACAATGGTAGAAATGCGTTCCAGGGACGTTAGCGGGAATCTCATAGGTGTGTGTCTCCCCTGGCGGGACCTGAATCCCGGTCGTCGTCGGGACGCCGTCGTTCTCCCACGTCTTGCGAACTCCGTGGAAGTGAATCGTGTGGGGGCGTCGGCCATCGGTGTTATCGAGTGTCACCTCCATCGCGTTACCCTCGGTCGTTCTGAGAATTGGGCCTGGGACGCTGGGGTCGTTGTCGTCGGCCTGGAACGCCCAGACGCGCGGGAATTCGACGGGCCCACCCATTGTATCGAGCGGGTGGACCGCGTGGCGGGCCTGCTGAGTCCGCATCGTCACTTCGCCACCCTGCTCGTCGACGTTGACGATTGTTGGAGGGCTGGTGTAGGGGAGATTAGGCGAGTCAGTTTGTGCCTGCGTGGGCGTATCGCTCGTTGCTGCTGGCTCGTTGGCTCCGCCCGCAGAACAGCCTGCTAACGAAGCGATGCCGGTCGCGCCAGTTGCCGCGAGAAACTCACGCCGAGACAGTCCGGTTCCGGGTGCGCCGAAACGTGTGGTCATAATACACTCGGTATTTTGGGTGGCCTAAACATAGGGCGACTGCGGTGTCCCAATTCACGGGACAGCGCGTGGATATGTTCGGCACAAGGCGAATGGAGATGGCGGCTTCTCATCTATACTTGGTCGCCGTTAGGAGTCAAAAATTGAGGCGACAAAGTGGTCAGTTTTTCAGAATCCGCCCGTCGCCGTCAGATAAGCCCCTGCGAACTGCACCGCGTTATACGTCCCGTGAATCACAGCCGGTACTGCGATATTGTCCGTGTACTCGTATGCTGCTCCCAGTACGAGGGCCAGAACGAATGCGATACCGATGTACACCAGTTTGCCTTCCCCTGACAACGAGAAGAGATGGATCGATGCGAACAGAGCGCTTGCGAGGATGATTGCCCGAGCCGGATGGAGACTTTCACGTAGGGTGCCCTGTACGAGGCCCCGGAACAACAGTTCTTCTCCCGGGCCGACCAACAGGAACTGGAGGGGGATCAGAAGAAGAAATACACTCGGATTTTGCCGCCCGACCTCGACGATCTGATTCTGAGCCGAGTTCAGACCGAGGGCTGTGATTACTGAGGACGCCACAAAGAGCAACCCCAAAATCGCTATACTCCCGCCAACAATCACCGCCCCATCACGTTTGCCAGGGAGACGAACTGGAACGAATCCCAATCCGAGATCACGGCCTTTGAGATAGAGAATGGCGATGCCCCCAAACGTCACTCCTTGAAGGAAGAACGTACTCACAACCAGTCTGAGGGCTGGGCGCGATGCGAGGTCGACTCCGAACAACCCGACGACTGTCGCGACGGCAAGGATTACGATAGCCCCCGCGACGTATGACCCATACGTGAGACCAATCGCCGAGGCGACAGACCGGAAGCGAGATATCGACGACATTAATCAGATGTGAGCGTAGGGCTCCACCCTACAAGCTGGCTTCGATAGGTCGATTGCGGCGCTATTCATTCCAAGACATCCCGCGGTAGTGATTTTGTTCATAGCTGACGTTCAGGTTCGACGAGGTTGGATCCAGCGAGGACTGTAATCGTAACGAACACGAACGCGATGAGTGAGAGATTCGGAATCGTGAGTCCGAGTACTGGTGCCTGCCACTGGACGACTGCACAGGGGCCAGCAAAGGTGCATGAGGCCGTTGTTGCTTGGAGTACGGAGTGATATCCCGCGATTGAAGCTCCTATCACGGTCAGTGGAACGACCGTTCGCCAGATTGTGTTGTGGCTCTCGAGAACGGCAACGCCGAGAACGACGACGAGCGGATACATGAGGATACGTTGGTACCAGCAGAGGGTACACGGAACGAGACCGAGGCCGAGACTGAACCAGAGGCTTCCGAAGGTTGCAATCGCCGCGACGCCTGCCCCGCCTGCAAGCCAGAATCGTCCGTCGGACATCCATGACTCAGTTTGATCCAGCTGCATCTTCGATCAACTGTCTTGCTCGCTCTTCGTTTCCGAGTGGGTTGACCGTCGTGCCATTGATGAGGAGCGTGGGTGTGGCGTCGACACCGGAATCGCTCGCAGCCCTGTCAGTCGCCCGAAGCGCGTCGTCGTACTGGTTTTCTTGGATCGCCCTGCGGATCGACGCTGTCTCGGAGACGCCTGCTGCCTGAGCAAACTCAACCAGCCTATCGGCGGTCGCCCACTGGTCGCTTTCGGGCGGCTGATTCCGGAACACGTATTCGTGAAACGGCCAGTACGAGGCTGGGTCGGTGTTCCAGACGGCTAATCCGGCCTGACCGGCTGCCGGTGCATCGGGGCCCAAAAACGGGTCGCCACCGATATATGCGAGATTGCGGAACTCGAGCGCGACTGTTCCTGGTTCCACGTAGTCCGTCACGAGTTGTGAAAGCATCTCCGTACTGAACTGGGCGCAGTACGGACACTTCCAGCTCCCGAAGTATGTGACCGTGACATCGGCATCAGCAGACCCCATCGTCGCATAGCGGAAGTCTCCAGGCGAGTCGGGAATCGGGGCAGTGGTAACGGCACCCGTATCACCTCCAGCAGTCGCGTCGTCATCCGGCTCAGTACTCGTATTGTTAGAGAGAGCGGTGGCGCCGATCACGAGACCGGCAGTGGCGGCACCACCACCGCCGAGGAGAAGCTGTCGGCGGGTTAGTCCTCCGACAGCAGCCCCGACACCTCCCTCGGAGAGCCGCTCTGAGAACGTGAGTGAATCAACGACTGTCTCAGCCCGTTTGTAATCCACACGTGAGAGGTCGTCGGGGTGCGCGACGAGCCAGTGTCTATAGAGCTGCTCGTCAGTTTCGTCACCGAATTGTTCACCACAATAGTGGTATGCGCTGTGAGCGTTCCATGTGTGGTCGCGCGCTGCTCCCGCTGTTTCGAATTGATCTGTACAGATCGGGCAGGTATGGGCAGTCATTCGTGATCACTACTCCAAGTGTAGATTTCATAGGCTCCGTGTTCTGCTCTCATAGTGAGCTGAATCGTCGGTATCTGTGGCATTGTGTTATACGCAAGGGGCATCAGCGGCGGAGATATGCGACGAGGCAGGTCGTCAGGAGACAGAGGAGAATAAGAATTGCCACGCCAAGATGAGTCGTCACGATGATCGGTTGGAGATCTTCCGTGACGGTCAATCCTCCGAGGATAACCTGTAACGGAAGGAGGGCGAGAGCGGCCGTGGCCGACCATTTGACAATCGGGGTATTCCGGTGTGTCACCCACGCTCCAAGGGTCGTGCCGACGATCAGAACCCCGGCCGTCATCGCCAGTCCACGGTGAGCCCACTCAGCGAAGATTTGGAGTGCAGAGTATGGCGAGTTAGCAATGATCTCGGGTTGAAGGAAGGGAACCCACGTCCCGTAGCAGGTTGGCCAATCAGGACAGGAAAGTCCAGCACCGATTGCACTAGTGTAGGCTCCGAGAAGCATCACGATATACGTCACTAGTAGCGTGAAACCGGCGATATGCCTGTACTCGACCGGAATCTGTGAAATTGTGGTTCGCAAATCGTGCCAGCGGAGTCGGGCTTGAGACATAATAGTGGGTAGGGACGTTGACTTGCGGTGTGAGGAGTTGATGTCTTGGAGACAAAGTGTTAGGCCGGATTCCCAGCGAGTGGGACACCGCCAGCGATTCATTGAGGAGCCGTCCCACGGGACTGTTAAGAAAACCCACGGTTTGTAGGGAAAACCCCTATAGGCCGAGATTATGATGTCTCAAGAACATACCCAGGAACGGTCAATAGATGAACGCGACCGTGAGGTGAAGTCTGCTAACGACAACACCTGTCCCGAGTGTCAGGGCCATATCACCCAGAATGGCGATAGCGGTGAGGCGACCTGTGAAAGCTGTGGATTGGTTTTTGAAGATAATCCAATCGACCACGGTCCTGAGTGGCGTGCGTTCACGTCAGATGAACGCGATGAAATGAGTCGGGTCGGGGCTCCGACGACGCAGCTGATGCACGACAAGGGACTCAGCACGACTATCGGCTGGCAGGACAAGGACGCCTATGGACAGGCGGTCTCGGGTCGCAAACGTGCTCAATTACAGCGCCTTCGGACGTGGGACGAGCGGTTCCGGACGAAGGATGCCCACGAGCGGAATCTCAAGCAAGCGCTTGGGGAGATCAGTCGTATGGCGTCCGCCCTGGGACTTCCGGAATCGGTTCGGGAAACTGCAGGCGTCCTGTACCGACGTGCTGTAGAGCAGAACCTGCTCCCGGGTCGCTCGATCGAAGGAATGTCGACGGCGTCGTTGTACGCGGCTGCCCGACAACACGGAATGCCACGGCCGCTGACTGAATTCGCCGACGTCAGCCGTGTCGAGAAAATCCGGATCCAGCGAGCGTACCGATATCTGTCCCGAGAACTCGGGCTGGAGATCAAGCCCGAGGACCCCACGCAATATATCCCACAATTCGCGTCATCGCTTGACGTGAGCGACGAAGCAGAACGGCGCTCGCGGGAACTGCTTGAGGTAGCTACAGATAATGCCGTCCACAGTGGGAAAAGTCCAGCCGGGTTGGCGGCTGCCGCGCTGTATGCTGCGACCCACCTCACGAACGAGCAGCTCACACAGGAGACGGTGAGTGAGGTCGCCCACGTGAGTCGAGTCACGATCCGGAATCGATACCAAGAGCTTCTCGAGGTGTACGCGCAGCATGACTGACCGGCCGGCCTTTGCGGGCGAAATACAGCTACGGATATACCAATGACACGTTATTTACTATGACCGTGTTCTCAATACAGACCGAGATCGAAGTATTGGAGGTGCTCGTTGACGAGTCACCTTGCCATGTGATGGAGATCACTAATATCGTCGATGGGCACCCGATCACTATCAACCAAGCGTGTACTCATCTCCACAGTGAGGGCTGTATTGTTCCGCGCGGGAGGGGTCTCTACGAGATTACCGACGCCGGCGAACAACGACTCGAAACTCAACAGGAATCATAACGTTTCATAACTGTGTCACTATGTTTGCCCTCATTGGATGGATCAGCCATCAACACTCCCCAGCCCGGATCCGTAATGAATACGGGGTGCCGATGGAGCCTCTCGTCCATAATCGGACTCCATTTCCCGACGAACACGTATTCTCGAATAATGGGAGATAATTCAGTGTCTTCCGAGGACCCTTCGGAGCTGCAGGATGTCCTCGATGCGCTGGATGATCCCGCGTGTCGGACTATTCTCCGGGAAACTATCGAACCAATGACTGCGAACGCACTCCTCGACGCATGTGACATCCCCAAGTCGACGCTGTATCGAAAATTAGAACTCCTCAGTTCCGCTTCCCTCGTTCGAGAACAAGAGACGATCAACCCTGGAGGTGGACGGGTTACCTACTACGAACGGTCGTTCGAGGACGTCACGATCTCTATGGACGACACAGGTACGTTTTCAGTGAATGTCGATCGGCCGCCGCAATCTACCGACGAACGGCTTGCAGATATCTGGTCGATGATGGGGGACGAAGTATGAACGGCGTCATCACGGCGATTGCAGTCGTCAAGTTCGTAATCCTGCTTCTCGGTGGCGGGATCACCTACATTGCATTTAAAGCCTATCGACGTACGGGTGAGGACTCGCTCCGCGTCCTTGGTGTCGGGTTCGGTATCATCACACTCGGGGCAATCCTGACTGGAGTGGCCAATCAGTTCTTTTCTGTCGGATTGGCCCTCGGCGTACTCATCAATAGCCTGTTCGTCGCCCTTGGCCTCGCGGTCATCATGTACTCGCTGTATATCCAGAAATGAACTCCGTTCCGAATGGTGCCGTTCCTGATCTCCGTCGGGGTAGCTACCTAATCCTTTTCGGCGTGGTTCTGTTCGTTCTCACGCTTGTTAGCAGTGCAATGCTCGCCCCTGCGATTGGGACGGCTTCGGAGACAGATCAGACGTCCCGAACCTTGGTCGGGTCTCAGGGGGGTGGCCCAGGCTGGCACGAATACGGCAGCGTCTACCTCCTCAACGGTACGAACACTACCTGGCGTGAATCGAGTGCTGATACCTATTTCGACGTCACGCAAACAGAGAACGGAACAGTGTTAGCTGGGTTTATGGACAGCGGGTACGCTTCGTGCGGACCGTACGAGTCTCCCTGTACCGAACGGGATTCCGAGTCATCGACCCCGGTCAAGACACTCGGGTGCTTTCGGAGTATAGCTTCCCGGTGCGAACGAACAAGAACAGCGAAGTCCACGATGTCGAACGACTTCAGACGGGAGAATACCTTGTGACGGATATGGAGTACGAGCGTATCTTTACTGTCAAGAACGGCGAAGTTACGTGGCAGTGGAATGCGAGTTCGTTCTACGACGCCCCACAAGATCCGACGACGACCGACTGGCTGCACATCAACGACGTGGACGTCATCGGCCCTGGGCGCTATCTCGTCTCAGTACGGAATGCCAACCAGCTTCTCGTTATCGAGCGCGGCGAGGGCGTCGTTGAGGTTATCAATGAGGATACGACCGATTCGAACGATGCCAATTGCCGGAAATCCGGCCAGTTGAACGACTATGACAATGATGGCGATATTCGATGTGGTGACCCCGACGTGCTCAACCACCAGCACAACCCCCAGTGGCTCGGGGATGGTGCCGTCCTCGTCGCTGATAACGAGAACGACCGAGTCGTGGAACTGCATCGAACGGAGGCCGGTAAATGGGAGCCAGCGTGGGCTCTTGATCGGGCAGCGGGTGTCGAGCTCGATTGGCCCCGGGATGCGGATCGACTCCCGAACGGAAACACGCTCATCACCGACACGCTCAACCGGCGACTCGTAGAGGTCGACGAATCCGGGACTGTCGTCTGGAGCGTTCGAACAGAGCGTATTCCATACGAAGCCGACCGACTGCCCTACGGTGAGTCTGTCGGAGCCCCGAAGTACACGACTAAGGGAAGCAGCGTCGACAGCCCTGACGCCGGCGTGCCGGGCCTCTCACTACTGCTGGTCGGGCTTCGGGCAGTCGTTCCGTCAACGCCATTCTGGTTCCGGGAACCACAACTCGGCCTGACGCTTGTCTCTGCGCTCCTCATCGTCGTCGGCGGCGTCGACCGTATTCGTAACTAAACCTTTTCCCGAAGCCAGTCGAGAGCTCGCCCGCGTTCCGTAACGTCGAAATATCGCATCTTGTCGGGCGAAACTGGCCAGATCGGTCGGATCGCACGCCACCAGTCGAAGAGGAGTTTCGCCCATCTCGAGTCTCCGACTGCGGCGTACCGGGCGATATCGAAGTCAGAACCGTACCGGAGATCGGGAACCACTCCGTGGAGATGTGTGAGAAACGTCCTGAACGTCCAGTTCGGAACTTCCTCATACACGTGGATATGCTCGTACTGGTCGCTCTTTTCGACGAGGAGCGAGTACAGCTCTTGGTATCCTGCTCGCGTGCCCCGCCCGACGCGAATCGCAATGATGTTCTCATTCGTTTCGTCCAGTACCTCAAACATTCGACTGGACGCTGTGATGGACATGGTTAGTGGGAGTGGTTCGTGGTGCCGGCAGGGTCAGTGTCGAGGTCGACGTGGCCGACGAACTCGACGGTCGCATGATCGATCCCTCGATTCGTGAGATGGTCGTGGACTCGGGATCGAATCCCCCGTTGCTCTTCGAGAGTGGTCGCCGTATCGGTGAACCGGACGGTTGCCACGGTGAGTTGACTACAGACTTGCCAGACGTGGAGATCCTCGATCTGGTCGACACCATCGAGTGTCGTCAATTCATCCC
Source organism: Halopenitus salinus (assembly GCF_042662125.1). Taxonomy (GTDB): domain Archaea; phylum Halobacteriota; class Halobacteria; order Halobacteriales; family Haloferacaceae; genus Halopenitus; species Halopenitus salinus. The sequence continues at coordinate 168,223 of NZ_JBHSXL010000002.1, read as the reverse complement.
GGAGTTCTTCGGACGACACCGGGCTCCGTTCCAACAGGATCGAGGTGCTTTCTCGGAGGACGTTCCCAGCCGACGCGAGCACCAGCAGCCCGATGAGCACGGCCGCCACGGGGTCTGCGATAGGGAGGTCAAACACTGCGACGGCGGCAGTCGAGACGATTACCGCAACAGATCCCCCGGCGTCACCGAGCAGGTGGTAGAACGCCCCGCGTTCGTTGAGACTCATCTCACCACCCTGCAACACGTACACGGAGCCGATGTTCACCAGCAGGCCACCCGTCGCGATGATCAGCGTCAACTCTGGATTGATCGCCACCGGCTCGAGGAACCGCTGGTAGGACTCCCAGACGATGTATCCGACCATCGGGAGGAGCAAGACGCCGTTCAGGAAGGCCGCAACCGGCTCCAGTCGGTGGAGACCGTACGACCACGCCTCGCCACCCTCGAACCGTTCGGCGGTATAGCTCGCGCCGAACGCCATCGCGTACGCCAGCATATCGAACAGCATGTGGAGTGCGTCGCTGATAAGCGCGACCGACCCGAACAGGAGTCCACCAGCCAATTCGACGACGAATCCAAGGAAATTGACGACCGCGACGAGTGCAAGCCGGCGCGTACTGCCACCTGTTGCAGACGCGGATTCGTGTTCTGCCGTATCTTGTGTATGCTCGTGGGGGCTCATACATTCATTTTGGAGGGAGAGCTATTTCGAATCTGAGGACTCTGGGTTTTCTTGAGTAGACTCCTTCGACCTATCTTCGGTCGCCAACGGCGAATCCTCCGCCGATGATTCAGTACGGTCCGAGGGTTCGGTCTCGCTATCGCCTTCTTCAGGTGCTGTGTCGGACTGTTCCGATTCCTCGGTGAGCGATGTATCCTGGGCGGAGGAGCCACTGAAGTCGAGCGGACGAAGCCAGATGAACCAAACGACAAATATGGTTGTGCCATAGCCGACGATCCACACGAGATCAGCTACGGCAGAGAGGTTCGCCTGTTCGAGAGTGTATACCAACAAACCGGGGCCGATGAGCCCAATGAGCACTACGAGGACGGCAAACTGCGGAGACGAGAGTCCGAACGGGTATTCTCGCTGGTCGGCCACCATATGGGAATTCACAGTTTCCTCGTTCTCTGTCCCCATATTATCCCTCCAGAGCGTTAGTTTCGGTGTCTGTCTCCGGCGTGATTCGAGAGAGTCGCATCGCATTCCCGGTGACGGCCGTCGTCATCCCGGCGTCGCCAGCGAGGACAGCGAGCCAGATAGGGACGTATCCGAACGGGACTGCCATTGCCAGCCCGGCTTTTACAGCGAGACTCGACCAGATGTTCTGCCGGATGACGCCGTTCGCATCGTTTGCGAGTTCGTAGAGGTACGGGAGCTTTGCGAGGTCATCGCCCATCAGAGCGATATCTGCAGTCTCCAGCGCCGTGTCGGTCCCGGCTGCCCCCATCGCCACGCCGACTGTGGCGGTGGCGAGCGCCGGCGCGTCGTTGATACCGTCCCCGACCATCGCAACGCCGTCGTACTCGTCGACGAGCTCCTCGATCGCGGTCACCTTCTCTTCGGGGAGCAATTCGGCTTGGTACTCGTCGACGCCGACCTGTTCGGCGATCGCGCGGGCAGTCCGCTCGTTGTCACCCGTCAGCATCACCGTTCGGGAGACGCCGAGTTGCTTGAGTCGCGTCACTGTTCGCTTCGCTTCCGGTCGGATCTCGTCGGCGACTGCGATGACGCCTTCGAGTTCGTCTTCGGTTCCAACGAGGACAACGGTCTTCCCTTCTGCTTGGAGTTCGGGGACGGTCTCGTCGAGAAGGTCGAGGCAGTTGTTCAGGTCGCACATCTGCCTGGCTGTCTGGGTGACGACACCGCCGTCAGTGGTCGCGTGGACGTGTGATAGGTCGAATCCCAGCTCCTCGAACAGCCCCGGCTTGCCAGCGAAGTGGGGCGTCCCGTCGAGGTCGGCCCGGACGCCCTTGCCGGTGATGCTCTCGAAATCATCGATCTCGCGCTCGGCGACTCCCATGCTGCCGGCCTCAGCGACGATCGCCTCGCCGATGGGATGTTCGCTCCGTTGTTCGAGCCCGCGGGCACACCGCAGGACGTCTTCCTCCGAATTCTCGTTCAATGGAACGACGTCAGTGACGGTGAGCTCACCTTTCGTGAGCGTCCCTGTTTTGTCGAAGGCGACGACGTCGACGACCTCCTCGGTATCGTTATTTTCGGGAGCGTCGCTCGGGGCGAGGCTGACCGCCAGAGCGACATTGATTGTTTCGTCGTCGTCGATGGCGACCGGACGACAGCTCGCCGACGAATTACTAACGTCGTTGCTGATCTCCAGTCTGAACGCTTCGACGGTGACCGATTCGCGTTCGAGCCGTATGTTGAATCCGCCGAGAGCGCACGCAGAGCCGGGTCAAAACTCCGCGAAATATTCGGGGAGGGTATTACGGTGTACGGCAGCGGCGACCTTGACTCGCTCCGAAAGGAGGTCGTCGCCGATGAGTAGTACGCGAATCGAGCAACTCATCGACAACGTGCAAGCCGCGTTCGACCGCCGCCCAACAGATATCGAGGCCGGACTTGATGTCGAGGATGCCGCCCTCCTTCAGCTGCGGAAGGCCTGTCGCTTGCTCGCCGGCGCCGAGGCGCTTCAGGATGCAAGCTACTACACCCTCGTCATCGAAGCGTCGTTCGTCGCTATCGAACGGACCGTGGAATTCCGCCTCCTCGAACGCGGCACGATGCAGCCGGACGATCTCCCCGGAACGCATCCTGGTGTCTACCGAGAGGCGGCGGTGACCGGTGTTTTCGGGGAATCGATGGGGCTGATCTCGCAGATCTCTGGCGTGACCACCGGGCAAAAACGTACTATCAGGACGGGCTCGCCTCAGCATCGCGTGCTGACGCGATGTATGAGCTCGCCACCGAGATTCATGCATACGTGACTGGGCGGTCTCGACAAGGGCACGAATGTATCTGTGGGGTGCCAACGTAGGCGAATGTGTCTAAGTAGTCGAGGGAAAGTCATCAAGGCTATTAACCAACACGAGATGCGATTAGACGCGGATTAGTTGGTTAAATAGATGAGGATCTTCGTAGTTTACCTGAATTGAGGCGATAAGGCCCCTTCCTCAACGAGCGAGCGGAGCGAGCGAGTAGGGAGGGGATACAGCGTTGACGAGACGCTGTGCGTCTCGTCCGCACACGAGAGCTTTGCTCTCGTAAACGCCGCACAGGTAGCAAACCCGTCCGACGCTCGGCCTACAGGCCCACCGCCATCTTTATGTTAAAACATAATATAAACATTGGTGATGGACAGACACGAAATCGAAGGTCATGAAGTCATCGACGGGACGGCCAAAGCCACCGGCAACGGCGCTCACGTTCTCGTCCCGAAGGGTTGGCGTGGCGCAGACGTGAAAGTCGTCCGGACCACCGAACCCGACGAGTAGCACACTCGATGAACTACAACTACAGGTACCGACTCCACCCGTCCGACGCCCTCGAACAACGGTTAGCGTGGTCTGTCGATACCTGTAGACAGGTCTACAACCACTTCCTTCACCGACTCAACCGCACCGACAACACCTCGGTATACAGCGAACAGAAACTCCTGCCGAGTCTCAAGAAATGGTGGAACGACCTGAAACACGTTCACTCGAAGGTGCTACAGAAGGTCGTACAACGGCTGTACGACAACCTCTCGACGCTTCGCGGCCGCAAAGAGAATGGCTACCGCGTGGGGACGCTCAAGTGGAAAGCACCGAACGAGTACCGCAGTTTCACCTACAGTCAATCCGGCTTCAAGCTCAAGAACACGAGCGGTCGGACAAAACTATGGCTCTCGAAACTAGGAGAAGTCCCACTCACGTTCCACCGCGACCTACCCAACGACACCGAAATCAAGACAGTCACCGTCAAGCAAGAACCGACTGGGAAGTGGTACGCCATTCTCGGCGTCGAAACTCCGGACGACCCGCCGGAGAAACCGGAGAACCCCGAGAAGCGCGTCGGAATCGACGTTGGGATTCTCAAGTACGCCCACGACACCGACGGGACCGCCATCGAATCCCTCGACCTATCCGATGAGCGCGAACGCTTGGAACGCGCACAGCGCGACCTTTCGCGGAAGGAACACGGGTCTGCGAATTGGGAGAAACAGCGCCGGGTCGTGGCCGAGCGTCACGCCGAGTTGAAGAGTAAGCGCCGCGACTTCCTCCACAAGTTGTCGAACTACTACGCCCGAGAATACGACCTTGTGGCCGTAGAGGACTTGGACGCCGCCGGACTGGTCGAACTCCCCGGCAACTCACGGAACCGCGCAGGGGCGGCGTGGGGGACGTTCCTGCGGATGCTAGAATACAAATGCGAGCGCGAAGGCACGCACTTCGTCGCCGTAGATCCGGCAGGAACCACCACGGAATGCGCGTCCTGCGGTGTTTCGACGGGCAAGCCGCTGTGGGTGCGCGAACACTCGTGTCCGGCGTGTGGGTTTGAGGCGGATAGAGACGCGAACGCGGCGTGGAACATTCTTTCTCGTGGTGTGAATAAGCGGTTAGGAGCGGGACGCTCCGAATCAACGCCTGTGGAGACTGCGCTCCCTGTGTCCTCTGTTGCGGATGCAAAGCGCGTCGTGGAAACAGGAAGCCCCACCCTCAAGCGCGAGCTGTCAGGCGAGCGGTAGGGTGGGATAGTTCACTCTAGAGTAACCCACTTTGCCACTCTCAGTCGAACATACAGCTATGGGCGCCAGTTTGGACGATGAGAATTATATCGCATACGGGGTATGGGTGTTCGTCATCGTGAGAATCGTGGTTAACCAACAAAGCTCTCTCAATCGATCCCTGTGTTGGTTAATCTTGCTCGCAGGCCCCGAACGCCGTCAGCTCCGGCACCCGTGTCTCTGCGAGCTCGCGACGGATCTTCGAGCGATCCCAGCCAAGCGGTGACAACACACTTTCGACAGCTCTGACCAGCTGCGTTTCGTAGTACGACGGATCGTACGACTCGATCTCCTCGTGAGCCAACGCGACCCGTTCTCGCGAGGTCTTCTCGTCGTCGAGGACCACGTACTCGATATCCTGGCCCGGATGGACTGCCAGGTCCTGCTCGCGAGCTCGTTTCAAGGCGGCCACGTTCTGGGTGTTCTGTGAGTAGCCTTCCAGCGGCTTGGAGACACGATTCCGCTCGACGAGCCGCTCCACTGCTACGTTGCCCGTCTGCAGTTCGTCGATTGCTCGTTCGAGCCGTCCGAGTACCGCATCCGGTGACCGCGTGGCATCGAGCCGTTCGAGACAGTCCCGCTGGACGTCCTCGATGAACGGCGGGGTCGAACGCTGCCGAGCTTCGATGCCTCGGATCTTGAACTCGTCGTCGCCAGCGACTTTGCCGAAGTACTTCGTCAACGCCCCGGCGTCGCTCTCGCGCTGCGGGACGAACGCCACCCAGTCGTAGTGAGCCTCGTGTTCGAGCCGAATCTCGACGCGTTCCGTAATCTCCGTCGCGAGCGCCTCGAGGTCCTCGCGGTCCGCGTCGTCGACGTCGGGGTCCGGGGTCACCCAGATGGAGTCGACGATGCCGTGGACGACGCGCCAGCCGCCGGCTTCCAGTCGCTGTTTCGCCGTTAGTAGGATCTCGCGAGCGAACGCGTTGATCGCTTCGTGGCACTCGATGCGGCCGAACTTCGCGTTGCTGAACCCCTGATAGCCGAAGCAGGCGACGAGGATCCACTTTAGCGCTCCCGACCGCCCCTCGAGTTCTGCCAGCCGCTCCTCGTCGGGGTTGTCTCGATCCTTCTCGCGACGGATGGCCGCCTTGATCTCGTCGCGAGCGTCGATGATCGGCTGCAGCACGTCGACGAGGTAGCCCCGGTCGTCGCAGATCGAGTACCCGAGGCCGGGGACGTCGTCGCGGTCGCTGTGGCAGTCACACCGGATGACGTCCGGCGAGACGTTCCGGGTACAGATGATGTTCGGGTACAACGAGGAGAAGTCGAGTTCATGGACGTTCTCGTGGAGGCCGACCTCGGGCGCGAAGATGAACCCGCCGCGGTCGGCGTCGTGGAGCGTCCCCATCGGCTTGTAGAACTCGTGGCGCCAGGAGTTCCATGGGACGAGGACGCCGCGGTCGTGGGCCTCGCAGATCTGGATCGCCGTGAGCACGTTCCCGATCGACGCCCACGCAAGTTCCTGGATGGGCTTCTTTGAGCGCGACACGAGGTCGAGAACGCCGTCGAGGTTGGTCTCCCCGTAGAAGAACGTGTTCGACTGGTCGATGATCGCCCGCCCGGGGACGTTGTACCGCGCCGGCGAGTGACCGACGCGGCCGTAGCTCGAGTACGTCGACCGGCTCGCGAGCTGCTGATAGTCGACGTCCGGCCACCGACTTAGCGAGAAGTCGTGGACGCCGGCGTCCGTCGCCATCTCGTACAGGGTCGGGACGATCTCGCTCGTCGAGGAGATCAGAACATCTGGATCGTGCGCTTCGAGTGCCCCTTGGACGGCGGTCAGGAGATCCGTTGGCGAGCCGGTGACGGCGTCGCCGGCGACGTGTAGTTTCTCGTAGACGTCGTTGCTCGTTTCGGTCACCGGGACGCTGAGCCGGAGCGTCGACAGCTCGCTCGCCGGCGTCGGATCGGCGCCGGTCTCCAGACAGTACCGGAACTCTCGCGAGAAGTCGACGTTGAAACAAGCGAGATCCCCGACTGGATAGTCCGACAGCTGGCGCGCTTGCCGGGCGAGTGGAGTGACGCGGTCGATGTGGGCGACGTCGACCGCGAGAACGGCCTCCTCGTCTCGTCGAAAGTCCGGCCGTCGCGCAACCAGCTCGGTCGCGACGACATCCGGGTGCTGGTCGTACACCGACTGAAGTGTCGTGAGGTCGAGGCCGGACGCTGGGTCGCGAGGAGCGACGTAGAAACGCGGGGTGTAGTCATCGCGCTCGGTCGCGACGGCGCCGTCGGCGGTTGCCTCCCACTCCAGGACGCGGCCGTCATCCAGGAAGTCGATGCTGAACGGCATCTACGTCTCTCTGACGTTCGAGTCGCCGATAAGCGATGGCGTGTCGTTTCCGGATTTCAACGTAGGCCTCCAAGGGCGCCTCTACTGGTGTTCTCTGGCCGTTTGTCCGTTCTCCGTTATCTCTGAACGGTTTCCGGAATTCATATCGTTGGATTCAGTCGGTGTACTCTCCAATAGAAGTAATATAGGAATGTACCAAAGGACTATGTTCCTCTATCCCGTGCGTTTCCATATGAGCGACCGAAACCCGCCGGAGGAGTTTGGGGACATCAACGAGGCGGTCGGTGAGGAATGGGAGGCCGAAACAACGCCCTACGAGCGCATTCGACACGTCGTCGCGCATACGTACAGTCCCGTCTCAGCTGATGCGGTGGCTGACGATGCACGGACCGCTCCAAAGACCGCGCGAAAGCACCTGAACACACTCGCTGACGAAGGATTTGTCGAGACGGCACCTGGCGACCAGGGTGGTACGCTCTATCGTCGCTCACCTGAATCACTCGTTGTCGAACAGGCTGCCGACATCCTCGAGCATGTCTCGACTGACGAACTCGTGACACGAATCCAGGAAATGCGCGAGCAGCTCACCGAGTACCGGTCCGAATTCGGTGTGGACTCGCCAGAAGAATTGGCGGTCGAGCAGACGAACCAGGCTCTTACCGAGGCCGGATCCCCACAGGAGGAGATCGACCCAGAGACAATTCGTGAGTGGAAGACGCTCCGGCGGAACCTCGCGTTTGCGAACGCTGCCCTCTCGATTGGGAACGCTGAGCAGTTCGTCGACACCGATCATCGCTCGACTGACGACAGCGTCCCTGCCTGAGCAATGCGAGATTCGTCTGACCAAGCAGAAACCCATACTCTCCGGGGGGCTACGGATCGGCCGGCGCTACTGACGATTCGTGACGTCGTCGAGGAGATGGAACCGCTCGCAACAGCTGAACTCGACGACTACCTCCATCCATCCGTCCTCGAAGTTGTGCTTGACGACGGACTATGTGCGGCCGATGAGGCCCGAATCGACATCCAGTGGACGACACGAGATGATTACAAATTCCACTACACCGACACGGAAGGGGTGAATCTGCGCTGGGGGAAGCACCCACACGCAGGCGACTACATCCACGTCCCCGGATTAGAACACTACCACCCACCGCCGAATGCGAATTCTGACCCAGACAAGGTCGAGGAGTCTTGTATCACACAGTCTCCCGAAGAGTTAGTCACTCGCGCCGTCCTCAAACTCTGGCGGGTCGCCTACCACACGAATTCGTATGAACCTCTCAATGCAGGTCGCAACCCGCCGTAGGAACCAATCCAAGTGCTTTCCTCCACGAATCTCTACTGAGACGCGATTTCTTCAAGCGATCGGCTCCAGCGACTTCATAGAGAAATCTGACTTTGAGCAATACCGTTCTGCAAGCTCCATCAACGCTCGAGTTCGTCGGATATCGGCGACGTTGTGAGTGATGAGTGGCCCGTAGGCCCCCTCCTCCCATGCTGTGACTGCCTCGCTACTGTCGGTGAATGGATCCAGCTCGTTCAATCCGGCGCCGATCAGTTCGTCGTATACGCCACTCAGCGTGTCTTCACTCGTATTGAAGCGTGTCTCGAAGACGTCCATCACGTCGACGTATGGCAACGTGCCAAACGGCCAGTCGAGGCCGTGTGTACAGAGCCGTGTGCGAAGGAACGGGAGGTCGAATCCTCCGTTCCACCGCTCACCGTTGTATGCAACGAGCTTTGCATCACGTTGAGTGAGTGTCGATGCGACAAACGTTGCCAGTTCGTTCAGGAGGCCCTGTTCGCTGTCATGGAGTGAGAGCTGTACCGGTGTCTGGAGGGCGTCGTTGAGCCGATCCGCGAGGTCTGCTTGTGGTGCCGTTCCGGTATGGAGAAACACTCGCGACGAGACCGCCGAGTCAAACCCAACTACTGTGAGTTCATCACCGGCCTGAAATCCCGTTGTTTCGATGTCGAAGGCGATTGTCGTCAACTGAGTCATTTTGATCCTCCAGTGGTGCCTTCGGTAGGCGATTGCTGTTGTTCGACCACGGTTTCCGAAAGCTGTTGCTCAAGCTCTGCTAGACGTTCCTCGTGGTCGTCGAGGCGGGCCTCCTGTTCGAGATCGATGCTGAACAGCGCCGGCAGCAGCGGGTTCTGGTGGTTCAATAGCCCGCTCGCGTCGGCGTGTTCGCGGGCGTACTCGAACAGCCGGTCGAAGCGCGGCTGGTCGCGACGCCGCAGTGCCCGGCGGAACTCCGCCCAGCGCTCTTCGATGGCCCGCAGCGCATCTCGGTAGGTTGGGTTCGTCCGCCCCATCGCTATCGTCCTCCTGCCCCAGTTGCGGTCCACGCATCGAGCAAGGGGTCCGCGGTGGCCGCCACCGTCTCACCGTCAGCGGTGACCCCCGTGCCGACACCCTCTGGGGTCGGCGTCGATGGCGCCGGCGTCCTCGGTTCCACGCCGACCTGCGTGGCGCGTGCCGCGAGCAGCTGCCGCCAGTACGCGAACGTCGTCTGGTAGTACGCGCCGTCGTCGACGGGATAGACGAGCGTCTCGAAGTCCTCGCCGACGACCCGTGGGCCTATCCGAGTTTGCTCGCACTCCAGATGGTGGTCGGCGACCGTCGCGACCGGCTCGGTGAATTCGTTTCGTTCGTTTCGCGTAATGAGCACCGGGATGTCGTACCCCTCGGCGTAGGTCGCCAACCGGGCGAGAGTTCGAGCCTGAAGGATTTTCGCGTGGGCCTCGCCGAGGGTATCGTCGGCGCGGTACTGGGCGTCGACGGCCGGTGCGACGATGAGGGCGGGCGTGTGGGGCGACGTGTCCTCGTCGTGACCTGGTGCCCCTCGACCGGCCGTCCCTGAATCGGCGGTGGACATCTGGATCGACTTGTTCACCGCTGACGGGAGATCACAGACGGCGCCGTAGTGCTGGTAGGCGGTGAATCCGCGTGCCACGTGGATTCGGTTGAGCAACCGTTGACTGGGCGCGATCTGAGCGAGTGTCGTCGTCGTCGCGTGACCATTTGCGTCGACCCAGAAGGCGGGCCCGTCGTGCAGGAGGAGATGGTCGAGCACGAGCGACTGCAGGATTGGGACGCCGCGGCCTCCCTCGACGTCGAGCAGCGTGATGCCGTCGCCGAGTGACGGCAACAACATCCCGTCCGTAGCCGGATCGGCCTGGTCAGCGAGGGACCGATTGCGGTCGGCTCCCCGTGTCGGCTGGTCCACCGCCAATCGGTTCGACGTTGAGTGTTCTCCCATACTCGACTAGAGGTCCACTTTCTCGATAAGCCGCGGCGTGTCGCTTCCGCGTTTCAGGGAATTCGACTTGATTCCCTCCAATCCCGGCACAGTCCCGGGTAGCCTCTGTTTGGATCCTGTTTCCGAGAATAGTTCCTGAATCCCGTGTTCTTCGTGTTAACCAACATCCGGCCGTATTGCCGGCGGCGTGTTGGTTAAACCTACACAGCTGCAGTCTCGAGTCTGACTGCTCGGAATGTTAATGCTCAACGCCACGTTGGAAGAGGTGCACTATGAGCTACCCACGAACCCACGTCGACCACCGAAACCCCGATCACCACGAGTCAATCCACTCAACTTGAAATATCGCAAATGTCCACGTCGTTGCCCGGGAATTCCTTACTTCACGGTACCACGATGTGCTTCAAACAGTTCTCCACCCCCTTGGCGAGTCTCTGGACACCAAAGACCAACATGCACTCAACGACCTTGGAATCGTCCATGCTACTGGTTCCTTGAACGAGCTTTCCCCCTTCGTTCGAACATACGTCAAACTCGACGAGTATTGAACGCGCCCATCGTACTGCGCTCAACGAATTGTTCGCTGATCGACGCGCTCACGTCCTGAGTTGCTGTACGCGGTTGGGGTGCCATAGAACTGTTTACACGGTGGTTGTTTTCAGGAGCATCAGAAATGGTCCGTTTGCTCAGTCTCTTTATATTGAGTGATTCGGGGGTCAGCTGTCGCGTGTGGCAACCGGTCTATGATACACTATTACTGTGCTTTGCCAGCTTATAAGTCGTGTTAGTGTGTAGCATAGAGTAGGGAGGAGTCGCTATCGCCAGAGGCAAGAGTGAGACTCAAGGAAAAGAATAATAATCAGGCTGGAAAAAGACTCGGACCTGTAAACGTATCCCTGACAAAACACACACTGAAAAATGGAACGGACAGGCACTCTTTACGATTTCGCGGAACACGAGACGGAGACTTCCTTCCGTGCATACATTGAGGAGCTTATAGAGGACCGCGAAGAACCTGTCCGGGCCTTAACTGTTATCTCGGAGCGTACTCCGAAAGAGATCTTCGACAAATACCCATTAGAGGAATACAGTGTTTCAGTCAAGGATCAAGAGGTCTTCACGAGCGGTCGCCTGATCAGAGAGATCGAAGGCGAGTCGTACGAAGGAGGCTCCCGGCAGTTCAAGGATAACTTCTTCATCGTAAGTCACTCCGAGGAGAAACTATACACCATTTTCACGGTCTCTGACAAGGATTTCTTCGACAAAGCGCTCACCCGTTACATCGAGACTCTCCCTTCGGAGATTACTGGATCTTTCCTGTCCAGCGAAGATCTCCGCCGCCTTATCCAGAACTTCGATAACCGTGTGAACGGCAATCTCGTGGTGAAAAAAGCCGTTCTCAAGTCGACCGGAGAGGACACGCAAATCGAATACCACGAGGACAAGCCATACTACGAAGTCTTCAACGAGGCCTCAACCAATGATCTCTACGTCGACAAAATCGAACTCACCGTTCACAATACGGGTACGGCATTCCAGTTCTTCGTGTCCCGTAACGGAGCAACTCGTTACATCCGAGGCTCCAGCGACCTCTACTTCAACGTCTTGTTGAACAGCTTAGCCTCCTTCATCTCTGACAAAGGAGAGCTCTTCCAGGACCGTGACAGAGAGTACGGATCTCGAGATACAGACCCAATCAAAATCCAGTACGAAGAAGGCTCGATAACTGGTGTCGAGGAGAACAAACGGCTGATAAAGGCACTAAAGGGGATAAAACGCACCTCTGTTACTGTCTACCACGACAATCCGTATATGCACGCATCTGTTCTCGACTTCGACGACGGAACCAGCGTCGATGTTTACCTCACATCGGACAGCGATATCTCGATCATCCCCGGATTCAACGCCTCGAAAAAGTCACTGAGCAGGATCTGCGACCAAATTAACAAAGGATTCCTTGAGGGGGAAGTCAAAGCCGAGGAGGAGCAGGAACGCGATTTCGACGACTACTTCTCAGCAGCATAACCACCCGTGACAGAGTCAGATAGTTTCGTACAGTGCGTTGACCAAACCTTCGATAGATTTGAGAGATACGACAGATACGTCGATGTCGTTTCTGCCTGGGAAGAGTTCCTTGATGACCAATATAGCTCTGAATTCCGAGACTTCACCTTCGATCGCTTTCCAGAGGAAAGTATCCAGTACAACGGGTCAGAGCTGACTCCGACCTTTACAGCCTATTTCGATGAAGACTACGGTATCCTGTTCGACGTCCAGCATAATCTTCCTCGAGACGAAGAAGATCTGAAGAAATTTTTAGAGGAAATCTCCGGCTATGACCAGGGCTATCCGTTCCGGGTCAACGGGTCAGATACCGAGATACCCGAAAAATATGATATCGCCTTGCTCATCAGCAATCAGAATGCTCAGACGGCGGAACACAGGGTCCAGAACTTCCTCTCCAAGGGAGAGGTTCAGTTCGACTCAAATCTGGTACTGCTCAGCTACGATTACGTCGATCAAAACACGAATCCGAAATACGAGTTTGGAAGACTGTCAAAGGTGGATCAGAACTTCCGAGACAACGTGCTCCCGGAACGTAAGCAGATCAGCACTCGTCTTTCCATAGGGGACGGCGGCTTCGAGACCATCGATTCACCGCCTGGATTCTTCGACGACAAGAAATCAACAGGCGTCCTCTGTAACAAGGAACTCTCTGAACTCTACTTCGCCTGTTACCTCTGGCACAACGTATTCTTCAACTGCCTTGATGACACCGAACAGGTCATCTGGCAGGGTAAGAATCCGCGCCGGATTATCGAGTTCAAGGTCACGGTTGACGAACTCTATGCGATGCTCAACCGGAAATACATCCCTGGCAACGGAGTTCGGGAAGAGTGGATCCGGTCTACACTGGAGTATCTCGTTGGAGTCGAGGCTGCTGAACAGGTATCTGACGACGAGTACCGGGTTAAGTTCCGTAATCTCCAGGACAAACGAAGAGATCACAAAGACGTTGTCACCCGTCGATCTGATCTGGCTGACTTAGCTCACATCTTCGCAGAATGGTACTGCGAAAACGCTGTCGACACCGGTACCTCTGTTCGGTCAGATATCCGTGACGACTCTACACAGACTACTATCACGAGCGACCTGACTGAGCCGGAGAAAGGCGAGTACTGAATCTATGTCTGGAAGTGAAAAGGAGGGGCAGAAGGAAAAGAATGGGGAGGCCTCTGGAGGAGGAGAACAGGCAATCAGTTCTAAGCGCGATTTAGCGAATAGATATCAGTCGATGGTGGCCGACCAGTTTCAGTCGGTCTCAAACTTCGAGGATAAGGCCTGGAAGGCTATCAGAGCGAATATCGCACTCATCGGTATCTATCTCACAGGTATCTCTGTCCTGCTGCGTACCTCAGATTCGACGCCTAGTATCGCCCTGATTGATACTCCGCCGGTCCTGATCGGGATAGTCGGCCTGTTCGCGTCCCTTGTCTATGCGATTATTGTGATGCTGGGGATCAAGATCGGGTTTGGGCCTTCGACTGATACTGCTGAATCCTTGATTAAGAGTGAGTTAGAGGCTGATGAGTATGATTCTATCATAGTTACAAACTATGCCAAGACAGTCAACAGCAACTGGGGTGTTTTGGAGGACAAGTCCACGCGACTGAGGAGGTCTTTCGCCTTACTCGTTGTCGGCTTGACTGAGATGTCTCTGGGGTTGCTGTTCATCATCTCCCCTTCCCATTCGCGGATAGTCGAGATCAAGGCCGGATCTTTCATTGTAGTCTCAGCGATCGCAGGGTACATAGCCTACTATCTCTGGACGAAGGGCTACGAGTCCGAGGATAATGGCGAGGAAGAAGTGGGTGGTGAGGGTGAGGATTCAGACTTGAATGAGTCTTAGTATATCGAGCGGGCTCTGTTGAAATCCTCAACCAGTGATATGTTCTTAGAGCCGTGCTGAATACAGAGTATCAGTTCACCACAGCAAGATTTTCATAATCCCCTACTTATGGAAAGGTCAAATACTATTACCGATTGGAACATCTTTTAGTCCACGACCCGTGCAACCTGATAATGACATAGAGTTTGACAGAGTTACGGATAAGCAGCTTTGTGCCTGTATCAGAGGTTCTCTCAATACTACTGAGGCCGATCTACACGGTCACGTTGTGCCAGCTGATTTGTATCCCAAATTCGTTGAGTCGATGAAGGAACACCCCGAACGAAGGCTTGTTTCTGCCCATCACAAGAGAGACGAAATAATAGGTGAGATTCTATGGGCAGGTGTCAGAGAAGCTGAAGAAAAGACACATCTTGTTGGTGGAGTGGGGATCTATGAAGATGAGAGAAATCGATTGAATGAGATTGAGAAAGACATCCTCGGTGGGTTTAGTATCACTCTCGTCGGATATTCAAACAGTGCCGAAGATGATTGGGATCCGGATGCGGTGGATTTTGAATACAGAGGCTTTGGGGACGATTATCACAGGCTGAAAGGAGTTGTCGATGAAGGCAATATCCCCGCCCGGTTTGAAGTCCAAAAGTCAGCTGCTGGAGCATTCTTTCTGCAAGCTGTCGCTCAGAATTGGGTAACTATCCTGGAACTTGCGATGGCAGCGTGGGCAGTCTATGAGGCGCGGAAAGCCCGCCTGAAAGATTCAGAAGATCCTGCTGAAGAAACCACACCGCAAGTAGTCATCAAGGACACCGAGGTGAATGTCAATCAAGACATCGACGAGTTCCTCGACGGTTTACTGGACGCGCTTGACAAGGACCTCGATGAGGCCCAACGGCAGGTCGTGATTGAAGAAGCACTCGAAGCAAGAGAGGTTGCCAAGGGCGAGAAGGAAATTGAATCAGAGGCAGAAGATTGACCAGAGTCGATTTGATCTATTACACTTGTTGACCCGCGATTCATTTAATGATCCAGCTGGGTCTTCAACCTCTAATTGAAGTCTACAAAGTGCTTCGTGAAAGATTCGCGCCCTCTATTCAGCAGGCCGTTTGTATCAGCCGCTGAGGAATTCAACAGAACCATCGAGCGGTATTTTCGCCCAACACATAACATCTAGAACTCAGCTCTGTACTGCGCACACATAGCGGGAGGGAATGAGGTGTGGGAACTCTTGAATGACCGCCTCGTACACGGTTCCTTTCTGAGTTCTCTCGACACACACTCGAAGTCGAGTCTGGCCGTTCCGGAACTGCACTGGAAAGTGCCCTTGCTCCACTCCTTGAAAGCGGATTTCTCTCACACACAGATGATGAGAAAACGCCTTATTCTGTTGATGAACACCACGCGCTATATCGACCGACTGAACGGCTCTTCGACGCACTTTTTGACCAAGTAGCTGTTCTCTGTGAGCTACTGCCCCCGACCGAGCTCTAATCGAACGAGTCAGAGCCGTTCACATTTCCAGATACGTTGAAGACTCTCCCGGTCGGACCCGGATGTATGTGTGGCCGAAACTCGCTTTTCATCGATCAGGCTGACCTCGAGGCTCGATTCGACGCCGAGGTCGTCGCGGACGGCGGGTATACACCCCGATACAACATCGCGCCTGGCGACGATCTCCACATCATCACGAACGAGGCCTCCGACGAGATCGACACCTACCACTGGGGCCTGATTCCGTTCTGGGCCGACGAGCCCGAAGCGGGGATGATCAACGCTCGTTCGGAAACCGCAGACGAGAAACGCGTCTTTGACCGAGCGTGGGATTCTCGACCCTGTCTCGTCCTCTCGTCGGGCTTCTACGAGTGGCGATCGACGAACGGAGGATCGAAACAGCCCTTCCGGATTCACCGCGAGGGTGATCCGGCGTTCGCGATGGCCGGCCTCTGGGACGTCTGGGACGGTGCCGACGAGTCGATCTCGTGTGTAACGATCCTGACAACGGATCCGAACGACCTGATGAAGCCGATTCACGATCGAATGCCGGTCGTCCTTCCGAAAGACGTCGAGTCCGAGTGGCTCTCCGCCGGGGCAGATGCACGCAAGCGGTTGTGTCAGCCGTATCCAAAAGACGATTTAGCGGCCTACGAGGTCTCCACGCGGGTTAACAATCCCGGCAACGACGATCCGAAGATCATCGAACCGCTCGAACACGAGCAATCGGGACTCGGCGAATTCAGCTCGGGATAGCTGTTGACAGCGCGTGCCATCGAATCAGCTGTGAGATAGCGTGTATCTCGATCGAATCCGTAGGACTATGAAAATCCAGAGCAGTAGCGAACACGAGTAAGAAATCTCGCTATGACACCGCCACCGCACGGCGATGATACCGTCAAGCCCCTCGTCCAGCAACACTGGAACGGGCGGGCAGCAACATTTGACGAGGAGCGTCAACACGGAATCCACTCCGAGGAACAGCACGACCGCTGGCTCTCAGTGCTGCGGAAATGGACGGGGGACGACTCCCATCGGATACTCGACGTCGGTTGTGGGACAGGGGTCATCTCGCTGTTGCTCGCAGAACTCGGCCACGACGTCGTGGGCGTCGACGTCGCCCGGGAGATGCTCAAACACGCCCGATCGAAGGCTCGACAGACCGAGTACTCGATCGCGTTCCAGCAAGGGGACGCGGAGCGACTCGCCCTGCCGGATGACGCCGCCGAACTGGTAACCGCTCGCCACCTTGTCTGGACGCTTCCCAATCCGACTACAGCACTGCAGGAGTGGCAACGCGTCGTCGAGCCAGGTGGGCGGGTTCTCCTGATCGAGGGGTACTGGAACCACGACGAGCCGTGGGACGAGTACGAAGCCATACACGACGATCTGCCGATGTACCACGGCCGACCGCCCGACGAACTGAGCGACGTGCTCCTCCAGGGGGGCTTCTCCGATGTCACACACGAACCGCTGATGGATGCAACACTGTGGGGCGGAGAACCCTACCACGACTACTACATCATGAGCGGCACTGTCCCCCGTTGATGCGGGCTACATCCCTGTAGCGACGGTTTACTCCGTATTCCACGGGACACGTGGCTTCTCCTACGACACGATCGGGAATCTGCTTCGTGGCGGATTCGTTGCGGCAATTGACACAACGATCATCTCGGGACCTGCCTGTGTAATCGACACCTCCCATCTCCTTGAGGATGCTGCCGACGAATCGGGTCGATCGCCGGTCCAAAGCAGAAAGAGTGGTTATCCCGCCACCGTCTTTCGATGAGAGACGAACTCTAGCCAGGAATCGTCAGTCAAATAACGTCCTCTGTAGTCGATGCGTTCTTGAACGTCTTCAGGTCTGTGTAAACACGACCCTGCGGTGCCTTGTTCTTGTACCGGATCGGGTCTTCTAACTCATACAAACTGCCGGGTTCGAAGATGACAACCTGATCACCGGGGTCAAAATCTGCTTCGTCGCCAATGTACGATTCTTGGTCGCGAGCCAAAGTAGCCTCCTCTGCAGGAACGATCTCTTTGATAGACGCGATGTATTGGATTTCCATCGGGCCACCCGCGACGTAGAACGCTGCATAGTCGGGATCCTGACCAACTCGGACGAACCCCCAGGCGTTGTTCTCTTTGAGGAACTGAATGCCTGAGATTCTCGTGGGGAAGATGGCTATCTGGCTATTCGGCGGTCCGGGGATATCCGCCCGTGCAATCGTTCCCGCGAGAGCGTCTTTCCCCTTACCAGGTGTCCACTCGAACTCATCGCCGTGTTCGATTTCCTCAATGTTTCTTCCTCCTATCGAGAAATCATCTCGACCTTGGCGTTCGAGAGATGACGCTAACACGTCGACGAATTGCTTTGCCCCGTCCTGCACTGTCTGTGAGACGGCATCTCCGATTTCATCTGTAACGACACCCGCTATCCGCGTTGAGATCTCCGCTTTATTTTCCCGAAGTTGGTCCGCAGCTCGGCGGGTGGTCTCGACGTTTTCGGCGATCGTCTCTGATTCTCCGGATGCAATAGAGTCTCGAGAGAAGGCCCGAAGTAACCCGATCCTGTCCGGTAAATCATTCAGATCTATGTTACCAAGATGTATCTCGTCAGGCCTCTGGCTATCCTGTTTTCGTTTGTAGAGTTCCACCGTCGTTCCGTTGGTGAGCATCCCCCAGTCCACACCAGTCTGGCGCATGTAGCTCGTGAGTTGGTCTCGGTGTCCTGATGAAATAGCCGTGTCAGCTCCTTTTGCTTCGACAAAAACCACTGGTGCATCCTCTAATTCCAAGGCATAATCGACTTTCTTCGTTCCCACACCCATTTGGACCGAGTACTCTAATTCGACTTCGGAGGAGAGCATATCCCAACCCAGCAACTCCAGAAGCGGCTCAATGAGCTTTCGTCGCGTATTCTGTTCGTCCATTTGCGGGGACGACTCGAGAAGAGACTTTGATTGGTCGACGTAGTTAACTAACTCCTCCTTATCCATATCCAGCCACTTTTGACCCAGTTCTCTTAGTGATAAGGATCTGTGGTAATCGATAGCACGATTCAGTATGAGTACCGACCCAACCGGCTCAACGAAAGAGGAAGATCTGGGTACAGTGCTTGGAATCATCGCCACGACGGTCTCTCAACATCCCGGAAACGATGATCCGCTGGTCATCGAACCACAACCAAGCAGGCCTCGGTGAGTGTAGTTCCGGATAGGTGACGGCGTCACGGTCACCCCATCGGCGAAGCGACCGTCGAATCGACGATTGAGTATTCTCGATCACGACTCGTTCCCTCGGCCTCGAGGTGGTTGTACTGGACCATTTTCGAGAGATACGTCCGGACGGTCCGCTTCGTCCGGGGATCGTCGATGTCGTCGGAATAGCGCTCGTGGATCTCACTCGGCCCGAGTGGCCCGTGATCGCGCACGATTTCGTAGACGACCCGCTGATGGGTCGTGAGTGACTTGAGGCTCTTCTGCTTAATCTGGGCTCGAGCATCTTCGGGTCACCAACTCACCCTTACTCGGCCGCACTCTTCACGCTAAGGTTGACACCTTTTTTCATCGGCTGTGTTATGTTTATGTTTGAAAAGAGGATTTCAACAGTGTCGTGTATGAGTAGTTCGACGCGAATCGGATCCTCTGTCAGGGCTTGGAGCCTTCCGATAAAGCAACTAGCCCAGTGTGAGGTGGCCAACGAGAAGACTATAATGACTCTCACGAATCACCCGATATGGCCAATCCCTACGACGTTCTTGGGGTTCATCCGGATGCCGACGAGGAAGTTGTCAAGGCAGTGTATCAGGCCCTGGTAAAGAAACACCATCCAGACCAAGGAGGGGATCAAGAAGAATTTCAGCGAATCAAGGAAGCGTACGACCAGATCGAAGACAGTACTGGGACAAAACAGCAGCGGCAGGATCGTGATGCTGCATTCGAGGGCTTTGCGGATTCGATACTCGGGTTGAGCACGCCAGTTACATCCGAGACAATTCGTGGACGGCTTTCGGATGACTTGTCGATCCACCAAGGTCCTGTTCAAGTATCTCTCCTCGGATTCTTTCGAACGGACATTACTGATCTCGTCTGGGAGCACAAGCGTGATTCAGCAAACACTTCGAATCGATTTCTCGCCCTGTTCCATATCGAGAACACGTCTGAATACGTTCAGAAATGGCAGGGATCAGCGGAGACGAAGTATGTTGGAACAGACGGGTACAATTATGAGTCAATGCAGAACTCATTCTTGGCTACTGAACAGTATTCGCCGCTTCCAGCTCAGTATAGCGTGGATTTCGTGGACATGGAACCGGGGACCCAAACACTGGGTGTCGTTGCGCCAGAGGAAATCCCAATCGGCGTCGATGTTGATCGAGTGATTTACTCTCAGAACGTTTTTGAAGGAGACCAAACCGATGGATGGGTCCAACACAAGTATCGATTCGTGTTCGATATCACGCCAGAGACCCGCAAACAAATGCGAGCCCTCGTTGCTTCACCATTCGAACCGGCCGGCGAAATTGATGCAAAGCCGAAGGATACACCGAATGCCGACGTGTCGGCGGACGAGGAATCATTATCACCAGACGGCGATCTATCGGATACTGACCGACGAAGGTTACAGGACATTCTCCGACTGGAACCAACGAGCAACAAAGAGCTCGCATCCGAATGGAACTTAGAAAGTGGAAAACAGGTCTATCAGTACCTCTCAACGACTCTTGATGAATACTACTACCGTGATGATGAAAAACGTATCAGAGCTACCGAGTCCGCTAGTGAGATACTTTCCTAAATCTGAGTAAGAACAGACTCGAAGTAGTGGCTGTCTGCCGGAGCAGATGAATGTAAGCAGTTGTGTCAGCTATATTTTGACACCATTTGGCGGCTTACGAATACACGATCGAACCAAAGCCCGATCGCTTCGCGACATCGCCGATCAGTCCGGCGCCGAGGACTTCGAGGAGTGGTGTCGGTGGATCAATCGGGACCGGAGACTGCCCAAGAGTTCGTGGCCTTCTACGAGACCATGAACGAGCAGGCTGTCGCCCGTCGTGAACGGGACGGTGTGTACTGGGTGGCAGGCTGATGATATCCAGCGACGACGTTGATTACGACCAGAACGATCGCGCCGGCATCAAGGCCGGTCCAAATTCCACGAAAATCCGGCTGTGCAGTCCGGTTCCGACGGTCTTTTTTCTCATCTGTGTGTGAATCTCCCGTGTAGCCAATTAGGAAAGTTGACTCCGACCCATTCGACCCCCCAACATCATACAACATCCTGATTGGCTGCATTCCCCCTTTGTTGTTCCGTCGATCGTCGCCCAACACTCATCCGTATCCCTGGTGAACGACCGTATCTGCCCGGCGACTCACGTCGATCTCGTGACCGATCGCCGAAGAATCAGGTCCGTTGCATCGCCAAGCACAACCGCAGGTCGCCTCTTGGCCGACGTCGATCAGCGTGACCGCGGCCCACGCAGACAACGACGGCCCGCAGGTTACGTACGTTAAGTCTCATCAGACGCAACCACTACCTTTACTCCTAGAGTAGAGGGAGGCATGTTTCAACGGTATGGATTAACGACACGTGAGGGAGTTATCGCCCTTGGGGTGATTCTATCGGTGAATGCGCTTGGGGCATTACCGGCGGTATTCTTTGGTGCAGATACGGGATGGATCGACCGTCCGTGGTTCTATCCACCGGAAATTCTCTTTCCAATCGTATGGACGCTCCTGTTCACACTGATGGGAGCAGCTTTATTCATCGTCTGGCGGCATGGAACGGATCAACGATCTGTCCAAGTCGCTCTCAGTATATTCGCCATCCAGTTTGCCCTGAATCTAGGCTGGACACCGGTTTTCTTTGGGCTTCAGCGAGCTGATCTGGGACTCGTTTTGATCCTTCTGCTGTGGGCCACAATTGTTGCCACAATCGTTCTATTTTCTCGGGTTAGTCGTATCGCGGCCGCATTGCTGGTTCCGTATCTCGGATGGGTTTCGTTTGCAGTCATACTCAATTACGCAATCTACGCTGCAGGATAAAATGGCTACTTGGTTGTGACTCTCAACCAACTTTTCCGATAAATGGCGTTGTTGTTCGAAGGGCCGTGCTGAATAAACCAATGTCAGAGGAGTATCAACCCCGTCTGAGTAAATGTTAATAGAAAGCACCGAAATTGTACTGGAATTACTCTATGAACCGACGTCACTATATCGGCGCCACTGGGACGGTGGTAGTGAGTTCCGTTGGAGTGTGGGCCGCATATCAGCTAGATCAAGGAAACATCTCTCTTGGCGAGGATTCAGATATTTCTGAGACCGTAAGTCGGAGTCCCGAAACGGTAGAGTTTGACGTCTTGGCTGGGACCGAGATCCGCGTTAGTGTGAGAGATACGGGCTCCGAGAGCGCCCCATATACCGGTTCATTTACGTTGCAAGATCCGAACGGAAACGATGTTCTTACTGCAGGACCTCGATCGTCGGAGACGACGATGGAAACACATACTGCCGAACTGGATGGCACATATCGTCTTATTGTTAATCCACAAAACACGCGTCTCATTGTGAATATTTTTCTTCAAGAGCAAGGTGAGTGACTACGAGGCTGTTCGCTACGTTTGTCTACGATATCGTTTGAGAACAAACGCGATCGGACTGGATGTACGTACGATATACAAATCATTTAGTGATTCACATCTGCATTCGGTGTTATAATGTGGTGTGAGACTCCGTCGTGGAGCCGGAGACGAGTTTTGAAACGGTCAGCCGTCTCGGCTGTCGGTGTGGCTGCGATCGGTCACTCAGGATCAGTCTCTGCTCAGTCCACAGATGCGTCGATCGCGATCGACGATCAAGAGACGGATGGTCAGACGATCGTCGTCGCAGAGGCTCGAACCGACGTCGAAGCCACACTCATCATCATTTCGGATCATCAAGTCGACGGAACCAACATCAACTATCGAACGATCGAACTGGGTGCCGGTACCGACGTTACCGATCGACCTCTCGAACTGAGTAAGCCAATCCCCGAAACACAGGAGATACGGGCCGAGATCTGGGCTGATGATGAACTTCTTGCCCGGGATAGTGCACTCGTGGCGGTTGATGAGTCAATTGCGGATGCAGGACCGGCAGTCGAACTCGTTGAAGCCGATCCTGATTCCGGATTCTACCTTCCGTACGCTCTGTTTAAACCCACGACAGATCAGACAACTGAACGTCCGATTTACGTTCAGCCAAACAATGCCCCACGGGTCGAAACACGGGATGAACTGCAAGACCAAATCACCGATAGTGAATTCCGGGCTGCTGGTGAGCTTCGATTCCCGGGGCTTATCCCCGGATTGCCGCGGTTACCCGAAGACGGACTAGATCTCGTCCAAACCTTAGCGATTCAAACGTTACGGCCGGAAACCGGATTGGACGACATTACAACCGACGCATTCCCACAAGAGACGATCGAGCGGGTTGACGAGCAGATCGTGAACATGATCGATGACGCTCGAGAACGACTGGGCGATGAAGGATACCCAGTAAGCGATCTGATTCACATGGAGGGATTTTCGGGAGCAGGGACGTTCACGTCGCGATTTGCGTTCCTGCATCCAGGTCGAGTCAGCACCATTTCGGTTGGCGGGACGGGTGCAGCTCCGCTCCCCCACGACACGCTGAACGGGACACGCCTGCCCTATCCGCTCGGTACGGCTGATTATGAAGATCTCACGGGGAGATCATTCGACGAAGAGGCTTGGATGAACATTGATCAGTTCTTCTTCAACGGTGAAGAAGACCAGCCACTCCCGGAAACGGATCCACGAGGGTACTACGGAATCTCCACACAGTATGGCGATCGGGCTGTCGACGTCTACGGCAAAAACCGGATCACGGAACGGCTCCCAATCACGATGTCCGTGTACGAAGAAGCCGGCGCGAGTATGACATCCAAAGTGTACGAGGGTGTCGGACACTTGGTGAACGGGGAGATGCTCGATGATATCGTCGCCTTTCACCGAGAACGTTCGACGGCTGAGCACGCATTGTTCGGACTATCTGTGCGCCGATCCGCTGATCAAATCGGCGTCGACGAGTCGGTCACCGTGACCGTCGATATCGAAAATCGAGTGAGCCGTGTTGCAACCGCAACGCCGAGTTTGAGCGTCGATCAGCGAGAGATCAGTACGAAACAAAAGCAGATATCGCCTGGTGAAAGCGAGACGATCGAGTTTGAGCACTCGTTCGACACTCCTGGCTCGTACGAGTTTCGTGTTGATGGGAGACGAGTAAGTGGGAGTCCGATCGAGGTGGTTGAGAATCCACAGAGTAGTGCGGCGAACTCCAGCGATGTCTCAACAGCAGGTACGGAACCAACGAAGAGTCCGACTCCAGAGCAGGATGACGTAACGGCTGAGGAACAACCTGGGTTCGGTGTACTACAGGCGATCGCGTCAGCAGGTGGACTCGGATACCTGATCAAACGGCGAGCGTCAAATAACGAGTAGTGAGCGAGGTTGGTCACCCCATGGGCGAAGCGACCTTCGAATCGACGATCGAGTACTCCCGATCCCGACTCGTTCCCTCGGCCTCGAGGAGGTTGTACTGGACCATCTTCGAGAGATATGTCCGGACCGTCCGCTTCGTTCGAGGATCGTCGACGTCGTCGGAATAGTGCTCGTGGATCTCACTCGGTCCAATTGGCCCGTGATCGCGCACGATTTCGTAGACGACGCGCTGATGGGGCGTGAGCGACTCGAGGCTCTTCTGTTTGATCTGGGCACGTGCATCCTCGGCTGAGTCGAGGAGGATGTCGTCGGTGATCCGGTCGCAGTTCTCGCGATCGGCCTTGCTGGCCGCGGTCCGCAGAATTCCGATCGCGAGGCGGGCGTCGCCGGCGGCCGCATCCGCGATCCGGTAGAGCTGGTCGTCGACGATGACGTCCTCGTCGAGGCCCCACTTCGCGCGAGCACGCAGAATGTCGAACAACTGGTCGTCGTGGTACTTGTCCATCCGGACGTGCTCGCTCGACCGGAGGCGGCTCACGAGGCGATCGTCGATCTGACTGAACAGCTCTTCTTCCGTGTTCGCGATGCAGATGATCGCGAATTGTGGGAGATCATGAAGGGTGTAGATGATGCTCGGGTCCTCGAGCTGATCGACCTCGTCGAGGATGACCACGGTTCGAGGACCGTCGTACTCCTGGAGTCGATTGGTGAGTTCGTCGTGGGGTGTCGACTGACGGTGGATGTCGATCGTCGTTCCGAGATCGTCGAGAATCTGGTAGAGCGCACGAAATCGGGTGTGGTTCCGCCAGCAGTTGACGTAGGTCGCCTCGACGTCGAGAACCTCCTCGCGAAGGCGCTCGGTGACGAACTTCGAGATGCAGGTCTTACCGGCGCCGCTTGGGCCGGTGACGATCGCCGTGTCGGCGGGCTCGTCGTTTGTGATCGGCTCGAGGACGCTGGAAAGGTGGTTCACCTCGGCGTCGCGATGCTCGACCTCACGAGGGACGAACCCGGCACGGAGAACGCGAGCATCGCGAATCATCTGTCGGTGAGTGACTAGTTCCGGTGTGAGTCATAAAAGTATGACTGGGTGGATTCCGGAAAGGCTCTGATCGCCGTTGGAACGCTTCCGCTATTACTCCGCCTCCACTCGATTCTGATTGTGGAAATATCCGGTTTCCGGAAACGGCCGGAATCCCAGTCACCGGTGTGGAGCTCGTCGTCGATCTCGATTGGGGATGAGACGGGCAACTTCTCTGGAATGTAGTAGGGGTGGGGATGCGACTGCCGGTAGTGTCCCGACGCCTCCGAAGGTTGCTACCGAGTTCCCATTTTGAATTAGATTGTGTGTGACGCGTCTTATTCATATTTGGTATAAGTTAATTTGGCCCTGTTAAAATCCTCTTCTTCAGACATATTCTTGTCTGAAACAGCCGGTTGCTGAAAAGGGCGAACCTATCGTCACTAGTTCTATCGACTTCCGTTGATGTTCAACGTAGCTCGCTGAATACAGGGCGCGAATCCAGCAATTCAACTGTATTTTCCCGACTCTAAGCAGTTCTACTCATGTGATTTCTTGAGGAAATATTCTACAGCCGCGTTGAATGTTTGGGAATTCATATGTTTTTGAAGAGTTGGTAAAACATCGCAATGATCACGAAGACGACCATTACATAGACAAGACCGGATATAACTTCAACAATAATGTTATCGAGGATGCTTGCGATACTCGGCGCGCTGATCGTCGCAACGACGAACGCACCAATAACAAGGATGATTCCTGCGACGAACAGTTCAATTACATCGTCTGGAGTCATAATTCCCCCCGCTTCAAACGTTCAATCGTAATTCGGTTGTACAAGCTGATTAATAAGGCGATAATCACGAGTGAAGTGACACCTGACAGTACAGCTGCCGAGGGAATCGGCAAGTCTTGACTGAGAACACGATACGCGCCGGCGAAAAGCCCGCTCCCGGTGCCGATAATCCCAAAGAATAGTCCCGCGAACTGGGAGAAGCTTAGATCGATCACGCTTTGAGCAGACTCCTCATCATTCAAGACTGCCTATTCTTGTGAATTTATATGTATTAAAAGTTAGCTTCAATACCAAGATCGCGTTAAGTTAGAGGATGAGGCGGACGAGTTCTGAGTGTCTATGGCAGAATTCGACCGCCTCAGCGAAGGTATCGCGTGGATCGACTTGTCGTTTGTGGAGCGAGATCGAACTCCGCGGTGGGCGATTGAAGTAGGGATCCGCTGCCACTTGGCTGGTATGTCACTACGCGAAATAAGTAAATTACTTGGTGAGTATGGAATTGAACGGAGTCACGTCGCTATTCACGACTGGGTTCATAAAGCTGATCTACAGCCGATCTCGACCGTCTCCGAGGATCAGCTTGCGGTTGACGAAAAGATGCTCCGCCTCCACGGTCAACAGTTCTGGACCGACGGGGACACCTTGAAGGAGGGACATTATCCTACCAATTAGGAGATCGTTGATAAAAGGACTCCTCCGAGAATTCATTTCTCCGAAGCCGTCAAGAAGTAGGGCACATATTCAGCAAGGTCCGAAAGTCAGTTAGAAAGAGAACATAGTGGTAGTCGAAGACAGGACAGGATAAAACTGACTCTCTGTTCGAAACATAACTTAAAGTGACACACTCATCCTTATACCGGGACACGACATACTACGAATACATCCTGCATGTGGAGTCAATACGATTTTGAAGCCATTGAAGCCCTCCACGAGGAAGTCGCCGAGGACTACTCCGACCTGAACCACCCGCACGGCGAGTACGCTCGAGTACTTCTCACGGCCACGCAGAATCTCCACGATACTGACACCGGCCTACGGCACGTGCACGGCGATGTCATCGGCGACGAACACAAAATGCAGATGTTCTATCTCCGTAGAGGAGTCAGAGCGCTCTTCTCAGTATATCATTCCGCGAAATACCACCACTACAGCACGGCATACTCACGGATCCGTGTACTCCTCGAATTGTACCTTGTCGTAAGAGAGATGAACCGGAAGCAAGAGAAGACGAAACAGAAATTCCAGGATGCGCGGTCCGAAATCCGAGAGAACGAGTATGGCCCGTTTGACCCTCTCCCGTTCGCAGATTATGTGGACGGGCTTCGACGGCATCTCCTCGGCACGCTCACCGATGAGTATGAGTCGCTCGATGCGTTAATTGGGCGGCTCAGCGATTTCGGCGCACACCCCACTTCGATTAAGACGCCGCAGAGAGAGATGGAGCACGTTGATATCCTTGAGGAGAACGTGCTGGGTTTCGCGCTCATGTTCGCATTTGGCCTCGCAGCGCAGTACGCGCGTACGTTCAAAGACACCCCGCTCGAGCGTGCTATGCGGGAGGATATGGATGCAATATTCGTTGCTGTGCTTTGGCAAGTCGGGTCTTTGCCCGAGTTTTTCGCGGAAGATTTGCAGTTCGGGTCGCAGATCGGGTAACACTTAGTACTTCCTGATAAGTTAACAAGCCGCCAGTTTGGGGCCTGAGAGGGATCTCCTCACTCTTCTCGAAGATGCTGAACGCACAGAATACAACCTCAGAGGATGGATTTGATGGATGACTTGTTTTCATATGAGCCTGTCCACAATCATTAGTTGGGCATCCTGTTGACCGGTTACGATACTTATTACACTTTTCAGGGAATGAGGGATCGCAACGGTACTGAGCGAGACATGCTTCCCCTTGTTTTAGCGGTACGTTAAATAACGAAGTCTCGAAAGGTCACCCCGATAGATGACAGCTTTCGACAAAGACGCCCGGGAATTCCACAAGGAACTGGCCCAAGACTACATCGCAAAACTAGAAAGCAGCGGCGTCATAGATCCAGAGAAATACTTTGAACAGGTCAACGCCTTCACCCATGGGCGGATCACTGAGGAAGAAGACGTTCGGGAGTTCCTCGGGGACGAAGAGCTTCCTTTGGAGGCTTTCTACCGGGTTACTCCTACCTGCGGTCAGGATGTAATGATGGCGACGTTGAACCCTGGGATGCAGAACTCGCTTAGTCTTTCTACGTTCACGGATGGTGAGTATGGACGTCAGCACGAGGTCGGCGCCGATCTAGAATGGAAAGCGGCGAAGGTGGCTGCGAATCTGGACGGGTTCCTGACCCATCGGGACAATATGTTCAGTGATTTGATTGACGGTCTTCGCAGCGAACTGGATTTGATGGACGGATCTGGGAGTTTGGAGGATTACTTGGACTGCAGCGAGGACTCTCCGCTGGATGGCTTCTTTGGGGATGTCTGTTATACTTGGATGTATAAGCTGGCGACTCCGGACGATGGATACATCAGCGGGCTGGGAGGACCGAGTAAGTCGGAGGCGAGGGAAAGGTTTGCTGAAGAAATATTCGATGTTGTCGAGCCGAAAGTGTTGGTTTGCGTTGGGAAGGATGGTTGGAAGACGGTGTGGGATTATCTAGATAACCCGGAAGATAAGATCGAGGCGTATTCAGAGGATTCGCCTGTGATTGATAGCTATCATCCGAAACTCGAGAAAGGTGCATACAGCGGTTTATACCGTATTGAGTCAGAGGATCTATGGGTGATTACGACGTGGCACGCCAGCTACTGGGTCAAGTCTGATCGGCTCCGACGGAACGCCCAAAAACTGAATGATGAACTGAGTATGTAGCTAGACAAGGTTCGTATAGCACGTTGCTTACAGCTTGATTCTGTGTGAAGTACAATGTTGTATCGAAGGATAACGACCCGTATGAAATACCCAGTAAATCTATCGGCACTCCTACTTATCGGTTTTTTACTAGCTCAAGGAATGGAACGAACGACACCCGCTTGCTGAGTACATCCTCTATATTCAGCAGGCGGTTCTTGGCACATTTCGGATAGATGGATAATCGCTTCGGTAATCGCTTACCCTGTACTGAACGAGTGAGCGTAGAAAATTATCAACTACTGAGAGTTACAACAGAGCCGTTAATTTGAATAGTGAGACGAGATTCGACACTATGTGTGCTCACCGCCATCCATTTTGGATGCGGAGCATGGGCGGAGCAGTATGCACCCCGGAGTGCCGCTGTAAGCACGGGAAATGTAGGGCAGTTTGACCACCTGGCCGTGATACTGTCGCTGCCGCTCACACGTGCTTGCCGGACTGTTCAGCACGGACCGCTCCTACAGCGTATCAGCTACCCATGTTCTTACCTAACAGTTCCTGTCTAATCTGGCCATGATTTTGGTAAGAGTCTGAGAGATTAAGGCGAGAGACATACCGTAATTGCAAGTGCAGTGCATCAAATGAGAGTCACGGGTGAGTAGCCCGAACAACACACCACTACTGCAAGTGAAACTGCTCGAGATTCGGTAATAGTACCACATCTCCGTTCTTCACTTGCAAACGTGATGTGTGGCCCCCACAGATCGATGGCAGTCTGAAGACACACACCACTGTTTCACCAATGTAGCGAGAGTGTCGTCAGGAGTTCACGAATTCTATTTCGAGCCGGGGAGGGGCGAGCTCAGACAAATCTACAAGACACCCACCAGTGTTTCAGGAATTAATTCAGCCGGAAGGATACTTGACTCATAACGGGAGAGTGGTCAACACTCGATTTGAGGAGTTGAGGATAGCTATCTCGGAAGACTGGAGACATTACACATCTCTCAGGAACTCGCCCCAGGAGAGTAACCACGATATTCTCGTGGTCGATCCAGATATTCGGATGGTCGGTTAGCCCGAATATGGTCACGAATACCTCAAGACCCCCACCACCGTTTCACCAATTCATCCGGATTAGAGTGTGGGTCGAGTACTAAAGCGTCGAACCTTGTCGTTCTCGAATTGCTTCAGCCACGTTGAACCGGAAACCGCAGAATCATGGCTTCTAGGCTTCGCTCGTTGACACAATGCTACTAACTAAACACCACAGGTCATACCGTCAATGAATACTAGTAAGAGCTCGGCGAGTCATAGCACCATCTACATTCAAATATTGTTGAGCAGTTTCCAAATCTTTCCAGCCAAACATTGCTCGAAGCGCAGTCATATCTAATCCACGACCAGCGTGATAGGAAGCTGCCGTTGCTCTAAGCCCATGCGGTGATGTTGTATTTGACTGTAATTTTGGAGCATGTTCAAGCGCGCTATTGAGTCGACGTTGAAGTGTAGATAATGAATACGGCCACCCTCCGTGTTCCTCATCTAAAAACTCTAATGCAATATGGACTCGAGACGAAAAATGAAAAGGCACAGCACGAGCTGCTGCTGATGTTTTTGGTTGCCAGTATTTTTTACTGAGTTTTGCATATTCTTTAGCCGAGTCTGATTGTTGACTAACCGCTTGACGGCAGTAGCCACACAAGCCGCCGTTGCGTCCCTTATTACAGGAATGATGGTTTGGAATTCGAATCATCTCCCGTTGCCAATCGATCCACTCTCCAGAGAGATGCGTGAGTTCGCCTGGGCGAAGTCCTAAACGGCCACCAATAAGGATGATAGCATGAGCCTCCAAACTTGCATTGGTATCGTTCATTCGGTGGGTGGCTTGAAGTAGTCGTTCGAAATCACGCTCGGTGAGTGTGCTTTCATGTGTAGGTGGCATGAATACGGCCATCTCCCGTGTACTGGTAAGCCAAACTATGTTGTGATACGTAGGACAGCTATATTGGAAACTAGTGTGTTTGTCAAGCAGGCCTGTATCTGCTCAAATTAATATAATAGTACTCAAACAATCTCGATTACGTAACGAATATGCAGATATAATTTTACATAGTGACCGTTGATTATTACCTATTTACTTTGCTAAAATTGCGACAACCAATTTAGAACAATCTGCTCAGCATCGTCGATATCTGTTATTGGATTCGACCCCCCTAGTAGATTAATCTCTCTTTCACTCGTTACTGCGGGCTCTACAACAGCCGCCTGTTTTGCATCAGCAACCCGGCTACTTCGAGTAACTGAAGATCCACTTTCTCCATATTGGCCACAGACGAACTCGACATTATCAACTTCTGCTGGAGCAGCTTCGCGGACGAGCGCTTCGAATAGTGGATCTCCAGGTAGGAGCAGCCGAATTGACGGGAACTGCTCAGCAATCTCTGGCTTGAACGTCACAACAACACCGCTACCCCCTCCAAGCTCTGCCTGAGCTGTCTCTCCGAGCGACTCCGGCATTGCTACTGCACCCTCCTCCGGCAGTTCCAGAACGTATGCATCGTCGACGATATCTTCGTAGTCGTCGGCGCGGGCATGGTTCCGGAGGGCAGTAAACGACCAGTCTGTCTCTTCGAGGCGGTCGCTTTGCGTAAGCTGTATCTCGATCGTCTCTAAGCTCACCAACGGTTCATACGACCGATCACCGGTCCCGATCTCATCGAATGCGGGATAGCAATAGGGTTCCCACCCGTCAAGTCCGGAACTTTCGATTATCGCCTCTTTCGTCGACACCTCTTCTGGCTCACCTGCTAGCCCGGTCTCCTCGGCTTTCTCCTGGGCACGTTTTGCCCGTGAGTCCGCTTCTTCGACGACTTGTTCACTGGGCTCTCTAGTGTCATCAGACCCGGAACTACCCATAACAGCGTCTTTGATGTCCTGTTCGATGCTGTTCAGTACCGGACGCATCGGCCCAACCACGTTCTCGAACAGCTGTAACCGTCCCTCCAGTTCCTCATAGATGTCGCCGTCGATGCTGTCCTTGTAGGCGTAGTTGATGATCTTCACGACCTCGTTCTTCTGGCCAATACGGTCGATTCGACCGATGCGTTGTTCAACCCGCATCGGATTCCACGGCAGATCGAAATTGATCAGCGCATCTGCAGTCTGGAGGTTCAGCCCCTCACTCGCGCTGTCTGTACAGATCAGGATATTGGTGTCCCCGTCAGTGAAATCGCGCTTGATCGCCTCTTTACCGACGTTCACCCACTCTCCGGATGTTTCGTCGTACTGCATCCCGCCACCACCACTGTACGTACCGACGTTCGGATGTGTGTCTGTCAGGGTCTCACGGATATGCTCGAGGGTATCGTGATATTGTGTGAAGATGATGATGTTATCACGGGCGCTCTGACGGAGCGAGCGAATGTCGCGGCGCAACTGCGCTACCTTCGGGTCGGTATGGGCCTGCCTGAGATCGTCCACGAACTCTTGGAGGGCCGTCCGCTCCGCCTGAATCACGTCGGCGGCACCACGACTACTTGGCTGATAGGCGTCGAGGGATGCTTGGCCGATCGCCTCGTCGATGGTCGCCTCCGTCACTCCGGCGTCCCTACTAAGCTCGGAGACCTCCTCGGTCATGTCCTCAACCTTCTCGTCGAGCTTCTCCATCCGGCGCTGGAGGCTCTGCTTGATGGCGTGTAGACTGCTCGTCAGGCGCTGACGATACGTGGTCATCACGAAGCCCAACGCGAGTTTCTCCTTCCCTGTCAGGACTTTCTGCGACTGCTTATACGTCTCATCAATATACTGCTCTACCTGATCGTACAGCGGGGCTGCGTCACCCAGCTCGATACGTTTTGTCTCGACATCCCGAGTCGGAACCGTATCGTCGAGCAGCTCGAGATCCTGACACTGCTCCAATACCGCTCGAGTATTCCGGAAGATGCGGGACTGAACCGGTGTCGCCCACTGAGAAGCCTCCACTAGTGCGCTCCACTCCGTTGGCCCACAGTCGAAAATGAGCGAGCGCGGATCGTCAAATCGGGGTGAGGTTTCGCGCACGCCGACGAGTTTCTCGAGGGCTTTCCGCTGCTGAATTGACTCCGTGTCCGTCGCCTCGACTAGCGCCTTCGCCTGCTCGTCGTAGCCGGGATTCGACGTGAGATGTTCGTGAATGAGTTTCCCGAACCGTTCAATTCTTGGTCGGCCTTCGTCCTCCTCCAGATCGAGCTCTTTCTGGAACTGTTGGAGAACCTGTTGCTGTCCATCGGCTATATTCTGATACCGAGAGCCGACGGTACTGAGGCTGTCCTCGAGTGCCTGCCGTGTTTCGAAGAACTCGACGAATCGGTCCTTGTCGTCCCAACCCTCTGGGAGATCGCATAGTCGAAGGAGATCGTAGAGCTCGCCAACATTCAGCTGCATGGGCGTCGCCGTGAGAGCGTAGAGACACCGGGAGGCCTCTTCGGCCTGTCCGAGCAAGTCGTAGAGTTTCGTCTCCTCGCGAGCACTGTGTGCCTCGTCGACGACTGTGAGATCCCACACGTTCTCGTCGATGCGTGGGGCGACGTGTCCCTGATTGCCCTCGCGGCGGGCGGTATGCCACGACTCGATCACGACGGTTGACTCATCTCTATCCGTAACGAACGAACCAATCGGCGTGTTCTCCCACGCGTCGGCGTCGATCGCTCCGGATGTGGGGATACGGTGACCCTCTGCGTCTCCGAGAGGGCCGATCATGTAATCGCCGTCGTAGGACCGTTCGTGATAGTAGGCGTGGATATTGAAGCGGTCGAGGAGTTCATTCTGCCACTGCTGAACCAACCCTGCAGGAACCAGAAACAGCGCCTGCTCAGCCTCCCCGACCTGCATCAGCCGTGAGAGCGTCAGGCCTGCTTCGATGGTTTTGCCGAGCCCCACCTCGTCACAGAACAGGAGGTTGTTCGGGTAGATACTGACCGCGGTATCGGAGATCGTTCGCTGATGGGGCCAGGGCGTGACAGTACTGATCTCCTCTGCGAGGTGGATTCCTCCTGGTGTCCGTCCGGCGATCGAGACCACACCGGCGGTATCGTCTTCGGGCACCGTCGTCTGGGGGTCGTGATTCTTGACGCGCTCGACGTGTTCCTCGAGCATTCCATCGGTGTCCTTCCAGTCGATAAGGTCCTGGCGGGCAGCTTCGTCGAGCTCGAAGACATCGACGGAGGGGTGGAAGCCGTTCCAGAGTGCGTTGAACGTCGAAACGTCTTCCTCGACATACTTCGCCTCGCCGCGGCTCCAGGAGCGATGAACTTTGAAGCGTTCGTAGTTGTACTGCCACGCACTGAGCGTCTCGTTGATACTCCCCTCAAAGCTGATCTTGTTGCCCTCGCGATCGACACCGATGCCGAGCTTCGGGTGGAAGATCCCGTCACCGCCTTTGGGGTCACCGACCTTGATTTGGAGGTCGCCGCGGTCGAGGAGGGTCGCGATGATGGTGAGTTGGGACTGAACCCACGGTTCCAGGGGTTCATCTGCATCAGGGAACATCGCTCCCTTCTCGCGCTTCTGGAGGTCGGCTCCAGCGATGACACGTACTGTTCCATCAGTCTCGAGGAGGGAGTCAACCCCTTCGAGAGCGTCCGCCAGACTACGCAGACTCAGATAGCCGGCGAGCCGGTCGTAGCGGATGATCTCGTTGAGGAATGGCCGGTAGAACGTCTCCATAAGCGTCCGGTTGGTCTGGAACTCGCTCTCGTACACCGGCTCCCATGAGGCGTCCCTGAGGGTCATTTGTCGTGTTCTTCTAAGGAAGTCTGCCTCTCTAAACCAGACATATCGATATGATCAACATTTATATCGAGATAGTCTCCTGTCTCACCTGAGATCAAATTGGTCAGAACTTCATACATATCTTCGTCTTCTGGCAGTACTTCCAGTAGTGCAGTAATTGCAACTTTAAATTCGTCGTTGGATTTCAAATTCCGCTCTGTAAGCCATTTCCACGCTGCTCTGGGGCCGTCACGATCATATACGTGAAGCGCAGAATGTACTAGATCGATCGTATACGTGAACCTCGTGTCTGTGGGATTTACTGGATATTTTCTGGAGGATGGATTATCAACGCTATCGTCCTGTAGCAGAATAATATCCTGAACTCTGTCCTGATAACCTTGGAGGGTGACTTCGGTTCCTCCTCGCCATAATTTCGTGGAACGTTTTATATCGTCAATGTCGACTCCTGCGGCTACTCCTAATTGCCGTCCTTCATCATATGGTATCGTATCGTTTTCGTAGATTAACCATGCGAGGATGTACCAACGAGTCAACGCATCCAGCTGTTCAAACCCTTTTGTATTAAGGAATTTCTCTGCGATCACACTTGTGACCGCTTTACGGGCTTCTGTCAGCGCCTTTCGGGGCCTAATCGATTCACCTTTCTTATTAACTACTGGATGGGCTTCTGCAAATCGTTGAAGCGTAGGACCATATACTGCAATTGCGGTGTCTGTCTTCGAAATATTATACTCTGAATTGAGAATTTTCTCTGTCTCTTCTTCTGCAAGAGATTCGATATCGCGCGCAATATTCTCCCATAACGTCGACTCATCGGAGGAGGTCTCACTTGTTTTTCGAGCGACCAATAGGATGGAGCTGTCGGCGCTAGATTTTCCTTGGAGTCCTACACGGTCTGTCTTCTCTGTCTTGATGGGATGTGTTGCTGAAATAACGAACCCAGCATCAATTAGAGCAGTAGTTAGGGTATCCCAGGCATCCATATCCCGATGTGTAAACATGACCGTCATGATCCCGTTTCCACTTAGTAATCTATGAATTTCTGAAAAAATATCATTCATTTTATCTTCATAGAATTGGTTTGCTAACTCCTTCTTTGATTCATTATCACCGGCGATCTCGTTGAATCTGGATGGATTAGCTACTGCTTCATCATCCTTATTCGGGAGAGTAGAGCTGAACAGGTCTGGGAATATGTCTTTTAAATATCTTTTTTGAAGTACGTAATATGCCTCTGAGAGCTCGGCATACATGATACTACTATAGTACGGAGGGTCAACTACTGCAATATCGACATCCCCTTTAGATATCTCGGTATTAAGTGATGCAGCGTCTATCGAGTGAGTTTCAAGATCACCTGACACATCATATGTGGCCAATTCCTCATAGGAATCCAAAACATGTGATAAACTCTGCACATATCCCCTTCTCGGAGCCGACAAATTATTGTCCCCGAACATTTTCTTGATTGCATAATTATTGTCGGTAAATAGTGGGTCAGGATACCCCCGAGAATCGTACCACTGTGAAAGACGAGAATTGAAGCTAAATGCCCTACTAGCACCAAGTGTTAGAATAGTTAATATCGCTTTAGATCTCCTTTCAGAGTATTCCCTCTGAATCTCATCTTTGAACTTTTCATACGCTTGATGGTATTCATAATGCACAACCAGTTGGCGGGGGATGAAAATGTCCTGCCACTGGTCAATGCCATACCGTTTGATTTGCGATGTATTTAATCCGTGTTCGACTGGCTCAGAGAGAAAATCCAGCATGGCGAAGTCTGTTTCGACCCGCTCCGCCGCTTTTTTCATTCCCTGATTGTCAACTTCATCTCCGGCTCGGTATTTCCGATCACCGCTTGCATCTTCATAATTTACACCATATACACTGTACTCGAAATCCCCATCATGGATTTTGTTGCGTATTTGCTTCTCTTCTGTAACTACTCCACAGAAGGGACATTCTGCGTCTCCCCGAGAAACAGGTGCATTGGCCGGGTCATATTCCGACTTAGGTGTTCTGTCCATATCGACGAATTCGTACTCAACACTTCCATTTTCGTACTTTGGTCGGACAGCAGCTCCCCCCTTTGAACTTTGATTCAACCACCACTTCGATACTAG
The DNA here is from genome assembly GCF_042662125.1 of Halopenitus salinus. Taxonomy (GTDB): domain Archaea; phylum Halobacteriota; class Halobacteria; order Halobacteriales; family Haloferacaceae; genus Halopenitus; species Halopenitus salinus. The sequence goes on along the minus strand of NZ_JBHSXL010000002.1, from coordinate 131,476 downwards.
TGGAATGTCTCCACCGCAGGAGTCACATCTAATAATGTATGTACACGCACAGCTCAGAATGGTGCGTTCTTCAGAATTTGTCGGATAGTACTTTTCAATTGATCTTTTAGCTTCTTTATGAATCTTCTCTCCCCATTTTTCTACGTCTTCTTCTAGCGAGCCTACTTCTGGGGCGTACTCCACTCCTGCCTTAATAATCAGCGACGGTACTGGATTGAGCTCGTTTGAAATCGTCGGAAATCCATATCGAATCGATTCGAATGGGATAATCCCTCGTCCAGCGGTCGGATCGAGAAGAGTCGGTAGGTCACCTCCCCACGCTTCTTTGACTTCCTCGTGGAAATTTGAGAGTTGAACCTCGGTTGGGGAGATCGTATTCGGATTAGGATATCCGTAGTGTTCATCGATTGTTTTTCCGTTCCGATCTTGTGCGAATTTCTCTTGTATATAGTCAGAGATCCCTTCTTCCATCGCTTTTGGTCCGAATCGCATAATCTTGAGGAGTTTGTCGGCCTCTATTTGGCCAGGGTAAGCAGATGCCAAAACAGAAAGTCTGGCCGCAGGGGTAGGCCTTCCAGCAAACCATTTGTGGAGGCCTCTTAGTGCATGATAACGACCTGACTTCATGTCTTTTTGACTTTCAATGTCAATTGCTGTTAGAGGCAGTCGGGATTCAATTGCTACATTGTCGGGTGCTTCTTGCTCTATACTATCGGGTGCGGAATTGTTCTCAGACATTATTATTTAAGATGATCAGCGAGCAGAACGCGAAGTGCTTTCGTACCGCTGGGCGAGGACGGCGAGCGAGCCTTGGCGTGCCAGTAGTAGCATTCACCCAGGCTCATCTGGTCGATTCCCTTTGCGACTTCACGGAGACGGTCTCGACGTCGCATCGGCTTCATCGCACGGAACGCGATCGAAAGTCGAACCCCGGCCGCTTCGGGGAGACTGACGCTTGCGGGGTCGCCTGTACAGACGGTCTCAGGATCAAGACTCAGCTCCCGGAAGGTGGATTCGATAAGGAAACTCACCTCGTTGAACGCCCCGCCGCGTAACGTCGCGATACGAATCGCACACCAGTCGTCCCAATCGTACGCCGCGTCATCTGCCCCGGGGAGTTCGGACGGGGAACGATCGCCGATAATGGCCTCCTCCAGTTCACGTACTGAGACGCTTACTGCTTTTTGTACTCTCTCGAACCGTTCTCGTCGAGCCGTCGCGATATCACGGGGCGCCAGCTCGTAGAGCGTAATTTCGTGCTGGTCGTCGACCCGATCACGCGTCAACACGAACGTCGGTCGATTCCCGTACGCGCCGGTGGTGAAGGCGAACGAATTCCCCTCGGCGATGCCCTGGCTCATACTTGGGTCACCTCGCTGGATTCGATCACACGGATCTGCGTGTGCATCGTGACGGTGAACGCGTTGTCGACCGCGAGGAGCTCGTCCAGGTGGTCGAAGGTGTCGCCATAGAGACGGTCATCGCCCTCGTCGAACTCAATCGCGAACTCGGCTTCAGCGGTACGACCACCATCCGGATTCGCGAGATCTTCCGGCTCCATGTTGAATCGGAGGTGGCTTGCGAAGACCTCCGGGCGTCCATTGAAATCGACTTCGAACTCCGACTTCGAGTCGGCTCCGTCGTTGGCCTCATAATCGAAGTCCATCGTCGTGTCCTCTGCGAAGTCCTCATCGTTGCTGAGTTTGTTCGCAGTGAACCACGCGCCCTTCCACGCATCAGCCCCGTCCAGATGGATCCAGACGCCTTCGACGATGGGCGTTAGTTCGTCAGGGTGTCCGTCATACTCCTCGCGAGCGCTGGTAAGCTCATCCGCGATGTCAGCCCGCATTTCCTGCAGGGCCCGAGAGACGTGTGCGGGCTCAGAGGTGCGAACTTCGATGAGTTTACTGAACGGCTCAGGTTCGTCATCGCCACCTGAACCGCCGCCACTACTGCCGCCAGTCTCCTCATCATCGTCGTCAGTAGTCTCGTCCTCTTGCTCTTCGTCTTCGTCGGGTTCCTCCCAGTCGATCTCACTCCCGACGTCGTCGACCAGCTCATCGAGCGAGGTGTAGAGTGTGTGCGACTGCGAGAGCTTCACGTCCTGATAGCTGAGGCCCGCGTGCAGATTCTTCGCGTCGTCGAGTTCGTGATCGGTTGCAGTGAGCGTCGTCTCGGGCGTGTAGTACCCGGTCTTCTGCTCCTCGTCCCAGTAGGCGTACCCGTCTTCACGGACGAGCTGGGCGATCGTTTTTCGCAGTGGGATGGGTGACAGGAGAATCTCCGCATCCTGGCGTTTCCCGAACTGTTCTTCGATCGCTCTCGTCGTCATCGAGGTCGAGCCGACGTTCCAGATCGTCGCCTCGAACCAGTCAACACCGTAGGCGTCCTCTCCTTCGGGGATGATCGCGCCTGCTTCATCGAGCTTCTCGATGACACTCTGATGGATGGTGCTGTCGGTGGTGACGTTCCGATGAGCCAGGCCATCTCCAGTCGGGAAGTAGAGATGCGTATACGCCTTTTTGATGTCCTGATCGAGCGTTCCCTTCGCGCTATCGAGGCGTTCACCGAGCTTGTCCTGCTGTTCGGTGTTGAGCTCGTACTGGTCGCCGAGATTATTCTGGATGTGTTTGATGGCGGCGACGCGCTCTGCGGTCCGCTTCGCGTCGGTCACGTCGTTCGCGCTCGCCGCGAGGAAGACGACGTTGTTCTTGAACACCCGTGGCGTTTTCTGTCCGCCACTCGACGATGCTGTATTCTTGAATAGCGTTTGGATTGCCTCGGGGACGGTCTCGTAGTCTGTGATGGTGACCGTATCGAAGTCCATCACGCACAGATGCGCTTCGTCGGCCGTATCCGGGATCTCGTGTGGCTCCTCCGGTCCGACAATCACATTCAGACTGCCCTGACCGAGTGCCTCGTCAAGGGCTTCCTCGAGATGCCGTCGGGCGAGCCCGTCTTGCAGTTGCTCGACGACGGAATCGATGAGTTTCGTGAGGTTCGGCTCTGACTTGAACTGGATCTTCTCACCGTTGTCTCCGTGCAGGTAGAAACACGCAGACCGACGTCCCTCTCCAAGGAGGTTATTGAGCGCGTCGTCGTAGTGCGCAAGCTCGACTTCGGTGTTTGCAATCGCGTGTCGAAGAGGCCGGCGTGTAGTGCCGCGCCCGTCGGCGCCCTTCACGATGCTTTTCCAGAGGATTGCCGTCGTCAGATGTGTTCCGAGTGGGGGGTGTCCGTTCTTGACCCAATTCCGGTCCTCTTCCTCTGCGTTCGCCGTGCCATCTTCCGAGAAGATGTCGGCTTTGATCGCGGCCTCGAAGTCCATGTCGACCGACGAGAACAGTCGGAGAAGCGTCGAACGAACGTCCCCATCGGAGGGATACATATCGAACAGACGGACAAAGTGGCGTTCTTGGTAGTCGCTCTGGTGCTGCCAGAGGCGGTAGACTGCGCGGGAGAGCAGCTTGAGCGCACCACGAGTGCGCTGGAACGACGGGAGGGAGTCCAGTTCCTCTGTGAGTGTATCGATGACCGTCGGATGAATCGGGTAGCTGTCTTCGAGGCGGTCTCGGTGTTCCGGGTTAGCCGCACTGTCGGGGAAGGAGTCCCGATCACCCGTGTAGAGGGACATATAGGCAGCAACAGTCGTATCGCGCCCATCTTCCGCGACGCTCTCGAACAAGCGGTGTCGCAGGACAGCGGCAATTTCGTTGTCCTCCGTCGGCGTGATGGAGCCCTCGACACGGTCGCTGATACTGTTGAACTCAGAGATGGTCTCGGAGACGAGACCACGGACGTCTTCGGCTTGGTCGGCGAAGGCGGTGTCTGCGATACTGAGGACAACAGTGATCTTGTCGTTGTTCTGCGTCGCGGACAGCAGCGACATCAGGAAGGTATTCGTCTGCTTCGCGAGCGTCGAATCCCCGATTTCGACAGCGGCAGCTTGCTCGAGATATGCGGCAATCTCGTCAATGAGGATGAGCGACGGATTGTCGTTCCGCTCGAAGAGCCGTTCGAGTTTGGTTGTTCCTGGAGGCGTTCGATTCTCGTCGTTTTCGCGCAGGAACTCGTAGCCTTCCCGCCCGAACAGCTGGTAGGCCATTTCTCCCCACATCGTCTTCGTCGCGGGGGCGTCAGGGTCGTCGTAGTTCGAGCGAGCATCCTCGGCGTCGACGTGTGTGCCCACGAAGACGGCCGAGTTGACGTCGAGGCCGAGTGCAGCGGCGTCTGTATACTCATCGGCGATTTCTTGGTTGAGGATGAAGTCAGACAGGTCGGGAACAGCACTCGGCGATTCTGCGAGGTGATACGCGGCGATCTGGTTGTGGGTTTTCCCGCCACCGAAGCTGGTGTCGAGTCGGAGAATGCCGTTCGTGCCGGTGTAGTCGTCGTTATGTGCGCCGACGAAACGGGTTGCGAGACGCGTGAGAAGCTCCTGCAGACCGCTAGTGGGGTAGGTTTTCTCGAAGAAGAGTTGGGTGTCAGCGTAGACAATGGGGGCATCATCGCTATGGGCGACGTCCGCGAGACTGGCTGCGAATTGGTCTTCCGCGAGCTCTCCGGTAAGAACATCTTGACGAGGTTCGCAGGTATCGTAAATAGTCTGGGTGTTAGCTTCTCCAGGCGGTGTCGGTTTAGAATCACTCATAATGGTGACCGGATTCAGAGGACATTTTTTGAGAGATCATCTGATTACCGCTCAGATCCCGACGGGAACCTCCCATTTCGTAGACCGGTATCCCGCGACACTTTTTAAAAAAGAGTGTGAGTAACTTACAGGGCGAATCATTCGCTGACAATAATCTACCCGTTAATAAAAAATATCAACGAGCAAACTAACAAGTATTAGCGAAAGCCATTTGAGGTGTGCAATGACACATGTACTAAACTATGCTAAATTCCCATGGTAAGAGACTAGTGAGTTCTTCTTGGGAGCTGTTTCCATCCGGAATACAGATGAACAAAGAGCCCTGTAAGTGTGCCGGACGGACGACACCTTCTGGCCTGAAATTGGGTCTGATTCTGTGGAAATCTGTGACTAATTGTGCATCAAGAACATCGACATTTAATCAATTAGAACTACAGGAGAAGTCCTCAGCTACGACATCTGAAGGATTTATTACTGGTGCACGGATTCCATGAATAGCAAATATCCATCTCTTCTTGAAAGCTGTCAGCCACGAGATGATGTCTTAGACGGCTCACTCCAGGAGGAACAGTTTGCTGCGAAACTCTCGACTGTCGTCCACAACCCTGAGAAGGCAGCACCAGTCTATCGAGACCCCGACTCGTTCTACGATATGACTTATCCCACGGAGGGGCTCCGTACGCTGCTCTCCAATCTCACAGGCCGTTTCTTGGCGACGACAGAGTATGACCCGGGGTCATATACTTCGAGTATTCTCTGTCTCGACACGCGATTCGGTGGTGGAAAAACGCATGACCTCATCGCCTCGTACCATCTTGCTGAGAACCCTGCCAATATTGACGGCCTCTCGCACTACCTGCTAGACAGTGATGTGGAACTTGCAGCTGACTACCAGAATGCGGTAGCCGAGGGCCTCAACATCGCGACGGGGGTCTTCATCGGCACAAAAGCTGACAGCAAAGATGCCCGTCACGCCGACGACGATCCGGATGCCCCGAATACCCGGACGATGTGGGGTGAACTCGCGTACCAGCTCTACGGGCTCGATGGCTACGAGTACCTCAAGGACTACGACCAAGACCGGGACGCCCCCGGTGAGGGGACTCTCTCGAAACTCTTCGCTCAGCACGACCAGCCGGCCCTCATTCTGATCGACGAAATCGCCGACTACATGAACAAAGCCGCGGGCACGCCTGTCGGCGACAAGACGCTCGCCGATCAGACGCTTTCGTTCGTGATGGCGCTCCTCGAAGCGGCTGCCGAGTCGGAGCACGTCACGGTCGTCTACTCTATCGCGGATACGGCGTTTGGTGAGCAGGCTGACCGGGTTCGTGATGGCGTCCGTGATCATATTGAGGAGGTCAACGAGATCGGCCGGCGGCAGCACAAGACGGTCACACCGACCGACGAAAACGAGATCGGACAAGTCCTTCAGCACCGACTCTTTTCGGAAGTTCCAGAAAACGCCGCGAGCGAAGCCGCTGACTCATACTTCCAATTCTATGATCAGGAAGACCGGCAGTATCCACAGGAAGCCACCGACGCTGGCTACGTGGATGTCCTCGCTCGCGAATACCCCTTCCATCCCTCCTTAATCGACGCTCTCACGGACAAGATCGATACGATCCCTCGATTCCAGCGCACTCGTGACGCCCTCCGCTTACTTGCACGAGCTGTCTACTACCTCTGGAATCACCAGCCCGACAGTTACGATCGCCACTGGATCCGGATCTACGACCTCACAGTCGCCGACGATGATCCTGGCGGGGGTATTCAGACGATCCTTCGTGAGCGCCTATTCGACTTCGTCGATCTCGGCCCCGCAGTGACCGCCGACATCTACGACGACGATGGTACCGCGCACGCCCAGCTTGAGGACCGGAAATGGACCGAAAACGGCCTACCGCCTCTCGGTACCCATCTGACGACGACAGTTCTCTGGCACAGCCTCGCATACGGTGAACAGGCCGCAGGCCTAACTCACGCCGATCTGAACCTCGCTATCGGCCATCCCGATCTGAATTTCGACGACTACGATGCCGCACTATCCGCACTCCGGGGCGACGATATGGACGTCGCGTGTTACTTCCTCTACGAGGAAGAGCGCCTCCGATTCAAGCAAGAACCAAACCTGATCCGAATTATCGACCAGCGGATCGAGTCTACCCCCGAAGCGAGTGCTCATTCGCGTTTCGAGAACCGTCTCACTTCGAAGGAAATCGGCGATGGTGGCTTCCAGCCGGTGGAGTTCCCTGAATCGCCGGCGGACTTACCGGATACCCCGGATACCCCGAAGCTCGCGGTGATGCATCCGGACACCGCTGCTGTCGAAGACGGCGGCGATACGCCGCCGACTCGGGTGACTCAGCTCTACGAGCAGCAAGCCGCAAAACACGAGGGAGAGACTGAGACGCGAATCTACAAGAACTACGCTCTGTTCCTCGCCCCTGACACTGATCGAATGGATGCGGCAATCGACGAAGCTCGGCGTCTCGAGGCTATCGAGGCTCTGCTTGATAGCCCTGAACAGAAATCCGACCTCTCCTCGGAACAAATCGAGGAGCTTCGAGAACGGAGCGACGAGGCACAGCTGATGCTCGGAGAGCTCGTTCGGAACGTCTACCGGCACCTCTACTACCCTGACCGGGACGGGCTTACCCACATCACTATCGGTGTGACCGAATCCAACGGCGGGACGACACTGGTTGACGCTGTCCAGACAACGCTCGAGGATAAGATCGTGAAACGCGACGCCGGCGCTCGTGGGTCGGCCCACGTCCAACAGAAACTCTGGCAACAGACCCAGGACGCTATGTCCACCGAAGCGCTGGTCAACCAATACGCGAAGAAGCCGGGATTGGATTACCTCTTCAGCACGAAACCGATTCGAGAGACTGTCTCCTCTCTCGTTAGTGACCACGGGTACGCATACTGGGATGGCGAGTCTGGGGCGGCGTACTGGGCTGGGACGACAGAGCCGTCGACGTGGCCCCACCCGGAACCGTTCGCGGAATCCCCCGATATCGAGACCTCGATTCGGGACAGCGATGTCCAGATCGGGGGCGCCTTCGTCGTTTATCGAGAGATCGACGCGCTCGTCGACGACCACCTCGACGAAATCGACCGGCCAGAACAGACGGTTGCCACTTGTGCTGAGTGTGGGGCGGAGGTTGAAAACCCAGAAGGCAGCGAACCCTACTACTGTGAGGAACACCAGTCCGATACGACCTGTAGCTCCTGTGGCAAAGAGGTCGCTAGCGTGCAGCTGCTGGACGAACGAGGTCGATGCCAGGAGTGCCAGCCCGAGGAATCCTGGGAGGCGAGCAAGAAGATGATGTCCGCTTCGCGGGCGTTCTCGGAAGTCCGTCGAGATGCGGAATCGAAGGCCGGGACTGACCGGACGCCGCTGATCGAAGAAGTGACTATCCAAGTCGGTGGGGACGATCCCTTCCAGGCGGCCAAGTTCGTCAGCCAGCGCCCCGGATTCAAAGCCCGTGAAGACTCGGTGACGGTCCGAATGCAGTACGAAACCCGGACTGACGACGGGACGTACAGTGCAGAATTCACAGGCTCACCGAGCCGATTCCGGGACGTGATCGACCAGCCCGGCTCGTTTGGCGATGATCGAGAGACCATCCAGTTCCGCTTCCAGTTTGACGAGCCCGAACCGATCACAAACGAGGGTGACGACCTCCTCGCTGCCCTCGATAATGACCTCGATGCGGGCAACATCGACGTCCGGGTCGAAGGGCGTGGCCCGATTCAGGCGAGCTCGGAGGTGACGGTCTGATGGCGAGTCGCGGTTCGGAATTTGAGACCTCACCCGCTGAGGGAACAGAGGAGGATCGGCTGGTTCGCTACGGGACGAGTATGTTCGGTGGCCGCCCGACGTTCACGCTCGTCCGACGAGAGACAGACGGTGGCGGCGAGTGGACGCTCCACGAACTACTCCCTCGTGAACAGGCTGAAGCCCGCCGCGATCGCCTAGAGCGAGATGGTCGTTCGCTGAGTATCACACCAGTCGAGGATCTCGTCTCGGACATCGCTGGCGACGACCTCCTTTCCAAGCTCGATGGTTGGACGTGGGATGAGTGGGCCGGCGCAAAGGTCGCACGGCTTGACCCGACCCGCGTACGTGCGCTCCAGGACGTCGTCCGGGAGGCGATTGAGGGCACGCCAGGAGATTCATCAGAAGTTCTCACTGGGGGGGCTGGATTCGTGTTCCTACCCGAGACAGCAGGCGTACGGCTTGCTGTTGCCTTCCGTGGCGTGAAGCCGATCCAGCGTATCGACCGGATGCGGTCGCTGGCTCGAGGTGTTGCACGGATGAGCGATGAGGAGTGTTACTACTGGTACGCAAAGTGTCGGTCTCCGTCGAGTCCGAACGGCGAAAAGGCCCTTCGAGTGCTGCTGACGGACCATATTGAGTGATTTTCCATGACTCAAAATAACCCTGATATCGATGGGCAATCCGAATTAGATCAGCTTGCTATTGAGGGGAATCTCCCGCTCAAGGCAGTTGGAATCGAGAATCTAAAAGAGGCTAACCCCCAACATATGCCGCCTCACCGGTATCTTCATCCTTGGTTTGCGCGGCGACCAACTCCCGCCTCCCGACTTGCCGTCCTAGCTTCTGTCCTACCTTCGAGGGTTGATGCTGACGATATGCTTCGGTGGATGCAGATTGGCCCATCTCAAGGAACAGACGGTGAGAGTATTGTAGAATACGTCGCACGAAAGAAGAGTAATGAGGATGAACGGGATGGAACACTAGAAGACCACTACGATTACCCCCGTCCATTCACTCAGTCACCGAGTGAGAACGAACGAAATGAAATTCACCAACTTCTTCGGCGTCAATGGGACGGAGAACTACCTACCGTTCTAGATCCAACAGCTGGTGGCGGTGTGATTCCATTTGAAGCACTCCGGTACGATCTCCCAACGATTGCAAACGAATTGAATCCCATCCCGTCGCTAATGCTCAAGGTTATGAATGAGTACGCGCCGAAGGTGGGTTCTCTGCAGAGCGAATTGAACCGGTGGAGTGACAAAGTTGATGAGCTCGGTTCAGAGCGGCTTGAAGAGTACTTCCCTAGTGAGAACGACCGCCGTAGTCCATCCCATTATGCTTGTACATATATCGTCACTTGCCCTGACTGTGGATTCGAAATACCATTAGTGAAGAAGTGGTGGCTTCAGAAACAGTCGTCGACAAGCGGCGTTGCTGCCCGCCCGCGTCTGAATGAAGAAACGAAAAGTGTCGAGTACGACTGTGTACGGCTACCTGATGAGGTATCGAAAAACGAGTTCAACCCTCAGAATGGCCCTCATTCCCGAAGTGGCGCAGAATGTCTGAATTGTCCTGTCGTGATGGAGTCAGATGATATCCGTACAGCGTTTAAGAATGGCGAGTATGACACGACAATCTACGGTGTCAAGTATGTCAACGATGGTTCTGGATGGCGGGCCCCGACCAAGGAAGATTACAAAGCCTGTGAAAAAGCCTCTGAGCGTACGGAATCTGACTTCCGACTGAATACAATTCTCACTCAAGATCGGTACATCGGCGATGAGGATCGAGCTGGCCCGTACGGAGTCAGTAAATGGCGAGATGCGTTTATTGATCGCCAACTCGTCACTCATTATGAGTATCTTCGAGCTTTTGAGGAAGTAGAAGACGAAATCCGCGAAAGCCACTCAGGGAAGGAGGCAGAAGCTATCCTCACGATTCTCTCTCTTGTATCCAGTAAGGCTATTGATCGAAATACACGGTTTGCACCACTCGACACTGGAAAAGGATACCCCGCAAATGCTCTTGGCGGGAAGCACTTCACACTCCAATGGTCGTTCGTTGATAACAACCTGTGTGCAGGAAATCAATCATGGGAAGATAACTTCAATCGTGTCCGCGACTCCTACGAGGAGCTTGTCTCATATCTTCAAGATATCGAAGATCCCGAATCGGAGGTTCTAGTCGGCGACGCAGCCGACTTGAATATTGAATCTGACACCGTCCAGGCGGTTGTTATTGACCCGCCGTACTACGACAGCATTATCTATTCCGAACTTTCGGACATTTGTTACGTTTGGTTGAAAGAATACCTTGGGGACACTTTCCCCGAGATGTTCACCGGTGAACTCTCAGATAAGGATGACGAGGCTGTGGCGAATGTCGCTGAGTACGAGGAAGTCGCAGATAGCTTAAAGTCCAAAAAGGAGTTCGCCTCTGAAGATTATGAAGATAAAATGGCAGAGATTTTTCAGGAACTCTACAGAGTGCTTGAGCCTGGTGGAGTAATGACCGTCATGTTCACGCATAAGGAGTCCAGCGCGTGGGATACTCTCACCAAATCACTCATTAGATCTGGGTTTACTGTAACTTCGACACATCCCATCACGAGTGAAATGCCACAGAGGACCGATACCCGAGGTGGCGGGTCAGCCGACAGCACGTTACTCCTCACGGGCCGCAAACCCGTTGATGCTAATCAGCACGAGACGGACTCGACCCCGACCCTTTGGAGTGATGTTCGTACAGATACACGAGACGTTGCTAAGGATGCTGCCCGCGAACTCCTTAATTCGGGTCTTTCACTTACAAAAACGGACGTGATTATCTCTGCATTCGGACCAACTTTGAAAGTCTACGCTGACGCCTATCCAGTTGTTGATGACCAAGATAACGAGGTTCCACCCCGTCGCGCTCTCGAAGAAGCCCGTGAAGCAGTGACGCGGGTCCTTGTTGAGGAGTATCTTGAGGGTGAAGGACTCGGAGACTTGGACGACATTACTGAGTGGTATATCCTCTCTTGGCTGGTTCACGAATCCGACACCTTCCACTACGATGACGGTCACCAACTGGGCCTCGGCGTGGGCGTCGATATCGACGAAATCAAACGCTCTACGAAAATTTGGGGGAAGAAACGTGGCGACATTCAGCTGAAAACTCATGAGGACCGCGTCCAAGATATCACATTGCCCCCCGAAGAGAGATCTAACCGGACGCCCGTCGATCCTGAAGCACTGTCCTACACGATCGCCCTCGATGCGGCTCACGCCGCTATGCACGTCTACGAGAAACAGGGCGAGGATGTCGCGATCGATTGGCTCAAAGAACGCAACTTCGACACAGACGCAGGCTTCAAGGCAACACTGAAAGCTCTCCTGCAAGTTCTTCCCCAGAGGAGTTCGGAATGGGAAGCCGCTCGCGACCTCGCCTTAGGTCGGACCCACGACGCACTTGGTCTCGAATTCACCCCCACTGATTTCACTAACGTCTCAGAAGACAGGGCCGAACAGACCGAACTCGGTGACCACGCCTAACTCGGAACTCCTCTAGTATGACTAATCTACTTGACCGCGAGTGGCAGTCCATCTACGAGAGCAAACCCGAGCAGGGACGCGCCCATCTCGTCAAGGACTTCTACGAGCCCGCACTGGAACGCAGTCAGCAATACGATCGGATTGCGGGCTACTTCTCCAGTACGGCACTCGCGGCTGCTGCCAACGGCATTCACGCCCTCGTCGAGAACGATGGTGAAATGCGTCTCATCGTTGGCACCGAACTCTACGAGTCAGACCGTCCGGTTCTAGAGACGCTCACCGACCGCCTTGAGGAAAACCTCGAGGACCTCGATGACGAACGCCTAGATGCGAATCTCCGTATTCTCGCGCGTCTCCTCCGCGAGGGCCGGATCCACATCAAGGTCGCCTATCCACGCTCTCCCTCTCACGACTGGGAGATCTTCCATCCAAAAGTTGGACTCTTCCACGATAGCGACGGAAACACGATTTCGTTCGAGGGCAGCGTCAACGAGACGGTCGGCGGCTGGGCTCGCAACTATGAGCGGTTCAAAGTTCATCGGTCGTGGGTTCCTGAACAGGCGGACTACGTCGCCGGCGACGAGGAGACCTTCGAGCGACTGTGGAGTGATGAACACCCCTTCGTCGAAGTGTATGACCTCCCCGAGGCGATCGAAGAGGACATCATCGACTGGAAAGCCCCAGACACCGAGAGCGATCTCCAGGAAGCGATTCAGATCGCGAACGGTACAGCTCCGCCGACGGAGCGCGACAAAGCGAACATCATTCAGGATGGACCGCTCTCGCCCGGTGGGCTCGCACTGGCCGAGGAAGCGAGCACGATCACGCCGTGGCCGCATCAACGGGTTGTCTCGGACACACTCGTCAATACGTATCCACAGAGCTTCTTGCTGTGTGACGAGGTGGGACTCGGGAAGACGATCGAGGCCGGTCTTACACTCTCCCGGCTCGGACTCACCGGCGAGCTGGAAACCGGGTTGTTGCTGGTTCCTGCGAGTCTGCAGCGGCAGTGGCAGGAAGAGCTCTGGGAGAAGTTCAACATCAACGCCGTCCGGTTTGACCGGGACACAGCGGGCGATCACGTATTCCGGGACGTCCGCGGTCGCGACCACTATCCACCATCGGCAACGGACCTCGACCTAACCGGGGAGCGCGAATGGGCGGACAGCCCCATCTGGCGGTTCCTCTACGAACAACAGTCGACTGATGCCGATGCATCGTCGCCGCTGGATGGACCGACGGTCGTCATTATGTCCTGGCATACGGCTCGTCTCGACGACCGCTGGGATCAGGTCGCCCCCTTAGACCGGATATCCGACCGGTCTCGGAACGTTATCCCGGCAAGCTGTCGCGGACGCGACCATGATACGGAAGACCGGATGGGCGTGTGGGACGCCGTCATCGTCGACGAGGCGCACAACGCTCGGCGTGGCAGTAATTTCTACGCTCTTCTCGAACAGCTTCGCGATTATACGCACGCCTACTACCTCTTGACGGCTACCCCGATGCAATTGCACTCTGGCGAACTCTACGATTTGATGCAGTTGCTGGATCTTCCGGGTGGTTGGGATAACCGGGATACCTTCATGGAATTCTTCGAAACTCGAGACGGGCTGTCGCAGGCCCTCAACGAGGTTCTCGACAACCCGAGTTCAGAGTCCGACGAAGCGGAGGCTTCCTGGGACACGCAAGCCACGCTCGATGGACTGGAACACCAAGACCGGATCCCGACGGACCGACCGTTCTCCTCAAAAGTCTTCCAGCACCTTGCAGACGAACTCGAGATCAATGAGGACAGACAGGACCGTGCCATTGCCAAAGAGCGTGTGCTGACCGCGTGCCGGCTCGCACGAGCTTATGGAGACGCCTACGACGGCTACCTCGACCATGTCGACGAGGCGATGGCAGATTATGACATCGACCGCTTCGAGGCGAGCGAGGATACGAAACTCAAACGGCTCCTCTATCCTGAAGACGCCGACGAGTGGTTGATGGCGTCCCGTAGCGACCGACAGGACGCACTTGACGAACTTTCCCCGGGCGGTTGGCGAGTCATCCGCGATGTTCTCGCGGAGTCCACGCCCGTCGACGCGCTCATCCACCGGAATACACGGGATACACTCCGAAAGTACGAGGCGGTCGGACTCCTCGATACGACCGTTCCGAACCGGAATCCCGAACAACGGAAAATCGAACTTACCGAGGAGACACGGGCGGTCTACGACCAGATCGACGAGTACACACGTGAGTTCTACAAGCGAGCCCAACAGACTGACGAAGCCCAAACACGCGCCATCGGGTTCGTGATGACCACGTACCGACAGCGACTCACGTCGAGTGTGTATGCGATCAGTCAGAGCCTGAAACACCGGCTTGAGACACTTCGGGCGCAACGAACCGTGCTTGCCGGACGGGAACGCGCTCGTGATCGGGACTATGGTGATGCGGAGCAGGTCGTCCTCGAAACGCTACAAAACGCAGACCTCGACGACGGGGACGTTCTGGATGAACTCGATGCTAGTAGCGACGACCTGGACCTCTCTGAACTCATCCCGAGCGTGACTGAAGAGGGGAAACAGCTTATCGAGGAAGAAATCGAGGCCCTGGAAGCGTTCGTCAACGACTTAGACTTGGTTGATACAGACCCGAAGATTCAGCAGCTGTACAACGACCTCGACGAGCTGGACCGGGCTGGTCACAACCGGGTGATTGTCTTCACGCAGTACGCGGACACAATGGACTTCATCCGGGACAGTCTCGCGGACCTTCTTGGAGCAACAATCGCGACGTACTCCGGTCGTGGCGGCGAGCTGTACGACCCCGATTCTGAAACGTGGGAACACGTCGGGAAAGAGCGCGTGAAGCGTGAATTCTCACGTGATGATGGGCAGGTCGATATCCTCGTCTGTACCGACTCCGCGAGTGAGGGGCTAAACCTCCAAGAGTGTGGGGCGCTCATCAACTACGACCTGCCGTGGAATCCGATGCGGGTTGAACAGCGTATCGGTCGGATTGACCGTATCGGCCAACGATTCGACGAGATTCGCATTCTCAACTACAGCTACGAGGATACGGTTGAGACGGACATCTATGATCGCCTTGACGACCGGATTGGCCTCTTCGAAAACGTCGTCGGTGAGATGCAACCCATACTCTCCGGCGTCAGCCAACAGATTCGGGATGCGACCTTGAACGTGGACAGCGCTGACGACAAGTCTGCGGTCGAATCAGCTGACCGCGAGTTCTCTGAAGAACTCGAAGAACGCGATCAGGGCGACCGCGTCGATGTCGGAGAGTCACTCGAGGACGTCGACGATCTCGTCGCTCAGGACGTCGTCGACGAAGCAAAACTCGATGCGTGGCAGTCCTACAGTCACCCGGATCTCGTCGACGTCGGCGAGGAGGAATACGAGTATCAACCTCCGTTCGAGACACCAAGCCTCCAGTCAGTGTTGGTCGATAACGACGCGCTTGCCGAGGCCGGTGTCGAATTCACCACGATTCACGAGATTGACTTCGAGTACGATGACGGAGACTTCGACTTTGCGGACAGTACATATCGCCTCTCAGTAGGTGACGCACCGATTGAGGTTCCAGACAGGGATGGGGAACAGACGATTGCACAGGCTATTGCGACTGCTGCTGATGAAGTGGCGGTGACGTTCTCGGCTGTGTGTGCTGACGAGTTCCCATCGGTTCAGCATCTTGCGCCAGGTCATCCCCTTCTCGGGGCGCTCCTCACAGTACTGCAGGATGTGAGTGAGGAGCCGTCGCGGCTCCAGCTGCGAATCGTGACTCGACCCGATCAAGACCAGGAGCCAGTAGTGTGTGCGTGGGGACGGGACGGCGTGTTTAGCCGGATTGCAGGCGATGGGACTGTGGCTGAAAATGGACCGATGGATTCCCTTCCGACGTGGTGTGATCAATTCCTCGATAACCGAGAGAAGTCAACAAAGCAGCCACAGTAGCTGGGTAGTTTTGTAAGCATGGACTTCCCAGATGAACCAATAGATGCCAAACACTGCTCTCGAAGCAAATCTCCGCGCTATCGGAGACGGTGCGAGACTGAAACAGTTAGCTAACGGTTTCAGCACTCACCTGATGATGTTGTTGGGCGCTGACATCGATCACGTGGATAGAGAGGAATCGATCATCTACTCCTCCATCAGGTCGGCGATAGATGCGTGAATACGGGGTATCGTTCATATCATCCTCCAATTCGAAGTCTCCCTCGAGTTCCTCCAACCTTTCATCTATCTTCTCCCACACCCTTCGGATGTCGATTTCTTGGAAATCATCTGACTCAAAGAAGATAATGATGGAATTGAATGTCTCACCCTGGTCGTATGTCGCCAGTTGTTCGAGAGGTTTTTCGAGATTCGATTTTACGCCAGAATTGCTCTCATTCCAGTACTTACATTCGCCAATGTAGATGACTTCCCCTTCATCATTCCGTAGGCGAATATCAGAGGGTCCTCGTCCGGTTTCTGCCTCACGAGTGAGATTACCGTCGATTCGTTGATCCAGTCCAACAGTGATGACACTCCGGTATCCTTCCTCGTCAAGTTCGCTAAGATCACCAGCAGACAATCCAAGCCCTTCGCCGGCTTCGTCGATCATCTCCACCAACCGACTGAAACTATCGTAATCAAATTCGCCATCCACCAAGTCAGCAGTACTGGTCTCCGTACCCACATCATCGAAGAGAGCATTTAACGACCCTCTAAAGGCTTCGGCTGTCCCACCCGAGTCAAGCTGGTCTTGGATGAAACCCTCGATGCCCCTGAAGGAGCTCTGCCTTACTATACCTGACAGTGAGTCTGATGCAGTGTCATCCGATGTATAACTGACACCTGCCAAGAGTCCAGCGGCGGTCAGGTATCTCCTGCTTCTCGGAAGGTCCTCGTCAGAAGCTTGGTCATACAACACCTGAAGTACTGCATCCACCTCTTCGATTGAGTCGGCCTTGATATTCGAGAAAACAAGGGAATGGTCTTCGGATTCCAGTCGTAGATTCTTGCTTTCAGATACTGTTTGGTGAGACGCGAAGTAGAGGCGATAGTGTTCAGTACCGACAACAGCACGGAGAATATCATCCGCGAACTCCTGACTGATAACTCCTTCATCGCTATGTTTTGCGAACACCACATCTCCGTTGTCGGTTTCTCCTTCGAATTTCTGTATATTGGACTCGGACAACTCGACCCTTGAGCTGTGTTCTGTGTACGCTGTCTCATTACCGACAAGGTTCCGGTAGATGCGGCTGGCTGTCAGCCATCCGTGCTTGAATTGGATGGTATCGCGCTCGAATTTCGAGATATCTTCGCTCCGTGTTAGTCCGAACCACCCTCCTTCAAAATCGTATTCCAGCATATGGGGTTCGCCTTCGAGTGATTTCTCAATTAAGAACGAGTTCGAATCCGAATTGAGCAATAAGGAACTGTCTTTGATCATGGTCAAACATTGGTCTCGTGCAAAAGAGTACGTCACAGTATACCTCTCGTCGTAGAGCGGATTTCCGTTGATGTATACCTCTCGTTCCGGAATCTCCCGAAGCACATCGTCTGAGAGGACTCCGAAGATCTGCATGAACGTGGTTGACTTCGTATAGTAGTCAGCGTCAACTGCTAAATCGTCACCATCAGCCGATGGCTCTAATGCGAACATACTGATGACGCTATCTTTGTCGACACGATCTCCGCTGATCAGTTCGTTTGAATCCTTTACCCATCCCTCACTAGCGTGGTAGTGTGCCACGAGTACTTCGGAGTCCGTACTGTGGAATAACAATCCCTTCTCGGCCTTTTGTACTGGATGTAGCTGTTTTGACAGTGATGTAATATTCTCCTTTATTATTTCCTCGTTTCCATCCTCTGTCCAAGATTGCTGATAGACCCTTGAGAGCTCGAAGTTCGTCGTTAACTCTTCCTCTGAATCTAATCTATTCGTAAATGTTCTTTTCAGCTCATCGATGAATCCAGATTGAACCTGAACGTCCGTCACCATCTCTCCCAAATCTGGTGAATCGTTTTCCGAAAGTATCTCTAAATCGAGGATGAAACTTGGCATTAACCCTGGTATTCTATCTAACTACAATTATATATTGTGACAGCGTTTAGACTATAGGATTCGAACGTTTTGGTGCATCACTACAAAGGGCTTCTCTGGGGTTGAATACCTCCTATGACAGCCAATCCAGTGGATAAGCTTGATGACCTTGGGGATAAGCTCGCTGAGGAATTCGAGGCGTACAGACAGCCAAATGAATTCAAAGACGTATCGCTTGTCATCGACAACAACGATCCAGACCAGCCAACGCTGATCGTACACGTCGATAGAGAGGACGCCGATACGCTGGCAGATGAAATCGAGGACTTCCTGGAAGAACGGGGCGCTCGAACTCAGCGTGAACGACACTCGGAAACAGATGTCCGGGTGCTAGCGACCGTCGACTGAGTTCTCAGACCTCTCTGATTTATTTTGGCCGCTCTCGGTAAGTCCCTCCTAAGCTGTCAGCCTCGCCAAGAGTGAAGCGAGACCGATATCTTGGTAGGAAGTGTTCGATGGCTTCAACGCATCTCACCGGCCAAGACACGCCCGGTGGGAACAGCGGGCGTGTCAGCTGGCTATGGAGACTCGTTGAGTAGGCCGGTTCTCAAAATCTTCTGACGAAGATTTATCTGACACCACCGACTCCTCCGAATGTGCCATTTCCCCGCGCAAAGTCTCCAAGCAAACTCTACGACGACGTCGCGGAGTACGACCTCGTCATTACGCCCGACGGTCCGCTTGCGAGTGCCCTCAACCGCCATCTCGATCGCCCGCATCTCGGTCCGTTCGCGATCCCGCCACGCCGGCTCGCAGCCGGTCGACGCCAGGAGTCCGAGGATCGCCTCGCATTCCTCGGCATGATCGGCAACGAGGACATTTCGTGGAAACGCTGTGCGTACGCGGTTGGGAACATCCTCCAGTGTTGGGAACACCACGGGTCACACGACGCGATCTTTGAGTACGACGCCTACGTCGACGACGCCACCGAACGAGCCGTCGAGCGTATCGCGGAACTCGAGACGGCGTCGATGAAGCTCACGACCGAGACGATCGATCCGGATCTCGACGTGGTCGTCGTCGAACCCGAAATGCTCACCCAACTCGAACGAGCGTATCTACCGGCCGGGTACGATACGGTCGACCTCTTCACTAACGCGACGTTCGATCTCCCGCCGTTCCGCATCCATGACTCGCCAACGGCGATCGTGGAGACGGTCGTCGATGCCGTCTCCGAAGCGAACGCCGAAAACGTGGGGATCGTCCTCGATCAGGAAAGCGAGTACTCGCCGCTCATTGAGTCCGCGCTCGAAGCGGCCGACATCCCGTTTTTCGGCGGACCAGGCTTTACCGATCGCAGCGACCACCGATTGTTCCTCCATCTCCTTCGGACCGCCCACCGCGGGACGGATACCCGAGTGAGCGAGATCCGGTCACTGTTGACGGCCTTTGATTGCGACGTCGACGACCGTGACGCAGACAAGCGACTGCACGAACTCGACGATGGAGAACTCTCGTGGCTGATCGACTACTCACACGATATCCAGGAGTACACGTTCGCGAACGCTCTCTCGGAGTTTGAACGCCGCTTCGGCGACACGCTCGATGCCTTCCGTGAGGAGCTCAAGACGCTCGAAATCGCCGACGAATTCGTCACTGAATCGCGAGTCGACGAGTTGTCGTTCTACCTCCAGACCTACGAAGTACCGGTCGATCGAGAGAACGAGGGCGTACTGCTCGCCGACGCGAAATCGGCGTCGTACGTGGGTCGTGAAGTCGTCTTCTACCTAGGCCTCGACGACCGGTGGACGCACTCGGCACCACGTCGCCCATGGGTCGATCAGGACGCACAGTTCACGCGGAACCTCAAGAGCTTCCAACTGCTGTTACAGAGCGGAAATCAGCAACACTATCTCGTCCAAGACGCGACCGGCGGATCGCCCGTCACGCCGTGTCTGTACTTCGAAGAGCTCCTCGAGGCAGACTACGATCGGTTCTCCGATCTGCCTGCAACAAGCCATCAGAATCGACCCCCAGCACAAGCCGGTGATGGGTTCGGGAAAGAACCGGTTAACGTGTCTCCAGAACCCGTCGAAACGATCAGCCAGTCGAGTCTCAACACCTACGTGAACTCACCGCGGGATTACTACTTCAGCCGGGTCGTCGACGGGCCGGAGAAGGCGTATCTCACGGAGGGAAGCTTGCTTCACGACTTCGCGGAGTTCTACGTGAACCATCCGGACGTCGTTGACGAGGAGACACTCACGGAAATCGTCGATCTAATGCTCGACAAGGTCCGCCCGCTGGTTCGCTCCGTCGACGAACGGACTCGCCGCACCAAATACCGTGCGAGCCTCGAAACGATCGTCTCGTATCTCGATACCAACCCCCCGACAGATGGGGCGTTTCTCACACCGTCAAGCGGGGGCGACAACACCATCGCCACCCACTTCGGGCGAGACGTCGATTCTCCCGTGACCGAACGCCGGTTCACCGACGAGGAACTGAGCATCAACGGAATGATCGATCTCGTAGAGTCGCCGACGGCACTCCTCGACTACAAGAGCGGCAGCGAGAACAGCGCCACCTCGATCGTCAAAAACGCCGCACTCGCGGCGCCGACGGACAAACCAGACTTCCAAGCGCTATTCTATCTCACCTACTGGCGGTCACAAACGCCGGATGAACGGCTATCGTTTACGTTCTTCTACGTCACCGAACTCGTCGACGACGTGATCGCCGGCGATGCAGACCTTGACGACGCGCTTACCACGGTGACATACTACCCCGAATCACCCACAGCGCACGTTCAACGTGCGGAGTTCTTCGAATATCTCCGCGAAGAGGGAGCACAAAAGTGCCAGAAGATCCTCTCGAAGATCGACTATCAAACGTACGCCGCCCTCTTCGACGCCGCACCACTCGTCGAGACGACGGACAGTGACGAACTGATCGAATCGGAGTTCGGAGAGACAATGATTTCGCGGCTCGAATCGGAGATTGGCGAGTTCCAGTACGTGAAGACGGGGAGCAAGCAGGTCATGCGAAAGATCGCCGGGCTGCAAGAGGAAGCGTTCTTCAAAAGTGATCTAGACGCATTCGAGGAGTTCGTCGACGAACGCCTGACAGAGCTCAACCGGCGCCGTGTCGGCGACGAAGAGTTCCCCATCGAGGGGCTCGCCGGCGAGCCGAACTACCGTCGTGTAGATAACCGAGACCTGCTCTTGGAGGGTGAGCAATGAGCGGCGTCGAGCCGAACCCGGAGCAACGCGACCTCATCGAGGCGATCGACGGACTGTACCTCGTCGACGCGGGTGCCGGCACCGGGAAGACCTTCACCGTTACCCGGCGGTACGCGAACATCGTCGACCAACACGGGATCGACCCGTCGGACGTCCTGTTGGTAACGTTCACGAACAATGCGGCCGAGGAGATGCGCGAACGGATCGTTCGCCACAGCGAGTACGGAATGCGCGAGCTCGCGAACGCGCCGATCCAGACGTTCCACTCGCTGGCCCACGATATCCTCGACGAGCACGGGCATAACGCGCCGACGTATCTCGGGATCGACGAGACGATCACCGGATCCACGCGCATCATCGAAGACGACATCATCGAACAGGCGCTGTTTCGCGAGTTCATCGGCCAGTTCACCGACAACCACCCGGAGTATGACGAGTTCTTCACGGCACTTTCGGAGGCGACGGAGCTGCTCGATTTGATCAAGGAACTCGCCGCAAAGGGCGTGTTCCCCGAAGCAACTGGCTGGTACCGCGACGGTGAGTCACACCTGGATGGGGACTTCGAGGCGTTCGAGACGCTGTTTGCCGAGCGAAACGAACCTCGGAACGATGGGAGCAAGCAATCGAAGCTCCGTTCGAAGCTCTACCGCTACGGCACGGACAAGACCTACCTTCCGGAGGCTCCTGAAAAATGGGAGATTCGTGGAGACGGCAAGCAGATCCCGGCAGACGTCGCCCACCAAGTTTTCGAGGACGACCGAACAGCACTCAAACAGTTCGTTCACGACGTCTATCATTCCTACCTTGAGTTCGCGCTCCGGCGTAACTACCTGAACTTCGGATTCCTGCAGCTGTTCGCGTTCGTGCTCCTGTGTGAAGATCACGACCTCCGGGAGCGTCTGGACTACGAATACGTGATGGTCGACGAATTCCAGGACTCTAGTGCGATCCAGTTCAAGCTCACACTCCTTCTGGCCGGTACGAACAACGTCTGTGTGGTCGGTGACTGGAAACAGAGCATCTACAGCTTCCAGTACGCCGACGTCGACAACATCCGCGAGTTCGACGATCGGCTCCAACGATTTGCCCAGGAGTTGAACCGGGATGCGGATCGAGTTACCTTCCCCACGACCCCGGTCGACGGCAAGCAATTGACGCGGAACTACCGGTCGACGCAGTCCATTCTGGACTTCTCGACACACGCGCTGACGACGCCTGCAACGAAGAGCGAGTCACTTGATGTGGAGACGATCTCCGAACAGATCACCCCACTCAACGCCAACACGGACCGAGACCACAGCCACATCGAGGCGCTCACGAGCGAGGATGAACACGAGGCGATCCTCGCGAAGATCGACACGATCGTCGACAACGACGCCTACGCCGTCGAGGGCGATGATGGACAGTACCGGGCACCGGAGTACGGTGACATCGCGGTTTTAACGCGGACCCGTGATTTCGGCCGAGACCTGCTCGATACGGCGAGCAAATACGGGCTCCCGATGGCCTACGAGGGTGGGATCGAGGTCTTCCGGACCGACCCTGCAAAGCTGCTGTTAGCGTGGCTGCGCATCCTCGAACGTGACGCCGACCGGGGCTGGGCACTCGTCCTCGAGGAGGCTGGCTACACGATCGACGAGGCAAACGCGATCATCGACCGCGAGGCGTATCCCGAGCCGATGGTCACCTTCCGAGAGGATCTCCGTGAGCTGGAGACGTTCGGGGGTGTGGCCCGGCGCGTGTTCGATCGATACGGGCGAAGCGGTCCGACCGCAGACGTCGTTCTCGACACCGTCCAATCGGTTCACGGAATGACGACGTTCACCCGGGGAGAGCTGATCCGGTTCATCGAGGAGGCCATCGCGGACGGCAGCACACATGACGTCGACGCCGGAGCGGGGACGAACGCGGTGACCGTCCAGACGATCCACGCGACGAAGGGGCTCGAATACCCGATCGTCATTCTCGCGAACATGAACGCGAACAAGTTCCCGTCTTCCGGCGGCGGTGGGAACGATATCGCGTACTCCGATCCGATCGGCCTCCGACAGCGAAAGGTGTACTCGGATGACGCACACGGCGTCCCGCACGTCTACGACAACTGGAGGACAGACGTGCTCAACCGCTGTCTCCCCCAGAACTACGACGAGGAACGACGACTCCTCTACGTGGCGGTGACGCGCGCTGAGAGCCACCTTGTCTTGACCGGCGGCGCCGATCCGAATTCGTTCCTCGAGGGGCTTCCCGTTACTGCCGAGGACGTCGAACCCGATCTGTCTGCGTTCGATCCGGAAGACGACGACCACTCGCCGTACAGGATCGACGTTCCGGTGCCGGATGGGCCAGCACACTACTCGCCACATACCTTCATCGATGACGACGTCTTCGAGGGGAACACCGGTGGTCGGGGGATGGACTACGGGTCGGAAGTCCACGAATTCGCAGAACGATATGTTCTCGGTGAGACAGTCGAAGCCGATAATACTGACAAGGAGCACGTGAAGGCATTGATCGACTCACTCGACGGTGAAACGATACCCGAGATCGACGCGTTCCTCCCGCTTCCCATCGACGACGAAACGGTGACGATCGGCGGGATCATCGACTTGCTGCATGTGACGACCGAGTCCGTCGAGATCATCGACTACAAAACGGATCTCACGACCGACGCGGAAGACGAATACGAGAAACAGCTCAGTATCTACTACCACGTCGTCGCCGACCAGTATCCGGATCGAACGGTCACTGCGGAAGTTTTCTACACTGACGATGGCGACCGTCGCGAGATTAATCCCCTCAGTAAAACGGAGATTCGGGAGATGGTGCGATCACACGGCGGGTGATTTTGAAAAACCAAGAGGGAAACAGGGACTCAACAAGACCAACTAGGACGAATCATAGAGAGACAACCCAGTCAATTATCTCTAAATGCGCGATCAGCCTGTGCTTTCATTTTCTTAGCTGTCTTTTCTCCAACTCCTTCTGCAGCCATCAAATCCTCTAAATCCGCTTCATATACGTCTTCTACCCACCAGATTCCCACCTCTTGAAGTGCAACTGCACGGGTGTAACTAACATTCTCAAATTGCGTCGTTGTGCCATCTTTTCTCATAAGAGAATCTCAACACACCCTCAAAAATAAGTATTCGTTCAAGTACCTATGTGTCTCTGCTGTAATATGGGGTTGCTCGTGACCGATACATGCGTGGTATCCCTCACGGCTACATTTCCTTGAACTGGTATCACTCTCGGTTGTCAGTCCGCCCGCAGGGTCTTTAGGCTCATTCTCTCGGTGAGTGCTGAAAAGAAATATCTCGTTTGCAAAATGTGCTCCGACTCCTCGTTCAAAGTGAATGCGTCCGTCATCCCGACATGAAATACGCGAACCACAGCTGGACGCCTGCGAAGAGGATCAGCACGATTGACGTGAAGATGATCCCTTTCTGAAACTGCTTCGGACGTTTCACCGTCGATACATAGTGCGAGCGATCCCAAACGCTGAACGCGCTTGTAGGGTGTAGTGTGTATGTAGAATCACCTGGTTCGAGTGATCGCGGCTCGCTATTTATATTAATACCGGATGAAATAGAGAATCCGAGGACTGCGTGGCCTTCATAGGTCAACGGCCCGGTTTCAACGGTCACGGTGGTCGTTTCGCCAGGCGCAAGCTCCATGCCCATTTCCACGTTCTGCGACCAGACCACGTCGTCGTCGATCTCGATCCAAAAGTGAACTGCCGTATCTTCTCGCCACTGCACATCGGAGTTATTTGAAAAGGTGACCTCGACAGTCGGCTGCGAGTCCGTCCACAATACTGGCGACGGTTTGTCTCTGGGTTCAGCCCCAATCTTCAGTCCATAAAGTTCGTGCGTCTGAATAGCTGACATATGCTTCTCGAAGCGGTATACTCCAAGTTAAGAATTCACCTGGCGTCGACGTCTATCTGGATGTACCACTCCGTCGGTTCCGAAGCTTTGCTCGATCGGATCGAGTTATGTTGATGGCCAGGCACGGACCGCTCACACAAACGAATGGATACCGGGGACCTTACCAAACAATTCACGATCACTAATGCCAATGTTTGGTAAGACGACTCGTCCTGAGTCCGTCCCCGACCGCATAGTCGCGCTCGCACCGAGGCCTTCCGGAACATCGGGTGCTACAGGTGCACTACCTACTGAGCGCGGCGACGACGTCGTCGATCGTATAGAGACGTACATCGTCACGCCCGGCAGCGGCTTCGCGGACGCTATTCGTAAACCCGCTCCGGGAGAACAACGCGTATTCGACGGTTCGCGTGCCACCGCCTGACGGCTGCCACCGGAGTTCCTCGACATGCGTCTCCAGTGAGCCTAGTGCGCTGTAGTCGAGTGGCGATTCCTGATACTTGCACTCGCCGACGACGAGCGTTTCCTCGTCGGTGAGTCCAACGACGTCGATCTCGTGGTCCTGATACCACCACTGTCCAACATCGACGATCGGCGTCTCATCGTACAGTGTCCATAGGGCCTCACAACACAGTTGCTCGAACGCGGGAGCGACGAAGTCAGCTATTTCCGGTTCGACGAGTCGATCGTAGGCCTCCTCACCGAACTGGTCATAGCGGTCCGAACTCCCGTACAGAAACCGAAACCAGAACCGAAACAGCCGATCCCGAAGCCGGTACTGACTTCGCTTGGATCGTTCGGGTTTCTCAGTCACTGGTACGTGTCGTTCGATGAGCCGAAGCCGCGAGAGACGGTCTAAATACATCGATAGCTGGTTGTAGTCGATACCGGTCACGCCAGCGATCTCGTTGCGGCCGGTCGCCCCGCCGGCGATCGCTTCGAGGATCGAGAAGTAGCGAGTCGGTTCTGTCAGCTCCATGCGGAGTACATACTCCGGCTCATTACGGAGTGATCCGTGACGAGTCAGCACCGTCTGCTGGATATTCTCGCCAAGTGATCGGTCGGCCTCGAGTTCCTCGAGGTAGTAGGGAACTCCACCGAACACACTCCACGCGCGAACGGCCTCGTCTGCCGTCGTATCGTCCGGTAGAAACTCCGTCGCGGCGTCAAACGAGAGTTCACGGATGTCGAGTGTGAGGGACGATCGCCCATATAGTGGACTATCCCCGAGCAGCGTTGCCTCCTCCATCATGCTGATCGACGATCCGACCAGAACGAAGGTCGTCTCCGACTCGTCGAACTCGTGGTCGAACAACGCCTGTAACACTGACGGGAGACTCTCGTCCTGTTCGATCAGGTATGGGAATTCGTCGAGGACGACGATCGCATTTTGGTCGGCCAGATACCTGAACAGTCGCTCCCAGTCAGGTCGAATGTCCTCAATGCCGGGAAACGTCTCGGCTGCGGCCTCGATGAACTGTTCCAGTTGGAGCTCCCGCGTCTTCTGTCGGGCCTGATAGAATGCGGCGTTCTCCTGTCTCTCAAGCGCCTTCTTTACGAGTCTCGTTTTCCCCAGCCGTCGCCGCCCGTACACGACCGCGAGGTCTGCGCTCCCCGAGTCGAAGAGATCGTCGAATCGATCCAGTTCCTCCGACCGATTCACGAAATCTACCATGGCGACGAGTTAGTGACTCTAGAATAAAAATATTCTGAATAATCATATTCTAGACTATCATATTTGAGAATATTATAATGGGCAGTGACGAACTCGTGGGCTGCGTCGCGTACGTGCTCGTCGACGACAGTGAGGCCGTCGTCATTGGGGACATAGCCTGCGTCTTCGAGGCGGTTGACGGCCTGTCTCACCGTCTCATACGGTGTGTGGAGGTGTTGGGGATACGGCGGATAGAGTCGCCACTCTCGATGGCGAGGATAGTCTGTGCCGCCGTGTCGTCGAGCACCTCGTACATCTGGAGGTGACCAATAATCCGGGAATAGTCAAAAATATTATACGAACTGGATAATCTACCCCAGTTTGCTCAGAGTTTCAAAACCGACCCTACCCCACTATTTCCGAAGCTATCAGGGTCGACCGAACCCCCTCCACCGTTTCCGGAGCTTTTCGAGCCTGAAAAATCGACCTCATTCAAAATCTAAAGCGGGGCATCGAAACCCAGAGAAGGCTCAATAGTCGGAGATATCGGACTGTAAGAGGTTGTTATCGTCGGCCGTCGATTGGATGATGGTCGCGAGATCTTCGAACCGATTCGTCGAGAGGAGTACCTCGAGAACGGCCTTCAGCGGGACGTCGAGTTCGTACTCGTGGTATCGGCCGGCAGAGAGCCCCTCGTTCCGTTCATAGACGCTGATGAGACCGAGCATGTTCATATCGGAGAGGTGATCCCGAACACGGCGTTCACTCACGCTATCGGCGTCGAGTCGATCGCAAATTTTCACGTATCGCTGATAGAGATCTCGAGAGCGAACGGGAACCTCACCCGTCGCTTGGTGGTAGGCGAGCGCGCAAAGAACGGCATGCCCCTGAGTCGTGAGTTCCTGCATTCCCTCATAGAGTTGATTCTTTTCGAGCTCGTTTTGTGCGTCATGGACCAGATCGACGGTCACATTCTCGGAATCGGTTGCTTGAGCGAGCTCGCCGGCTTCGCGAAGGAGTCGAATTGCCTGCCGAGCCGACCCTGTGTCCTGGGCGGCGATCGCCGCACACAACGGGACGACTCCCTCATTAAGGACATCATCACGGAACGCTTTCTCCGCACGCGGTTCAAGGATCGATCGAAGTTGATTCGCGTCATACGGCGGAAAGAGGATCTCCTTTTCCGCCAACGTGTCCTTCACCTTCGGTGATAGGTTTTCCCGGAACTGGAAGTCGTTGCTAATACCGACGATCACCGGTCGGACATCGTCGACGTAGCCGTTCGATCGCGCTCGTGGAAGTCCGTAGAGGATATCGTCGGAGTGACCGATATTGTCGATCTCGTCGAGGACGATCACGACGGTACCACCGAATTCGTCGAGTTCCTCGTACAGAATATCGAATACGCGTTGTTGTGAATAGCCAGTAGTGCTGATTCGATCCTTCTCCTTACTCTCACGCAATTCATTGACGAGGGCGACGGCGACCTGATACGACGACGAAAGGTTCTCACAACTGATCCAGACGGTCGAGAGATCGACGTCGTCGTACTCAACGGCGTCATTCTCCAAGTGTGACAGCATAAACTTCGTCGCGACGGTCTTTCCCGTCCCCGTCTTACCGTACAGAAAAATGTTCGACGTCGGGCGGTTGTCGATGATTGGTTGGAGGGCGCGTTGGTACTTCTCGAGCTCGTCATCACGTTCACGGATGTCCTCAGGTTCGTAGGAATCGTCGAGGGGTTCAGCATCCGCAAACACTTGACGATCTCGCTGAAACATCCCCATGGAAAACGGCCTCACACCAGGAGATAATAAAACCACTGCTTCCTTAGTTTCCGAAGCGTCCTAAGCTCGGGAGTTTATAAATATACACACCACCAACGGTTCCGAAGCTCGGCTCCTTTTTATAACACACTCACTCCACTGTTTCCGAAGCAATGACTAAACCACGTGTCACCACAATAAGAACGAACGAATATATGGGAAAGAATTAAGACACTATACTAGGAACAGTTTCCGCAGTACCATAATAAGAAAGTGATACTAATACAATATATCTATTTTATTTTCTTTTGTTTGAGAAGGTACGTGAGTGATCCGGCGAGGCTTGCTGATTCCTTCGTCCTCTCCCTCTTTCCCTCAACGATAGCTTAGGAAACAGTGGAGTGAGGGTCTTTGTCTTTACCGTATGGAGAAAGCTTAGGAAATGGTGGAGGGTTGTCCGTCCAAAACGTGGATATGATTAGTCCACATTGATTCGATTAACTGCGAATGGAACGTCTCCTCGGTCCAATAACACTCGATCTCTCCAGCGTGTATTCCTCCAATTCTCTCGATTTTTATTGAGATTCAACGCGTTCGTTGGCATCTCATCCGATCGTGTTCGTGCAGCTCATACGAAGCTCCGGAAATGGTGGAGTGGGACTCGTCTCTTGCGGGTTAGCTTCGGAAATAGCGGTGTGTAGATTGCTTGCGTTTATCCACTATGTCCGTAGCATTCTGATCGCCGGTATATCGGTTACAGTACCGATATTGACCGGGATTGCTTCGGAAACGACGGGGGGAGGCAGCGGCTCGAATCTTACCAAACTTTTATGGTCTATGTCCGTCTAGTGTTTGGTAAGATAATGCCGAACCAACCACCTGCTCCTGATTCGCTTCCGAAGTATTTCGCTGAGGGTATTCCCAAACAGGACGGTCAGACCCTACACGAGCTCCAAGCGTGGATCGACGATCTTCTCGCATACCGCCAAGACGTCGACGCCACCGATATCGACGTCGACGACGATGAATCGATCGAGGCCGTTGAGGAATCGAGTGATGGGACAGTCGTGATCAAGAAGGTAACCTGCGGAAAAGATAGCTGCAAATGCCAACAGGGGGAGCTCCACGGTCCCTACAAGTACACAGTTCGTCGACGAGGTGACAGTCTCGAGTGGGAATACCACGGCCCGGTTTCTGATGGCGTCGAGTGAATACACTCGCACAGGAAAACACCCTCGACGAGTTACAGGATCACGTATCGGAACTCACTGATCGAATTGAAGTGTATCGCGATGAATATGGCGCTGGCCCACCGGCGGACGTGGACGTCCTCGAGTTTGATTCAGAACAAATCGACGACGTGTACGTGGAACTCGGTGATTAGGCCACCGCGTTTGAGGAGCGCCGCCTCCACGAGCGTGCACGGAGAATGGCCGCTGGCTCCGCTGCTTCATCTCACCGATGAGGATAGTACCAACAGGCGACGGTGCAAGTTCAGCGCCGATAGATCACGCCCACTGTTTGAAACCCGTCTTTGATATACTGATTAAAAAATAGGGGTATGAATAATACTAGTACGCGACTCTTCACCCATTAGGTATATTCAATACCTCAATTTTAATTGGCTGGAGGGAATAAATCCACTAGACAACAATGGTGGGTGAGGATTTACCTGATTCGGCTCCCGGGAAACACGTCCCATATGGTGCGAATCCGTATTACAAGCCGGAGCCACTCCCTCCAAAAACTGATCTCACGTTCGACGCCGCGTTCTATGAGACGTTGTCCGAGGCAACGTTTTGGCTCGGGAAGCTCGGTGGATTCTCCTTGACGGTGGATTTCGCGCCCGTATTATACACCTCGTTGCTGCGGAAGGAGGCGATGGAGTCGTCCGAAATCGAGGGTGCCGATATCGACTATAACGCCCTCTATAGTTACGAGACTCGGTCTGGTGCATCATCCACAGGGCAACACGGTACGGAGCTCACTGACACGAAGGACGTTCAAGAGGTCCTCAACTATGAGGATGCACTCGAAGCGGGGATCGAACGGATCGGCGTCGGCGAGCACATCTCGCTCGAGCTGCTTCACTCACTCCACGAAACGCTCCTCACGAACGTCCCTGCGGACAGACGCGAGACCGAAACGATCGGGGAGTTCAAACGGCATCCAAATCACCTCGGTGAGTTCGTCCCGCCAGTCCCTGGAACGGTGGAGGGCCATATGGACGCGTTGCTGACGTACATCCGAACCGGCGGGACCTATCACCCACTCATCGACATCGCACTGACGCACTACCAATTCGAGACGATTCATCCATATGGAGACGGCAATGGCCGTCTCGGCCGCTTGTTGATCACACTCCAGTTGTACGCCGGCGGATACCTCGAGCAACCAAATCTCTACCTGAGCGAGTACTTCAACCGGTTCAAGGATACCTACGTCGAGCGACTGGAGGCGGTCAGATACGAGGGCGAATGGGAAGCGTGGATCGAGTTTTTCGTGACGGGAATTCGCCACCAAGCGGAGGAGTCGTTACGTCGATCACGTGAACTACGCAATCTTCAGTCCCGGTATGAGGAGACCTATGGTGGATACGCACGCGCTGACGCCAGATTAGCGTGCTCGCTTTTCGAACAACCCTACGTCACAGCCGCACTCGTTCAGGAACTGCTGGACGTGACGGGCCCCACTGCGTATCGAGCGATCGACAGTCTGATCGATGACGACGTGCTCGAGGAAACCACCGGAAGAGAACGCAACAAGGAGTATCGAGCAACCGAAATCTTCGAGATTCTCGAAAAACCTCCCCAGACATACTAGGAAGCAGTCATCCCTCCACACGATATCTACAGGCGGAACAGGCCGAGTGCCTCGGGGTCGTTCGGAAATCTTCCATTTCCGTGATGACGAGAGAGCTTCGCTCTCTCGAACCAATTGACCCCGAGGCGGTTCACTCCGGAAACCACTCCATCGGAAACAGCGGAGGTACGTCGTCTCTTTGTGGCTACGGCGACTCAAACCAGCTCACGGAACCAGACACTCAAGACGGTGGCCGCCGTACCGATGAACACACACTCTCTCTCCAGAAATGTCGACGCCTGCTACTACTCGTATCGCGTGTGCATCTCCACAGTTCGTCGAGCGGGCTGAGTCATCACTGCTGGACGACTGGCTCACCTACTACGATCCGTCGATCGTCCTCTTAACGGGAGATGCTCCGGCACCGCGTGCTGCAAGTCGTCTTCGCCGACGTCTTGGTTCGGAAACCCTCCTGTACCATCCTGCGAGTAACGCACCAGCGAGTGGTCCACGTCGTATCGATGGCGTTCAGGTCGTCCTTGCACCGACCGAACAGTCCCTTCGCGAACTTCGTGAATGTGAACACCGGGACCTCGACGTCGATCAGCCATCGTTCGTCCTTAGTGGACTCCTCGAGCTGGATGTGGACGCGACATCACTCTCGACCACACTCGTCGGTCGCGAAGCGTACCTCTCATCCCTTCAAACGAGCCAGCTCGAGGGAGATTATGTCCACATCTCGGCGTCCCTTCCAGCCGACTATCGCCGTGAGTGGGACGGCCTCACCGTCATTGGTGGGGGGTTCGATTCGGGATATGCGGGCACTCCTCTCGTCGCTCTTGACTGTCGAGAAGATGGACGTGTGCTCACGCGTTCAGTGAACCGATCGCAACTAGGACTTCGAGCGTTGGATCAGGTCGGAGGCAAACGCGCACAACAGCTCCGAGAAGCAGGTTTCACGAGTCGCGAAGATATCGCCAATACGTCTTCGAGCTCACTGTCTGAGTTTCCCGGACTCGGGAAGACGATCGCTGACCGAATCCAACAAAGCGCAACGGCGATCGCTCACGACGAGATCGTACGCAAGTCCGACGACCCGCTTCCGAACGGAGATCCTGTGTACATCGACATCGAAACGGATGGACTCTCTCCGACGATCACGTGGCTTATCGGTGTCCTGGATGGCACAGCTGCGGACGGCCGATACCTGTCATTCATTCAGATGAACCCCGACGAACCAGGACAGGCTCTCGAGGACTTCCTGGCGTGGTACACGGCAAACGCGAGCCATCGTCCTCTCGTGGCGTATCGTGGCTGGAAGTTCGACTTCAGCGTTATCCACGACCACATCATCGAGTATTGTCCACACTACGAGGACGACTGGAACAGTACCTATCGCTTCGATCCCTACCAGTGGGCCGTTGAGAACCAGAACGCGATCCTTCCTGGCCGCACGAATAAACTCGAAGACGTCGCCGCCGCTCTCGGGTACGAACGTGACGAGACCGGATTGACTGGAGCTGCAGTTGCCCGAACGTATCAAC
Source organism: Halopenitus salinus (assembly GCF_042662125.1). Taxonomy (GTDB): domain Archaea; phylum Halobacteriota; class Halobacteria; order Halobacteriales; family Haloferacaceae; genus Halopenitus; species Halopenitus salinus. The sequence goes on along the minus strand of NZ_JBHSXL010000002.1, from coordinate 98,556 downwards.
AATGGATGGCGGATCGATCCCCGTCGACGGAGCCTGATTGGGATCGGTTTAAGTCCTACTGTGAAGACGACGTCCGAGGGCTCGCTGTGATCTATGAGTCACTCGCAAAGAGTAACCGTATCGTATCGACCAACGAACCATCTCGCGATACCACGGAAACAACCACACAGCAACGTCTCACTGATTGGTAACCATGAGCTCAGATCCAGACCCAGACCCACCGGAGTACGCCCCAATTACTGCTCGAGGACTCGAACGAACGTTTCCCCAGTACGACGGTCAGTTACAACACGCCGAATCCGTTTCTGCACAAGCCGGTGCATACGTTGATCCGCACGAAGTACTCGATGCTGGGCTCGCTGCTTCGGTCAGTGAGTCTGTGGGGGATCTCTACACCCACCAGGAATCTGCCCTCCGTCATTTAGCAGATGGTGATGACGTCTGTGTCGCAACCTCGACGTCATCGGGAAAAACCTACGTCTATGCCCTTCAAATTGCTCGAAACTATCTCGAGGATCCGGATTCGACGGCACTTCTCGTCTACCCGACGAAGGCGTTATCTCGAGATCAGGAACAGGAACTCAACGAGTTCTTCAGCACGCTGGGATTGAACATTTCCGTTCGAGTATACGACGGCGATACTCCCCAGGATCGCCGAAAGCAGATTCGGGAAACGGCCGACGTTATCATCACGAACTTCGTCGGGGTCAACGTCTACTTGGCACACCACACGCGATGGCACACATTCTGGGCAAACTGTGACCTTCTCGCGATCGACGAATCCCACACGTACACGGGCGTCCACGGGATGCACGTTGCGTGGACGATCCGCCGATTACGACGGATCCTGGAACACTACGACAGTGACCCGCAGATCGTCTGTACCTCCGCAACGATCGGGAATCCCTCTGAACACTCGCGGCGACTGACCGGAAAATCGTTTACCGTCGTTGATGAAGACGGCTCGCCTCAAGGCAAGCGTGACATCGCGTTCTGGAAGCCACCCGTCGACGACGGGATGTTGGGTCCTGATGCCGACTTCGAGGAGTTTCAACAGGCGCAAACGAATCCTGTTCGCGAAGCGAGTTCCGTTCTTGCGCATCTTGGACTCAACGGCATCCAGACGCTGATGTTCACTCGGAGTCGGAAGAACGCGGAGCTCGGAGCGAAATACGCCGGTAACGCGGCGAGTTCTCACCCAAAATCCGGCTATCTAAGCGTCGAACCGTACCACGCCGGTCTGGGTAAGGAGACACGTCGTGGAACCGAATACCAGTTCAAGAGCGAGCAACTTGACGGCGTCACGTCGACGAACGCCCTCGAGCTTGGGATCGACATCGGTTCGATGGATGCAACGATACTCACGGGATATCCGGGTACTCGACAGTCGTTCTGGCAGCAGATCGGACGATCCGGCCGTGGCGATTCTGATGCCCTCTCGGTGTTCGTTGCTCGGGCAGACGCGATCGACCAGTACATTCTCGATGATCCTACGTACGTTCTCGGCGATGCGATCGAGGATGCCGTCATCGGGCTCGAGAACAACCCTGTCTACGCACAGCATATCCTGTGCGCTGCACAAGAACACCCGCTGACGGTCGCCGATCGGGAGTGGTTCGATGGAGATCGCCTCGATCGTGCTGTCGAGATGTGGATCGATGCCGGGAAACTCGCGGGTGATCTGTCGCGAAGCGTTCGCTATACCGGCTCTCCGCGACCGCAGTCCGACATTTCGATGTATACGTCCTCAGATATCCAGTTTGACGTCCGCTGTCAGGATCGGGACATCGATATGGAGCCGATCGACCGTGAACGAGCATATCGAGACCATCACGAAGGCGCGCTCTTTCTCCACAACGGGATCCAGTACGAGGTCGTTGACTTCGTCGAAGACGTTCCAAACCCCTACATCACCGTCGAAAAGGTTCGGACAAACGAGTATACCGAGACGATCTCCGAAAAGACCGTCCGTGATATCGATCCCGAGGCAACCCGAGATCTCGGGAACGGATACCAGCTCTCTTGGGGAACGGGTACCGTCGAAATCCATTATACCCATTTTCGTCGGAAGGACATCAATTCTGGCTCAGCGACCCAACCGTTACGACCTACGGGCCTTCCGCCGATCGAACTCAATACACAGTTGATGTGGATCGAAACTCCACCGTCGCTACAGGATGACGTCCTTCGCGAAATAACGGGTGAAGATTCTTCGACGCTGACGGACGGCGACATAATGGAGGTCTTTGGTGGTGGCCTCCACGGCGCCGAACACGGAATGATCAAGCTCACACCTCTCGAACTACGGATGGACAAATCCGATCTTGGCGGCTTGAGTACTATCGCACACCCGGAGACGGGCGTTCCAACGTGGTTTATCCACGACGCCGTCGAAGGAGGGCTCGGCTTTAGCAAACGAATCTTTGAGCAAACAGCGACGATCGCTGAACGGACTCACGAGCGAGTTAGTCAGTGTAACTGTAACGGAACGAGTGGTTGTCCCGCTTGTATAATGGACTCTCAATGTGGGAACCAGAACCGGTTCCTCCATACTGACGCCACACTGCTTGTACTGGACAATCTGATCAACCAGCTCTAGACAGTCGTCTGGCACGATAGTGTTCCTTCAAAACGGGTTCGCTAGATCTGTTTGCCTTAGGCGAATGGCCCCTTGTTGGACTGCGTTTTCGACAGCCGACTGATCGGTCATTAGAAAACAGTTGTAGCCATTAACCGTCCGCTGGACGACGGATTCTTTGAAGATATTGTCCGGGTGGTCGGTATATTTCTTCACTACCACAACGAACTCCTCGATCACGTCGACGCCGACGAGTCCATATCCGTGATCCTCGAGAAATTCCCTGAGTTCGTCATACTCGTTCGCAGGAACTTCGAACCGATACTGGTGGTTGTTGTAGTACCGCTTGAGTCGATCGAAGACCGCCTCGTCCTCGAAGAAATGCTTGAAGAGATGAACGTCGTCGACGACGAAAACGTTGACCCGTTCGTCACCCGCGCGGCGGGATTCCGCCATCTCACCACCGTGTTAGTCCTACTCATAATTGAATATGCCGCCGGTAGCCACTCACACTGTGGTTTTCGGTAGTGAGTCGATCGAACGTTCGGGGTATCTATTCGGACGAGCCCTGCCGCGCCTGATTCAAGAACGCCAGCGCGGCGCCGAGCAGGGCGAGGTTCTGGAGGAACGAGGTCATCTCTTCGTCCCGTGATTCCTCATCAACCACCCAGAAGTCGTGCATGGCGGGAGTGACGCCGACGAAGAAGGTCGCGACGCTGCCAGCCGACAGCTTGGGTAATCGACTAATGATTACTAGGTTCTCGACCCCGAGTTCTTGAGGATTGATTTCACAGCGTTCTCATCAGCGATTTTCAATCGCAAGCGTGGCCGACCAGTATTTATTTTGACTTTTTCGGTGGATAGCGCGCCTTCCTCTTCTAACGCCATTTTCCTTCGAGAGAACGTTGATTTGGATCCAACCCCTACTTGTTCACCCCACTTCGAGATTTGGTAGAACTGTTTGTCATGTTTGGCTGCAATTAGGAGCGCTACCGTTACGACGTCGACGTCGTCACGCACCTCTTCGAGGTTTTCAATGGTAGTAATAAAGTCCTCCATGAGGTCCCTACCAAGATTTTCCTGTAATGTTCTTTGTACAGTCCTTCGTGATGGTGTTTCGAATCTGTAACTCTCTGCACTCTCAAACCGATGACGATATTGGGTATTCACATGTTCGACTAGATCGTTTTCTCGCGTTGTGATCCCTCGTACTTCTCCATCGATATCGAGTAGCGAACTTACTGCTTCTTCACTTACAAGGAGCGTGTTCTCCGTAGGTGATTCAAGGAGATGGATGGTAAGCGCCTCATCATCGACAAGATCTCCCGCTCTCGACGCAACCGCAAAATCTTCGAATGCGGTATTCAACGCATCTTCGGTCGCAAGTATTTCGACTGGTCCTTCATCCAAATCGACCTCGTTGACAACGTGGACAATAATCCTTGACGGTGGATCGACGAGTAGCGGCGATTGTAGTTCTGTACTGAGGTTTAGAACACCGAATGTAGTCATTATTACAAATTTTCGACGGTAAACCAATAACCGTCTTGTGATTTGTGGATAATGTGGTACGCCGATATGTGGATTGCCGTACTGGCCTTTCAGCATTCCCCTTTACGTCGATCTTGATCCACCTTCGCTTCGATAATTTTATGAAATGAAATACGCCATTATGTGTATGTACGATTTGACCGGTTTCCAACGTGACTTGTTGTACGTTATTGCAGGCCTGGATGACCCTCACGGGCTTGCGATTAAGGACGAGCTCGAAGACTACTACGAGAAAGAGATCCATCACGGGCGTTTGTACCCGAATCTCGATACGCTTGTTGAGAAGGGGCTTGTCGAGAAAGGTGAACTCGATCGCCGAACGAACTACTACACCCTAACTCGACGTGGACAGCGAGAAATCGAGGCACGTGATGAGTGGCAGGCTCAATACGTCGACGTCGCTACTGAGTGAGCTACCCGCCCTGTTCGGCCTGGCGGCCTCGTTGAGGACGGGGCTTCCTGTTTCTACGACACGCTTTGCCGGAACCGGATCGGTTCCCGTAGGCCAGTCGTATCTCACTTAGCGTCCGTCTGAACGTTTGCACCAATCGCTTCGATAAAGGACGTGAGAAATTCCTCCGGAGTACGTGCGTGATCGTCTGGAGGCTCTTTCCAAAATTCGACGTCGAACCCTTCCACTTGTCCCGAATCTTCGTTGACGTTTTCGATGACCAAAATCGAACTCTGGTAGATTACCACCGTTCGGTGGTTGTCGACGTCGAGATACTCGATTGCTGTCTTGTCCAGCACCGTGTGAAGATCCGTCTCTCGTGGTAGCGTGCAACGTTTTGTGGGTCGTCCACTACCATTGTCTTCCATTGGTACCCCGTTATTGACTCATTGACGGTTATTCGTATCTAGTCATCGAACGTCATCCCGTATCCCCACTCCTCCAGATTGGCCTCGACTTCGTCGAGGTGTTGGAGCCCCGCTTTCATTACGGCTTCGCGTAGGTCCGTAAGCGAGACGTCGTCGTCGAACCGGTCTTCGAGCTCTCGTTGGGCCTCTCGTTCCGCACTTTTCGTGTCCTCCTGGATGAACAACGGAACGCGGTCACGGCCGTCCTGTACGCCATCCCGTCGAAATTTGTACGGGATCTGCATCGATTGCCGCCCTGTGCTGGCTTGGTGGCTTCGGCTGTCATCAACTGGCCGATCGACTTCGGGTTCTTGCTCGGCTTTCTCCTCCTTTACATCAACCTCTGATTCGGTGTCATCATCACCGGCGAACGGGTTTTCGCCAGCTCCGGTCTTCATCCCCGTCATACGGAGAGCACCTCGTGGTTGAGGTCTCCGGGTTCAGGTGGGTTTGGTGCTTCCAGGCCTACTTGGTCTTCCAGGTGGCGGGCGATTCGATCGAACTGCGCGAGTGTCTCGATCTCGTAGTCGCGCTGTCGATCACGGTGGTCTCGGACGTAGGTGTAGGCGGAACATTGCTTCATCCAACATCCCTCCATTAGGGATGCCCGCTCCCCGATCACTTCGGGAATTGGGTAGTCGATCTCGTCGAGGATCGTCTGCTGGTCCCGCGTATTCTTGAATCCCATCGGGACTGCGGCGAGGACGCCGACTTCGACGTTCAGTTGGTCTTCGAGACCGGCCACGAGCGACTCGAGACCTTGGACCGCAGCTCGGCCTTTCGCGCTGGGTTCGACGGGGATGACCAGCGATCGCGTCGCGTGGATCGCGTTGTAGAGGTGGGGGCCTTCCGTTGCAGGTGGATCACAGATGAGGACGTCATACTCGTCCGGGACGCCGGCGTTTTGAAGTACACGGAGTAACTGGGCGTGCATCCCGAACGCTTCGCCCATTGCTTCTGCCTGGTCTTTCTCCCGCTGGAGATACTCTGCGAGATCTGAAAGCATGTTGTGTTCCGGAACGATATCCACTCCCTCTACTGTTCGAACGAGGTCGTCGAAGTCGCCCTGTGGTCGCCGGATCATGTGCCGGACGAGATTGTCGACCGATTCGGTGCGGTCGGTGTCCACGCCAAATAATCGCGAGAGATCGCCATCTTGGGGATCCAACGGGACAACGAGGGGTTTGAGTCCGGCCCGTGCATGAGCAACAGCCAAATTCGCAGCTGTGGTGGTTTTCCCAACCCCGCCTGCCTCACTGTACGTCGAGTACGCTAACATACTCACGCCATGGACACCACTCATCTTGAAAGTTCGGTTTATTCATTCATGACTGAACTATATTACATGTGTTAATGAACACAACTAATGAACATCAATAATGAACACAACAAAATTGTGTATTTATTTGATGTAGTGAACATCATGGATGGGGCTCAATCCTGGCTGAAAGTACTGTACGCACATAATGGGTTGTATTCGTTGAATATTCGTGTGAATGCACAGACGGAGCGGGGGACAGCCCGTTTCGCTAGCGTACTTCGGCTTTGCCAACCGGATCGGCGAAGGCTACTGTGTCTTTCACCTTGGTAATCTCGACGTCGACTCGATCCCCCGGCTGCGTGCCTGGAACGATCACAATGAACCCACGTTCGACTTTCGCCAGTCCATCTCCCTGATCGCCGAGTGTATCAATGGTGACCGATCGAACATCACCAACCTTCACTGGTGGGTCCGGCGTTTCGATTTGTTCCTCATCGGTGGCCTCGGTCACTCGGTGTGTTGATCCGGACGACTCTGATTTCTGTCCCGTTTGAGTCGGCGATTCTAGTAGAGCAACACGATATGGGCTTTCGGTGGTGAGAGAGGTACCCTCAACGAGTTCTTTCGGCAGTGTGAGTTCATATTTGTCCTCGTTTTCATCGAGTGTTGTCTCGTAAAGCAAACGCAGTGAATCCGCAATCTCAGTCATACAGGGTCTACACAGGCCTGCATAAAGGAAATTTGGTTTGCGAAGGGTTAGAACACCGTTGTAGCTGGTCTCTTCCGTGTTTTGAGTGTGCCAACAACATCAGGCCGACGGGAGATGAATTGGAAGCATTTGGTATCGCGATATATAGTTTATATCTTGACAATCCGTAGAATATCGCAAGTACGACGCTTCAAACAGCGTAATTCGGTAGATATAGCTTTCTCACCTATTGGTTATGATTACCCCAATAATCACGACCACTTTGAAGTACCCCGACGCCGTCGGTGAAGCACGAATGCTGCAACCGGCTCAGAACGGTGCTTCCCCCGGGGTAGCGCCGCCAAGAACGAGGTTCGAGATAGCTCTGGGGCTCCTCAGCTGAGTCGAGGCGATGGCGAAAAGGGAAACTCGATATAGGACTAATGACCTCAATCTATATTAAGACACAGTCCGAAGGGTGTTGTATGACCAAAGACGAATCGAACTCCGAGGGCCTGATGGAACGCCAGACCACGGGTGAAGACCGCGTGCGGATGGTTGCTCGGCAGCTGTCGGAGCCACAGACAGCCAACTGGATCGCCTCCGAAGCGGGCTGGTCACACGAACCAACTAAGCGCGTCCTCGAGCGACTCGTCGACGACGGCGTCCTCCACCGTGACGAAAGCGGTACTCACACGACGTATTACCCTGATTATCGCCGCCAAGCGATGCAGGAGGCGATGCGTCTTCGAGACAGCGGACACACTGTCGAGGAGCTTACGGACCGGCTCGCGGATATGAAGACCCAGATCCGCGACTGGGAGGACGAATTCGGCGTCGAGTCACCGAACCAGCTTCGCGGGACGCTCGCTGACGAGGCCCTGGACGCTGATGAGGAAGATCGGCGCCGTGAGATCGCCCGCGAGTGGGAGCACCTTCAACGGCGTATCCAGATCGTCGGCTTCGCCATCCGCGAATGGGATTTTCTCGCACCGACGACAGAGCCTGCTGAGGCCAGCAGCTAACGGATGTCGGTCCCGCATCCAGGTGGTGATCCGAACGCGAACCTCTACGCCCAACTGAAGCGAGACGTCCTTGACCGTGTGCCACAGATTTCGGCGGTCGAGTTCGTACCTGACGATATCGAGGCCAAGCAGCTGCGGGCGGTTTTTGATCCAGCCCGCCTTGATCCCCCAACGGGCCCTGATTCGCCGGAACTGACCGTCAAGTGGTATCGACAGGACTCACACGATTGGTTCCGTATCAACTACACCGACCCGAACACGGGCTTTCACGCCGGCTGGCACCAGGACGAAGACCATCCCGATCTCGGACAGGCGCATTTCCAGTACTCAGCTGCCGATAAGGAGGACCGCTGGGGAATCACATTTGAACACCGGACTCCTTCCCTGATCCTCTGGGAAATCGTCGAAGCACTCCTCGAGGATGTTCGTCCGACTTACCAGTACGCGAACGAGGAACCATGACACCCCGAGAACACGCCGATCAGTCACTCGCGAGTTCCTTCGAACGCTACCTCCAGGACAAGGGGAAAGGCCGCGGTGGTGACGGCGGGAACTATCGACGTAACGCTGCACGCGAGCTCGAGCGGTTCGCCGAGTGGGCCGCCGGCGACCGCGGCGCCGACGACTGGACCGGGATCGTCCCCGACGACGTCGACCGAGTGCCGACCTTCGAGGACCTCGACGAACGCGTCTTCCGGGAGTACGCCCGGCATCTCGGTGGAGATCGGGGACTCAAACAGAACACGGTACAAACCTATTACCGCTATATCTCTGCGTGGTGTGGCTGGTGCGTCAACGAGGGGTATCTCGAAGCGCATTACGCGCAGCGGGCGAGTGCGATGGCGCCGCTGCCGGAGGACGACGGCCGCAAGCCCGGCGACCAGCAGGCCTGGACGTCCGAGCAGCGCCACGCCCTCACCCGCCACGTCGACGAACGGGCCCGCGACGCCGTCGAGGCGTACACGACACTCCCGGAGGATACTGACCCCCTCGACAAACAGCGACTGCGCTACGCGGCGCTGAAGGCGGCTCGTGACCGGGCTCTGGTGTTCGTCCTCGCGTACACAGCCGTCCGCGTCGGTGAACTCCTCCGTGACCCGAACGATCCACGCCGGCGCGGGGTCCGCTGGGAGGATCTCTCGCTCGACGACGGGAGTATGGACGTCTACCGGAAGAAACAGCAGTGGGACGCCGCCAGCCTCCCTGACCCGGTGATCTCACCTCTTCAGAGCTATCGCAAACTCATGGATCCGCCAACTGAGCGGTGGCCGGTGTTCCCGACATTCGACCAGCGGACGCTCGCAGGACTCGTCCAGGATGAGCTCGCCGACCGAGGGGAACATACGGAGGCAATCGCCGAACGCCGTGAGGAGTACGCTCGCGACCTCCTCCTGGCGCTCGATGAGGATATTCGGCCGCCCTCGATTACGACGGACGGCACACGATCGATTCTCCAACGGCTCTCAGAAGCTGCAGAGATAGACATCGACCATCCGAAACACGATTACCTTGCTCCACACGGCGGCCGGCGTGGAATGGGTGAAGTTCTCGTTCGAGCATTCGGATACACGGTTGCCGCCCGGTATCTCGACAATTCAGAGGAGATGGTGAGAGAGCGGTATTCACATATCGAGGCCGGAGAACTCGGTGATGTCGCTACTGAGGCGCTCGAGGAGATCGATAGTATACCGGAGTAATTTTTTTTTTCGAGTGTGGGGGTGGACCGACGTGGTCACACCACTTCGACGGTGAACAGCGAGTCGTCGTTGTGGACGACCTGTACCCGGTGGTGCCAGGCGTCAGCGAACGCCTCCCGCTGTTGATCGCTTGCTGACCCATCCAGTATTTCCTGGAGATTCCCGATTGCGGGTCCCCCGTCAGGAACGTCGCCAACATGGTAGGTCACTTCGACGGTCTCGTTCGTATCGGTTCGCCGGAACCGGAACGTCGGCGCCGCCGTGTCTGGATCGAATGCGTCGAAGTGCAGGAGGTCACGGCGCCCCCCATGACCACCGGCGAGCCCGCTGAATCCGTCGTCCTCGGTCGCGCCAGTCACGTACGAAATGATGCGCCCCATCACGCCGTACGCAGCATCGTCTCGCGGGCCGGCTACCTGGACTTCGATTTCGCTTCGGATTGGATAGTCGTCGGGATACAGGGCATCGAGCCCGAGCTGGACGATCCGGTAGGCGCCCGAGGCAGTCGGACAGGAGTGACCGGCCTCTTTCACCGCGTCCGTGTAGGTGACGACGAACGGATCGCCTGATGTGAGGACGCCGAGGGCCTCCGCGACGGGGTCGCGGATTTCGATCGGGTCGGCGTCGTAGTCGACCTGCCAGTCGGTGCTAGTGTGCGTCGCGTCAGTCGCAGGTGAATTTGTTGTCATTGGTTGTGGTGATTAGTGTCGGAGCAGTCGCATCCCGTTGAGGATGACGAGGAGAACGCTGGCTTCGTGGACGAGCATCCCGGCGGCGAGCGTGACGTAACTGGTGAGCACGCCAGCGAGCAGGACGGTCACGGTCAGCACCGCGAGCCCGACGTTCTCGAGGACGTTCCAGCGCGTCGCCTTACTGAGTGCGACCGCGTACGGGATGCGTTCGAGGTCGTCGGCCATCAGCGCCATGTCCGCCGTCTCGATGGCGGTGTCCGTGCCGGCAGCGCCCATCGCGATACCGACGTCGGCGGTCGCCAGCGACGGCGCGTCGTTGATGCCATCGCCGACCATCGCAACGACGTGGCCGTCGGCCTGGTATTCTTCGATGACGGTCTGTTTGTCCTCGGGAAGGAGTTCGGCGCGGTACTCGTCGATGCCCACCTCCCCTGCGACGGCACTTGCCGTCCGCTCGTTGTCGCCGGTGAGCATCACCGTCTCGATGCCGGCATCTTGAAGCGCCGCTACGACGCCAGGAGCGGCCTCTCGAAGTTCGTCGCGCATCGCGATCACGCCGATGATGCTGCCGTCTCGCACGACGTGGACGACCGTCTCACCGCGTTCCTCGCGGCCACGGACGTACTCGGCGATGTGATCCGGGATGTCGATGCTGCGGTCGTCGAGCAGCGCCCGGTTCCCAACGACGACCTCGTGGCCGTCCGTATGGGCGACGACACCCTTGCCGGCGACCACGTCGAAGTCATCCGGATCCGGAACCGACCGGTGTTCGGCGCTCGCGGCATCGGAATGGGCGATCGCAGTTCCGCCATCGGTTGCGGCGGTCGGACGATCGCGTGCTGCGTCGACGATGGCGTCGGCGAGGTGGTGTTCGCTTTTCTTCTCGGCAGTCGCCGCGAGCGAGATTACCTCGTCGTCGTCGACGCCGAACCCCTCGACGTCGGCGACGGTGGTCTCACCTTTCGTGAGGGTGCCGGTCTTGTCGAAGGCAACGAGGTCGATCTTGCCGGCACGTTCGAGGTGTTCGCCACCCTTCATCAGGACGCCCGACCGGGCGGCGTTCCCGATGGCCGAGACGATGCTGACCGGCGGTCCGATGACCAGCGCACCGGGACAGCCGATGACCAGCAAGGTGAGCGATAGGATCGCGTTCTGCGTGACTGCGTACGCGCCGATTGCGAGCACGATGACGGCTGGGGTGTAGTACTTCGCGAACCGGTCGATGAGACTCTCCGTGGGCGACTGGGCCTCCTGGGCCTCCTCGACGCGGCGGATGATGCGCTCGAGCGTCGTATCCGAGCCCGCACCCGTCGTCCGGACCTCCAGTGCGCCTTCCTGGTTGACCGTCCCCGCGTAGACTTCGTCACCGTCGGCCTTGTGAACGGGCGCGCTCTCGCCGGTGACCGGGGCCTGATTGACGGCACTCTCGCCGTCGACGACGCTCCCGTCGACCGGGATCTTCCCGCCCGGCTTCACGAGGACAACTTCACCCTCCTCGACGTCGCGGGCAGGTACTTCTTGGAGGTCTCCGTCGCGACGGACGGTCGCCGTGTCGGGCGTCATCTCCAGAAGTTCTTGGAGGGCCGTCCGGGTCTTCCGCATCGTCCGGCCTTCTAGGTAGCTGCCGAGGCTGAACAGGAAGACGACGGCGGCGGCCTCCCAATATTCGCCGATGACGATGGCACCAATGGCCGCCAAGGTCACGAGCGTCTTGATGCCGAGCGTTCGGTTGGTGACCTCGTAGTAGGCGGTTTTGGCGATGTCGTAGCCGCCGATGATCGCCGCGAGGATGAGAATACCGGCACTCGCTGTATCGAAGCCGGTGAAGTGGCCGAGGCTCCAGCCGCCACCGTAGAGCAGGCCGCTGGACGCCGTGACGATGGCTTTCCGGTTCTTCCGGTAGTACTGTGTGATCGGTTGTGCGTTCATTGATCTAGGCGGGCTGGGGCGTGTAGCCCTGGTTTTCGATGGCTTGTGCGAAGGCGTCGGGGTCAGCGACGTCGTCGTCGTACTCGATCTCGACTCGGCCGGTCGTGTAGTGGACTTTCACATTCTGGACGCCGTCGACGTTCGAGAGGGCGCGTTCAACGGTGCTCGCGCATGTCGGGCAGTCGAAGTCCATCACACGGAGTTGGGTCGTTTCGTTCATCACAGTTCTACGTAGCACCCGGACCGCCATATATATTTTTTAAATGATATGTTTGAATAGGGATATAGGTCGTTGGAACAGTCCAATCGGTCGTCTAGGGCTTCGACTCGATCCGATCGCAGGCCAGTCGTCCGGTCGAAGCGCTCGACAGCAGTGTTCGCCGCTACCTTTTCCCGCACGTGTCTCGCAGTCCCATTATGAGCAGTTCCGGTGCCGACCACTATCTCGACGACATCGCGATCAGGGATACTCGCGTCTCGGACGCCATCGACGAACCAATGCGAGCGATGATCCTCGACATACTGGCCGACGAGGCACGGACGGCAGGCGAGGTTCACGACCGACTCACCGACCGAGGGATCGAGCGGACCGAAAACACCGTTCGACACCACATAAACGAACTCCGTGATTCAGGGCTAGTGGACGTCGTCCGCTTCGAGGAGGGACGTGGCGGCACGACGAAGTACTACCACGCGAACACGATCGTCCTCTCGTACTCCCTGCCCGACACCGCTGATGCCGCCGTCGAGGAGATGACCGACGCTATCCAGCCAGAGATTACAGAGGCGCTGAACCAGCTTACGGGGGAGTACGAGGAGTCTATCAAGGAGATAACGAGGGAGATGCAACCGTGCGATCACTGTCGGAACCAGAAGTACGAGACGTACGTCCTGCTGACCGTCCTGCGGCGAGCGTTCGTCCGCGCTCAGCGGGAATCGTAAGCGAAGACGGGACCACCACGGCGGCGATATCCGCTATCTCGGTCTTCGGAGAGATGATTTCGTACGGAAGATTAGCGTACTGGAATTGACGCTGTGGACGGCCGCTAGTCGTCGTCCTCCGCCATCACCCGATTGGGAATCGTCCCCTCCTCTAGGGACTCCGCCGGGTCCGAGACGTCCCGCAGCGTGAACCGCTTTTTCACCATGTCGTAGGCGAACACGAGCGTCCCGATGATGATGAGAGTGTCACCCGGGAGACGCGCCCAGAACAGGAGTTGGATGATCTCGCTGTTGTAGAAGGCGAGACTCCGAGCGGCACCATAGGTCTGCGTGAACGCCGTCTCGAGCTGGAGGAACCCGACTGGGAGCACCGAGACGAACACCATGACCGCGAGGCCAACGTTCCAGAGCCAGAACGACCAGCGAAGTCGACGCTCCGTCCACTGAGAGGGAATCGTCGAAATGCGGAGCATGTACGTAGCCATCCCCAGTGCAAGGAGGCCGAACGCGCCGAACATCGCGGCGTGCGCGTGTCCAACGGTAAGATACGTCCCGTGCTCGTAGTAGTTGACGATGGGGAGGTTGATGAAGAACCCGAGCACGCCGGCGCCGACGAAGTTCCAGAACCCGCTCGCGATGATGAACATGAACGGGAGCGTGTACGGGAACGATTCGTCGCTCGTCGCGAGCGCCCGGTACTGCCCCATCGCCTCGAACAGGATGAGGATGAGGGGAATGAGTTCCAGCGTCGAGAAGATCGTTCCCAACGGGAGCCACATATCGGGTTGGCCGATCCACCAGTAGTGATGGGATGCGCCGATGACGCCCGATCCCATCACGAACAGGGCCTGGAACGCGACGGCTTTCTCGGCCGAGCGCTTCCTGAGTAGCCCCATTGAGACGAGCGTGAGTCCGATGACGGCGACGATGAAGAACTCGAAGGCGCCCTCGACCCACATGTGAACCACCCACCAGCGCCAGAACTCCGTCATCACGATGTTCGTCTCCGGCGTATAGAACATCCCTGCGGTGAAGAGGAGGCCGATGGACCCACCGGCGTAGATGATCATGTGGGCGAGCCCGAACCGCGATTCGCGTTCGAGCATCGGTTTGAACCCGCGGTACACGAGGCCAGTCCACAGCACGAATCCGACGAGCAGGCCGACCTGCCAGAGCCGGCCCACTTCGAGGTACTCGAGCCCTTCGTTCCCGATGATCCACCAGAGTTCGCCGTCGATGTAGCCATGGGACCCGAGCCAGACGCCGGCGAGACCCCCGACTGCAACGACGATGAGCGCTCCGAGCAGGACGTGGATGAAGGTTCGTTGTCGCTTGGGTTCGTGGTTAGTGAGAAGGGGCGGGAGGAACAGTCCCGCGCCGAGCCACAGCGCCGCAATCCAGAGGATCCCAAGGTCAAGGTGGAACGTCTTGGCGAGCGCGAACGGGAATACCTCGACGATATGGATACCAAACACTTCCTCGATCCCGAAGAACGCGTGTCGCTCGATGTAGTAGTGTGCGAGAAGTCCGCCCAAGAAGACCTGTAAGGTGAATAGTAACCCCGCGAGCGGGATGAAGCGGGTTGCTGCGCGTTGACTAGGAGTTAGATTGATTTCGTCTGGCGGTGGGATTTCGATGCCCTTGATTTTCGGTTCTGGGAGTTCGACGGATTTGTAGAGGAAGACGCCGAGGCCGACGGCACCGACGAGCAGGACCATACTGATGACGCTCCATATCATCGTCGCACCAGTCGGTGTGTTACCGGCGGCGGGGTTGTACGGCCATTCGTTCGTGAAGCTCGTGTCGCCACCCGGTCGGTCGGTGTGGGATATCCACGCAGTCCAGAGCGCGAAGTCGGCGAACTGACTCGCTTCTTCTTCGGAACCGATGAAGCCGGCGGCGACGCCGCGGTCGAGTGCGCCCTCGTGGTATCGTTGGACGTACTCGTCGCGGACCTGCTCGTGGGCGTACATCTCCGCTTCGGAGTATTCAATTGTCTCTGCGCCTTCGGTGAACTGTTCGTCGAGGTCGTCCTGGACGAGGCGGTCGACACTCCCCTGCTCAGCCGATTCTAGGCCCGAATACGCTGTATCGTACCGGTCCTGTGCGTAGTAGTCCCGCATGTACTCGACTTTCAGGTCGAGCGTGTCGGCGGTGTAGTCGACCCCATAATATGCGCCATTGCCGAGGATTGACCCGTGGTTCATCAGACTGTTCTTCTGAAACGCGATTTTCCCGGCCTGAACCTGAGATTGCGTGGCGACGGTTTCGCCATCAGGACCGACTACCTCCTGAGGTATTGGAGGGACTTCTTGTGCGGAATAAATCGCACCCCCGCCCATCACGATCAGATTAAATACAAAAACCGTGATTAGGGCTTTTGCGATAGTTTGTCTCGTGATCTGCATAGAAATGCCAATACATTATGGGGACTTGAAACTGCGGGGGTAGCGAATATTCTAGTTCACCGGATATTACTACCCCCTGACGAGCCCTGTAAAAAGTATGAACGCTCACTGCTACGTCAGGCCCAGCCATAAACCCGCTTCTAATAAGCCAATACTGTCTCTGTTGGATTCGGTAAAGTAGGACATCCGGGTTCAGATGAGATTAAAACCGAGCGTCGCACCATCGGTAAAACGGATAGATATGGCTAAATGGCTCTGTTGAAATCCTTAGTGAGTTACAGGTTCAGCCGGTAGTTTGAGTAGATGCAGCCCCTCCCAAAGTCACGGTTGCTCCGATTTGTCGAGGAAGCATTTCAGTTAGCGCAACGTGCTGTAGCTCGATACTCCTCGAAGTTCTCGAAGCAACGCTACACGCTCCATCAGCACATCGTTCTTCTCTGTCTCAAAGTTCGAAAGGACACAACGTATCGAACACTCCTCGACGAACTCATCGAAATGCCCCGTATTCGGAACGCGATCAATCTCACTGAACTGCCTGCCCCATCAACACTGTGTAAAGCGTTCGATAGGCTCGATATGGCTGTCTGGCGAGTGCTGCTCAATCTCTCTGTTTCACTGCCCCCGACCAATGGCGTTGCGGGGATTGATGCTTCGGGATTCGACCGCAGTCACGCCTCAAAACACTACACGAAACGGGCTAAACTCACGATTCAGCAACTCAAAGTAACACTGCTGGTCGATTCCAAAGTGAATGCAGTCCTTGATTTACACGTGACGACGACACGAAAACACGATAGCCAGATCGCTCCGTCGTTGATCAAACGCAACCCCGAGACTATCGACATCCTGCTCGGGGACAAAGGCTACGACGACCAGAAAGTCAGACGGCTTGCCCGTCAACACGAGATTCGTCCACTAATCAAGCATCGTGAGTTCACATCGCTTCACAAGGCATGGAATGCACGCTTAGACGCCAATCTCTACGGCCAACGGAGTCAATCAGAGACAGTCAACTCAACACTCAAGCGGAAGTACGGCGCGTTCGTCCGGTCACGACGCTGGTGGAAGCAGTTCCGTGAACTCGCTCTTGCGTGTATCGTCCACAATCTTGACCAAGCAATCTAACGACCAGTACAGGGCATTTAGATAACGTTCACCCAAGAGGTGTAGATGGGCCGATAGCGCCTGCAATGAATACATCAGCAACAAATAGAAGGAAAGCAAACCACGGTTGAAACTTGTGTTCAGACGTGGTGGCAGAAGCGTGAACATAGGCGGCTAAGCTGACAACCATACTGATGAATTACATTCTGCCGATAAAAATCCCGTTATATCGTTGTTCAGTACGCACGTGTAGTGTTCAGTAGATTCACGTAAACAATTCTCTAAAGAAGAGGATTTCAACAGAGCCGGCTAAATCTGTCTTGTCTGATGGATAGCAGAAGCTATAGACTGATTGGATAGGTAGGCGAAGCTGTAATGTCGTGGTATATTCTCATACTCGCAGGCCTGTTCGAAATCGGCTGGGCAATCGGGCTTGAATATTCGGACGGACTCACGAAACCAGTGCCAACGGTCGGCACTATTGTCGCCCTCGTCATCAGTATGGTACTGTTGGCACAAGCCGTCAAAGATCTCCCAATCGGGACAGCATATGCTGTCTGGACAGGTATTGGTGCTGTCGGGACAGCCACGCTTGGAATCGTTCTCTTTGATGAACCCGCCGCTCTAGCCCGCATCTTATTCATCGGTGTGATTGTCGTCGGGATCGTTGGTCTACACGCTGTCTCGGGCGGGCACTAAACAGCTAATTATCACCACTCACACCTGAATCTACACGTATTGTAGTCAGTCTTCAAATCTCCTCTTGGACTTGACCACCCACAGCCATAAACGGATAGGGAGCGTATTTTCGTTGTATGACAAGTGAACGAGTAACCGAGCTCCTCCAGCGGGCATATAGTGACGAGATCGAGACCGTGATGAACTACTTGACGAACTCCATTGTCCTCGACGGAGTCAGTGCCGAAGAGGTAAAACAGAGTCTCGAAGCCGATGTTCAGGAGGAACTTAATCACGCCCAATTGTTGGGCAATCGGCTCAAGCAACTCGACGAGCGCCCGCCCGCGTCAGCTGATTTCGAAGCTCGTCAGGAGAGTCTTCAGCCGCCGGAGGACAGTACCGACGTCGTGTCGGTCATCGACGGAGTCTTAGACGCCGAAGAAGACGCCATCCAGATGTATCGCGACCTCATTACAGCCGCGACTGATGCCGATGACCCAGTCACCGAAGATCTCGCAGTCACAATTCTGAGCGACGAAGAGGCCCACCGTACGGAGTTCCGCGGCTTCAGACGCGAATACAAACAGGACTGAAGTGGTAACGACTACCCTCGTCGGTCTTTGCAGCGCTGTCAAAGGTCGAAATCGGCCGTCTAGGCCCTATTTATTCCCTCTCATCTCGTAACTGAGCCCCTTCTACAAAAGAGATACCTTACAATATATGAAATAAAAATCCCCATTTCAAAAATAAATTTTATTTCCTGACGTGGCCAGTCCCCGATAGGATCATCTCCTGCATTCTCAGAGTCGACGAATACGCTGGCGAAGGGAGGTATCGACCTCCGGTCCCCTAACCACATGCAGTTCCCTACCACAATGTGGTCGGAATCGGTCAATCACCTAATTCCATTTACACGGGGACGTCACAGACGTCAGGCGGAGTTCGGTCGGCTCCTGGGATTCCTTTGTTTCCACCACCTATTTGCAATGAGAGTCGGTACCAACGCTCGATGACCCCTCTTGAGATCAGCCTCCGCATCGGTGCGGGACTGTTCTTGATCCTGATCAACGCGTATTTCGTCGCCATCGAATTCGCGTTGACACGAGTCAGGCAGTACCCCAAATCGGAGTTCGATACACCTGGTCTGCGACGCGCGTGGGAGATGACCAACGACCTCGAATTGTACCTCACCACCTGCCAGATCTGGATTTCCGGAACTAGTATCGCGCTGGGGATCGTCGCTGAACCCGGCTTAGCTGCGCTCTTCGAGCCACTCTTTCAGGACACGTTCCTGGCATCCGTCGGTGCTGGTTCGCTGCTGGGCTTTTTCCTCATCAACATGGTCCACCTGACTCACGGCGAGCAGACGCCGACCTACCTCGGCGTCGAGCGGTCGAAGCAGGTCGCTCGGTACGGGGCTCGACCGCTGTACTGGTTCGCGTGGCTGATTTCACCCCTCATCAAGTTCGGTGACTGGGTTGCGAAAGGCACGCTCCGGCTGTTCGGTGTCGAAATGACCGGTGCGTGGCTCGAAACCGAGGAAGAAGTCCTGGAGACCAGGGCACAACTCCGAAGCCGACTCGGTGATATGCTCGAAGAAATCGAGGTTCCGGAAGAACGCCGTGACGAGGTTCTCAATGCGCTCGACATCGACGAGATCTCAGTCGAGGAAATTATGGTCTCGACCGAGGACATCGTCGCACTCTCTACGACAGTATCCATCGAGGAAAACTTCGATCGCATCCAACACACACCACATACTCGATTCCCGCTCGTGGGCGAGGAGTTGACTGACTTCCACGGTATCGTCTACGCCCCGTCGATCATCAACAACTTCGACGACCTCCAGGAGGGCGCAGTGACGTTCGAGGAGGTTGCAGCCCCGCCAATGACGCTGTCAGCGGATACGACTGTGAGCGACGCCTTCGATCAGTTCCAGGCACAGGGACAGGAGTTGGCACTCGTTGTCAGCGATGGTGAGGTGGTCGGATTACTCACTGCCACGGACACGCTCGAAGCCGTAATGGGACAGTTGGAAGACCCGCTCGATGACGAATATTTAGAGTAGAAACCTCTGACAGGCTCGACGGGAAAGTGGCAGATGATTCGGCGAATGTCCGGCCCCTGGTGGGAGTATTCGTCTGAATGGGTCGATATCTGTCGAATCGTGCCGGATACTACGTGTATAGAGCATACGGGCCAGCGAGAGAATACGATTTCTGGAAGTCGTACCTGTATTCGGCCTGTGAACGGGACTAGTCGTTCTGAACCCGAAGACGAGTCCACCTAAAACCGTGGCTGCTGCTACAGATCGTTCATGAGTTCGCCGTGCGTGTTTCGCGGACGAACTGTACCATTGCCACGAACAGGACGAGACAGATACCGATCATCAAACCCTGCGAGACCGTGGCGATAGTCGATTCGACCGGTTCACCCGTTAGCAACGAAATCACATCGGGGATGCCGCGCGTCGATCCGAGAGCCCCGACCACTGCCAGGAGGCCGATTCCATAGGCAGCAAGCCGTTGCCGTTCCGGGTTCTGGTGTCCCACCACCCCCAGGATAGCGACAAGAACTCCGAAGAAGGTTGGAATGAGCGCTGTGATACTCGCGAAGTCCGAGAGCACGTATGCGCCGATCCCTACGATGACGAGTACGACTCCGAGCGCGATTCCGAGCACGAACGTGGACGGGCTTGAACTCACCATATACGATATCCGTGTGAAGCAGGTGTATGCGTTTCTATACTGAGTTAACCGTTAGATGATTCGATCCAACTCGTGAGGGACACACGCAATGGCATCTCGAAAAAGCCATCCCTCCGAACGTCGGAACCGGGTATCTCACCATGGTATAGGAAGACAGACCTTCACCGTATTCCACTATACGGCCGTAGCACTGGAAAATCAACATTCTGCTGTTTTCTGAGGACCGTGCTACCCGATACGTGTTTGATCCAAAGAATCGATCGCTATGGAGAGAGGGTAAACCCATCCTCAGCCACGATCACGTCGCCGTCGAATACTGCCTCGGCATCTCGCCGCATCGATTCGAGATCACGGTACGGCATGATGTGCGTGAGAACGAGCGTCTGGACGCCAGCGTCCTGGGCGAGTTCTCCCGCGTCTGTGGCATCACAGTGATTGGCCGTCAGTGTCGACTGGTCCAGGTCTCGTTCTCCCTCGGCATACCGTTGCCAGACGAACTGGTCGTCCTCGTCCGGCACACGGTCCTTGTCGACCGGGGCAGTGTTACAGTCCTGCACGAGGACGTCTGCATCAGAAGCGAACTCTGCGAGCGACGGGATCTTCCGCGTGTCGCCGGAGAAGACGAACGACGAACCGGTTTCGTGTTCCTCGAAGCGGAATGCGTACGTCTCGATGGAATGTTCGACCGGGAGTGCGTCGACCTTCCAGCCGTTCATTTCTTGACTGAACTCCTCTGTCACAAGTTCGGTTTCGATGTTCGAGATGCCGTCAGTCGGATAGATGTCCTTGCGGTACTCGATGTCTTCCGCGTAGACGTCGTACAGCGCGTCGACGAGCCGGTCGGTGCCGTCGGGTCCGTACACGGTGAGCGATTCGCGGCCACCCTCGGTCCAACTCGTGAACGCGAAGTGGAAGAACGACGCGTTGTGGTCCAGGTGATGGTGGGTGAAGAACATCGTCTCGATCTCTCCAAATGGAATTCGCGCATCCATGAGGCCGTAGACGGTGTTTGGCCCACAGTCAATCAGAACGCGTTCGTCTGCGATGTCAACGACGATGCTCGTGCCACCACGCTCGGGAATTGGGATGGGACTTCCCGTACCGACGAGGGTGATTTCCATAGTTTTTCTACGGGACAAAGCCGTTTGTACGTTCGCACCGTCGCTTGGATCACAGGGTTCCTTCGACGGATAGGTACCACTGCTGTAGTGGGTCACGCTTCGCCGGGTCGGCCCCAGAAACTCGCAACTGGGCCCGAGATGACGAGACTGAGGAGTCCGAACGCAACGATGATGGTGAGCACGCCTGGGTCGCGGAAACTCGTCGTGGCGATGAGCAACGCGATGGCAACGTTTCGCGCGGCAGTCGTCGTGGCGAGGACTTCCCGCGTGCCTTTACCTGGTCCACCGAGGGCGTATCCGAGGAGTAACGCAGCGCCGACGACAGCGACCGAGATGAACAGTGTCCCGGTACCGACGAGTTGGCGCATTTCGCCGGCATAGACGAGCGTCAAGAGGATAATCAGGAGAACGAGCAAGACGGTTGAGAGTCCCTGGATCGGTGGATGCAATCGCGTTGCAATTGACTGAAAGCGCGCCTTGACGCCGAGGCCACCGATCAGAGGGATCAGCTGCGTCACGACAACGATTCGGGCGATTCCGAGCGGGTCAGCTGAGACATCGCCGGGCATGAGGAGTGCCACCGTAATCGGTATCGTCGCGACGGAGACGACACCCAGAGCAGCCATCAGCCCGCTCGCGAACGCGACGTCGCTGTTCGAGATCTCGGCTAGTTTCGGACCAAAGGGTGCTCCCGGGGCCATGGCGATCAACAGGAGTCCGACGACGTGACCGGTCTCCATCGGAACAGCAAGGACGAATGCGAACGCCAGCAGCGGAACGAGGACGAGATTCACGAGCAGTGATTTCGCCAGCAGCCACCGTTGTCCGAGTGATATGAGGATCTCGTCGGTCGTCAACGCAAGCCCCATCGAAAGCATCGTCGCGAGCACGAAGACGACTGTCACAAAATCGATGACTGCGGTGACTGTTATCGGTCCCATTTGTCTATGAACTCGTTTCTCGATTTGGAGAGAAAAGTGGCCTGTATATCGATTTCACCGCTTTTTATCGATGGTCTACGCGTTCACTCATATCTGCTGGGATACCTTATTTGCCGAATAGGAAACCATCGATTTTCGAATTCGCCCGTCCGGATTGCAGTCGGCGTCTAGCATATGAACGACCTACTCGGTGACCTTGATCAGACATAGGTACTCGAGAATTTGTGAGTCCATTTCTGAGGACTGTAACCGTGAGTGGAAATCAGAATTTGTCCAGATTCATCCGAACACTACGCGGCTCTTACAGCCTCGGTCAGTTCGTCGTAGTCGGGTTCGTTCGTCGGATCGTCGGCAACCCAATCGTAGGTAATCGTCCTGTCCTCGTCGACGACGAACACCGCCCGATTTGCGACGTCGTAGAGCCCGAGCGGCTCGATGTTGATTTCGAGATCGTATGCCCGGATGGCGTCGCCGGCCATGTCGCTGACGAGGTCGAATTCGATCCCGTGTTCCTCGCGGAACGCACCCTGAGAGAACGGGGAGTCGGCGCTCACGCCGAAGACAGTTGCGCCACCCTCCCCGAACTCATCGATTCGCTCCTGGAGCGCGACCATCTCGTTCGTACACGGAGGTGTGAACGCCCCAGGGAAGAAGGCGAGAACGACTGGATCAGTACCGATGTGATCTTCGAAGTTGAACGGTTCGTGGTCGCTCGTGCCGAGCGTTGCAGTGAACGTCGGTGCAGTGTCTCCTTGGGAAACCATCGAGATTCACTTCGAGCCGTCGGGTGAAAAATGCCGGCCCGAACATACTCTGTGTGAGTTCCTCACGAGGAGTACATCTGCTGCCAGCACGGGTCAGAAAAGCAGATGTCTGTGAGGTGGCCGTTAGGCGGTCTGTCGGGGCGCAGTACGGTCTGATTCGGTTCCGCGCTCGAACGACTTGACAATTCGTTCCTCGGCGCGGTGCAGAATCTCTGAACACGTCGACTTCGCCATGTCCAGTGACGCTGCGAGGTCCTCCTGCGTACACTGTCGTGGGGAGTCGTAGTATCCCCGTCTCAAGGCAGCTTCGATCAGTCGTTGCTGCTTGTTGGTCAGGATTCGATCGAACTCAGGCTTGGCGTGGATGTGCTCGACGACGTATCCGACCTCCGACTCATCCAGCGCCGACCCAAGCGTCGATAACCTGTTTCGCGTCGTGGTCAGTTTCCATTCGACCTGGCCGTTCTGGATTTCGAAGGGCATCTCCACTGGGACGCCCGCTTTGTCGAGAACGTCCAAGAGAATCGGTTTGTCCGCCTCGATCTGGAGGAGAGCTCGATTCGGCTCTTGGTGGAACACCTCCACAGTGTGTACAGGGTCGAACGACCGGATCGATTCGATAATCTCCGTTGGCTTCTCTGCCAGTAGCTCGACGAATCCAACGCCGACGGCGTCGGCAGACTGAGCAGATCGAACACGAAATTCTGCTGAAGGATGGTTTCGTGAGACGGTACCAATCCAAGTTCGCTTCGGGATCGTCAGGGTCAGTGAAGCACACACCATTTTAGGTAAACCTAAAATCGGTTAGCTATTAAAAGCATCTCCGAACATGTGCGAGTGACTGTGCGACCAAAATCGATCCCGAGGAGATTCCTCTGAACAAACGCTACTATCGCCAGATAACGGTGACGACCTGCTCGTCGCCTTCGATCGTCTCGTACGTGTAGCCCCGGTCGTCCAGTTGCGGATAGAGGTGCTGGGGTGCGCGGTCGTTCCGCTGGACGAGTACCACCTCGTCGTCGAGGTCAGCAAGCCGTTCGAGCGTGTTCTTCAGTGGTTGTGGCGGCGGTAGCTCTCTGGCATCGATGGTTTCAGTCGGTCGGTCAGTTGGTGCTCCGACTTCCTCCACGTACGAAGCAATCTCTGGCATAACTGCTCGTCAGGGCGAGATAGGCAAACACCTTAACCCGAATCTATTCAGGAGGTCCGATGGACGAGGGAAGATCACGTCCTGGTATTGATACGTGGGAATCGGCCTGGTATTTATCGCATTTGCCCCCGTATATCGGAATGGAAACTATGTCTAGTACCCACGACGACCACGACCACGACCACGACGCACAGCCCGTCACTGACCGAATTCACGACAACTCGTGGTCAGCGAACCTCGAGAAACCGGAACACGCCGACGATAGGCAACTGGTGGTCGACCAGGCCCTTTCGGCGATCGAACACACCGCCCCCGGCAACCACGTGAACCTCGTCACACACGCCAACCACGGTCATCCAGAGGGCTACCTCTACGACGTATTAGAGAGCGAAGGTGGTGACGACGTGGAGTGGGAATACATAGAACAGTGTGGTTGCGGGGGACACGTCGTCAGAGTTCACGTTTCGTAGCGGTCGTCAGCAGGGATCTTTCGACCGGCTCAATTTCTCTGGAAACGAAGACTAAGTGACTCCCCATTTCCTGTCCGAATCCATACTCGCTTGAATATATTCGGAGAACCAACCACGCTCCCCGGGACCGTACGATTACCTATGCCTGGGTTCCCATCTCCGTTCGGCGGCGAGGACGACGAGCTCTTCGATCCCTACGATGAGTTCGTCTCCGATAACGTCCCGATGCCAGGGCCGTTTCTCGACGAACACAATATCCTGGCTGGGTTGGACCACGTCATCTTCCACAGATTGACGCGTGAACTCTTTGAGGAGCGGAAGGTATACGACATGACGTTCAACTATAACCTCGCACGGTTGAACCTCGATACGCGCCATCCCGGCGCAGGGTATCGGTATGCGGTGGAATCACCCGATGTTGACGACGCCATCGACGCCGACGACATCGATAGCGTCTTGCGGGCTGAATTCACCCCCACGACGCCATTTTGTCCGCAGACGCACACGCTGACAATCGGATCGTTCAGGGCCTGGAACGGCCTGTCTGATCGTCACGAGTACGACCTCGTTCGCGTCCGGGCGGCGCCGATGCACCACCAGAGCGAAGCGATCAACGAACAACTCGCAGAACTCGAAACGACGTTCCTTGAGGAGGGCGACCCCGAAGCCGAACCGACCGAAGCCCGTGAAGTCGGCTCAAACCCGATGGAGCGCGCGATGAAGGAGGAGGGGACCAGCCGCGGTCCTCAGGCACCGTTCTGAGACGAAGGCGGGGGTAACGGTACCCACATCGGGGGCAGTAGCATGAACATTTTCGCATCGACACTGACCTCCCCACCCAACCAATGATTCAACATGGCAGTGACGAAAACGCTCCCCAAAGGATGGCAACTTCGACACAAACAGCAGTATCGTGATTCGTTCATCGAGCGCGACTACACTCGGATCGCGTATTCGGACGGCGATCGGACCATCTACATCAACGACATCCAAGAACCCAATTCGTTCGAAGGCTGGCGGTTTCTGGTTCGGGTCCAGGGTACTGACAACCGGCAACTCGGTATTACCGAGGATCTCTCGGAGGCCGAGACGATCGCACGCGAGTATATGAGGGAGTGATCGAATGCGACACCATCTCTCGAACGCAACGGCGACGTATACAGCGATAGCAGGCGACGACCAGTAGGATGCTCGCCGCTAGCGAAGCGACGGATGGCGTTGGTCCGTACGACCGCCGATACGCAGCTGTGACTGAATATATTCGGAGGCATCGACTCACAGGTCCATCACGAAAGCGTAGACGATGAGTGTCGTTCCTGGGAACCTGGAGACGGAGAAGCAGCCCCCGATGACCGTCCCGTTACGACACTTCGTCGTGGCTATCGGGTTCTTGTTTCTCGGGGGAGTTGCCGGCCTAGCAAACGCCTTCGGAATAGGATCGGGGCTCCTCCCGCTCGCTCACATTCACCTGCTGCTGGCGGGGTGGGTCTGTATCACGATTATGGGTGCGATGACCCAGTTCGTGCCCGTTTGGTCCGGCGTCACGCTCCACAGTCGCCGGCTCGCGACCGTCCAACTGTGGATTGTCGGTATCGGACTGGTTGGTTTTGCGGTCGCACTGACCGGCGGCTGGCTTCGGCTCACGCCGGTCTTCGGTACCTTGATGGCCATCGGTTTCTGGGTGTTCGTCTACAACATCGCCCGGACGCTGGTCACCATCGACGGTCGGTACGACGTGACCGAACGACACTTTGCGTTCGCACTCGCGTTCTTCGTGGCGCTCACGCTTCTCGGCGTGGCACTTGCGGTCGATTTCGTTCGACCGCTGTTCGTCCCAGTTGGACTTTCACGCGTCGATGTCGTCTCGGCCCACGCCACGCTTGCTATTTACGGCGCCGTTCTGACGACGGTCCTCGGTGCGCTCTATCAGTTGGGAACGATGTTCACCCAGACTGACCTCCACGGAATCGACACGTACCTCCAGGGCTTCGAGGAGGTATTCTACCCGATCGGCGTGGTCGCTCTGGCGACCGGTCGGCTGGTCGGTCACGTTGCGCTCGCCCGCGTGGGGGCGCTCCTGATTCTCGGTGGAATCGGGTGTATGAGCGTCGTCCTTGCCCGTCGTCTCTACGAAACCCAGGTCCCGTGGACGCCGATGCTCTCACGGTACACTGTCGCGGCAGCGGCGATGGCTGCGTGGGTCCTCGCGACTGTTCCGGTATGGATCGTCGATCCGGTCGCGCCGACAACCCGATTCGGCGCCCCGGGAGCCACACACCTGCTCGGACTCGGCGTAATCGGCTTCGTCGTCCTCGGAACGATCTACCATATCGTTCCCTTCATCGTCTGGGTGCACCACTACAGCGATCGCCTCGGCTACGAGGCCGTGCCGATGATCGACGACCTCTACGACGACAGGCTGGCAGCCCTCGACCTCGGTCTGTTCACGATCGGCGGCCTCGCGCTCATTGTCGCGGATTGGACGACTCTCTCGTCACTCCTCGCAGGGGTTGGCGGTCTCTTGATCGTTGCTGGCATTCTTGTGTTCAGCTGGAACATGGGTTCCGTGATTCGAACCCACAGTCCGAACGGGCTCGTGGGTGTACTCGTTCCTGACGTGTCACGGGGCTCGTCGACCGACACCACGTCGGAGGACCCACGGTGAGTGGCACGAAGATTCCTCGGACTACATCGATGCACTCGACCGAGACTCGTACTTGCCCGGGAGTACTCGAAAGTGTACAGCAAATTGTACCGCTCATCAGAGCTAACATCCCGCTTCATTCAGAGGCAAGGTTCATGTAGTTCGTCCGTCACTTATACTGAATATCTTGGATGTGGACCACTTACCAGTAATCTCAACGAGGCTTTTTTTTGTGATTGACTTCACTCCAACAGGTGGCCTGCGACGATACCGTTTAGCTGTCTGAAATAAAGTTCGTCGTCGTGCCAGAATGGTTGAGTCCCACTTAGGTCTTCCTCGGCATCCTTCCGAATCATTTCTCTGGCTTCCGTAGCCCGCGGTTCGGGCGTCTGTGCGTTGGATAACCAGCTCTCGACGTTTTGTACCACTGAGTCCGTCCGTAGATGATCTATTTCTATTCTCTGTTCAGTAAATACGTGTATCAATTCACTAATCGAAAGGGCCCGGACGTGTGAGGGATCGCGGAGACGCTCGAATGTATTGTGGTATTCAGCCCGGTCCGAATGTTCGCTGACAACCAGATCTCCGACGGCGAGAGTTCCATTCGGTCGACAGACACGAGCCATCTCCTGAACGACATAGTCGGGATGCTCGACGTGATGGAGCGCCAAACGGCAAACAACAACGTCAAACGAGTTAGCAGGACACGGAATAGCCTCAGCATCACCCCTGATGAAGGCGACGTTCTCTGTTTCGCTATCTCGCTTCTTCTCTTGAGCGATCTCGAGTGGGGCTTTTGTTAGATCTAATCCAACCACCTCTGCACAGTGATCACCGAAGCTGAATGCTACGTGGCCGGGACCGGTGGCAACTTCGAGCACGCGATCACTCGAGTCAACTCCAGTTGCTTCGACTAATCGGGCAATCCACTCTGGATCAGTTACCGACGCGTTCTCCGCGTATGCAGCAGCCTGTTTCGTGAACGCACGACGAACAGTACGCTTATGCTCGGATGGGTTAGGCATTCTGATTCACCGTCACTGGTTCCAGAGATAGTTGGGACGCTATAATAACCTGTACAGTAGTAGTTGTCAGACTTATATGGACGGTTGAGGAAACCGGTCACTCCCGCTCAGCCGGCGTGGATACCAACGAGTCGTCTCGTCAGTACGTAAGCGTAGATACTCGTGCCCACGATACCGAGCGTGGCACCGACGTCTCCTACCACCGGTGCGCCGAGTAGTGGTTCTACCGCTCGCAGTACGACTCCGAACCCGAGTGTGACGAGTGTCGCGAGACCGATACGGTCGCTCGCACCAGTGAACTGGCCCGTTCCGATCGGGAAGAACTCGTATGCATAGCCGATGATCGTCAACAGGAGAAACCCGTCGAGTACGAGTGGGACGTGTGCTTCGAGCAGCCAGGCGTCCTCCCCACTGATTGCAACCGTCGCGGCGACGAATACACCCCCAGCCCCTGCGAAAGCGCCTGCCAGGACGCCGAGGAGACCAACGCGTCGGCGGTCAGTCCGAACTGCGACGATAGCCACCATCCCGAGATAGCATATCACGCTGAACGATAGAACGACGGCACCCACCTGGAACAGTGGCCCCCTCCAGAAGCTACCGGCGATGAGGGCGGGAGCGACGACACCTCCACCGAGGGCACCCCACGTGAGTGGCCGTGGCGGGACGACGTGGAAGAAACCGACGAGGAGTCGCGTGCCCAGGCTGATGATCAACAGTGCCGCGAAGCCAACAGCGTAGAAGTGCACGACGCCGGGAATAGATGTGGCGGGAATCACCGGAATGCTTGACGCCCTCGCGAGGAGTGCGATGGTACCGATAGCTAGGTATAGAATCGCGAACGGGACTGTCGCGGTGGCGGCACGCGTCGAACGTTGCGGGCGGTCCCTGCTGCGGATCACCACGCTCGGATCCGCCCGAAGGACAGGAAC
Source organism: Halopenitus salinus (assembly GCF_042662125.1). Taxonomy (GTDB): domain Archaea; phylum Halobacteriota; class Halobacteria; order Halobacteriales; family Haloferacaceae; genus Halopenitus; species Halopenitus salinus. Next base: position 69,390 of record NZ_JBHSXL010000002.1, on the reverse strand, counting down.
GATTGTCGCACCCAGTGCGGCCAGGAAACAAGCGACACCGAGACTCCAGAGGCTAGCACCAGCTGTGACGAGTGGTCGGGGAAGGGTCGTCAGCTGTCCGGCCACGAGTACGGCAGCGCCGGCGTACGAGATGACGAGGTGGACGCCGGGAAGCCGGGGTGTTGCGAGGGTCGTTCCGACGTACGCCGGGAGCAACAGGTACGCCATACCGAAGGTCATCGGCAGGACGGCCCCCAGCAGCCCAAACAACCCGATCGATCGAATTGGCCAATCGAGCAGATACGTCGTCTGGAGGCCGACCATCCCGAGAGCGCTGGCGACGGCAAACGCATGCGTCCAGCGACTGACGCCACCAGCTCGGTTCACGAGCGTTGCCGACGAGGCCGATCACAATAAGCTAATTGCGCCGGCCCGCCGGTGCTACTGCTCTGCGTCGCCCTCGTTCGAGACGGGACACTTCCGGCAGAGTCAGGAGCCATAGCAACCCGTGTCCGATCCATCTCGGTACGGAATCCGAATAGATCCATCCAGGAGAGATGACGATCAGGAATTTCGAGATTCTACACCGTCCGATAGTTTCGTCTCCGCTTCAACGAAGAGGACGTTGTTCTCCTTGTGGACGTGTTCGTGTGTGTCTCGCTCGAGGGCATCGAGACGCTCGACCATGCTCTCGTAACTCGGACACGCGTCGGCCGGGACGGTGTACCCGTCCGTTAATTCCGCGATGAGATCCAGCAGTTCTGCCGTTTCCTCGTGGTCCGCCTCCATCTCCTCGATTACCTCCCGAAGTCGTCGGCGTTCCGCATCGGAGAGCGAATCCCCACGGTCGAGCTTCTCGATGATCGGGAAAACTTCCTCTTCTTCCTCCCGAATGTGTTCCTTCATCGCTGGCGCGAGGTCGAGATATGCTGCTTGGAGCGCCTCCAGTTCGGGATGGTTCTCTCCGTGGACGCGAGCGACCTTTCTGACGAGCCCCTCCAGTGCCGGCAGTTCCTCACGCAGGTACTGGTGGTGGGTTTCGACGACGTCGTCGATCAGTTCCGCGAGGTCGTCCCAGTCAATCGCTTGAGCGTCGTCTGTCTGGACGTCGGCGAGTTCTTCGCGGACATCGTCCAGATTGACCCCGGCCTGATTACACGCCATCGCAAGGGAGGCATCCCCACCACAGCAGTAGTCGATACCCGCTGCCTCGAAAACACGGGTGTAGGATGGTACCTCACGGGCGAGTTCCCCTATCGGTCGCTGTGGATCAATGGTCGCGTTGGACATCTCGGATCTACGTGATGATCGCGTCCGTAGGTTCTTGAGGGTGAAGCCGAACATTGCCGGACTACGAGCCACCAGCGGTCGTAGGAAGTCCATGAATACGGGGTCGGCGATATTGCTCCTCGAATTCGTGCGCATCCCCCTCGATCAATCTACGCGTGATTCAAGATACTCACGCAGGACGACGGCGTTATTGTGATCCCGGTCAGTAGCGGCGTACAGCAACGTCAGCTGATCGTCCTTGGCGACGTCGAGAACACGTTCGACGGCGTCGTCCTTCTGTTCGAGTTCCGAGACGTACCGCTCTTTGAACTCCGTCCATCGGTCTGGGTCGTGGTCGTACCACGTCCGGAGCCCGTCGGACGGCGCAACCTCCTTGATCCACGCATCGAGTTGCGCCTCCTCCTTCGAAACTCCCCGAGGCCAAAGCCGGTCAACGAGCACCCGCGTTGTATCGTTGTCAGGGTCGTCGTAGATCCGTTTCGTAATGATCTTCATAGAAAGCTCCTCATCGGCCTGGGACTTGATGGTCACGTCTATTCGGACGTCTTCAGGGAAATGGCGCGACGTCACGTGAACGAATTCGGGAGAGAGACTTCATCGTCGGAGAGTCGACGGAAACGTATGGCAACCGAAATCACCTCGACAGCCACCGGACTTGTCGGGGCGAGCGTCGGTCGGCGTACGGGGCAGTATCTGTTGGCAATTGATTGGCTATCCGAGGACACCGACCGAGTGGCGCCTGGTGAGATTGCGGCCCGTCTGGACGTTAGCGGAGCGAGCGTCACGGAAATGGGTTCGAAGCTAGAGGACGCAGGGCTGGTGACAGTGAAGAAATACACTGGCGTGAAGCTGACCGATAAAGGCAGCGAGGTCGCTCGTGAACTCGCCTGGCGACTCTGCGTCGTCGAGAATTTTTTCGAGGCGGAACTCTCCGCGGATCTCGACGATGAGCAGTCCTACGAAATCGGCTATACGCTTCCTCCTGAGGCTATCAAGCGATTGCGTGATCTGGTCGACCATCCCTGCATCGAACGCTGCCGACAGACGAGACAGGACTACGATGGGTGTCGCATCGCATAGCGGGTTCGTTCGAACATAATCGGGGTCGTGTATTGGACGACCCGTCATCAATTTGGTTCCATGAGTGCCGACCTAGACACAGATGCAGACGAAGTACTCGATGTCCGAAAGATAGACGGTCAACCGTTCGATCCGATTATGACCGCACTTGGCGAACTTCCCGAGGGAGAGACGCTGTTGCTCGTCAACAGTTTCGAACCCGAACCGCTGTATGAGGTCCTGACTGAGCGCGGGTTCGAGTACGAAACTGAGCAGCGTGGTCCGGGCCAGTGGCATGTCCGTATTGAACACGCTTGAGGGAACGACCAGACTCTTGCTGCATACGGTTCTATCGCGTCGCTCAACGGGGGGTAACAACGAGGTGGTCATCCGTTCGTCCAATATCCGGGACTGACTCTCGACGTGGGTCGAAGGCCGTATACGCAAACGCCTGCCAGAGGACCCGCTCGGGATACGGACGCTCTTCGAGACTGACGCCCAGATCGGTGGCGAGAGCGGCGTGATCGAGCTCTCCATTCTGGAGGGGGACGGCGAGTGGATTCGACAGCGACGCGAGGTCGAGGTCGAACGAGGGGAACAACCGGTCGGAAGCGTTCGAAACTGGATGGTGTATCTCGCGGCGGCCAGGATAGCGAACCGACAGTTCGGGTGTGATCTCCTCGGGTTCGTCATCGCTGATCCGCTCCACGATGTGTGGTGACAGTTCGATCCGCTGTCGGCCACCTACTGCCACTTCAACGTCGTCACCGTCCACCGCGAGACGGATCGAGTCGGGAGTCACGTCGACGATACGGAGATTGGGAGCTTCGTAATCTCGAACGTGTGCCATACTCGCATCGCCACCCGCTGTCCCGTCGACCACGATCGCGACGCCAGTCGCTAGTTCCGTCGTAAGGCCTCGAATTCCGACAGCGGTTTCGGAACAACCGACGAGATCGTGAGTGGTCGCGTACACGAACGACCAGTCGGTAGCTGGCGGCGACGAATCACGGAGGGCAGACCGCCAATAGAAGACTCGCTCTCTCGAACCATCGGTATACGGAACGGCGTCGGGGAAGAATTCTGTATTAAGTGTCGTCGGATCCAAGTCAGGGTGCTCGAGTACGAACTCGGCATAAGGAACCGTTCGAACGACCGGTTTCCGATCGTCGACATCCGGATGACGCCGCCAGCTGATCGAAGTCGTCGACGTTCCAGCCTCTCCCTTCATATATGCGGCTTCACACTCCGTACAGGAAAACTTCGTCACGGATGTATTCGCCTAGTGGGAACATGACGGATTTTCAGTCATCAACTCGTGCGAATTCGGTCTTGCGGTGTTGTGCTGGGCCCGTATCGAATATATCCGGACGCAGGTTTAGTTTTGACAGGCCTAATGTCAAACACGAGGCGGCCCCACGATGTCAAACCCCACTCAATCCGCGTCTAGTCCCACCACGGAGGCACTCTTTGACCGGTACCTCCTTCCGAAGGTCGCACTCACGATCATCGTAGCTGCGTCCTTGCTCGGCAGCTGGGTCTCTACCACGTTGGCCGGCGACAGTGGCATCGCCTCTGCAGTCGCGACGTGGGCGTTTCTCGTCGCACTGGGGACGCTCGTGGGCGGACTGCTCTGGAAGCATCTGTTCGTTCGTCCGGCGGACCTCGGGACTGGTGCTCGCGATTACTGTGCAGCGATGTACGAGCGGTTCGATCGTATCGCCAGCCTTGCGGTGATCGTCACAGTTCTCGCGGGGAGCGTCGTACTCTGGCGGTACGTCGGCCGATTTGGAACGACCGTCGAAGTTGCTTCCCTCGCCATGCTCGGCTTGACTACGGTTGGAATCGTCGCCTGGACTATCCTCGCGGATCGGACAGTCGAATCCCAGTTCAGAAGTCGAGCGGGGCTACTCGCGCTGACGTTCGGTCTGCTCACACTGCTCGCGACGGCTATTGCCGAAGTCGCGATGCGTGGTCTCGAACCGGCTGGTACTGTGGTTCGGATGCTCCATCTGCTCGCCTTTGCCGTCTGGATCGGTGGCGCTGTCTGGAACATTTTCGTGGCGGTCCCGTCGGGACAGGAGCGCCCGCGGGTCGACGTCGTGGCCGCGGCCGCCGAGCAACTGGAACGCTTCCGGTGGGCCGTCCGCTTCGTCATTCCGACGATCTTCCTTACCGGAGCGTATCAGGCAGTCGACGCTATCGGCCTGAACGTCTCGGTGTACGTTACGTCGACGATCGGCCTCGCGATTCTCGCGAAGGCCGGATTCATCGGAGTACTCGTCATCATCTTCAAACTGTGCCCCCTGTGGCGGGCCTGTTCACCCATCGAGGGTGTTTGTGACCTCGAGGAGATCGGAGCGTCGCGGGTGGAGACTGACAGCGTCGTGTCTACCGATGACTGAAGTCACGGATACTACGACGGACCCGGACATCGCTCCCGACATGGTCGTAGACAATCGGGGTCGCGGTTGCGCGAGTGGTATCGTACGCGTTCAAAAAGCGCTCGAAGACCTCGACGACGGATCGGTCCTCGTCGTGAAGAGCACTGACAAACGTGCTCGAACGGAGTATCCACAGCTGGCTGAACAGACGCCCCACGAATTGATTGCAATCACGAAAGATCGAACCGGACTGCTCAGAACCGAGTACACTACGTACCTTCGCATCCACGAGAACTGACCGGCTCCTCCAGCCGGGCTGATACGTCGAAGCGGTCGAAATCAACGATCGCGATCAGTCGCTCGACCGTTCAGCGAGGACGATCAGTGCGACGCTCGGTTCGATTGCCCGTGGAGAGACTTCCCGGCGCCCGTCAAAACGAACGATGTCGCCCGCATTCAGGTCGTACTCCTCGTCGTCGAGGGTGAGTTCGATCGCTCCCTCGATCAGATAGAGGACAATCTCGCGGTCCGGGTGGTCGTGGGCCGCTACCGCTTCGCCCGCATCCAGCGTCAATCTGATCGTCTTCGGTTCGGCGTCGGGAAAGACGTTTGCGTGGGGCGCTCCGTCCAGATCCCCGATGGATTCGATCTTAACCATTGTCACGCACTCCTTGGGTCGAATTCTCCTTGTTTGATCCCCTCGCGAACGGGGTCGTGTTCGGCGTCCGTCGGCGGCGGGGCAGAAACCAAGAATGCTTCGAGCCGACTATCCTCGTCAGCCTTGATCCCCCGGTCGGTATCGGCTTCGACGACGACCACGTCGCCGGGTTCGATGGCGTGTTCGTCCTCGCCGTCACGGACGCGTCCGGTCCCCGAGTGAACGTGAATCGCGACGTCGCTCGATGGAGCGTGAACGGGGATGAACTGACCGGGCTCGAAGTACCCACAGACAACCTTCATTCGCTCGCTTTTGAAGACCTCCACGGCGTTGAACTTCCGGTCGTCGTAGGCCCGTTCGGCGTCGAAGTTCGTCGCGGTCACAGCGACCACCTCGGCGGCCTCTCTGTTCGTCTCTCTGTCGAGCGAGATGAGACTGTATCGCGCATACGACTGGTGGTTGGCGTGTACAGAGGAAGAGCTTTGGTCCGAATGTTTCCGACCGGCGACTCGTGGAGGCAGCGATCGACTGGATATGTTCGCCTCCATACCCACGGAATTGGCCATTCAACGTTGATGCGTCTATGGCAAAACACGCCTTCCTGCTCCTTTCCTCACCGGAGACGCCGGGGAAATTCGCCAATCCGCTTACCTACGCACGTCAGCTCGACGAGGCGGGTCACCAGGTTGCCGTGTACTTCGACGGCGCGGCGACCTATTGGTTCGACGGAATCGAGGATCATCCGGAACCGGCGGTTCGAGCATACGAGGACGCCAAGGAACTGGGGCTGATTGCTGGCGTCTGCGATCACTGTGCGACGTTCAAAGGGGTCGCTGACGCCGTCGAGGCCGAAGGTTTCGAGATCCAAGGGACCGAACACGCCCCGGACGTTGCGGGACTCGTCGACGACGGCTACGAGCTTCACATCGTTTGAGCGACGCCGACCTCGTTATCGATCGATGTACTGGTCATCGAACCTCCCGACTCGCGGCGAAACGAGGCTGTTGTATTGGGCATGTCACCGTTCATCAAGGTACGGAACACAGTGATTGAGACATCTCGAGTAATGAAATCCGTGAGCCCAGCGTATATGTTCGAACCAACCGTCACGAGGTTTCGGTGCTATCGACGACTATGTGGATGTCTCGAGCGATTCCAGCCGAGTTGACCGCGCTTCCATCCCATCCAGGGGTGAGGTCATACTGATGTCGGTAGACCCAGAAGACGGGCGCGAACCGGTTACCATCCGCGAACACGATCGACCGTGGGCTGCCGATCTCGAGTCTGATCGACACGCGAATGATAGCCGTCTTGTCGTCGCGGAGGCCATCGATGCTATCGAAGAGACTCGCCCCGGCATCCCTGTTGACCTCGTGACCCACGAGTGTCACGGCGATCCCATGGACTACCTCCTCGATCCCTTGCGATCAAAAGTTCCCGACGTCGCCGTAACCGGACATCGCCGGTGTACTTGTGGCGGCTACGTCATTACCGTCATGCGTCGGATTTCGGGATCCGAATAGCGGAAGGGCGAAATCACTCGGGTGCGTATCCCCACGTCTCGACGATTTCGTGTAACTCTTCGTCGTTAGTAGTCTCGGGATCGTACTCGATCGCCAAGGCCCGATTATCCGTCTCAATGGTCACTCCATCGACCCCAGGGGTTCCTTCCAAGACGGTGATGATCGTGTTCTCACAGTTGTCGCACTCGAAGACAGTATCGGTGACCGATACGGTGGCAATTGAGTCCATATCGTTTTAATAGTCACCGTCGAATGGTGGTAACGATTCACACGAATTTGTTCCGAGTAGCAGTGACCGTCGTAGAGATCCACTTAGTTTATCGGAGAGCATTCAGCGCCCACTGCGGGTCTATGGCCTGTCGCACAGTCAGATAGATCGGGCGGTTACTGGGTTCCGGCAGGCAGCTGATCTACTGTCTCGACCTCCCCAATGCGCTCGATCGCCTCGATTGGGATTTCAGTAACAGCCGTGATGATGAGACCGTCCTCACCTCCATGTGAGCATTTCTCGACGTCGATTAGTAACTCTTCGTAGTACTTCCGAATTGTGGCAACAACGTACTCGTCCCGACCCGGTCTCGTTCGGATCAGATACGAATACTGCTCTACGTCTTCTGTATCTCCCATTTCACTCAAGTTATCGATGGTCAATCGTCCCCAAATTACTGCTGCTCTGGATCTTGTCTGAGGCAATAACGAGTCTATCCCGTAGCTCCGACCGATCGAACTCTGTCATTGGGTCCGGGGGCCCCTGACCGTCAGGAAGAGACTTTGAATCGCCTTCCCGACAAAAAATCCCACGATGGCGCCGAGTAGTACTGAATCGATTCCTTGGACGGCGATGACGGTGAGTGCACCGAGGATTGCGAACCCGACTCCGAACGTCCACCCCCGTCTCATCACGTCCATAGGTCGGATGATGTCGTCGAATCGATCCGACGCGGTATTGTAGCGATCATTGGGTGGGAACGCGTCCACACTGGCGAACCCTGCCGACTAACGACCGTTTGGGTACGCGCTCTACGGTGGGTAACACGGAACTGTCACCCCTCACTGACGTGTACTGGTGATTCTGTCGTCGATCGATCGACGGCGACCTCGTGAACCTCGACGGTATTCCCGGTCTTGAAGGCACGTTCCGCGGACGCTTCCTGGTGTGCTGATTCGAAGGCGGTACTTTCTCGCCACGCTTCGTAGTCTTCTCTCGTCTCCCAGAACGTCATGGTGATGTGGCCCTCCGCGTCGACGGGTGCGAGGACTGTCATCCCGCGGAACCCCGGCCTGTCCTCAATCCCGTAACTCGTTCGAAGGCGCTCTTCGAATGTTTCTACCCGTTCATCCGGAATGGTAACCCGGTTAGAAACGACGATCATTCCTGGGAGACCGTTAGTCTCGCCGTCTCCTAAATTCTCGCTCGGATATGTTCGTGCCGAGTACGTTCGTTCGTGAGTTTATAGTCATAGCCGTAGTAGCTTCGAGAATGGCCGACACCGTCAGCGATCACGAGAATCACGGGACCGAACCGGTCACCGATCACGTCCACAGGAGCGCGTGGGCAGCAGACCTTGAACGACCCGAACACGCGGCTGACCGAGAGCTACTGGTCGAGGAGGCGATCACAGCGGTCGAGAATACCGTCGGGGGGTCTCTCGTCCAACTCGTCACTCACGAGGCACACGGGCATCCATCAGCGTATCTCTACGAACCACTCGAGGAAACGTTCGGTGACGCGGTCCACTGGGAGTACGTCTGTCAATGCAACTGTGGCGGTCATATCGTCCGTGTCGAGGTATGAGTGTGCGAACGGTCAACCGTGACCTGACGTTCGAAAGATGACGACTACCGTTAGTGACCTTCGGCTCGCTGCCGAGCGATTGCGGAAGGCACTTGCAGAGTATGAGTCGTTCCTCAGTGGCTGGCAGGACGCAAACGAGCCACTCGCGAACGACGACCACGCTACACCGGCAGAACCGGACGTGACGATGCAGGAAGTAACTCAGGAGTCAGGCGTCGCGATCACAAACGATGTCCTTGAACGCTATCACGCAGCCAGCGACGCGGTGACGAGGTACATTCAGCGAGCCCGAGATCAAACAGATTCTGACTGGTCCGAAGTCGTCGCCGCAACCGAACCGGTACGGAAGGCGACACTGGCGGTTCATACAGCCGGGTATGGCTCCCACCCTGAGACGGGTGAACGCGACTACCTACTGCCAGCCGAGCTGTGTCTCGCCCGCCGGCTGTCGATGAACGCCGGGTCGTCGCCAGTCACCTTCGCAGACAGGATTGCCCAGTATGGAGCCGTCGCCAACCGGTTCGGTATCGACGCCGATGTCGTGTACCACCCTGGATCGGGTCACGACGTGAGCCCATCGGTCGCGTTTCCCGAAGCCGAGGTTACGTATGTCGACGTCGACGTGGCGGCGATGGACGACCTGGCGGCAGCGGGGTACGCGGCCCGCTTGGCCGATGCTACGGCATATTCTGTGGATGGCGGCGCCGACGTGATTATCCTTCGAAATGCGGGGCTCGTCGAGGAGGCAATCGTAGAGAGGAACCTGCAAGCGGGCAGTTGGGTGCTCGCCAATGACCACCTTAAATCCGCTCGCCATGTGGCTGGGATGGATGGAATAGATCTCGTGGGAGTCGTTCCGGACGATTGGCCAGGTGACACACCACGAATCAAGACCGCGGATTTAGATCCATCTCACATCGAAAGCGAGGGCAATAGGTCTCCGCAGTCCGGTCCCTCCGATTGGGCAGGGTCGCCACTCGATCTCTATGTATTTCGCGAGAGTATCCGTTGAGGACGCGCCGGGTCATTCAATAAAGAGTTTCCGTGGCGAGTCGTCAGACTATTGATCTGGAATCGGGGAACGAACTGTGAGGTGGCCACTTTGGGGTGTCGGCGGAAGTGTTCGCCCCAGTGCCTATCCACCCCGGCACTAAAGTCGACAGTATGCGTACGGAGATTGACCTGACGGATGCGTCTCGTGAGGACGTTCGGGATCGCCTCTACGAGCTGTTCGACGATGTCGAAGCGGGAGACACCCTTCATCTGATTGCAGATCAAGTGCCCGGTTTCACGTTGCTACGGTACCAAATCGAACGTAATGTCCAGTTCTCGTGGGACGTAACGAGGGATGCAGACGAGGTTCGGATGGCGATTGCAGTGGAAGGCGACCTTGCCGCCGCGCTCCCGGACTTCGACGTCCGAGTCATGCCGCCACAGCGCCGCCACGAGGTGCTGCTCGAGGGATTCGACGAACTCGCCCCTGGGGAGGGGTTCGTACTGGTCAACGACCACGACCCGAAGCCGCTCTACCACGAGCTCCGATCGACGCGCGGTGAGACCTTCGAGTGGGAGTATCTCGACGAAGGGGGACGTGAGTGGCGTGTTGCTATCGAAAAGACCGAAGAGTCCACTGCACCGGACGATGACATCATCACCCGGTACGACGTCCGTCAGATTCCCAAACCCGAGCGACACCCGTCGATTCACCACCGATACGGAATGATCCCCGAAGGCGAAGCGATGGAGATCGTTGCTCCCCACGAACCCCGGCCGCTGAAACAGGAGTTCCAGCAGCGATATGGCGACGCCTTCGAGTGGCAGATTGTCGAGCAGGAGCCGGGACGCGTCGCCGTCCGGATCACGAAGCGTGCGGACGTCGACGATGAAGACGCCGAAGCGAACTCCTGTGCCGGTGAGGGTGCCCATCACGATGGACATACTAATCACGCCGGCGGAGAGCTCGATGGAGACGGAGAAGCAGCGTCCAGGACCGACGAGGACCTCGACGTCGAAGTCAGCCAGGAACTCGACGTCAGGGAGTATCCGCCCGCTCGTCGCCACGAGCTGATCTTCCAGGCGTACGACGACCTCGAACGAGGCGAAGCGTTCGTCCTCGTCAACGACCACGATCCAAAGCCGCTCTACCACCAGTTCAGCGCCGAGGAAGGGCCAGAATTCCACTGGCAGTACCGTCAGAAGGAACCCGGGGAGTTCCGGGTGCTCGTCGGCAAGGTCGAACCCAAAGATCAGGAGGCGTCGTCGGATCCCGCAGAAGAGGGAACGCCATTCTGAACGGCGTCACCGATGGCTGGGTTGCAGGCGGTATTAGCCTGCGTTGGGGGGTACGAAGATCGGTCCGTAGATCGCCTGCGGCATACGGACAGTTAGCCCAACCTCGCTACCGGCAATGGCTACAACGAGATGAGCTTCCGCCGAGGACTCTACGTTGAAGGAGTCCGGCTACTGATTTTGTATCGTGTCCTGACTCCATACGAGTTAAACTCATCGCTCCTATGAATTCACTGAAGCCATTACTGATAATCAATTTCTCCGTCACCTTCGCCAATCCAGGCCCCACGGTCGGGTTCTCTCGATGCTAATGGGTCTGGCAAATCTTTATACCATGGGACATTTTTCAGCTGCTCCTTGTTATAGACTAAATCGTGTTTTGTATCACCTGTAAATTCAAATTGCTGAGTGAGAATGATCGCATCAGTTGGACATACCTCTTCGCAAAGTCGACAGTAGATGCATTGCCCGACATGCAGATTATATTGTTCACCGTTGCGCTGTTCGTCCATCACAATCTGAATCGTATTGTTTGGACAGACGTTTTCACATTGCCGACACCAGATACATCGTTCTTGACTAAATTTGTGAATTCCCCGGAACCGAGGACTGACTTCAGGTGCCTGCTCGGGATACTCGACGGTGAACGTTTTCCCGTCTAAGGCATGTTTCATCGTCACCGCCATCGATTTGAGAATCCCGATCATTACAGATAGATAGTCGATAGCGTCAATCATAATTGTTGGGGGGTGCCAACATGTGCCAATGTTTATCGGAGTGGCGGACGACAATTGAATATGGGACCAATTGAAATCCAACAGCTGTGTGAGCAAAAGGTCGATTTTCCAATTACACACGATGCCCTCCTCGACGAACTCGGTGAGGCAGAACTGAGGCCCCCCACTGGAGAACCCACAACGGTAGGGACTGTGCTGGAGACCACCAACGAACGAAGCTACGGGTCCGTCGACGACGTGTATCAGACTATCCTCGGGAATCTAGACGAGTCGTTCGTCGGACGCAAGTTCTACGATGACCGGGGAGGTGTCTGGGATTTCGACCAACGAGACCGGACCTATTCGTTCTGATGTCTCGTATAAGCGAGGCGAGTATATTCCCGTGATACTACTTACAACTCCGCCACGTATCCCGAATACGATGAGACACCAGATACCATGACAGAAAACGAACTCATTTGGCGACTCGCAGGAGGGTCCGGGGACGGCATCGACTCGACGAGTCAGAACTTCGCGAAAGTACTGATGCGGTCGGGCCTCCACGTATTCACCCATCGTCACTATCCATCACGGATACGTGGTGGCCACACGTACGCTGAGATTCGATCGAAGGCGACGCCAGTACGATCCAGAGGAGACGGATACAACTTTCTCCTGGCGCTGGGCGACTCGTTTGCACGGAGCCCGGACGAGGAGGCCTACTACGGAAACGAGGAAGTCAAGCCCCTCGTAGAAAACCTCGATGACCTCCGTGATGGGGGCATCATCGTCTACGACGAAGGGCTGATCGACATCGACGACGTCGATAGCGTGCTTGAGACGTCACTCGAAGCTCTCGCTGCAGAACACGATTGGCACGTCTATCCGCTCGACCTTCGGGACATCGCGACAGAACACGGTCGTGAGGTGATGCGCAACACGGCGGGCGTCGGTGCAACGGCGGCGCTCATATCGCTGGATCTCGATCCCATCGAAGCGTTGATGTCAGATTCGATGGGCGGCGATGCACTCGAGGCGAATCTGACGATCCTTCAAGCAGCGTACGATCAAGTGCGGGATGAACACGAAATCGACCACGACGTCGTCCTTCCGGAGGGAACGCACGAGGAGGTTCCGGTCCTCCTCTCCGGATCGCACGGCGTCGCGTACGGTGCGCTCGATGCCGGCTGCCGATTCATCTCTGGCTATCCCATGACGCCGTGGACGGAAGTGTTCACGATTCTGTCCCAGCATCTCCCCGAGTACGGTGGTGTTTCCGAACAGGTCGAAGACGAGATTGCCGCTGCCGGGATGGCGATCGGTGCGTCCCACGCAGGTGTAAAGGCGATGTCCGGCTCCTCAGGGGGTGGGTTCGCACTCATGTCCGAGTTACTCGGAACGGCCGAAATGACTGAGACACCGGTCGTCTTCGTCGAGGCCATGCGGGGCGGCCCATCGACCGGAATGCCGACCAAGCCAGAACAGGGCGACCTCGACCACGTTCTGTACTCCAGCCAGGGCGATTCCAACCGAATCGTCTTCGCACCGGGAACAATCGAGGAGTGTTACGAACAGACGCGTCGAGCGTTTGAACTGGCCTACGAGTACCAGCTCCCTGCGATCGTCGTCATCGACCAGAAGCTCTCGGGGGAGTATCGGACAGTCCCGGACAGCGTCTTCACGGAATCAGCTCCCGACCCGGATCCAGGCACAGTTCTCACGGAGGAAGAAATCGAAGACGCCGCACACCACGCGTCCGGATCGTATCTCCGCTTCCAGTACGACGCTGACGATGGCGTCGTACCGCGAACACTTCCCGGCCAGAAAGGTGGCCGATTCCTGACGACCGGAAACGAGCACAACCCTGCGGGCCACATCAGCGAAGATCCCGAAAATCGCCGTCGACAGGTCGACCGACGGAGGGCAAAACAGGAAACAATTCGCGAGACACTTGACGAGACGGGAACTCACCAGACCCGATACGGGGCTGAAGATGCCCGCTACGGAATCCTGGTGTGGGGAAGTCAACAGAGTACTGTCTTCGAAGCGGTCGACCGACTCAACGAGACTGATAACTTCGTTTCGGCACTAGGCGTAAGCGAAATGATGCCGTTCCCGGAGTCTGAGGTCGCTGACTTCCTCGAGAGCGTCGAGGAAGCTGTCGTGGTCGAAATGAACTCCGGCGGTCAATTCCGGGGATTGGTACAGCGCGAACTGGGGGCGTACGGCGATCGGTTATCCAGTCTGCTCAAGTACGACGGTAATCCCTTCGAACCCGCCGAGGTTGTCGATGGTGTTCGTGCCGTCATTACCGACGATCCGAATGTGGCGCCACCGACGACGCGTCTCGAACCAACGAAAGCAACCAACTCGAGGTAACCACAATGAGTGCATTCAACGCAATCGATGCAGATCAAGAGGTAGATACAGACGCGTTCACCCCCGGCGTCGAACCACGGGCGACGTGGTGTCCCGGCTGTGGGGACTTCGCCGTCCTGAAGACATTAAAGCAAGCGATGGTGGAACGTGGCAAGAACCCCGACGAAGTGTTGCTCGTCACGGGAATCGGATGCTCGGGCAAACTCTCGTCGTATTTCGAGAGTTACGGGTTCCACTCGATCCACGGTCGGTCGCTCCCGGTCGCGCGGGCGGCAACGCTCGCGAATCCCGATCTGGAGGTCGTTGCCGCAGGTGGCGATGGCGACGGATACGGCATTGGGGGTAACCACTTCACTCACACAGCCCGTGAGAACCACGATATGACCTATATCGTGTTCAACAACGAGATTTTCGGGTTGACCAAAGGACAGACGTCGCCGACAAGTCCGAAGGGACACAAATCCAAGACGCAACCATCCGGTTCGGCGAAGAACCCGATCCGGCCACTGGAGTGGGGCCTTAATGCGGGTGCAACATATATTGCACGGACTGCAGCGGTTAATCCCCGGCAGGCGACGGAAATACTCGTCGAAGCGATGGACCACGACGGATTCGCCCACGTCGATTTTCTCACTCAGTGTCCGACATGGAACAAGGACGCCAAGCAATACGTGCCCTACATCGACGTTCAGGACTCCGAAGATTTCGAGTTCGACGTCCACGACCGTGACGAAGCGGCGCAAATGATGCGGAAAACCGATACGCGCCTCCACGAGGGAGAAATTCTGACTGGCCGGTTCTTCGTGGAAGAGGGGCGACCGTCCTACAGCGAAGAGAAGCGCCAAACAGGCCAGATGCCCGACAAACCGATTGTCGAACAGTACTTTGACGAAGACGCCGAGTGGAAGCCGTCGTCTGACCTGCTCAATCGGCATCGGTGATCGAGCAACCCCAAATTCACCACATACGGCTCGATTTACTGGGATATTCTCCCACAACAGTCACCTATGAATACTCGGACTGATGGTTTAAGTAATCCATGACAGAGCCTCAAAGCGGACGGAAGCAAGAATACGTCGCAATCATCGATCAGGATGAGGTCACCGACGAAGTACGAAATATCGCGGTCAAATATGATCCGCTGAATCGGTCCGGACACGAGGGGTTCCACGTCACTGAGCATGGTGAACTCCACATCGACGACGCTAACGTCCTGGCCGAGCACAAACTCATCGAAAAGAAGATCCCCAACGACGCGATCCAAATTATTCCACTTCCGGCGGAAACCGGACAACTCGTCCACCAGTATGGTGAGAACGGATTCCGGTTGTACAATCTCCCCATCCCGGACGATGGTTCTGTAATCGGCCTTCTCGGCCGCAATGGCATCGGGAAAAGTACTGCGTTGGACATTTTGTCTGGTAGCCAAGTACCAAATTTTGGCGGGGGCGGTGAAGGGCCAGACTGGAACCGGGCGATCGAATCGTTTCGGGGGACGACCCTGCAGACTCATCTCGAACGACTCCGAGACGAATCGGTCGACACCGCCTACAAGGACCAACGGGTCGACTCCCTCCACGAGACCGACGCTGAAACGGTACGCGAACTGCTCGCTTCCCGTTCTGACGATCCGGATCGATTCGTCAATGCACTCGGTCTCCGCTCGATCCTCGATCGGTCACTGTCTGATCTGTCCGGAGGTGAACGACAGCGGGTTGCTATCGGGGTGACTCTCTCGAGGGCGGCAGATCTCTATCTGTTCGACGAACCATCGTCGTTTCTGGACATCAAACAGCGGTTGTCAGTAGCACGGACGATCCGCAGTCACGTGCAGGAAACCGATGCCGCGGCTGTTGTCGTAGAACACGACCTTGCGACGCTCGACCTACTCTCTGACGCAATCCACGTCTTGTACGGTGAACCGGGGGGATTCGGCGTCGTTGCCCAGCGGTCGGCAGTACGGACGGGCATCAACCAGTTTTTGGAGGGAAAATTATCGGAAGAAAACGTCCAAATTCGGCGTCACTCAATCGACTTCCCGTCGGCTGGCTCTCGCGACAGCGGAAACAACGAACCGGCCCTTGTATATCCGCAGCTTGAGAAATCGTTCGCGGACTTTTCGCTCGTCGTCGAACCAGGTCAGATTCACGCCGGGGAATCGGTGGGTATCGTCGGAGAGAACGCGCTGGGTAAAACGACGTTCGTGAAAATGCTCGCTGGGAGTGTAACTCCCGATAGTGGCCGGGTTCCGGAAGATGTCCTCGTATCGTACAAACCTCAGTATATCACGCCGGATAGCGACGTTGCAGTCCGTGAACGCTTTGCATCAGTCACCGATATTCACGCCCAATCATTCAAAACACGAATTCAGAATCCATTCGACCTCGAATCGTTGTATACTCGCTCACTTGACTCGCTTTCGGGCGGGGAGTTACAGCGTGTCGGGATTGCACTATGTCTCGCTCGTGATGCAGATCTCTATCTCTTGGACGAACCCTCAGCGTTCCTCGATGTGGACCGTCGAGTGGTACTCGCTGATCGGATTCACCAATTCAGCAAACGAACGAATCGACCCGTGCTCGTCGTGGATCACGACCTCTTCGTCATCGATCGAGTTGCCGATCGGTTGATCGTTTTCGAGGGTGATCCGAGCCAGAGTGGCTATGCAGAATCTCCGCAATCAATGCGGGACGGCATGAACGCGTTTCTATCTGCCCTCGAAATCACGTTTCGCCGGGACGGACGAACCGGCAGGCCTCGAGTGAATAAGCCGGGCAGTCAACTCGACCGACAACAAAAATCGAGCGGCGAATACTTTTATCAGGACTGATTATCCACTCGAATGGGAGCGGCCGTCAGAATTGGAGGTGCCCTGCTGGCACTCTTCTCATATACGCAATCCCGCGAACACATTTGTATGGATCTCTGATTGGTGATATTCGGACAACGCGAGCATCATCGGCAGAATGATTATCCCACTACAACACGAATCAGAGAATATGGGGGCCGACACCGATGACGACAGAATCCACGAATTTGATTGCCGTGAAACTACTGGAAATCCCTTCGATGAGATACTGACAGCGCTTGACGTTCTTCCCGATGATGAAATGCTTGTACTAATCGCCGACCACGAACCGGAACCACTCTATCCCGTCCTTGAAGAACATGGATACACTCATGAAACATCTCAAGCAACAGACGACGAGTGGCGAGTGACGGTTACTGAAAGGTGAAGAGCGATGAGTTGTGAATGACACTTCTATCACGGCTTGGTGATCCCGCGAGATGAATACCCGAGGTAACGACCCTCGGTGTACGAGATATTCACCTAACGGAGCGCCCTTTGAACTTACTAATGAAATCCACTGGTTACAATTTGACACGAGGCGTGAATAATCATGTATGTTGAATTTGATCGAGACACGTGCACCGGGATATTCAACTGCGTCCATGAATGGGAGAAATTCATCGAAGATCGTGATGCTGGCAAAGCCACACTTGTTGGAAGTGACGAGAGGGAACCAGGATTATACATTCGAGATGTTCCAGACGGAGCAGAATTTGATGCCGAGATGGCTGGTCGCGTGTGCCCCGTTGATGCAATTACCGTCTATGATGAGGAGGGCAACCAACTAGTACCCTGATGAGACAATCAAATCCGCAGTATTTCGACTCCTGTGCCTTGTTGAATCCGGTATAGCAGTCTCTGTTTAATGGATCGTTCGAGGTTGTAGACCGCGGCAGTGAGCACTAGTTCACGAATATTCGCGGTACCAAGCGCGTAGCGTGACAGCGGACCCGTATCGACGTTTGATGGTCGAGAAGGCACTCCGTCCATTCAGCGCAGCCCGTAGAGCTCGCTGTCCAACCGTACGTTGTGTGCGTGATCGTCGTGATCGAACAAACGATGAGGAATCAGCGTCCGAACGCGATTAGCGCGGAGTGCGGCCTGTAGCGACTAAGAATGCTTCTGTTCCAATATAGTTCCCTTGGAACGGAGTGTTGTGGTTATCTGATATCCCACCCGATTCCGGCCGGTTTGGCCGGTGGCTCCAGCGGACTCGAGGGATAGGATTTGTCGTCTCGGTAGGTGTGATACGCAGGTGGTGCAAGGTCGTTTGGACTGTTTGGATAGAACAGCGAGGCGAGCGCCTGTGAGTGCGCTCGGCCAGCGTCGAGTTCGAACATTCCACCTCCATAGAGTTCGACATCGTGTTGCAAGCCATATTCGAGAATACGACAGAGTGATTCGAGCGTCCCAGACCGACACGGCTTGATGTTGAGAGCAGCTGGTACCCAAGGTAGTTCCTGGGTGCTTTCGACACCCGTTATCGGGGCGTCCCAGGAGATTCGGTCAGCATATTCGTCGAGCACAGGTCGTGTCGTATCCGTGACGGCCGGGTCTTCGATGAGTGCATCCGGGAACGTCTCGAACAACTGCCGGTAGAGGTCCGGATCAGTGGGAGCCCCGACATCCGAACCGTACTGTGCTTTCAAATCCAGAATTCGAACCGCACCAGTATCCGAGAGGGCCGAGAGTAACTCGTCGCTCGGCGTGTCGGGGACATCGATCTTGAACTCGATACTCGAATCCGCGTCGAGGAACCGGTTCACGGGACGGATGTGTGGTGAATCCCCGAGCTGTAGACTGACGACGAATGCCATCGGCTCGTACGTACGGTCCAGTACCGATGCCAGCGATCGCCCCGACTGTTTGAGTGCCAGATCTAGAACTGCACTCTCGATCGCCCAACGCAAATACTCGGGAGCGTCTCTGGACGCAGTCTGTGTCAAGATATTCGAATCGGCATCGAGAGCGTCCGAAAACGTTCCGACCGTCCAGTCACCGGTCGGGAGCGCTAGTCCGTCCTCGCGAAGTCGATTGTGTGCCTCCCTGGAGCGGGTGACGTCTTCTCCGCATCCAGTTACGCCTTCGCCGCGAACACGAATGATGGTTCGTTCGAACGTCCGGTGTTCCGTCTCGATACGCTTTTCCTCGAACGAAACCGCTTCGACCGTGACCGGTACCGATTTGATATCTCTATAGAAGTCGGGGAGGCCACTGTGTATCGCGTACTCCCAATCCCCTCCGGGTTTGTGGTCGTCCATACGTTCAGTGCGGGCTCTGTGCTGAAATACCCCAGACGACTTTCCACCCAAAAGGGGAGAGACACCACCAAACCCCTTATCCGAATAGCAGACCAATATCAGAGGATGGCAAGTCACTCCCACGATCACGGCGACGACCACGCACACGGTGAGACTGAACCTGTCACCGACCGAAACCACGATAATTCCTGGTCCGCCAACCTCGAGAAGCCACAGTACGAAGACGACCTCTCGCTACTCAAGCGTCACGGAATCGAGGCGGTCGAGCACACGACCAGCGGTCACCACGTGAATCTCGTCACGCACAAGGCACACGGCCATCCCGAGGGGTTCCTCTACGATGCGCTTGATGATCGGTTTGGAGATGAGGACGTCGAGTGGGAATATATCGAGCAGTGCGGCTGCGGTGGTCATGTCGTCCGCGTTCACGTTAACTGATCGGCGCGAATCAGAGACTACCCTCAGGATTGGGAAAAGCTCCTCTCGACCGATTACACGCACAGCACGTGGACTGAGCTGTCAGCCAGCTACCACTCGTCTTCAGCTAATTCTGTCCGGACGTAGTATGGCCCCTCCCAGTTTTGGACCCACTCTGGAGCCGCAGGGTGAGATTGCAACTGATTTGCTTCGTACGACTCGTCTGGGAATATCGTTCCCTCTTCATCGGTTCCGTCTTCCCACGGCACTTCGAACGTTACTGAATCCCGGTTTTCGGCGGGATTCAGTTGTTTGTCTGCCCCATCGTCTAGATGGTACGGTCCGTCGACCCATTCTTGCGGATTGAATGTGACAACTATGTTAGATTTTCCGTTTGTCATAGTATTGCTGTCCGGTGCGTATTCGAAACTACTCGTGGAAGGCGAAAAAGCATAGGGGCGAATCCCACTTTTGAGCCCGAGAAAAGCCAATATTCCTGCTGGGCGGTGGCTGTCACAGCAAGTAATAGAGCCATAGTTCGATGCACATAGGGCTGTTCAGTCCCATAATGGATTCATGGCACCGGTGAAATCAATTGAGGACTGTGAAGGTGTACCGCACGCTGCCGTGTTCCCAACCGAAGAACCGAAAACAATCCGATTATCCCTGGACGAAGGTGAAAGCGTTGGTGCACACAGTCATCCTGAAAGGCAGGTTATTCTCTATTTAATCTCAGGTGAGATCGATCTGCAACTCGATGGGGAGTCTCATATCATACAGTCAGGAGATATCGTCCAGTTCGACGGGATGCGTGAAGTAGCGCCAGCAGCACAGACCGATAGTACTGCATTGATCGTTCTCGCCAAAAAGAGTGATTAACAGCGTTTCGGTCCAATTCGTCGACTCGTTGCGATGACCATCCTTATCGGCTAGCTGAACGAACGTTGCTCTATGTACGACCAGATCCTACTCGCCACGGATGGTACGATTGCATCGAAGAACGCGGAATCCCATGCGATCGAACTCGCCGAGATGCACGATGCTACCCTTCATGCGCTCTTCGTCGTCGACGAGAGCATCTACACGGCATACAGTGGAGATGAGTACGTCGATGAGGCAGAGGGACCCGAACATGGACTCGAAGAACGCGGACAGGAGGCAATCGAGGAGGTCCGGAGTAGTGCGGAAGACAGTGAGGTCGAGATGATCGCGGCAGTAAAACACGGACATCCCGTCGAAACGATACTCGAGTATGGGGATCGACAGGATATCGATATGGTCGTCCTCGGGACGAAACACCGGCCAGCGGAATACCGCGCGCTACTCGGAAGTGTAACCGAACGCGTGCTTCGGCTAACCACCCGACCGACAGTCGTCGTGAAAACGGAAGTCGACGAATAACCGAATTACTATGTGTAATTTGATATAATCACAATTCCTGAGTCTTGAGAGGATATCATAGAAACATTCTACTCACAGTGATTACTCAACTCAAAGCGTGTCGTTCAAACTGACGGAGCCGCTGTTTGTCAGACTGCCTCGACGGCCTCGATGAGTTCATCGTAGTCTGGTTCGTTCGTCGGATCTTCAGCTACCCACCTGTAGGTCACAGTCCGATCTTCGTCAAGGACGATCACAGCCCGGTTGGCGACACCGTACAGGCCTAAGTCCGGGATGTCGATAGAGAGGTCGTATCCCGGAATCGCTTCGCCGCCCATATCACTGACGAGGTCGAACTCGAGATCGTACTCGTCTGCGAACGCACCGAGGGAGAATGATGAATCGGCGCTGATGCCGAAGAGTGTCCCTCCCGCATCTTGAAGCTCATCGAGACGCTCTTGGAGGGCTACCATCTCGTTCGAACACGGAGGTGTAAACGCCCCGGGGAAGAACGCTAATACGGTAGGACCCTCTCCAAGATGCTCGACAAGTTCGAACGTCTCGTGTTCGCTTCCTCGGTACGTCGCTGTGAAATTCGGCGCAGTATCTCCTGTTGAAACCATAGCAGATCTATTTAAATGCGGAAGCGCCCTAAACCCTTGGCCGAACGGTTTCAAGAAATCAAACCGAACCCATATCCAAACCCCAGATTGTGCGCCATAAGAGCAATGATACAGCCTTTCTAAAACAGCTCCTCATCTAGAAATCCGACTCGTTGGCGAGCCCGCTTTCGCTCAGCATCGGTCAATCTGTACGCTGGTAACTCATCCACGAGTGACCCCAACTGCCTTCGTCGTTCTTGGTGACGTTCGAGAAAATCAGCTATGTTCTCTGCCGCGATATCTTTGAGTTCACCACTCAACAGCGATCCATCACGATATTCCTGGGCAAGTCGTTCCAGCCGTTCGTCGTCCGCTTCGAAGAAATACGAAAGAAACTGGAACGACGTGTCTCTCTCGGGATCTCCACCCAGGTCTCTGTGCTCGTCAATGGTCGATTGACCACCGGAATACGCGTGGGCCCGAATCTTCTCGAACACGGCCTCTCTGTCGTCGGAGAGGAGAATACTGGGCGCGTCGTCCGAAGAGCTCATCTTGCCTGGCCCTGCGAGGCTCGGAAGGAATTTCGAGAGCAACGCGCTCGGTTTATCGACGTCGTATCGCTGTTTGTCCGCAATGTCCCGACAGATGCGGATATGGGGGTCTTGATCGATTGCGATCGGGACGAGCGTCGGATGACGGCCCTCGATGAGTTGCGGCAAGAGGAGGTGTGTCGCCTGCACTGCGGGATAGAATGACAGACCAATATTCGCAGGTTCTCCGTACGTTGCCTCGATAGTCGATTGGGTCACCGCTTTTGCAAATGCGGTTGCGAGGGGATACACCACGTCTCCATCCGCTGTATCCACGATGATACGCGTCCTATCTGGATCAAATCCTACTGCGAGCAGATCGAGTAAGTTCTCACGAGTGTGAGCGCCGATTACTTCGAGAGACATCTCTTTGAGGAAGTATTTCTCGTCGTCGGACACTGGAATGTAGACGAGAGCGTTTGTCTGCTCTTGTAGGTACTTGGCGAAGTAGAACGGGAGGACGTGACCGATATGCATCGGCCCTGATGGGCCACGACCCGTAACAATAGAGTGTGGTTGCCCTGCGTTAACAGCGGAGAGGAACCTGTCTATGTCACGTTCTGCGTAGAACACCCTTCGATGAACAAGCGGATGGGGTGGGTCGGGGAAGGCTGTGATCTGGTCGTCCGAGAGCGGGTCAGCCCCGAACTGTTCGAGGAGTTTCTCGTAGTCGATCTCTCCGTCGACGCTGTAGGGCGTGACGGTGAACTCGTTTTCTGCTGTCATTTGTGGGCGTGCGTTTGGAGGTCATGATGACGGCGATACAATCGAGAATGCGAGTGAGCATCGTGGTTGGGTCAGTCGGGTGAAACCGACTGACCGTACTCCGCGATACTGTCCACTTCCGGACCCTAACTACCGCCAGCGCCGTACGTCCGTTTCACGGAAAGTGGACACTACGTCTAGTGAAAGGTATGGAGCGGGTATATGTGTTGCTGCTTTTCTCAACCCCAGGAATACGAAGTGCCGGCGTGCTGTTCCTTCGATTTCTGATAAACTCGGCGACTCAGCAGAGATTTGGCGTTCCGGGTTCCGATGCATATGATTGGTCTATGAGGCAGTTTCGTGTGCGTCTTCGGGGACAGCTATTTCGGTGGTCTCCCCGTTACCTTCTCACATGGAACTCCGCTACCCTCCTGAGCGAATTTCAGTACTATACCCACAAATATGAGCTCCCAGCAAACACCCTCAGAGGCAAAAGAGAAATCCGACACTGACTCTACACCACAGCAGCAGCGTCTCGATAAGAAACAGGAACGAGCAAAAGAGCAGGAGGCACAAGCGGCCGCTGAAGCACAGTCTTCCGCCGATGAGGAGACAACGCTCCTGAAGGTCTTCCGGTACGATCCTGAAGTCGAAGCCAAGCAAGAACCCCGATTCGATGACTTCCACGTTCCCTACGAAAAGGGGATGACTGTCTTGGATGCACTCATCTACGCTCGTGACCACTTCGACTCGAGTCTCACATTCCGTCACTCGTGCCAAATGGCGGTGTGTGGAAGTGACGGCCTATTCATCAACGGCAGCCAGCGACTCGGCTGCCAAACGCAAATTTCCGATCTCAACGATCCAGTCCGTGTTGAGCCGCTCCCGCATGAACCAGTGATCAAGGACCTGGTAGTGGATATGGATCACTTCTTCGAACGGATGGAATCCGTCGAACCATATTTCCAGCCTGACGAGCTTCCTGATGGGGAACTCGAAGAACAGCGCCAATCCCCCCAGAATCGTGAGAAGATCAAGATGGCCTCGCGTTGCATCCAATGTGGCTGTTGTACGTCGTCGTGTAATCCCTCACAGTTCGACGACGAGTACATCGGTCCTGCAGCCATCGTCAAGGGATACCGGTTCTACATGGATGAACGCGAAGGGGAGGCTGCACAGGAACGTCGACTGGAACTACTCGACAAAGAACATGGGGTCTGGCAGTGTCATACGCAGTTCTCGTGTACGACCGTCTGCCCGAAGGATATCCCAATCACCGAGGAGATCCAGGAGATGAAACGCGAATCCGTCAAACAGAACCTGAAATTCTGGTAGCCGTCAGAAGGAGACGTTCCGTTCGTCGCGCGGGTAGTCCCCAGTCACCTCTTCGACGTTGCTGCCACGATCGTCGTAGTACTTTCGTCCGATGTAACTATCGTCGAGACTACCATAGATCGACGCGAAGAGGTCTTCAAGAGTTTCGTACGGGTTGTCGTTGTCCCGTTCCAGCATCGCACTAATAGACTCCGAGTCATCGTCGTCGGGAGCATCAACCGTTACGTCTCCGGCACGTTCGATGACCCCCGCTCGGTCAACCGGAAACTCGAATTCCTCGTTCAGATAGCCGCGTAAGCGTGGGGGTCTCATTGTAGTTGATGTGTTATCGGGGGTATCCACCGGTCGAATGGTGAATGGGGTCGGTCAGAACTCCTTCAAGGAGTGTTTCGGGCGCTCACGGGAAAAGTGTGCTCCTCAATTCGTTCTCAAGCGGTGTTCGCGCTCGATATCCTGCAGCTGGGGGATTAGTTCAGAATCCCGTGCGACGTGGATGATATAGCGGGGGACGTCCTGTGTCGTCCGGGCCATAAACGGTTCGCCCCAGAAACTCAACAGCGCGTCCGTCTGCTCGTTTTCAGTCCCGCGAAGAATGAACGAGACGTTTTCATCGAGGTCGCGCCAGACAGGTTCCCGTACCGTCTCGGCGCCTGTACACTCCTGTACTTTCGGTTTGACCTGTGTCTTCCAGCGCTCTCGTTCACTCTCGTCGAGGACGAACTGAATTGAGGAAACATCTGGATTTTCAATCGGTGGCCGAAGCAACGCGTCGAACAAATCCTGGGGAATGAACATGAGCAGACAGACATTGAACCAGATCATTTCACCACGGGCCCCCTGACCGAACTGGGTACTCCGCGGTCTGAGTTGTGCTGGACCGATGAGTTCGAGGTCGGGAGTATCCATACCGGCTCGGATTTCTTCGACAGTGCGTTCGGTGTGAGCGACGGACTCAGAGAGGTTCTCTGTTTCTGATTCGCGTCGAAGATGGCTGATGAACAAGAACGCCATAAGAACGAGCGTAATCTGAAGCAGCACGGATTCGTCTACGATGTGCAAGAAATGGAGTACAAGCGCGAGAACAGCCGCTAGGATGCCCGCGACAGCTTCCCATTCAATCTCCTTAATTTGCCATCTCATATCGACTGTATCCCTGACACAGGATTCTGTCTATAGGCACATTACTCTGTGCAGTCAAGTAGCGAGGTTCACAGGAGGCGTTCGTGGTTGAACCCAGACGGCCTTGTCCACACAGAATGGAACTTCCTCAACCTCCTTGCTCTGAGTTTGATGCTCCGTCGAGGATTTGAACCTCGGTCCTCGACGTGAGATGCCGAGATGATTGGCCGAGCTACACCAACGGAGCAGGCTTACCTCGATGCCGGATTCTGTTAAACCTATCCACCGGACACGCCGGAGGTGGGTGTCTGTCCTCTACAGATAAATCAATGGTTTGTGAGCTTGCACTGTCCTTCTGTAGGTTCGGAGCATCTCGAGACGCGAAATGATTCGAAATGAGATACAGATCGACCACCCTGTTGAAGCGTATACAGACGCAAATTGTCGATAATGGACGAACAGCCAAGCAATTCGGACGGCGATTCGGACCATCATCGTCATCGAGAGGACCAAGGCAAACACGATAGCTCTCACATCGGGGCAGGGTCAGAACAAGCGCTACTCGAAGACGAGGCAGGTCCGCAACACCACCACGAAGAGGAGGAACACGGCGATCACGGGAGTGGTCATGACGGCCATGGCGGGATGCACGAGGGCCACGAACAGATGTTCCGCCGACGCTTCTTCGTCTCGACGATCCTCTCGATTCCCGTGCTTCTCTATAGCGAAACACTGCAGGAGTGGCTTGGCTTCTCCGTCCCAACGTTTTCGGGTAGCGAGTGGATAGCCCCGGTGTTCTCCGTCGTCGTCTTCGCGTACGGTGGAATCCCGTTCCTCCAGATGGCGGTGCCGGAACTGAAAGACCGAGCGCCGGGGATGATGACGCTCATCTCGATGGGGATTACTGTCGCGTTTGTCTACAGCCTCGCGAGTGTAGTCTTCCCGACGGAGTCTGCGTTCTTCTGGGAACTCGTCACACTCATCGACATCATGCTGCTTGGGCACTGGATCGAGATGCGGTCGGTTCGGCGTGCATCGAGCGCCGTCGACGAGTTGGCGAGACTAATGCCCGATACCGCCGAACGAATCACCGACGACGGTAATACCGAAGACGTCCCCGTGGACGAACTCTCCGAGGGCGACCTGGTGCTCGTCCGGCCGGGCGCGAGCGTCCCCGCCGACGGCGTCGTCGAGAAGGGCGATTCGGACGTCGAGGAATCGATGATCACGGGTGAGTCGAAACCGGTTTCGAAAGAACCTGGCGACGAGGTCATCGGCGGTACCATCAACGGCGACGGCAGTCTCCGCGTGCGCGTCGGTGCGACCGGCGAGGAAACCACGCTCGCGGGCATCATGCGACTGGTCGAGGAAGCCCAGCAGAGCAAATCCAAGACTCAGGTGTTGGCTGACAGAGCGGCGGGGTGGCTGTTTTACGTCGCGCTCGGGACGGCAGTCGTGACGGCACTCGCGTGGACAGTCGCAGTCTCGTTCGATGCGACCGTGATCGAACGTGTCGTCACGGTACTCGTCATCGCCTGCCCACACGCCCTCGGGAAGCCTACCTCCGCGATCAGCTCGAAGCCACCTTTGTCGGCAGCCCCCGGGTTCCACTATGCGCGGAATGTCGGCCGGAGTACGACGCCCAAAAGGGGGGCTTCGGCCCAGTTGCACCGGACAACGAGGCTGTCAAGGAACTTCTTCACGCACTCCCCCTCGATCAGCTACTGGACAATCACGGAGTCTAACAACTCACGTCGTCCTCGTACCTCCGTAACTACCTCCGAGAGGTCGACCCGCTTGAGGACGGTCTGCGTCGGGGCCGTGAATGTCCGTGCAGGACGAACGGTAATTGCACTGTAATTCGGTGTGCTACCCGCCGAATCGATTGTTTCGTACTCAGGGGATACAGCGGGCGCCACCCACGAACTTCACTCACCTCGGTCGCACAGCCGATTTGTGGGGTGCATAGGGAGTCGACAGTAGCATTGTGTTCAATGGATATCCGACTCGACGATCGCGACGCGTTGAAGCGCTGCGATAGCAATCACGGTATTCAGTTTTACATGTTGAAGTAGGCGCATTGTGTAGACGGGGAAAGGACAGATAATGCTGATTCAACACGAAGGATGGAAGGAACCACCAGATGCCGGAGACGATGGATGACCGGTACGGGGACAGATCCGATCACCTCGTGTGCCAACAATGCGGGTTTTGTATCACGTGTGGTAATTGCATGGACGTTGGCTGCGGCGAAGCGGTCAAGCCCAAGGACTCCAATGGCCGTTGAGTTTCATTTTCAGATTTGTGCGTCCGACGATTCTTGATGGATTTGCGTAAAACGGTCACGAAGCCAGAGACGGGTGTGTCATGGCCACCGGGTGTTCACGGAGAGGTTTCGAGAAGGGCTGCGGTCAGCAGGCACGAGAACTGCCCCATCGTCTTAACCAACAATATTATGGAGATGTGCTCGTGTTGGTTAATTCGAGAGGAGCCCATGTCCGACGAACCCCCGACCCCACCGGCGAACCTTCCGACGGAACTCGTCACCACGCTCAACGAGGCGACCTCGGACCAGCTCCGAGACGTTGCAACGTACGCCGAAGCGCTCGCCGAACACAAGGACCGTGAGGCGCGTCTCGAGGAGTCAGTAGACCAGGAAGACGTGGAGGACCGGCCCGACGACCTCCCGGACGACGTCCCTCCCAAAGCGACGATTACGATCAAGGAGATCAACAACAACCGCTACTACTACTGGCAGTGGCGAGATGGGGAGAAGATTCGCTCTCAGTACAAAGGCCCGGTCAACCCGGACGAGTAACACTCGAAGAGGGAAGCCACCCATCCACGTTTCCGACGGTTCGCCACCCAGTCTCAGTCGATGGTCGAGGGAGTCGACGCCGCCATCGAATCACCCGCCCATGGTTCTGCCGGATCGAGAGTTCGGCCTCGACATCCAGCTGGCTGCCCAAAGTACAGATGACCTCCCGATGACGATAGCCGGACCTAATTGATGCACCCGGTAGCTGCCCGCCCCCAACCAAACCCAGACCGAACGGAATCAAGCCCACCGAGGTACGCGCCCACGATCACCAAGCATCGACGTGGTGCTCGCTGAAGCTCTTCGCGTCACCGTTCTCGATCAGTGTTTGATTGGGGTCGGATACCCGGTTGGTGGAACACCCCCGTTCTCATTCGGCATTCCTTCGGTGAGGCATTCCTTCGGTGAACAGCACGCGAGAGTATTGCCAGACGGGCATGGCGATCTGTGCGCGGCGGGGGAACGGCCGAGGCGCCGAACACATCGATAGCGGGGTGGGATCCCTCGAATCTGTATCGGTGAACACATCGATAGAGGTGTGTGCCGTGAGTCCCGGCACAGAGATTCCAGTGAGCCAGCTCCTCGGGGAAATACCGGAACAATACCACGGTATCGATTGAATGTGATCGCAGCGGATTATCCTTATTTCGACGGGTAAAGCGACTCTATCGGTGAATTACATATCGATAGAGGTGTGTGATGGTTGGTCGTCGGTTGGGCGGCGGCCGTGCGCCGAGAGCTGCGGATTACTCCGTCTGGA
This sequence comes from Halopenitus salinus, assembly GCF_042662125.1. Taxonomy (GTDB): domain Archaea; phylum Halobacteriota; class Halobacteria; order Halobacteriales; family Haloferacaceae; genus Halopenitus; species Halopenitus salinus. Next base: position 40,480 of record NZ_JBHSXL010000002.1, on the reverse strand, counting down.
GGCCGTGTGGGCCGTTCGCAGACACACATCGATAGAGGGGTGTCTCCAGACGGGTCCGATGTGCACCGGCGGGCAGCGGGGTCAGGTTTCGTTCCGGACCTGTGATTTGACGACCGACTGGACCTCGTTATCGGAAACCATCTCGAGGCGAGAGTCCTCACGCAGCGTTTCCAAGATGGTTTCCGGTCGTTCGCCGAACTGGAACTCGAGGAACATGCCGGAGCTGGGGCCGTGGCTCCGACGCTCGAAGTCCACGAGGGAGTACGTCGTCAGTTCCTTCATTTTGTTCACGTACGACTCCTGTTGGTACTGGTCCGAATTGATCGAGTCGGTCAGGTACTGATACACTCGGTAGCCGGTCGTACTGCGAGCAGTCCCGTTGGCCGTCTCCGCGGCGACGGCCGCCGTGGCATACAAGCAGAGTTTCTTTTGGGTGCTGATGCCGCGGACGACCTCGAGGACGCGATTTTTCTCGACTTTGTCCTGCGCTTGCCGCACGTGTTCTTCGCGCACCCGCTCGTCGCCGTCCCGCTCGGCGAGCTCACCGGCAACACGCATCAAGTCAATCGCTTTCCGTGCGTCACCGTGGGTTTGGGCGGCGAAGGCCGCTGCCAGCGGGATCACTTCCTCCTCGACGACGCCGTCGTGGAACGCATCCTGGCGGCGGCGGAGAATCGCCTGCAACTGGTTCGCGTCGTAGTCGTCGAAATGGACGTCTTCGGGCGTGAACGAACTAAGTGCGCGACTGCCGACGGATTCCATCATCTTCGTGTCGTTCGAGATGGCGACCACGGAGATGTACGCGGTGAGGTCGTCGTCGGCGCCGGCGCGTGACAGCTGGTACAGCAGCCGGGAGAACGCGGGATCTTGCTTGTCCCGGCGGCCGACGAGCATGTCCAGTTCGTCGAGGACGAACACGACGGAGTCGAAGTGCTCGTTGACGATGCGGTAGAGTTCGTCCCATTTCTCTTTCGTCGCTACGCCGTGTTTCGGGACTTCGACGTCCACGCCGGCCTCGTCTGCAGCTTGTTGGGCGAGCTCGTAGACCGCGACGCCGAGCGTATCCAGGTCCTGGCAGTTGACTTCGATCGTCCCGAATCGGATGTTTCGGGACTTGCAGATGCGACTAATATTCTTGCAGACGGCTTTCGTGATGAGTGACTTCCCCGTGCCGGACGGGCCATAGAGGAAGAGGTTCGGTGGCCGGTTGTCGCCGAGTGCGACGCGCAGCATCTTGGTGACTTCCTGGAGTTGTTCGTCCCGCCCGACAATGCGGTCTTCTTCGACGACGTAGTTGGGGTCGAGCAGGGAGCGATCGTGGATGAGGCCGTCTTGCTCGTCAAACTCGAGGAGCATGTCCTCGATCGACTGGGAGTCGGTCTCGTTATCCGCATCGGTGGCTGTGTCGGACGCTTGGTCGGCCGCAGGAGACCCTGTGGAGAAATCCGTTTGCGTAGCGTCGTCTCGAGACTCCGGATCGGGTGGGGACCCCTCGGAGTCGTCAGTGCCCATGTACGACCCCATACAGAGGAGAAGTAAAAACCTTCCCCACCCCTATCGAAGTGTAAATCGGAGAGTGAGTGGTGCATTCCCGGCGATTGCACCAGTACGATTCTGTCTGGCACTGATTTCCTGACGCGCCTGACGATGTGTTCGGAGACCCCTCGGACCGACTCCCACGATCCCGATACCAACAGACACACCCCTCTATCGATGTGTTCGAGGCGTACAACGTGAGAGCATCGTTGAGCAGTTCCGCCAAATTCAAACTCAATGGAAATCGGTTCCTTCGCCCTGATACTCCATGAAACAGCAGCCAACAAGACAGTTCCAAGAAGTGCTACACTCCGAAAAGCCGGTGTTTTCTCTTCTTCTCTTCTTCTTCTCTTCTAGCTTTCTAGAACAAACACACACACACACCTCTATCGAAGTGTTCGAAGTGTCCTGCAACCGGTGGTATCTGTCCTCGGCTATCCGACGTATTCCCCGTTCAGTTTGTGTTGGTGAACGTATCCCGCAGCGGCTCCGGCACGGCGCATACGGCCCAGATCACCCTCGCCACCACCGATATCCGTCCGTTGCTCGGTCGTTCGGTCGTCCGGCTGTATTCTGAACACATCGATAGAGGGGTGTGTGTTTCCGCTTCTGCCGTCCTCCCTGAGCACCACTCCTCTGAAGATCCGTTCAGTCAATCTATTCGTGAGGACCTCTCACGTGGAACACATCGATAGAGGGGTCTCTCCAGCCCAGTTAACCAACACCATCCCGTCATCGAAGCCGTGTTGGTTAAACTGTTGTCACGGCCGTCGCGGAAGACGATCCACGTTTTCCCGGCCTCGCAGTCGGATCCCACGGTGGGTTCGTGATGGAGCCGGTAGTACCGAGGTGTAACCAGCCTGCAGGTACCCCATCCCGTGTCTACTCTCCCGGGCTCGACGCGCTGGGAGCTCTGCCGCTCAATCGATGTACTGATTCTCCCATTCACGCCGGGCCGAAATTTCCCGTGCGCCCCGCCGAGTCACTGTATAGACGTTCGTTCGCTGGTCGCGTTCTCCCTTGTCGAGAAGGCCTTTGTCAACAAGGGTATCGAGGTTCGGGTAGAGGCGCCCGTGATGGATCTCCGATTCGTAGTACTCCTCCAGTTCGTCTTTGATGGCCAGCCCATGTGGTGCCTCCAGTCCGGCGACACCGTAGAGGAGGTCGCGCTGGAATCCTGTGAGGTCGTACATATTGCGTGTAGGGTTATTGAACTACCTCCTCGTTATTCTTTCCCGCTGGACCCGCACAGCCGTCGTCCACCCGTTCCGAAGCATTCCAAATTCCGTATCTGGAAGCACGCAAACCCGTTGCCGGTGACTGTTCTCCCCGATTCCAGTAACCCGTCCGCACCTCGAGTTCCGTTCATGAACCACTGCGTTCTGTTGGGTCCCGTCTCAACTCCCGACGGGTTGTATTCGTATCGAGTATGCTTGTCGAGGCGTATGTGGCTCACGTAGCCGTCCCGATTCACCAACAGGCCGCCGGCCGGTCGATGATGTCGGTTACTCGTCACCGGCTTCGCTGAAGGCGGACAAGGGGGGTTCTCGGGTTGCCGCGAGTTCCCGCTGAATCGCCGTTCGGTCCCAGCCCAGCGGCAACAGCACGCTCTCGACCGCTCTGACCAGCTGCGTCTCGTAGTACGCGGCGTCGTAGGTCTCGATCGCTTCGTGGGCGAGGGCGACCCGGTCTCGCGAGGCTTTCTCGTCGTCGACGACCACGTACTCGATATCCTGGCCCGGGTGGACTGCCAGATCCTGCTGGCGGGCTCGCTTCAAGGCGGCCACGTTCTGGGTGTTCTGTGCGTAGCCGTCCAGCGGCTTGGAGACACGGTTCCGCTCGACGAGCCGCTCTACTGCTACGTTGCCCGCCTGCAGGTCGTCGATTGCGCGTTCGAGCCGTCCGAGCACCGCGTCCGGTGACCGCGTGGCATCGAGCCGGTCGAGACAGTCCAACTGGACGGCCTCGATGAACGGCGGGGTTGAGCGCTGCCGGGCTTCGATGCCTCTGATTTTGAAGTTGTCGTCGCCGGCGACCTTCCCGAAGTACTTCGTCAGTGCGCCGGCGTCACTCTCGCGTTGTGGGACGAACGCCACCCAGTCGTAGTGGGCTTCGTGTTCGAGCCGAATCTCAACGCGCTCGGTGATTGCCGTCGCGAGCGTTTCGAGGTCTTCGCGGTCCTCGTCGTCGACGTCGGGGTCCGGCGTCACCCAGATGGAGTCGACGATGCCGTGGACGACGCGCCAGCCGCCGGCTTCCAGCCGTTGTTTCGCCGCCAGCAGGATCTCGCGAGCGAACGCGTTGATCGCCTCGTGGCACTCGATGCGGCCGAACTTCGCGTTACTGGACGGAGAACACGGTCCGCCATCACATCAACGAGCTCCGGGATGCGGGCCTCGTCGACGTCGTTCGCTTCGAGGAGGGGCGTGGTGGGACGACGAAGTACTACCACGCGAACACGATCGTCCTCTCGTACTCACTACCAGATTCGGCCGACGCCGCCGTCGAGGAGATGATCGACGCTGCCCAGCCCCAGATCACGGACGCGCTCACTACGCTCACCGACGAGTACGACGACGCTATTGAGGAGATCGTCGAGGATATGCAGCCCTGCGAGCACTGCCAGACCCAGAAGTACGAGACGTACGTTCTTCTGACCGTCCTGCGACGTGCGTTCGTTCGCGCCCACAGAAATTCCTGAGGGGGAACCACCCCTACGCTGGCAGGGTCTTAGAAGGAGAACCGATCACGCGCGGATTGCATCGCGAGGCGAGTCAGGAGTCGCGCAGGGCCACGCTTTGGGAGGTCCCGTACAGTCTCGATGCTGGTCGGCGGTTCACTACCACCAATGTCTAACTCCCAGCCTGTCTCGTCCATGAAGCGTTCGACAGCCTGATTTACTCGCTGTCGCACGTCGTCCGAGTCCATTGTCTCGGGCACACCATTCCGGAGGACGACGTCGCCGTCAACGATCACTGTCTCGACGTCGGCCGGGACCGCGTTGTTCACGACGTGTGCGGGAACGTTGGTCAGTGGCGTGAACTTCGGTTTGTCGACGTCGAGGAGGATAATATCCGCGCGCTTTCCCGCTTCGATACTGCCGATCTCGTCGCCCATCCCCAGCGCGCGTGCGCCCTCGATAGTGGGCATTCGTATCAGTTCCATCGAGTCGAACTGCCCGGCTGAACGCTTGAGATTTGCCGCCAGCCGAGCTTGCCGCGCTTCACCGAACATGCTGTACGAGTCGTGCCAGTAGTGGTCGTCAATCCCTACTCCGACGTCGACGCCGGCGGCTCGAAGCTCGGGAACGGGCGTCCACTGCGTCTCCCCGTCCGGATTCCAGTAACAGAAGACGGACGGGCAGTGCGCAACAGCCGCGTCCGCCTCGGCGGTTCGCTGGATGTCCTCTTCGTCGCCGAGGCGGAAGTGAGCAGCGACCAGTCGGTCGTCCAGGAGTCCAACGTCGTCGAGCAATCCTACCGAGTCCTCGCCACCGTTCGCTCGTGCCATCGTGTTACTCTCCTCGAGTTCGAGCAAGTGCGTGTGGACGAGCAGGTCCGGATACTCTGCGGCGAGGGATGCGGTCCGTTCCCACAGCTGCCGGGTACACGACCAGTCGTCGTGCGGGCAGATCGTCGCCCTGATTCGGCCGTCGTACGTGTCGTGGTACGTTTCGACGAACTCGCGAGCACGGGCGAACTGCTGATCGACTGGTTGGTCCCAGAAGAGGTCCGAGATCGCCGGGCCGAAAAATCCGCGGAGCCCTGCTTCCCCGAACGTCTCCGCACCTGCGGCAGGCCGTGCGTCCATGGAGTTCACGGTCGTGACACCGCCCAGGAGGAAATTGAGCGCTGCGAGCTCGACGCCTGCCTCGACGAGGTACTCGAATTCGCCGTTCCCTAGTCTGTTAAACAAGGCCGTCCCACTCCCGAGCATCTCCGTCAGCTCGAGTTCGCTAAACGCACCGATGAGCGGTGTCATCTCCAGGTGCGTGTGGGCGTTCACCAACCCCGGCATCACCAGTTTCCCGTTCCCGTCGATAACGGTGGATGCTTCTAATTCTCCGTCTCCTGCACGTGATGGTCGGACTTCTTCGATACAGCCATCGGTGATGCATACTGTGCCGCGCTCGTACAGGCGGTTCCGCTCGTCGGCTGTGAGAACGAGTGCATCATGGATTGCCAGATCGACAGCCATCGTAAATTAGGAAGTGGATGTGACAGTTACCGTACTGGACAACCGAGCAGGCCGGCGAAGGCTGTTCTTCCAGGTGGTGTTCCCCTCATTTGGGATATCATCGGTCTCTACTGGTCCCATTAGCCTCTAATACGTCGGCGTGATTTAATCAGATTCCCCTTTTGAATCTGAAGTCGGATTCCGTGGAGCTTGTGGAGGTTTGCAATGTTTTCCCCTCTTCACGATAGATCATCTATGGCCGACGGTTACGATGCCATAGTACTGATACCCTCATAGGCAGTATATTCTAACCAAAACCGCAATAGATGATCCCTACAATGATACACCTATGCAGGCGACGATAATCGACGGAGTTCTTGAATCCCTTCGTATCGGTGTCGGATTTCTCTGGACGGCGGCGTGGGCGATCATCATGGGCCTCACGATTACGAGTCTCGTCCAGGTCTACGTCTCGAAGGAGCGGATGGCACAGGTGCTGGGTGAGGGCGATCTAACTGGACTTACCAAGGCGACTGTGTTCGGAGCAGCAAGCAGTGGCTGTAGTTTCGGCGCCGTCGCCATCGGGAAGGGCCTGTTCAAGAAGGGGGCGCACGCGGTGAACTTCCTCGCGTTCATGTTCGCGTCGACGAACCTCATCGTCGAACTAGGGCTGATGATTCTCATCCTGCTTGGCTGGGAGTTCCTCGTCGCGGAACTGCTCGGCGGCCTGATTCTCATCGCCGTCATGGCCGCCATCGTCCACCTCACGCTTCCCGAAAACCTGTTTAACGAAGTCCGCGAGAAGCTCAACGAGCGCGACCGCCAGGCGGGCGTCACGGAAGATCCCACCTGCGGGATGGAGGGGAAAGACGAGTACACGCTCACGACCGACGGCGGTGAGACGCTCAAATTCTGCTCGGAGGGCTGTATGGAGACCTATCGCCAGGAGACGTCGAGTAGCGGCGGGTGGCGTGACGAGTTGCTGTCGTGGGGTGGCTGGTACAAGGTCGGGAATCAGTACCGCAAGGAGTGGTCGATGATCTGGAAAGACATCGTCGCCGGCTTCCTTATTTCTGGGTTCGTCATCGTCTTCGTCCCGCAGTGGGTGTGGAACACGCTGTTCATTCAGGGCGACGGCCTGCTCGTGACTGCCGAGAACGCCGTCATGGGCGTCATCATCGCCGTCCTCAGTTTCGTCGGCAGTATGGGCAACGTCCCGTTCGCCGTCGCGCTGTGGGGCGGTGGCGTCAGCTTCGCCGGGATCATCGCGTTCGTCTACGCCGACCTCATCACCGTGCCCGTGCTGAACGTCTACCGGAAGTACTACGGCTGGAAGATCATGCTGTACATCCTTGGCGTCTTCTTCGTGACGATGGCGTTCACTGGCTTCCTCATGGAGTTGCTGTTCGACGCCCTCGGCATCGTACCAGATCTGGCCGGTGGCGAGACGGCGACCGAACAGACGTACTTCGAGCTCAACTACACGTTCTACCTCAATATTATCGCCTTCGCGCTCTCCGGGTTCCTCCTGTATGTCTACCGACGTGGAATCGGCGCACCAGGTCAGTATCGTGATCCGGTGTGTGGCATGCGGACCGACGATGAGGGGCCGAGTGCGTCCAATGATGGGATGACGTACTATTTTTGCTCGAAGACCTGTAAGCGGGCATTCGAGGAAGAGCCCACGGAATTTGCTGATCAAAGCCCGCAGATAACAAACCACGATCACGATCACTGATAGATGTACTGTGGTTCATCCGCTGTGAAGCACTTCATCATCGCACCTTCAATCCGCAATTGTCACACCTGTCGCGCCAAAATTGATTGTATGAGCAGTCAGATATCGAAACAAGGGGATGTCATATGAACCAACGTCCAGCGGATACCGTCGTTGGTGTGCTCCTTGGGTTCGTCCTCTTGGCTGGCGGACTACTCAGTTGGCGGGCCTATCAACAGCGTCGCGCTATCGAGCAGTCGATGGGGCCGATGATGGACTCGTCTATGGGGGCGATTCACGGTCCAGATCCTCTCTGGTACGTGGTTGGAACCCTTCTGGTCGCAGGCAGTATCGGTGGCATCTATTACGTGGTTCGAGGGAATCTCATCGATTCGACAACCGACTCAGCGGATCACATCGACCCCGATCAGGTATCGGAGGCAACGCCTACATCGATAGACGATGACGCCTCGCCGGCGACGCCTATCAATCCTGAATCGGATCCGCAAGCGCGCGTTCTCGATCTCTTACCGGATGATGAACGACGCGTCCTTGAACCCGTCCTGAACTCGCCTGGAATCACGCAGATCGAACTTCGGGATCGATCTGAGTTCTCAAAGAGTAAAGTGAGCCAGACCGTGAGTTCACTCGAGGAGCGCGGGCTGCTGTATCGGGAACGACAGGGTCGAACCTACCGCGTGTATCCGAGTGATGACCTGCAGAACTAACAGACGTAGAAATTCATACTAACACTACCCATCATGTCACAAGCAACACTCGAAACTGATCGCATTAGCCGGGTTCTCAAGTCAAGCACGTGGCTCAATCTCCTCCTCGCCGCACAGTTGATCGCCGGGTTGGTGTACGCATATTTCACAGGAGATATGGGGAGCCGGTGGACCCATTTCGTCCTTCCATTTATTTGGTTCACCGCCTCAGTCTGGGTGATCTGGCACACTCGACCTGTAACGAAACGTCGAGTGTATCGTATTGGTGCCGCACTTGTCGTTGCTCTATATCTCATCGTGATGTTTTATTTTTCAGGATTACTTGGACCGAGCACCTCTCATTTCGGGCAACTCACTGGACCAAGCGGCTTCGGAATAACGTGGGGTCGATCTTTGGGATGGAGTCCGGTCTTCGTCTATACAGGTGACCTGATCACGGTCTCGCTCATTCCTTACCAAGCGGTTGGCCTGTTCGCGCTGGCGTATCTCGTCTATGATGCATTGCTTGATTTCTCGCAGTCGGCAGTCGGAGGAATAGTCGGGATTGTGGCGTGCCCTGCCTGCGTTAGCCCGTTGTTTGCCGTACTACTTGCAGGCGGACTGAGTGGTTCTTCAACGATGTTATTGCTTGGTGCGTATGGCTACGAAATTGCGACCGTTCTGTTCCTCATGACAATTGGAATCCTCTACCATCGTCAGGCACTCACGAGGCAGTATCACCAGTTCCGAGGGAACTGATCCATCTCGTTCGTGGTCAGCAATACCCGAGCCTCCCTCGCCGCCTGAACCGTGGTTATTGTCTGGATCGCCGCAATGAGGTGAACAGTCTCGACGGATCCCCTTTGCTCTCACCATTCCTCTGATCCTTTCGAATTCGGCAGGTATGAACGATCCCGTCAGTAGAAAACGTTTAGATGGCGTTATAGACGTTCTTGAACGCTCTCCTGTTTGAGTTCACTCCCACGAAGATAACTCCGAACCCACCGTATGACTACTTGAGGCGAAAAACAATGACCAACCGAAACCTCGGACGATGGCTGCTCGTGGTGCTCGCGATTGTCGGACTCGCGTTTGCCGCCCCGGTAGTTAGCGCACACGGTGACGAACCGATCCAGGGGAACGAGACGGCAGCTGAAGGGACGCCAGCCGATGGTAGTGCAGCAGACTGGGCGGCCTGGATGGAAGGTCACATGACCGACTACATGGGCCCGAATGCCGTTGACGAGATGGAAGCGCACATGGGCGTGACCGTCGACGAGATGGCCCAAGATATGGCGGACGACAATCACACCGCGACGGGGATGAACGGACAGGGGTACGGCTGCTAACGATCCCTGTTCGGATCCTCGTCTGACACGATAGATATTCGACTTACTGACTCAACGATCACAATGACACACTACACCAACACTCTCGGGCGGACGACTCGTCGAATCGCAATACTAGCGGTTCCGCTGTTGATTGTAGCAACGGGCACCGCAGCGGCTCACGGTGGTGGAGGCTACGGCGGCGGTATGATGGGTAGCGGCGGTTGGGGGGTCTTCAGCGGTGGAATGGGCCTCTGGAGCTTCCTTTGGATGGGGCTCCTAATCGTCGTCCCGCTCTATCTCGTCTACTCACTCCTCAACAGAGATTCTGAGAGGAGTGATAGTCGGCCGCTTTCGGTTCTTCGTGAGCGTTACGCTCGCGGTGAACTCTCCGATGAAGAGTTCGAACGTCGACGAAAGCAACTCGAGTAGTGCCCATGACCGAAATAGAAGGAGCATCGTCGAGAAAAAATTCTCGTCTGCCAGTTGGGGCGACGGGACCGAACGCTTAAGTGCGTAAACAGGATACAGTATTACATGAGTTACACAATACAAACCAAGATTGATGGAGAGTTCGACGATGTCGTCGACGCAACGAATGCCGCGCTCAAAGACGAGGGATTCGGTGTTCTCTGTGACATCGACATTCAGGCGACGCTCAAGGAGAAACTCGGTGAGGAGTTCCGCCAGTATCGCATCCTCGGTGCGTGCAATCCTCCGCTGGCATACGAAGGGTTGAGTGTAGAAACTGAACTCGGTGCGCTCTTGCCCTGTAACGTCATCGTCTACGAGAACGATGACGGCGTCATCGTGGTGAGTGCGGTCGACCCGGAACAGTTAGTCGGGATCGCTGATAACGACGCGCTTGACTCCGTCGCGACCGAGGTCAGCGAACGATTCGACCGCGTACTGGCAGCCGTAACTGACGAGTTCGGATCCGCATCGGAGGCCTGATCTCTGATGGCATCATCGGATCAACTGGATACGACGACGATACTGCTCATCGTCCTCGGAGCGTTCATCCTCCTTCCCTTGCTCACAATGGGTATGGGGTTCGGTGGGATGATGGGATACGGAGGAATGATGGGCCAGTACGGTACCACAGGTGGTTGGTGGCCCCTCATCGGGATGCTCGTCCCGGTCATCTTCCTCCTTGCGCTTCTGGGCGGTGGATATCTCATCTTCCGGCGGATGAGCGAGACACAGACGTCTCATAATCCCGCGATGGAAGAGTTACGTCTGGCGTACGCTCGTGGCGATCTCACGGACGAAGAGTTCGAAGCCCGACGAGAAAAGCTCGAACAATCAGAGTGACCACTACCCAAACCGCGTTTCACCCGTTTGAACACCTGCGGATCGACTCGAGGGTATCGAAACCAACCGTTCGGCAGCATCGTTCCGTTACATCGAAATGGTGTGCTCGATTCAGCATATGGTTATGAGTAGTAATGGGAACAAACGACAAGTTCGGAGTGAGTCACGTCCGAAGTCTTCGCACCAGTATCGCGCGTAGCTACCCACCGAAGAATGATCCAGACAACATGACACATCACAGCCGACGTCAATTCTTAGGCATTGTCGGTGCCAGCGCAGTCGCCAGCACCGGCTTTGCTCAGTCAGCGAACGCACAGGAGACGCCCATCGTGGAGATGGGAAACAATTACTTCGACCCAATCGGCCTACGTGTTGATCCCGGGACAACCGTTCAATGTCAACAACCCCACCCTACTTCGCTCACCCTGACGGGTTCGCTCGTTGAGGGAGGGGCTTGTCCGTGAACTCAGCCTCAAACCCGTCCGGGTGGGCGGTGAATCCGCCACTTGGCGTCACCGTTCCAGACTTTAGGGCGAGTTGACTGTCGCCCGTCCGCCGAGGCGACTGTTGGCCTCGACGGACATACCGCATCCCGATGTTCTTCGCCGCATTGTAATCCGCATTCGCTTCCGATTCGCACTTCACACACCGGAAGTCCGTGCGAGTTTGGCGATTCTCGTCTGCCGTGAATCCACACTCGGCGCACCGTTGCGACGTGTACGCCGACCCCACTTGCTTCACAGAGATGCCGACTGCTTCGGCTTTGTACTCCACTTGCTCGTACAGCGTTCGGAACGCCCACTTGTGCCCCCACGACGCATCCGTTCGGTCGCGGATGTCGGTCAAGTCCTCGAACGCGATCACGTCGCACTCGTATCGAAGTGCTTCATCCACAATCGCGTTCGACGCTTGGTGAACCACGTCACGAACGTATCGTAGTTCGCGTCCACTTGATTGTTCGAGCGTTCTGTGGGCGCTTCGCGTGCCTGTCTGTTGGAGTCCCGCACGGACTTTCTCGAACTCGCGGAGGTTGTGTGAGAGTTCGCGCCCATTGATGAATCGTGCTGTGCTGGTGACGGCGAGGTTTTCAATACCGAGGTCGACCCCGAGAACCGTTCCGTCCTCGGCGGTGTCTCGCTCAGTGTCGGTCTTGGGTCGGCGGAAGCCGATGTGCAAAAAGTAGTCGCCGTCACGAGCGGTGAGTGTGCTTTCCGTGACGCTCCAGTGGTCGGCGTCGAGGTACTGCCGTTGGTAGCCATCCTCGGCTTCAGGGAGGGCAAGTTCACATCGGACGCGACTCTCCGTCGTGGAGAGTGACACTGTATCGTCATCGAACAGCGTCATCGTTCGAGTGTCGTACGTTACCGTGGGTGCGGTGAACGTGGGCTTGCTGACCTGCTTGCCGTTCGAGCGGCGTTCGAGACAGCCAGTGATGGCTTGGGCGGCTTGGTGGGTGGCGAGAATCGCGTGCTGACTACCGAGGTCGGTTTCCTCGCGCACGTCGTCGTAGGCGAGGGGTTGTACGTCGCTCTTGGCGTTACACTTCCCCCACGCCATGTCCGTGGCGAGTTGGCACCCACGCTTCCACTCGGAGATGGTTTCCTCAAGCAACTCGCGTTGCTCAGCGTCTACCGAGAGACGAGTGATTGCCGTCCGACGCACGTAGTCGTCTGCCACAGTTTCAATGTGTATGAGTGGCTATTTATAAGCTGGTGTTTGTGACAGATACGAACGCGCTCCTCCCCTCCCTACTCGCTCCCTTCGGTCGCTCCTTGAGGAAGGGGACTCCGCGCTACCGCTTCAGTTGAACTCGCAGCGGGGGCACATTCCGCTACGGCGTACGCAGATCGTATTCCGGAGGGCGCTTCCGCCTTCGATAGTGGGACGATCTCAGACGGGAGCTTCGAATATACGTTCGAAACGCCAGGGACGTATGATTACTACTGCATCCCGCACAAGTCGATTGGGATGGTCGGACGGATCGTAGTTGGCAGTCCTGGCGGACCGGCAGAGGAGGATTCAATCCCGGATGGAGAGGTCCCATCGAGTGAGGCGATTGTTGACCAGGGTACAGTCGCCTACGGCTCAAGCAGCGATGGAAGCGGGAATACTGGTGGTGGAATGATGGGACGAGGTGGTTCTGGAATGATGAGTGGCCGCAACGGAGGTGGAGTTGGAGGGCTACCAGCTGTTGGTGGCGTACTCGGAATGCTGGGCGTTCTCGGTGGCGGGCTCTACTGGCTTGGAAACCAAAAATCTCCTCAATCGACTACCGACGACTCAGCCAGAAAAACGCTCCAGAACCGCTATGCCAGGGGCGAAATTGACGAGGAGGAGTATAGACGTCGCCGTGAGCGATTAGATGCTACTGATGAGGACATCTCCAACTGATTGCCACCGTGAGAGGGTGAACTCACCGGGGTCAAGTGATTCGGGGATTAGAGAATACCGCCCTCACCGATACCTTTGATTTCAGAACGATCCCGTGACTTGTTTTGTTCCATTTATGACTGATTTCTCTTGTGATCAACTCGCCTGTGTGGCTCGGTAGTAAACACCAATTGCGAGCACGGCTACGAGGAGAAGATATCCAGTAGCCCACACCAACGAGAGAGCCGTAGACTGAGTTGTTGAACTAGTCGTCCATGCCGGATGGGGTTTGGCCCGTAGTCGATCCCGACGGTGCCGACCCTGCGGCAAACTTGTAAACGGCGACGAGTCCCCAAATCACCAAGCCGAGCAGGATGATGCCCGCCCTAATGTCGATGGGGACCACTGCAGCGTGTTCGATTGCTCCCTCGCTATCGACTGGGTGCCCGGCTCCCAGTAGCATGTCGAGCAGGCCGATCACGACGACGCCCAAGACAACCAAGCCACCGCCGACGTACATGGCGATTTGGTCTGCCGTTGATAAGTCACTCATTGGTAGTCACCCGAGGAGTTTCCGTAATCGCGTGTTCTCGAACAGTTCCATCTCACGCAGGCGGTTATCGACTGCCAGGACGCCGCCCGCTCCGAGTGCCACAATGGTTCCGAAGACCATGATCCCAAGTAGTTCACCCGTGACCATACCGTTGGCCCAGCCGCCACCGTAGCCGTTGATGAAGTAGAAGAACAGCATCATGAAGGCACCAAAGAAGGCGGCGGTCCTCGTGAGGACACCGAGTATCAGCCCGAAACCGATGGCGGTTTGCCCAAGCGGTACCGCCACGTTGACGAACGCCAACAGGATGCCGTCGCTGAACGGCGTGACGAAGGGGGCGAGAATCGTGCCCTGAGCGGCTCCGCCGACGAACCAGCTGGCGTCGAAGGGCCACGCCCAGATCTTGTCAAGGCCGGCGTGGAGCATCCACCACCCGGCGGTCAGCCGAAGCAGCAGGATCCAATACGACAACCAGGCTCCTGAGACCGAGAACGACGTCTCAGTTCCGAGAAATCTCGTTCGAATGGATTGTGTTGACATGGCATACTTCACCTCACGACTGAGTTTATCAGAAGTGGTAAAAAGATTGGTGGTGGTTCGTGATCTCTAAGAGTCGGGGCTCATTGCAGGAACGCGGGTGTCAGAGGTGAGTTGGATGATCCTCAAGAAGGAATTCGGTCACCCTCAACGCACTGATTGTGTGCTGGGGCATGTAAGCAGGAGCACCGATGAAGCTGAGCCCACCGATTTCTGGATTTCGGAAAATTCTGTTTGAGGGACTGAATTCATCTACTGATCTAATCCTTTGTACTTACCGATCCTCTCAGTAGCTAACAGATTCTGAGAATTTGGCTCTGTTGAAATCCTCTTCTCCAGATACATTGTAGCGTGAATCGCGGCCTCACTACACGTACGCATTTCGCAGTATGTCACCTACCGTCTCCCGCAGAGGAATCGTGTAGCACGGGAGAGGATGTTCTACTGGGATCGCGTTGCGGCATTATTTTGTACCGGAAACAGGAACGCGTCGCTTATGGTCCCCTATATCAGCGAGGTGCTGTTCAACGAGCCACAAGGCCGTCGTATGGCACTCTTTCAGTTCGGCGTGTCGCTTACCTTCTTGTGCATGTTCGTGTACGCTTGGAGCGTCGGCGACGCTGGCGAAACCCGGTGGTTACTATTTATGGTCGTCGGAACTGCGCTGTCCGGAATCGCCGAGTCCCTCCCAGAGACCCAGCTACAGGCGGTAGGCGTACTCCGTTCCGCGGCGATCCTCGTATTGCTGTGCATCGTCGCTACTCCCTTTCTCGATCTCGAATTAATTATCTGAAGAGAACCGTCGGTCTTGTTGTTCTCTCTACTGATCTTTCCCGACGAGCTTATTGACCATGGTAGGGACAATTCGCAGTGGTACTCTCCACCGAAGATGTCATAGAACCGTTCACAAGGAGGTTGATCTCAGAGCTGTTAATGGTGAATTGCCTGCTCAGGAGGCCTGCGAACTTATCACTGGTACCTCTGTCATTTATGTCGTATAGCAGCGCAATGCTGGATACAGACACAGAGCGACCCCAGGATATTATCATTTCAAGAATAGTTAGAATGGGGGCGAGTCGATACAACAGTATTGTTTTCCCATCTCTTGTACAAACTCGACTAATGACGGCGCAGGACTCCTCGGAGACTGAAGACCGAAAAGACGACCACCTTCAAATCGTTCAGGAGCGGGACGTCGAAACGACAGGGACGGGCTTTGACGACGTCCGACTCATCCATAACGCGCTTCCGGAACTCGATTACGACGCGATCGACCCCTCCATCGACTTTCTGGGTCACGACCTATCTGCCCCAATCTTCATCGAGAGCATGACTGGCGGGCACCAGAACACGACGGAGATTAATCGGGCGCTGGCCCGGGCCGCCAGCGAGACCGGTATCGCCATGGGTCTCGGTAGCCAGCGAGCAGGCCTCGAACTCGACGACGAACGCGTCCTTGAATCGTACACGGTCGTCCGCGATGCTGCACCCGATGCGTTCATCTACGGGAACCTCGGCGCTGCACAGCTTCGAGAGTACGACATCGAGATGGTCGAGCAGGCAGTCAAGATGATTAACGCCGACGCGCTCGCGGTCCACCTGAACTTCCTCCAGGAAGCCACTCAACCTGAAGGCGATGTCGATGGGCGGAACTGTGTAGCTGCGGTTGAACGAGTGTCCGAGGCACTCTCGGTGCCGATTATCGTCAAGGAAACGGGCAACGGAATTTCCGGGGAGACTGCCCGAGAGCTGACTGCGGCAGGCGTTGACGCGATTGACGTCGCTGGAAAAGGTGGGACGACTTGGTCCGGGATCGAGGCCTATCGCGCAGCAGCCGCGAACGCGCCGCGACAGCAACGAATCGGCACCCTGTTCCGAGAATGGGGCATCCCAACCGCTGCAAGCACGATCGAGTGTGTTGCCGAACACGACTGCGTAATTGCGAGTGGTGGTGTACGAACGGGATTGGACGTGGCAAAAGCGATTGCCCTGGGTGCCCACGCCGGCGGGTTGGCGAAACCGTTCCTGAAACCAGCTACAGACGGGCCAGACGCTGTCATCGAACGAGTCAAGGACCTGATCGCCGAGCTGCGGACAGCGATGTTCGTCACCGGCTCGGGGTCGATCGACGAGCTTCAGCAGGTGGAATACGTGTTGCACGGAGAGACGCGCGAGTACGTGGAACAACGAACCAGTAGCGAGTAATACCGAATTCTCCAGTCTCAGCAGGATAGATAGAACAACATCGGGAAAGAGAGAGCCGACTCCGATATCTGTCCAACCTGTACTGACCGCAGCGGGCACCGAAGCTATCATCCTCTAAGGATTTCAACAGAGCCGAGAATTTAACTCGAGTGGATATCAATCAATTAACTCCCACTGGTTAGTCATTCCTCCATAGACACGGTTTAAAACTCGTCGTCTCGAGAAAATACGGGCAAATAAAACAGGGTGGCGGAGGAGACGCAGTAGAACTGCACTCGGAGACCGGTCAACGTCTTCAATATCGATCCCGGCAGCGGCACGAATTGCTGCTCCCAGAACCTTGGGATTACGAGTTTCAAGAAAGTATCTCACAACTGTGGCGAAAATGTACTCCGTTTTCATCCTCTGATATAATCTATCAGGATAATTGCGTAATTGGCTTCTGTTAGCCAGCTCTGCGGCCAAGAATCCCGATTCAACGGCCTGTGAGATCCCCTTTCCGGTGAGTCGGTTTGCTATACCTGCAGCATCACCCACTCGTACGACTGAATGCTCCGGTAGATGGGTTCTGTCGGGATCAAGGCTTGGTCCCTCGGGAATGATTGCGACGTTCGTCCGTTCCTGCGACGGGACTGGCCACCCATTCCGCTCACAGGCTTCCCTCAATGCCTTCATATAATCATTAGGCCGGTCACTGACCGTCCAGCCGATACCAACGTTGGCTCGTTGCGATGTCTTCGGGAATGCCCACGAGTACCCTGTATAGTTCTCCAGAATTATCCGGCTGTTCGGGTACAACTCGGTGAAGTCCCCTTCGACATCACTGTTAAGCGCTACCATATATCCTGAATACTCGTTGGTTGTTCCGAGCGCTTTACTAGAGAGTGATGGCTGACCGGTTGCATCAACGACGAGATCATACTCATCGGTGAACTCGTGGAAATCTGTCCGTGTGATAGACTGGTTTTCGTGGATGTCAACACCCTTCTCTGAGAGTTGTTCTGCCCAGGACTGCTCAACGACATTTCGGTCCGTTATATATGTATCCGCAGCAGGAAAGGTGCCGGCTCCAGTGCGGTGGCGATCGGCGTCGATTCCGTCATACACCTCCACTTCCATCGCTGGCAGCGGATTGAGAAAGCCGTTCTCTACAGTCGGCTCGAGTGGGATCTTCGATACCGCTGTCATCGCTTCTCCGCAATTAACGCGTTTGCTATCGTAGGACTGCCGCTCATATAGTTCGACGACGAATCCAGCGTCGTCGAATCCAGCAGCTGCTGCAAGCCCGGCCATCCCTCCACCTATTACCGCAATTTTGGACGTTCGTGTCATCGGTTTTTGCCAATCTTTGAGGCCATCGTTAAGCTCCCAACAGCATCCGAAGTGACCCACGAACGCCCATCGGGAGTCCGATCGCTCCGATGAAGAACGTCATAAGCCACCACCACGTGTGATTCATCTCCTCTTTCGCATCGGCGAGATACCACACGATGCCGACAGTCACGACGAGTTTCAGCACGAACGTCGATCCGGAGAATCCAGTCGCCTGGTACACGAGATTCGTCACGACCAGCTTTGGGGAGTAGCCGAGGAACGTCACACCGATGAGATTCTGCGCAGCGTCCCACAACTGGCCGAAAACGGCCAGCAGAATTAGCGGGTGTCGAAGGTGTGTGATATTGACGAAACTCGCGCCCCAGTAGTAGAGTGCGGTTACGCCGAGCGCTATCCCCGTCGTCGCGACAGGAACCCATAGGCGGAGTGGGGTCGATGTCGAGAGGCCGTGCCAAACAGCCCACCAGACGGCCCCGACAGCCCACACCGACCCGACGAGCCCGACTGTTAGCGGGATAGATCCGATATTTTGGTCACGCAAGAGTGCACCGACACCGAGCGCGAGGATGGTGACAGCGGTGACGACGATGTAAATCGATGGCGTGATGAACCACACCGCGTAGTCCCCGAGCAGCCCGAGATCCTCGAGGGCGCGCATCGCCCCACCTGCGATGATGATCGGAGCGAACCCGTAGGCCAGTCGTGCGTCGAACGTGACGTCGAGTTGGTCGAGATACGCACGTAGTCCGGGGAGGCTGTATACGACTGCCGCGAGGTAGATTACCGTGTTCACCGCGTTGTAGCCCTGGACAGCACGAACCCCCTCGTGCGTGACTGGCTGACCGGCCGCATCGGCGACGACTGGTCCCCAGAGATACTGCCAGATGAACCGGTCGTAGACCAACGTCGGAAACACGAGGATGCCCCCACCGAGGAGGACGAGCGGGGCCAGCAGGTACAGCGCCCACCACTCGCGTGAGCCGGTCTCCGGAAGGACAGTCTCGACGCGGCGGGTGACAGTACTCACGACCCGTTCACCTCCAATCGCCACGTCGTGCTTTTCGAGCGCCCCCACTGTTCGAGTGAAACGATTGTGAGTTCGTCCTGGAGCTGGCTGAGATACTGCGCGACTGCCTTGGGAGATCCGTCGAGGTCGCTGGCAATCTCGCGAGCCCGGAGGTATGTCGGTTCGCTACTGGCTGTCTCGACGAGGTACCTTCGAACCGTGTGCCGGGAAATATTCGACATTGATCTAGAGGTGACGGTTAGCGAAGAAATCCGAAGAGCTTGTAGTCGTGATCGGGGGTGTACCGCCGGAACAGGAGACTGTTCGTCAGCACCGACACCGACGAGAACGCCATTGCTGCTGCAGCGAGCACGGGCTGGAGGAGGCCGAGCGACGCTAACGGAATCATCGCCGTGTTGTAACCGAGCGCCCACACGAGGTTCTGTTTGATCTTCTGGAGTGTCGCGTCTGAGATTCGGATCGCCTTTACCACGTCGAGCGGGTCGTCTCGCATCAGCGTGACGTCTGCAGCTTCGATGGCGACGTCGGTGCCGGAGCCGATTGCTGTCCCGACGTGTGCGACCGCGAGTGCCGGAGCGTCGTTGACGCCGTCACCGACCATCATCGCCTGCCGGCCCTCGTCTTGAATACTGTCGACCGCGTTGGACTTGTCCTCAGGAAGGACTCCTGCGCGGACGTTCTTCGGGTCGATACCCACCTGTTTAGCGACCGCACGGGCAGTTCGCTCGTTGTCGCCCGTAATCATCATCACGTCAACTCCCCGCTCTTGGAGTGCTGTGACAGCCTGCTTGGAGCTTTCCTTCACTGTGTCGGCGTCGGCGACCACACCCACGAGCTCCCCCTCGTAGGCGACCAGCATCGCCGTCTTCCCCTCGTTCTCGAGGCGTTCCATCGTCTCCTCAGCGGGAGAGGGGTCGATCCCGTTGTCCCGCAGCAGCTTGCGGTTGCCGACCAGCACCTCGCTGTCACCAATGACTGCTTTGATCCCGTGGCCCGGAACGTTCTCGAAGTCGTCAGGCTCAGTCACGTCCAGGCCGCGTTCTTCGGCCCCTTCGACGATTGCACGGGCGAGCGGGTGTTCGCTGCCGCTTTCAGCTATCGCCGCCAGTCGAAGCACATCATCCTCTGAGAGGCGCTCACGGGTGCTGAGCTGTCCACCATCTGGGGTCGGCTCGCCACCGTCAGTCACCACATTTCCATCGCTATCAAAGACGACCACGTCGGTGAGTTCCATTTCACCCTCCGTGAGGGTGCCCGTCTTGTCGAAGACGACCGTGTCGACGTCTTTTGCGCGTTCGAGGATGTCACCGCCCTTGAACAGGACGCCGTTCTGGGCACCAATCGTCGTCCCGACCATCGTCGCTGCGGGCGTCGCCAGCCCCAGCGCACAGGGACAGGCGATGAGGATCGAGGACGCGAAGACAATTATCGCGAACTCGAAGACTGAAACGGTCCCACCGACCGGGGCCGGGCCGCCAGCAACCTGACCCCACAGCGGGAGCCAGTCGACGAAGCCAGCGAGAGCCTCGGGGAACAGGAACCAGACGACACCCCAGAGAAGGGCGTTCGCGATGACCGCAGGCACGAAGTACGCGGAGATGCGGTCGGCGAGATTCTGGATGTCGGGCTGGCGCGACTGGGCCTCCTTGACTGTCTGGACGATCTGTTGGAGGGCCGTGTCTTCTCCAACCTTCGTCGCCTCCACGACAAGGACGCCGTTCTCGTTAATCGTCGAGCCGACGACCTCATCGCCCTCCTCTTTCTCGACAGGCACAGATTCGCCAGTGACCATTGACTCGTCGACGGCAGACTGACCGTCGACAACGACACCGTCTGTGGGAATCTTCTCACCTGGACGAATTTTCATCCGGTCACCAGTTGTGACCTCTTCGAGTGGAACTTCTTCTTCACTGCCGTCCTCGCGGACAATGGTCGCCGTTTCGGCTTCCATTTCGAGGAGCTTTCGGAGGGCCTCACCCGCTTGGCCCTTCGACCGAGCTTCGAGATAGTTACCCAACGTGATGAACACGAGGATGAGGGCTGCCGTGTCGAAATAAAGTCCACCTGCAATGAGTTCAGCAAGGACTGCCACAGAGTATAGATAGGCCGTTGTTGAACCGATCGCAATCAGCACGTCCATATTGGCGCGGCCGTTCTTCACGATCGCCTTGTACGAGTTCTTATAGAACGGCCAGCCGAGGATCGCCTGTACCGGCGTGGCGAGGAGGAACTCAACCCAGCCAAGTTCCACACCGAAGACGGCTTCAGGGACGATCGCGCCACCGAGCAGATAATTGTCGATGAGGAAGAAGAGCAACGGTGCCGATAACACTGCCCCAAAGAGGGTCAACCTGAGTTGTTTCCGAGTTTCGGCTTGACGGGCGGCATCTCGTGCGTCCTGGCCCGACTCTTCGTCGGCACCATCTTCGCGGACGGGCGAGTAGCCAGCCTCCTCGATAGCATCGTACAGCGCACCAATAGATACTTCCGCAGGATTGTAGGTGACCTGTGCTTCGTCGGTTGCGTAATTGACCTCCGCATTAACGACGCCCGGAATATTTTCAAGAGCGGTTTGGTTGGTCTCGGCGCAGTTGGCACAGGTCATATCGGAGATGGCAATCGTTACCGTCTCAGAGACTGCGCCGTACCCGGCCTCGTCGATCGCGTCGTAGATTTCTTTGAGCGATACCTCTTCAGGGTCGTAGGTGACGGAACCCTCGTCGGTGGCGAAGTTCGCATCCGCCTCCGATACCCCGTCGAGCGATTCGAGAGTGTCCTGGATCGTCGCCGAACAGTTGGCGCAGGACATTCCCGTGATATCAAGATGGATTGTTTGGCTTGTCATGCTTGTTCTACTATACGGGGTCTAGGTTTAGGCGATTTACTGCTTCGAGAGGCGGGGTTTCGACTGCAGGAAAATTTGGATTCCAAAGACGGCGTTACGCTCCCTCTTCGAGTCGCTGATACCGATCGTCGAACCGTGTGAGACAGGACGGACAACAGAAGTGATAGATCTCTCCGTCGATTCTCGTCGTTTCACCTTGATTATCAACGGTATTGTTACATTCATCACAGGTGAGTGCAAATTCGACGCCATCAACGGACGGCGTCCATTCAAGCTCGTCAATTAGTGTGACGGTGTAATCTGCTACATCGATCTCGTTAAAGAGTCCATCTACCCACTGACGTACGTTCTGGGCTTCAACACGGGCATAGAACCAAAGATCTCCTTCGGAGGTCGTGAAGACGTGTTCAACGCCATCTGACTCTCGAGCCCGCTCGCGGGCGGCCTCCAACGACGCTGAGCCGATTTCGGCCTGAATAAATACCGGTACACCAGCTCGGAGATGAGCCCGGTTGACGTCAATCGTGAAGTTGTTAATGATGCCAGCTTCCTGTAATCGCTTTACCCGGTCAGAAACGGCTGGCCCCGACAAGTCGACCTCCTCGCCAATATCGCTGAACGGGCGGCGGGCGTCATCAGCGAGTAACGAGAGGATTTCTAAGTCGGTTTCATCCAAATTGCGCATACGACCGCTTCGTCTCGCAGGATACATTATTGTTGCCCACAACACACCTTCGAAATCGGTGATCTAGGGCTGCGACAACATTGGATTCTAAGCAGAAAACCACATAGAATACTCGCCCCTATCTACGAATGGATATGACTCAGACAATCACCGTCGAAGGAATGACCTGTGAACATTGCGAGCAGACCGTCGAAGAGGCACTCGAAGAAGTTGAGGGGGTTACGTCCGCTACTGCGGATCGTGACTCAGAATCCGCGACGGTCGAGGGGTCCGCTGAACGGGATGAGCTTGTGACTGTGGTCGAAGACGCTGGATACGATGCCTCTGCGTAACAAATCCCGATTCTCGTCGAATCGGATTCGGAGAGGGATTGATACGACTGCCAATCCCAGGTGTAGATACTATGACTGATACACTTCCGTTCGATGCCGTCCGCGAGCTCGACGTCGACGGGACGACGTACAAGATGGCCGATCTTCGAGCACTCGAAGAGCAGGGGCTCTGTGACCTCGACACGCTCCCTGTGAGCATCCGTATTCTGCTTGAGTCGGTGCTCCGGAACGCCGACGGCGAAACTGTTACTGCAGCGGATGTCAAGAATGCTGCTGGCTGGAAGCCAGACGTACCGGACGCAGAGGTTCCGTTCTCTCCATCACGAGTCGTCCTACAGGATCTCACTGGCGTGCCCGCAGTTGTCGACCTGGCGGCCCTTCGATCCGAAGTCGACCGCAAAGATCGGGACCCGACCCTGGTCGAACCAGAGATCCCTATTGATCTCGTAATCGACCACAGCGTCCAAGTCGACTACTTCGACTCCGAGGACGCCTACGAGAAGAACGTCGAACTGGAGTACGAGCGCAACGCCGAACGGTATCGCGCGATCAAGTGGGCGCAGAACGCCTTCGAGAACTTCAACGTCGTCCCGCCGGGGACCGGCATCGTGCACCAGGTGAATCTCGAGCATCTGGGCCGGATCGTCCACGCCCGCGAGCGAGACGGTGAGAAATGGCTCCTGCCGGACACACTCGTCGGCACGGACAGCCACACCCCAATGATCGGTGGCATCGGTGTGGTCGGCTGGGGCGTCGGCGGCATTGAAGCGGAAGCGGCAATGCTTGGTCAGCCGGTCACGATGAAACTTCCCGAGGTCGTCGGCGTCCGCCTCGAAGGCGAATTACCCGAGGGCGCGACGGCGACGGATCTCGTGCTCCACATCACCGAACGGCTCCGCGAGGTCGGCGTCGTCGACCGGTTCGTCGAGTTCTTCGGTCCTGGTGTGGAGAATCTCACAGTCCCCGACCGGGCCACGATCGCCAATATGGCGCCCGAACAGGGCTCGACGATCAGTATGTTCCCGGTCGACGAGCAGACGCTCGAGTATCTCGAACTCACCGGGCGTGACCCCGCCCACATCGACCTTGTTCGCGAGTACCTCGAAGCGCAAGGGCTATTCGGAGAACAGGAACCGGAATACACCGAGGTCGTCGAGTTCGATCTTTCGACTGTTGAGCCGAGTCTCGCCGGACACAAGCGGCCACAGGACCGGATTCCGATGGGGGACGTGAAACAGAGCTTCCGGGGACTTCTCCACGGGGAGTTCGAAGACGACCTCGATGATGTCGACGAAGACGCCCTACAGCGGTGGCTCGGCGAAGGTGGTGCAGCTGGTGCGGAGACCGACGGCGGTGTTCAGGTCGAACCCGAATCGGAACTGCACCCGTTAACCAAACGCGTCGAGGTCGACCTCGACGGTGAGACAGTGGAAATTGGACACGGAGACGTCCTCGTCAGCGCCATCACGAGCTGTACGAACACTTCGAACCCGTCGGTGATGATCGCTGCTGGTCTGCTTGCCCAGAACGCCGTCGAGAAAGGTTTAGATGTCCCGCCGTACGTCAAGACGAGTCTCGCACCCGGCAGTCGTGTCGTCACGCAGTACCTCGAGGAATCGGGCCTGCTTCCGTATCTCGAAGAGCTCGGGTACGCGGTCGTCGGCTACGGCTGTACCACTTGTATCGGGAACGCCGGACCACTTCCTGATCCCATCGATCAAGCGATCGACGACCACGACCTCTGGACGACGAGCGTCCTCTCCGGGAATCGGAACTTCGAGGCGCGTATTCACCCGAAGATCCGCGCGAACTACCTCGCGAGCCCGCCGCTCGTCGTCGCCTACGGCCTCGCAGGGCGGATGGACGTCGATCTCGAGAACGAGCCGCTAGGCACCGACGAGGAGGGGGAATCGGTGTATCTGGCGGACATCTGGCCCGACGCAGCGGACGTGCAGGCAGCAATCCACGAGAACGTCTCTCCTGAGATGTTCGAGGAGAAGTATGCCTCTGTGTTCGAGGGTGACGAGCGGTGGGCTGCTCTCGACGCGCCCACTGGTGACGTCTACGAGTGGGACGACGACTCGACATACATACGAGAACCGCCGTTCTTCCAGGACTTCCCGGTAGAGAAACCCGGCGTCGCCGATATCGAGGAGGCACGCTGTCTGCTGACGCTCGGGGACACCGTTACGACCGACCACATCAGCCCTGCTGGCCCCTTCGGATCTGACCTCCCTGCCGGCCAGTGGCTGCTCGATCACGGCGTCGAGCCGCACGAGTTCAACACATACGGCGCGCGCCGGGGCAACCACGAGGTGATGATGCGGGGAACGTTCGCCAACGTCCGCATCGAGAACGAGATGCTCGACGATGTCGAGGGTGGCTATACGATCCACCACCCAACCGACGAGCAGACGACCGTGTTCGAAGCCAGCCAGCGCTACCGCGAGGAGGGAGTCCCGCTCGTCGTGATGGCGGGCGAAGAGTTCGGAACTGGGTCTAGCCGGGACTGGGCGGCGAAAGGAACGGACCTACTCGGTGTTCGCGCAACCATCGCCGAGAGTTACGAGCGCATCTACCGCGACAACCTCGTCGGCATGGGTGTGCTCCCCCTGCAGTTCGATGATGACGACTCGTGGGAATCTCTTGGTCTGGATGGGTCGGAGACCTTCACGATCCAGGGCCTCGATGACGGGCTCGACGTGATGGACGAACTGACCGTTATCGCCGAGCGTGCGGACGGATCGACTGTCGAGTTCCCGGTCACAGCACAGGTCGGCACGCCGGCCGCCGTGACCTATATCGAACACGGCGGCATCCTCCACTACGTCCTTAGACGGCTCCTCACGCGATAATCTCTCTCCACTGACTCTATTTCTGGAAGCACAAGCAACACGAATAACTTTGAGTCCAAATTAGCGTTTCAATCGTGCGTAGACTCTGTTCGGATGATGCCCGCTACGTTATCCATCTGAGCTGAAACGTGTGCGCTCTCACCAGCAACATGCGTAATTAAATCGTCCAGAGTGATCATCCCGATAACGCTCCCGTCTTCAACAACCGGGACGTGTCGAGCACCCGCTTCGTTCATTTGTCTCAGGACTTTTGGAATCTCAGCATCTGCTGGCACAGTAAGTGGGTCACGCGTCATCACGTCAGCAGCTCGTACGTCATCTCCACTCGTCTCGGCTGTGAGCACACTTAACTCGCTTTCCTCGGTGAGCAGGTTAGCAATCAGGTCTCGATCGGTGATGATACCAGAGATCTGATCGGATTCTGCCACCACCACGTACCTGGCACACCGCGATTGGGAGATCATCGTGTGAGCGATCTCTGCAACCGTGGCGTCAGGCGTGACACGGGCGACCGACTCGTCAGCAATCCGCCCAATGTCCATCCGGAGGTCAGTTGGTCTGGTACCCATGCTAATCAGTACGATTCATAACAGGAAATAGCTTAGCATCAGCTGGTCGTCATAGAAATCCCCGGCTCTGTTGAAATCCTCAGTATTTGATAGTTTTGTACCCTCAATCGATCAGTACAGGTAATGCAGGTATCGATCCAGATGTGAGAGCGATCGAGACCCAAATACGGGTTTGAGCGTTCCTCACGACATTATGAACTGGAAACCTCTTTCCCCACGTGAACCGACGGACGTACCTTGCATCTGTATGTGCTGCTGGCGTCGCCGCAACAGCAGGATGTAGTACAATTTCGGGTAGCAAAACACTCTCTGAACCGACTGTAAATACGGAATCTAGCGGGAGGAAGGCTCTCATTTTCACAGAGAACGACGAGGAGGTCGGTCACTTAAGTGTCGATGGAAGCGTGACATCCGGACGTATCGATCTATCGACCGAGATATGGCACCGGGGCGGGACGAACGTGGAATCGATCAAACTGAGAGTTTGGATGCCCGAAACAGCAATGGAATCCCCCGCAGAGGTCGCCGTCGTCTCGCCAGTGGAAGGGGATAGCTCTCCACCACCATCGGTAGCACTCTATACGCCTGATCAAGCGCTCGGAACGATCATCGAGATCACCGATTTAGACGACCTCGCAGACGAAACCATCAGCACACTCAATCTCATCGTAATTCCGGGGTCAGAAACGGCTACACGCCTCAATATCCACACAACCATCGAACTCTCGGGTGGCGGCACTCTCAGTAGTGACTACACGCTGGATGGCGAACTCCAGTTAGTGTATCCACATCTCAGTGATAAGTGACGGACCGGCCCTCCACTGATCGAGAATCAGTTACCACCACTCGGATTGCAGACGCGGTCTTACCGCTGACTCGGTCGTTCAGATCTACAATCATCACCCGCAAATCGTTCAGGATAGGTAGTATACATAGGTGTATAGCCGGTTGAGTATCCGAATCACTATGACACTCCAACCGGGATAGCACCCACATGAAGCGGCGTGCCCTTCTCTTACTCGGTGTGACTTCGCTGTTCGGCGGCTGTCTCGAAATTGGCGAGAACCGGCCACAACCACAGCTCGCATGGATTTGGTTACAGAACGACCGTGAGGAAGAGTACGAAGTTGACGTGGTCGTCGAAGAGGACGGTAAGTCGGTGTTTTCCGAAACGTACCAGTTGGGAGCGACGTCGGATACTGCAAACATCAACGTGGAGGACCCTGTCGATGAGCCAGGTCACTACGTCGTCCGGACCATGATGGATGGCGAAACCCGTGAGGTCGATATAGCCGAGTTCGTTGACGGCGACGAGAACTGCGTCGGAGTTCGATTCTCGTTACTCAACAATGGAAGTGTAGAGTACTGGCCGAAATCCATGCAGCAATGTTAGGTTTGCACTTTTCAGCGACCAGCTGTTTCGGACGAGTATGAGTCTGAAGAGAAGGATTTAAACAGAGCCAAACCCTCGACTCTTCAACCCTGAGAGACGATAATCTCCAAACTTTGTGAAGTTACAAAAGGTGTTACCAGCTACGCCACTATCCAAGAGCGATGGTTATTATGAGTTAGTTTCTCCGGGGAAAGAGGATGTACGACAAGATTTTGCTCTCAACTGACGGGGCGTTGCTTTTGAGGAGGCTGAATCTCACGCAATCGCGGTAGCAGAGGCCAGCCGACTGGCAGAGGTGATTGTACAGTATGCTGACGCCGAAGATATGGATCTACTTGTGCTCGGACGAAACACCGACCGGAAGAATACCGGGCTTTGCTTAGAAGCGTAACCGACCGCGTCCTGCGATTGACGACCCGCCCAGCAACCGTCGTGAAGACGGAAGTCGACGAGTAGCGGAAGAACAGTCAGTAACGGCCGCCGTCAGGCGTGAGTCGAGCACGCCGGCGTTCGAACTCCTCGTCGTCGATTTCGCCACGAGCGTACCGTTCCTGGAGGACAGCGAGTGCGCTATCCTCGGTGGGGCCGTCCGATGACGACCGCGTTGTCAGCCAGTAGACGATGTAGACGGGGAGGGCGATTAGAAGTGCCATCCACAGCAAACCGATCAACATTATCCCCCAGCTCCATATTCCCCACCCGGCCATGTGACCATCATTCCACATCCCGTCATGCCAGTCCCACATAACTGTATCTGGAACAGCAGCATGCGTCAGGGTCATTCCAATGATGACGGCTAGCGTCAGTGCTCCGATGACGATGAGTCCCAGAGAACGAATCCCGCGTGATTGAATTGGATTTTGCATTATTGTACTCCTGAAGAGAGTTCGGCGTGGTTAGCCGAGGATGTATTCGAGGGCGGGGTAGCGCTCGACGAGCGCTTCTCCACCGATCTCGTACTGTTCGATGTACTGGTCGAGCCCGAGGATGCGGCCCGCGGCGAACGCGGCGACCGCGAGGAACACGAGCATGTACGCGAAGTCCCCGTTGATGAACCCGTGGCCCATGTCCCAGTTGCCGAAGTAGAACATGAGCATCATGAGCGCGCCGAAGAACGCCGCGAGGCGGACGAACGCGCCGACGAGCAGGCCCAGTCCGATGAACAGCTCGCCCCACGGGACAGCGACGTTGGCGAATTCGACGAACCACGGCGTCGAGCCCATCCACGCGAACAGGCCCGCGAGCGGGTTCCCGTTGGTCGCCGCGACGTTCGACAGGTAGCCGCCAGCGCCGAACTCGCCGGTGATCTTCGTGAACCCAGAGTACGCGAACGCGTACCCCATCATGAGACGGAGCGCGAGCACGAACCACGCACTGAGACTGTGAACTTTCCCGCCGACGGTCAGGCCGCCGACTCTGCTCTCGAGCTGGTTCATGCCGGAGTCAAGTGTGGACATAGTTATTGCACCTTCAACTATCAGTACGGAGGCAGAGACGATATAGTAGCGAGCCGGCGTTCTGAGTCAGAAAATCGGCGGGCTATATTACGCTCCTGTCGCGAGTAGAGACGTGTGACCGAGGAGTCCGACCCGTCGGAAATCTTCGCTACACTCAACGACGAGTACGCTCGCGACATCCTCGTGGCGACGAAGACCGACCGACTGTCTGCGAAGGAACTCAGCGAGGAATGTGACATGTCACGCCCGACCGTCTCACGCCGTGTCACCCGCCTCGTCGAGCAGGGCCTCCTCGAGGAGTATACGCACGTCGACCCCGGGGGACGACACTACAGCGAGTATGAGGCGCGCCTCGAACGCATCGAAATCCTCCTGCAGGCGGAGGGCTTCGACGTCAACATCGACATCCGGCCTGACCCCGCCGACCGGATTACGACCATCTTCGAGGAAATGCGGGGAGACTGAATCATGGACCACACGCTATTCGTCATCGGCAAACTGTTCACGACCGCGTTAGCACTGGTCATCGCATATCAGGCCTATCGCGGGTACCAACGACATCACACGCAGTTACTCCTGTACGTCGCCGCCGGCTTCGCATTGGTCGGGCTTGGCGGCCTCCTTGTAGGCGTCCTCTTCGAACTCCTCCAGGTGTCGATCTTCGAAGCAGGATTCGTCGCAGCACTCGTCACCGCAGCCGGGATGCTGTCTATCCTCTACGCCCTGTATGCCCCGAATCCATAAGGATTCAGGACGCCCATTCGACAAGCGGCCTCTGCGCGTCGTGCCCGGTTCGAAGCCGCTACTGTTCGGACTCCCCTCGTTCTCGATAGTGTAGCGTCGCAGTGGGAGTTATATCCATATCGGTCGTACCATATCGTATGATTCGAACACTCGTCGGTGTCCTCGGCGCTATCTCAGCGCTGTTCCCGGACGAAATCGTCGAGCTCTTCGAGAAACTCGCGATTTCGAATCCAGACGAGGGAACAGTGAGAGGGTGGATACGTCCAGCAGTCCGGTCGGAGGGTGTTCTGATAGCTGCGCTTTCACTCTTTAACGGGCGAGCATACGCGTTGCTGATGAATCTTACCGGCGTGTTCGGCGCGATAGTCCTCTTATTTCCCGACCTGTATCAGAGATTTGCCACCGCGTTCCTGTACGAGCGTCCAGAGTCGATAGAATGGAACGAGCGATTCCGCTTGGGCATTCGGGCTATCGGCGCACTCTATGTCTTTTTAGCGGCGAAGACGTACAGGGAGCGTCACAACGATACTTGAGCCTTCTCGCTATTGACACCTGGCGCATCCGATGTCTAGTTCGTTACGGCCGCAGGTATCGCTTTGAATCTAAAGTTTGAGCCCCACGATATCAGTATGATCGAAGGGGAAATCCGCTAAAGAGAGGAGGCCGTGTGTATCCCTGTATGACGACGACGATCATCGTGGAAGGCATGACGTGCGGTCACTGTGAGCAGACGGTCGAAGAGGCCCTCGAAGAGGTATCCGGCGTGACTGACGTGACCGTCGACAGGGAGAGCGAACAGGCGAGCGTCGATGGTGAGGCAAATGTCACAGCTCTCGTGGAGGCCGTCGAAGACGCCGGGTACACCGCTTACGCCTGAGAATCGCGCGGACCACTCCGAGACAACGGCCAACCGTTGTCTTTGAAGCTTCGCTACGCTGGTCCTGCTGTACAGTTCAGTGGGGAAGATTCAGGGGGCCAGCGGATCCACCTCTACAGAGAATATGGGCTATGGACGACCACAAAGATACAAATGAGAATCTCCCTGGAGGGGAACACCAGCAGGACGACAGCAGTCACCAGCACGAACACGGCGAGCAGGATGAATCGGACGCCGAGTCGGACGAGCAGCGGGTAGAACAGGACCTACTGGAAGAAGAGGCACACCCTGCTGCGGAGAGTGAGACAGTGCTCGACGAGCAGCACGAGCACGCTGGACACGAGGGCGAAGGACACGACCACGGTTCCCATGAGGGCCACGGTGAGGGGCATGGCGGGATGCACAAGGGCCACGAGCAGATGTTCCGCCGGCGCTTCTTCGTCTCGACGCTCCTGTCGATCCCAGTCCTGCTATACAGCGAAATGCTGCAGGAGTGGCTCGGGTTCTCCGTCCCCGCGTTCCCGGGCAGCGAGTGGATCAACCCCGTCTTCGCGGTCATCGTCTTCGCGTACGGTGGGATGCCGTTCCTCCAGATGGCGGTACCGGAGCTGAAAGATCGGTCGCCGGGGATGATGACGCTCATCTCGATGGCGATCACCGTCGCGTTCGTCTACAGCCTCGCGAGCGTGGTCTTCCCGACGCAGTCGGCGTTCTTCTGGGAACTCGTCACCCTGATCGACATTATGCTGCTGGGGCACTGGATCGAGATGCGGTCGGTGCGACGGGCCTCGAGTGCGGTCGACGAACTGGCGAAGCTGATGCCGGACACCGCCGAGCGGATTACCGACGGCGGCGACACTGAGGAGGTCCCGGTGAGTGAACTCTCCGAGGGCGACCTCGTACTCGTCCGGCCGGGTGCGAGTGTCCCTGCTGACGGCGTCGTCGAAGAGGGAGACTCCGACGTCAACGAGTCCATGATCACGGGCGAATCGAAACCGGTCTCGAAAGACCCCGGCGACGAGGTCATCGGTGGGACGATCAACGGCGACGGCAGCCTCCGCGTGCGCGTCGGTGCGACGGGCGAGGAGACGACGCTCGCGGGAATCATGCGCCTCGTCGAGGAAGCCCAGCAGAGCAAATCCAAGACACAGGTACTGGCCGACAGAGCGGCAGGCTGGCTGTTCTACGTCGCCCTCGCGGCGGCAGTCGTGACAGCAATCGCGTGGACGCTCGCGGTCTCATTCGACGCAACGGTCATCGAGCGCGTCGTCACAGTGCTCGTCATCGCCTGCCCGCACGCACTCGGGCTCGCCATCCCCCTAGTGGTCGCAATCAACACGTCATTGGCGGCTCGCAACGGGATGCTGGTCCGGGACCGTATCGCGATGGAGGAGGCGCGGAACCTGGACGCCATCATCTTCGACAAGACGGGGACGCTCACCGAAGGCGAACACGGCGTCGTCGACATGGCGACCGTCGAGGGCGTGGAAGAAGACGACGCGCTCGCACTGGCGGCGGCTGTCGAGAGTGACTCCGAACACATGATCGCCCGAGCGATCCGCGAGGCCGCCGACGAGCGCGATCTCAGCGCCCCTGATGCGTCCGGCTTCGAGGCGATCAAAGGCCGAGGGGTTCGCGCGAACGTCGACGGAAACGAGGTGTACGTTGGCGGCCCGAACCTGTTGACCCAGCTCGATAGCGAGATCCCCGACCATCTCCAGCGCTTCGCTGACGAGGCCGGACAGAACGCCCAGACAGTGGTGTATCTCGTTCGTGACGGAGAGCTAATTGCCGCCTTCGCGATGGCCGACGTGATCCGCGAGGAGAGTTTCCGCGTCGTCGACGCCCTCCACGATCTGGGTATCGAGGTGGCAATGCTGACAGGGGACTCCCAGGACGTCGCCAACGCCGTCGCCGACGAACTGGGCATTGACACGGTGTTCGCGGAGGTCCTCCCCGAAGACAAGGACGAGAAAGTCCAGGAACTCCAAGACCAGGGGAAGCTCGTGGGGATGGTCGGCGACGGTGTGAACGACGCGCCGGCGCTGACCCGGGCCGACGTCGGTATCGCGATCGGGAGCGGCACCGACGTCGCCGTCCAGTCGGCCGACGTCATCCTCGTCCAGAACAACCCGATGGACGTCGTTCGGCTCGTGAAACTCAGTAAGGCGAGCTACCGGAAGATGCAGGAGAACATCGTCTGGGCGGCCGGCTACAACGTGTTCGCGATTCCGCTCGCAGCAGGCGTCTTGGCACCGATCGGGATTCTGCTGTCTCCCGCCGTGGGCGCGCTCCTGATGTCTCTGAGTACGGTCATCGTCGCCATCAACGCTCAGCTGCTCCGCCGCGTGGACCTGTCCATCCCCGAGCTTCCAAGCGGGACACCAGCGACTGACGCACAACCTGCAGACTGAACCGCTCCCGATCGCTTCGGAGCTTCTTTCAATTGAGTTCGGTTGATGGACAGCAAATGGCGACACTGCGTAATTTCGGTGGGTATCGCTATGCGGTCACCGATTCCACAGTTTTCCCGAGGGGTACGTAGTTTGGTATACACAGACGCTTTCTCTGATGGGCTATATTGTTGCGCCAGCACTAGGTTTATACCGTTAGACGGACTTCTTTCCAATATGAGCCTCGAAGAGACGGTTGACTACCTCGCCGAGGAACTCGACCTCGAGCGAAGTGAACACGTCCGTGAGGTTGGTCAGTCGGTCGCCGAGCTTCGCGACTGATCAAAACATTTCTCTGAAGTCTCGTTCGACCAGTCCGTTCTCCAGATACGTGATGAACTCTTGTTTCGTTGGTCCTTGACGGTCAAGTAGATCGTCCCGTCCTGCTCGTTCGAGAACTGCCTGCGCGAAGTCCGTACAGTGAGATTCGTGCTGCCCAGCATACTCTGTGAGGGCTTCTCGCCAGTGCATATCCAGCTCGAACTCGGCTAATCGGATTTGGATCCCATCTTTCCGTTCGACGAGGTCGACGTCCAGCTCTTCGAGTTGCTTGAAACGGAGGTTGTTTCGGCGGACAGTAATGAGCCGCTTGGAATCGACGATATAGGGATCGACCCACTCTCGCCAGGAATCGTCGTCGACGTGCGTTCGTGGCATCTCAAAATCCGGGTCCACACTCTCAATACAGAACTGCAGCATCGCGATGCCAGTTCGATGATTCGCATTCGGGAGGGAATGTCGGAGGATCAAATTCGACATCACCTCTCCAGCGACGGTCGGAAGCGGTGCTCCCCAGGAGACGTGATCGAGTGCCTGCTGGATCTTTTGCGGTTCGAACTCCTTGTAGAGCCGGAACTCATCCTCATCTCGAACATCGACCGCGGCTTCGAGCAACTCTACTAATCGGAATGCGACAACCTGCCCAGCACGGGGGAGGTCACGAATACGGTCGCTCAGCCATTCCTGATCGAAGTCGACCTCTTGGGCAGATTCGATCTCTGACTCGCCTTCGTAGAGCACATAGACCGGTGTGTCAAAGGGATACCCGATGAGCTTTGTCGACTCGTCGGATTGCTCTCGCTGAGACAGGATCTCTGCCACCGATGCCGAGCTATATTTGAGTGAGAAATTCTCGGCCTGGGGGTGGTGATAGAAGACGAGCCGAGCCATCTTACTGTGGATTCGTGGGAAGTGGGTAAAGCAGTCCCGCTTTTATAATGATTCTACGACGGAGTGGGTGCGTTCACATCTTCTAAATACTGACTTTCCCACTCACGTCGCGCCTCGATTTCCCGTAATCCCCGTTGCGTGACCGTATACACGTTCGTCCGCTTGTCGAGTTCACCCTTCTCCAGCAGTCCTTTATTGACGAGGTCGTCGAGATTCGGATAGAGGCGGCCATGATTGATCTCCTGCTCGTAGTAGTCGTCGAGTTCGTCCTTGATTGCGAGCCCATGTGGTTCCTCGAGCCCGGTGGTTACGTACAAGATATCCCGCTGGAACCCAGTTAGATCGTGCATCTGCCTGTTCCCTATTTTTGAGGGGTGGCATATGTTCTCTCTGGTACTCAGAGGCGAATTCGGCGTGACTGGCCAGGAAGACTACGTGAGAACTTCGAACCTTTATATGGTGGACAGGAGAATTCCGCGATGGAATGTCTGACCTAATCGTCAAAGCAGCCGTGAAGGACGCACTTTCGGACCACAACGTCTCGGCAGATTTCTACGACGCCCTCAACGAAGAGGTCGCCGAACTGCTCGACGACGCCGCGGAGCGTGCTGAGGCCAACGATCGGAAGACGGTCCAGCCCCGCGACCTGTAGGCCTGCGTAACGCAGCCAGCCCAGGCACTCGAACGTAGCTTTTTGAGGTTCCTGTTCAGCATAATTCGAGGTGGAGCCTCCGATCTCAAGGAGCGAGTGTAGCGAACGAGTAGGTCGGAGAGGAAACCGACAAAGGACGACGCAACCGCACGACGGTAGCTACCCGACTCCCAATATTATAAGAACCGCCGAGTGGTAATCTGAAATATGGAGGTGCGTCGAACTGCGCCGGTCAAACTCGTTGTTCCCGATGAGCGGCGCGACGACCTCCACGAATCTGCGCGACAGTTCCTCTACTGTGCGAATCGTGCTGCCGAGTTCTGTTGGGACGACGACTCCTACATGAGCTGCATCACTGCGAACTCAACTGCGCGAGACGCACTCTACCCGGAGCTGCGGGAAGAAACTGATCTCACTGCCAACCTCGTTCAAGAGGCCATCCGACGCGCCGTCCAAGCGACGAAAGGGTGCGTCGAACGATGGAAACAGGGCAAGCGTGTGAGCCAACCGGAGTTCACTTCGTGGAGCATAGTCTACGATAAGCGAAGCGCCACATTCTACCGGAACAAAGTCTCGCTCTCCACCGTCAACGGACGTGTTGAGTGCGACTTTGAACTCCCGGCGGACAGCCCAACGCCCTACGAACAGTACGTTCTCTCAGAGGAGTACGAGTTCCGGGCGAGCACACTGCAATACGACAAGACGACTGACGAGTTCTATTTCCACATCACGACGCGAAAGTACGATGACGACGAGTCCGAGGTTTCGGCAGATACCGGGCACCAAACAGTCCTCGGTATCGACCTCGGCGTCAACAGCCTCGCAGTAGCTTCGACCGGCACGTTCTGGCAGGGCGACGACTACGACCATTGGTGCCGCGAGTTCGAGAAGCGACGTGGCGAGATGCAACGGCGCAGCACGCAGGCCGCACACAACGCCCTGCTTCGCCTTGGAAAGCGAGAAGAAGCCTGGCGGAAGCAGTACATTCACACGGTTGCCAATGAGATCGTTTCGGAAGCCGTCGAACACGACTGCGACGTGATCGTGTTCGAGGGTTTAACCGACATCCGTGAGCGTCTCCCGCAGGCTAAATGGCACCATGTTTGGGCGTTCCGACGCCTGTACGAGTACGTCTCCTACAAGGCACCAGAACAAGGCGTCTCCGTGGAGCAAGTCAAGTCGAACTACACGTCCCAGCGCTGTTCTCGGACGGATTGTGGGTTCACGAACGAAGCGAATCGCCACGGAGAACACTTCGAGTGCCAGAAATGCGGTTACCAGGTGAACGCGGACTACAATGCAGCGAAGAATATCGGGCTACGCTATGCCCGAAAGCAGAAACACAGACTCCGTTCCTCGCCCACGTCGGGGGGCGGAGACGCACCAGTAGACGTGCGTATAAATGGTGGGACGTTGAACGGCGAGAGTCACCAGCCTGTTGCTGGGGATTGATTGCCGGGAGTCCACATCAAAGCCCTACCCTCAAGGACCGAGGCGCAGAGCGCCGAGGGTGTAGGGTAGGGCAGTTTACAAGTTAGGAAACGGAGATGGCGGACGCACCGGATACCGAACGGCAGGCGGTCGAACCCGATTCGAGAGAGGTCCTTAGCGTGTCCCAGCTGAACGACCGGATCGCGTCGGTCGTCCAGGACACACCTGCCCTCAACGGCGTCCGCTGTATCGGAGAGGTCACTGACCTCCACAAGAACAGTACGGCGCTCTACTTCACGCTCACCGACGGCGACGCCGAGCTCCCCTGTATGATCTGGGCGAACCGTTACCGGGAGATGGACGCCGACCTCGAGGACGGGACCGAGGTCATCCTCGAGGGCGATATCGTCTATTGGGTCGAAGGTGGGAAAATCGACCTCAAACCGTGGGAGGTGATCGTCGTCGGCGACGGCGACCAAGCGGCTGCCGTCGAGCGACTGCGAAGCGAACTCGAAGAGCGTGGCTGGTTCGACGACGAGCAGAAACAGCAACCGCCGGCGTTCCCGGAGCGGGTCGGCGTCGTCACGTCCCTTCGAGGAGACGCACGATACGACATCCAGAACGCGATCCACGGACAGGACCCCACCGTCGACATCTTGGTGAAGGACGCAACCGTCCAGGGGTCGAACGCGCCGACGTCCATCGCGAACGGCATTCACCATCTCGACCGCTCGGAGGACGTCGACGCCATCATCGTCGGCCGGGGCGGTGGGAGCGATTCGAACCTCCAGGCCTTCAACACCGAGCGGGTTGCGGAGGCGATCTTCACCGCGAATACCCCGGTGATAACCGCGATTGGACACACCGACGACCGACTCATCGCGGATCAGGTGGCGGACGTCGCGACGATCACGCCGACCGCCGCCGGCGAGTACATCGTGACCTCCCGCCAAGAGTTCCTTGCGAGTGAGATCGAGCCGCTGGAGCAACAGCTCGACGCCGCGTACGAGACCTTCCAGCAGGACCACGCACACGAACAGGAACTCGCCGAAGCAGCCGATGAAGCGACCGCATCCGAGGGCCTCCCACCGATTTACTACAAGGTCGCCATCGCTGTGCTGCTGTTGCTGTTGTTGGTCATCTCCGGGCTTTGGCTGGAGGTGATCTAACCGTGGCAAACGACTCCGAAATCCACGATCGACTGAGTCGCGTCGAGGAGATTATTGAGCAGCTCGACGCGGACGAATGCGACCTCGATGAAGGTACTGCACTCCACGAGGAAGGTGAGGAACTCCTGGCTGAGGTTCGAGAGATTCTCGACGAGGGGAGCGGCGAAGTTGTGGAGCTCGAGTAAGCGAGCTGGCGCTCATTCTTAACCAACAAGCTCCGCACATTAAGCGCCAGTGTTGGTTAAGTTTTTCTACGAGGTCAACAAGTAATTTGATTCTATTCAAACCCCGATTGTATTTTGAGAAAGCATTTCCAGACTTGATTTTAGAACTACTAATTTACTTCAAAAACATAACTAAATATATATCGGGTTTATTCGGAATATACATAACCACCCTCCCGATGTTTCTCTCATGGATATCCACAGAATCGGTATATATCCATCTCGATACGCATGATCTTGCTTAATCGTGCACTCCTAAGTGGTGTGAGTGAACGTATGGGGTATCGATCCCCTCGCAGTTGCGACTCCGTTCTCGAATACCGATCCCGAGCGGGATGTGGAAGTTCGGTTGGTCCATTACTGCTCACATTTTCGTGTGACAAGATCTCACGTTTCGAGCATTCAAACACAGGAAAATGACTCAAAACGACGATAATACAACGGGTGAAGTAGACTCCTCGAAGGAGATATCTCGCGACCAATCTAGTCAGTGGTCTAGCATTGGACGCCAGATCGTCATGGTAAGTGTGCTGTTGAGTATTGTTGCGGTCCAACCGGTTGCAGCTCAAGAGACCGCAGTATGCAACGCTGAACGTCTCCCTGACATGATTGAGGGGTTCTTTCAGCTTACCACGGGTCTTGGAATCATTGGCTTAGCGATCGTCTGGCAGGCAGACGCGCTCATTGAGATGTTCACGTTGGATGCTGAACACAAAAAGCGCCTCGAGCGTCACAAGCGATC
This sequence comes from Halopenitus salinus, assembly GCF_042662125.1. Classification (GTDB taxonomy): domain Archaea; phylum Halobacteriota; class Halobacteria; order Halobacteriales; family Haloferacaceae; genus Halopenitus; species Halopenitus salinus. The sequence goes on along the minus strand of NZ_JBHSXL010000002.1, from coordinate 2,077 downwards.
TGCGATCAAATCCGTGATCGTTCTCCTGGCGTTAGGACCGCTCTACACTGTTGCCGGTTCGATGATGGGACTCCCGCTTGCCGAGTGCGTCAACCTCGTTCCGTGGTGACCGGCGACGACACACGTTCACCATGTCCCGGTCAACCCTTTCGATTATTCTGGCGAGCGTCGTAGTTGCGACTGTTCTCTCGGGAGTCGTGCTTGCGAAACCTCCCGGCTCTGGGTCCGAGCGTAATGGACTGACTGCGGATGAGGTCTCAACCCTCTGGTCGCGAGATTCTGATGAGGATCAAGATGGGGGAACTTCCGTAGCGCAACTCGCAAGTGGTACAGATATCACGTTCAAGCAACCGCCCCAGACAGCGGCAACGTGGAGTGAACATGACTTCGACGATCTCGAGGCTGGCGATATCGATCTGTCAGTCTATCCGCCATCGGCCTCCCGAGAGGATGGATCGTACATCAAGGACGCCCATGCGACGATCTTTGGTGTCCATCCGTCCACTCGTGGTCACCTGGAAGAACGACGAGCGCCCCTCTATATCGCTCCTGCGGGCACCCTCCGCGGATTTGTCGATTATCGGATCGACGTCCCCAGAACGCGTTCGTGGGGCGATACGCTCGTTTACTGGACGCTTCTGTCACACGATATCGAGCGAGTTAGCGTGAAATTAGACGGCGCAACTGTCGCATCCGTCGATGGAACCCACACGCCGTCGATCGCGTATGAACTCGACGGGAGTGGTCCGAGCACGCTGACGGTCGACGCCGAGATTCGCACACGGTTGCGAAAAACCGTCGTCGATACGGAAGGCTCCTTACACGAGTACGAGTTCAGCTATCACTACGAAACCGTCCACGTTTCTGATTCATTCGATGTGGAGGTGTACACGCTCGATCCATCGGTTCGAGCTGCGCACTATCCAAATGGGGATTCCGGCGCCGTCATCACCCAGACGCAACCATGGCACGGCGTTCACTTCTCCGGAACAGCCGGCCACGTGCGTGGCGTCTGGCGGTACTATACTGCTCGTGATACGGACTGGGATACGCTTGTTCGATCGACGGCGTCACAGCATGAGGAGGTCCCGTCGGATGCCCATCCCGTCTACGTGCATGCGTATCCGTCGGCGATCGGCCCACGGAGTGAACCAGTTCGAGATGGACCGACGATCATCGACACGTGGGGTATCGATAGAGGCTCTCCGAACAGTATCGGTCCCAACATCACGGTCGATGCCGTCGACGGCGTCTACACGGATTCGACGAGTATCGCGACGCGAACGGCCAGTTCCGACCTGGACCATATCGAAATCCGTGGGCTCGTTCGTGGCGAATCGACGCTCGTTCCGAGACGTGCATTTGACACTGATCGGGAACTCCGGCAGAGCGATCTCTCCGTTACGACGCTTCGTCACAATGCGACGGCGACGACGGTCCAGATCGAACTTACTGAGCAATCATCCGGTTCGCCAATCGCGCTTCACGAGACGTCTCGATCCGGTGCTGGTCGTGGCTCCGATCGAAGTGGATATGTCGCCGTCGGCGATCGCCGAGTCAAAACGAACGAATCAGGGATGGTGGTCGTAACTGTTGAGGATCCCGGAATCCACACGATTCGGTATCACCCTGGGTCGTGGCTCACGCACGATCCCGCATACGTGGGCGAGACGACGACCCTGCGGTTTCATCCGCTCGCATCCGTTGATGGGGTCGTGGCGTTTCTCATCGAGGTCACGTGGCAACTCCTCCCATTCGTCGTCATGTTCTATGCCGGCCATCGGGTATTGAGCCAATTTGGACTGCACAACAGGTGATCCATGGCTTGTAGAAAACTATCAGCAGACGAAACGGACTGTGCAGTGTTATCTAGTAGCGTGTCGCAGCCGATCTGCGTCGTCTCACAGAGATATCTCCGTCACGCTTCGGTTACACCAACTGGAGGTCTTGAGACATGGTCGATTTAATCGACGTGGTTCTGGAGGGCGCCAAGGACGTCGTCGATTGGGTGACGGACGTGTTTATGGAGGGTGTCCACACCGGATATGACACCCTTTCAGTGGAGCTCTTCGGCACT
>NZ_JBHSXL010000001.1:0-231404 GCF_042662125.1 Halopenitus salinus | reverse complement strand
AGTCATCCACATCCCGAGGCCCACACATTCGTCTCTGGTAACCTCGGGATGATACCGCAGCCCGCCCTTGTACGGACCGCGGACACTATCGTGTTGAGCCCGATAGCCGGTGAAAACCTCTACTGTTCCGTCATCACGTTCGATCGGGACCGTAACTTCGTGAACCTTCTTTGGATGTTTGAGGCGGTCAACCACATTCGAATCGATATCGAGGTGATCAGCAGCATGTTGCAATTGGCGACGAGCGGTCTCCAAGGCTGATTCAATCTCCGTCTCAGTGGATTTTGCTACTGCTCCCTCTTCGCTTTGTGAGTAGTTGGATTGTGACACCATCGTTATTCAACAGAAACCTGTCGATTTCGCATTTTACCAGCACAGTCAGGACATTGACTGGGGCGATTTTCAGCGAACACGATTTTGCCACACGAAAAGCACTCGTATTCCGATTTTTCGTTTGAGTCAATTTCGATGTCTTTCATGGTGCATCTATGAGTGCCGAAATCAGAGTGGACACTCCGCTATGTAATAATAGGTGTATAAGGATATATTTATGCATGTGATATCACACGTGTGAGCCGATCTCGGGTGTGGTATCAAACATACAACCACCGCGAGTACGAGTCTATTCGAACTTCTACAACCTCGTCGGCAGCACTCGGGGGTCACCGAAACGATCGGATATCGATCCAGCGGTAAAAGCAGGATATCAATCGATGTGACGAATTCCTAACAGAACGCCAACCCGGGGGGAAGAACACGCTCGCCAAAATTGTAAACGAACACGCAACGGATTGCCATCGGGCGCACAGAACCATCCGGTTCTATTGGAATTCTCGTCTAATGATAGATTCTGATCCGGTGGTGATCAGTACATCTGATGTACTGAACGAGTGAGCGTAGAACACTCTCAACTACTGAGGATTGCAACAGAGCCAACTGACCGAGACTATCATCAGAACTAACCGGACATCCGGGTTGGCATGATCCGTGGAGACCAGTAGCGGCCTTCGGCATAATCAGTCCGTAACGGGCCCGTTGGAAGTGACGATCCGCGACGTCGGTAACACTCTGTAACGTCTTTCGATAGCCCGCCTCCGGTGCCGGAAATCCCTGACGGGCGCCGAGCACCTCATCGTTTACCGCCGCGATCTCGTAGAGACGTCCATTGCGGCGGAGCTCCATGTCTCGTTCAATTACTGGCTGATAGAACGGTACCGGGTATATATTCGGGGATCACTAATCCCGGGCGGATTCGAATTGCTTCCATCAGCAGTCCGGGGATTGCCGATTCCCGGATAGCCGGATCCCCCTTTGGCTGCGATCGCCGGATGGCCAATATGCTCCCTCTCGTGGTCGATTTTCGCCCCGATTCCACGCCACTGTCGATACTGATCAGCGGTTCGGTTATTACGGCGTTCTCGAGATCGTCCGCGAAACGCTCACTACGGATTTTCCTTTCTGCTCGTCAAGACCGGACCGACATGGAAAAGCTACCAACCACCCACAGAACTTCACCTCGACTCCGTTTCGTGTATCCCACGAACCACACGAAGGCGACGATCCCCGTTACGCTACGTAACGAACTCAAAATCGCGTCTGGGGATTCACCTTATATACACCCGCCCGCAGTCGTGCCAATCTGCCCCGTCAGGAAACGTGACGGGCGCGACGGGATTTGAACCCGCGGCATCTTGGTCCGGAACCAAGTGCTCTGTCCGCTGAGCTACGCGCCCTCACCTTCGAGTATCCCGCTCGATCGCTTAAACGGTTCGAAAAATGGACCCGGAACCGATCGTGGAGTGAACGTCCGACGCGGCGGATCGCGTCGGCCTACGGCGACTCGCCGGTCTCGATGCTGAAGGAGTCGCGCGGGTAGGCGACGCAGGTGAGCGTGTAGCCGTCGTCGATCTCGGCCTCGCCGAGCATCTGTTGGTCGTCGTGGACGACGTAGTCCTCGGAGGGGCCGTCGGTGATGTGGGCCGAACACGAGACGCACTGGCCCTGCCGGCACGCGTAGGGCATGTCCCAACCCTGCTCTTCGCCCTGGTCGAGGATCGGTTCGTTGTTGGCGAGTTCGACCGTCTCGCCCTCCTTTATGAACTCGACCTCGTAGTACTCGATCTCGTCGTCGGGAATGTCGCCGGGGCCGGCGGACTCCTCGGCGCCGCCCTCCTCGAGCTCGCCGCCCTCGCCGCCTTCACCGCCGCCGCCGACGGCGACGGCGCCGCCACCGCCGCCGATGGAACGGTTCATCGGCTCGGGGAAGTCGGTCTCGGGTACGGTGGACGCACGCCGTTCGAGCACCTCCTCGGAGATGTCCTCGGCCGGGCTCCAGCCGGTCCCCTTCAACGAGGAAAAGAACACGACGACCAACACGATGGACGCCGCCACTCCGATCGCCAGTGGATCAGCCATGTTCGCGAGTACGAAGAGGTCCCATAAGGGGGTTTTGATCGGTTCGAGCGGATCTCGGATCGATCCGAAACGTCCCGTGGCCGGTCGGCGTCGACGCTCCGATCCAAGTGCTGTCGCTCTTTAGGGTGCTGTTGCTCTCCCGGATGCTGTCGCTCGTCAGAGCGTGGACGCCTCGAAAGAAATCGGAACTCGGTTCGCGATCGACGCGGTCGGTGCGGCGAAACGGTCAGGTGGGTGTGGCTGGGCTATCGGCCGACGCTCACATTGCGCCGCCCATGCCGCCCATGCCGCCGCCCATGCCGCCGCCCATGCCGCCCATGCCGCCGGCACCGCCGGGCGCGCCGCCGTCGTCGCCGCCGTCGTCGGAGCCGCCGCCCTTGAGGTCGCCGGCCGCGATGACGTCGTCGATACGGAGGATCATGACGGCCGCCTCGGTGGCGGACTCGATGGCCTGCGTCTTCACGCCGAGGGGCTCGACGACGCCCTCGGCCTCCATGTCGATTACGTCGCCGGTGTAGGCGTCGAGGCCGGCGCCGAGCTCGCCGCCGTCGTGGCGGGCACGGAGGTCCACGAGCGAGTCGATGGGATCGAGACCGGCGTTCTCCGCGAGGGTGCGCGGAATGACCTCGAGCGCGTCCGCGAAGGCCTCGACGGCCAGCTGCTCGCGGCCGCCGACGGAGTCGGCGAAGTCACGAAGCTGGAGCGCCAGCTCGGTCTCGGGCGCGCCGCCGCCGGGCAGCACGGCACCCTCGAGCAGCGTCGTCCGCACGACGCCGAGCGAGTCGTCGACCGCGCGCTCGACCTCGTCGACGACGTGCTCGGTGCCGCCGCGGAGGATGAGCGTGACGGAGCGGGCCTGTTCGACGTCCTCGACGAAGATGCGCTCGTCGCCACCGATGTCCTTCTGGGAGACGGAGCCGGCGAAGCCGAGGTCGTCCTCCTCGATGTCGTCGAGGTTGGCCACGATGTTGCCGCCCGTCGCGCGGGCGAGCCGGTTGAGGTCGTCCGACTTCGCGCGTCGGACCGCGAGGATGCCCTCCTGGGCCAGGTAGTGTTGGGCCATGTCGTCGATTCCGTCGCCCACGAAGACGACGTCGGCGCCGACGTCGACGAGCTCGTCGACGAGCTCGCGAAGCTGGGCCTCCTCCTGGTCGAGGAACTGCTGGAGCTGGTCGGGGTCGGTGACGTTGACCTCGGCGTCGATCTCCGTCTCCTTGACCTCGATGGCGCCGTCGAAGAGCGCCACGTTGGCGTCCTCGACCGCGTAGGGCATGTTCTCGTTGACGCGCTCCTTGTCGACGATGACGCCCTCGACGAGTTCGGACTCGTCGATGGAGCCGCCGACGACCTTCTCGACCGAGACGTTCTCGGTGTCGATGCCGTCGTCGTCGGCCACCGCGAGGACCGCGTCGACGACGAGGTCCGCGAGCTGGTCCTTTGCGGACTCCGCGCCCTTGCCGGTCATCGCCGTGGCGGCGATCTCGGTGAGGGTCTCACGGTCGTCCTCGCTGACCTCGATGGACTCCTCCTCGAGGATCTCCTTGGCCTTCGAGGCGGCCTGGCGGAAGCCCTGTGCGAGCGTCGTCGCGTGGATGTCCTGGTCGAGGAGCTCCTCGGCCTGGTCGAGGAGTTCACCGGCAACGACGACGGCCGTCGTCGTCCCGTCGCCGACCTCGTCCTCCTGGGTCTCGGAGACCTCGACGATCATGTTGGCCGCCGGGTGGTCGATGTCCATCTCCTTGAGGATGGTCACGCCGTCGTTCGTGACGACGACGCCGCCCGTCGAGTCGACGAGCATCTTGTCCATCCCCTTCGGTCCGAGCGTGGTTCGAACCGACTCCGCGACGGCCTTGCCGGCCGTGATGTTCATCGTCTGTGCGTCCTTTCCGGAGGTCCGCTGCGATTCCTCGGAAAGTACGATCATCGGCTGGTTGCCCATTCGCTGTCGCTGACTCATAGTACAGCGTGTGATTGTCTGTAGTTCTATAAAAGGATTACGCTACCGGTCGACGAAAGCGCCTCACGTGACGGCGCAACTGGATGTGTCACTCGATGTCATAGGGTGTGTTTATAAACTAATTCGACGTCGTATCTCCGGGTTCGGCGCCGCATATTCGGATTTCGCGTCCCCGGGCGAGTCACTTCGGGGCGGAGAACCCGACGTCGTCGCCAAGCTCGTTCGACTTCCGCTCCAGGAAGGAGTAGACCGCGCCGTGGGGTGCGCCGTCGAGCAACATTCCGACCGCCCGTCGAACGGCCGAGACCTCCTCGGGACCGCCGATCACGCCGACGGTCGTTCCGTAGACGACGACTTCGGCGCCCGTCAGTTCCTCCATCAGCTCGCGCGTTCGGCCGTTTTCGCCGATGATCCGTCCCTTCTGTCGCTGCAGGTCGTTGTCGTTTCGGGTGTGGTCGGCCAGATCGACTAACTCGAAGCGTCGGAGGTCGTGATCGAGAAGCGAGAGGGCGACGTCGGGGGTGAATCCCCGACCGATCGCGCGGACGATGTCCGGCGCGATCATCGCGGAGACCGGATCGCCCGTCGAGTCGATCGCCACGGAGCCCGTCTCCGAGTCGACGTCGAGTCGGACGTCCGCCCGGTCTTCCACCTCGCGCAACGTCTCGCCGCCCTCGCCGATGAGGACGCCGATCCGGTCCTGCGGAATCGTTACGTGTCGCATACGTCCCGTTGTCCGTGGATCCGTTTAAGGGTGTTCTCGTGTAGTCGCCGTGTGCGTCCCTCTCGTGGGCGATTCCGAACCTGACGGCCGGCGGATCGGTTTGCCGTTTCGAGCGCTCCGTTCGTGAGGAGCACTCCGTTCGTGGAGGAGCACTCCGTTCGTGAGGAACACTCAGATCGCGAGGATGTCGTTTACGAGCGTGCGCGTGATGATGGCGGTCAGACAGCCGACCCACGTCAACGTCACGAAGTGGATGTACCCGTTCGCGGGGTTGCCGCCGTCGATCGTCCGGATCATGAGCGAGGAGACGACCGCGTTGAACAGGACGATCGTCAAAAGCAGGAACTCGATGACCGGGATGTCGTAGACGCCCGCGTAGATGATCTGTCCGAAGTCCATCTCGTCGACGTCGAGATCGGCGGAGAGGTCCGCGAGGATCGAAACGACCTCCAGGCCGATGAAGAAGGCGAACGTGGAGGCCGCCGTGATCCCGTAGACGAGACCGATGAGGGTCACGGCCGACTGGCGGCGCTGCTCGCGAAGCTGGATCACGGCGTTCATGTTCGCGGAGATCAACTCGCCGAGCTGTTTGGGATCGCCGCCCATCCGGCGGCCGATCAGGTACATCTCCGAGAACTTCTGGATCAGATACGACCGCGTGTCGATCGCGAACCGCCTCCAGGCGCCCTCCGGCTCGATGCGAACGCTGAGGCGCCGATAGAGGCGCTCGATGGCCGGCGAAAGCGCCCCGAAGTCCTTCTCGCGCAGCGACTCCAACACCTTCGTCGTCGTCGACTGCTTCGCGCTCTCGGTCGCGCCGAGCGCCCTGATGAACGAGGGGAACTCCTCGTCTCGAGCGCTTATCGCGGTCTCCTCGCGACGCAAGATCACGCCGGTGAACAAAAGCGGCGTGAGCGGAACACAGACGTACAACGGCAGCGGAACTGGGTTCAAAAACCACAGCAGTCCCGGAAGCCCCGGCCCGACGCCGACGATTCCGCCGCCGGTCACGGCGATGAGCAAAAGCGATCCGACCCCGCCGAGCGCCAGGGCGCCGTAGAGCCGTACGTCTCCGGGCGCGCCGTTCTCCGGATGGTACCAGATCGGATCGTAGGGCGTCATCGACCGGATGACCACGTAGAACCCGGACTGTACGAGCACGAACAGGACGATCACGGCCACCACGGTCATCGTCGGATCCGTTCCCGTCAGGATCGGGAGGACGACGGCGAAGACGAGCGCGAACGTCATCGAGAGGATCATCGACATGTACAGATCCTTCATCACCTCCAGGTTCGCAAGCGCGGACTCGTACAGGGTCTCGTAGTTCGTCAACATCACGTCCTGTTCGGACAGCAGGAACTCCTCGAGCGGCTGTCCGGCGCCGATCGTGTAGCCCAGTCGCTCGAAGAAGTCGGCGAGCATCTTCGAGGGCACGCGCTTGGCGCGGCGGCGACACGCGTCGTCGAGGCTCTGGTTCCACGTGTCGACGAGGTGGACCACGCGGCCGATCTCCTCGGCGGCGACGCCGTACTCCTCCTCGCGCGCGAGCGTCCGGAACACCTCCATCCGGTCGATGTTCGTGGTCGAAAGCACCGTCATGTGGGTCATGACCAGATGGAGCTGGTTGTCGATGTGTGACCTGCGGCTGTTGAGGTACAGCTTCGGGTATCCCACCGCCGACGCGAACACGAGCAGACCGATCCCGACGATCGGAAGCTTGACCGAAAGCGGAAGAGAGACGACGAGCGCGACGCCGACGGTGACCGCCAGGAACGTCGACGCCGGAAGCAGGACGTAGCCCACGTACTGCCGTTTGCTGATGTCCAGCCTGTCGAACGACTCCAGCAGCTCGGAGACGAGCGAGATGAGCCCCGCGATCCCGGTTTCGGTTCCCTTGATCGACATGGTGTGTCTCCTTCGTGTTTCGCGTTCGTTCGCGTCCGGTCGTCCCCGTTCCCGCCTCCGTCGTCCTCATCTCCTCCTTCGTCGACCTCGTCTACGGCGAGTCGACGGACCGCTATCGACTCATCTCGAAGGGAAGCCCCTCGATCCCGTCGCGTTGGAACGCCGTGATCGTCTCGTTGACCTCGTGGTATCCCACGATCCCCTCATCGATCATCCGCTCCGTCAGGTTCGCACGAAACTGCAGGTCGTCGTAGATACGACGGGTGTCGGCGTAGCCGAGAAGCGTCGCGATTTGCTCTTCGAGGACGTAGGAGTTGTTCATTCCCTGGAAGACGATCCGGTCCTCGACGGGGTCCCAGTTGAACACCTCCCGGGTGATGACCCCGTCCATCTCCTTGGAGTAGCCCTCGATCTCCTGGACGCTCGTCACGCGGCGTAACACCTCGTCGCCCTGTTTCACCCGGTTCTGGAAGAGCGCGACGTCGGCGTTGTCCATGAACGTCTCCGGGACGTTGATCGGATCGGAGGTGAACCGCTGGATCATCGAGACGATGTCGCTCGCGTGGAAGGTCAACATCACGGGGTGGCCCGTCTGGGCCGCCTGGAACGCCATCCGTCCCTCCGCGCCCCGAACCTCGCCGACGATGATGTAGTCCGGTCGCGACCGAAGCGCCGCCGCGACCAGATCGAACATGTCGACGTCGACGGAGCCCTCCCCGCCGCCTTCCCGCGTCAACAGCTGTTGCCAGGTGTTGTGCGGCGGGATCACCTCCGCCGTGTCCTCGGCGGTGTATATCTTCGAGTCGCGAGGGATGTACGAGAGGACGGCGTTGAGCGTCGTCGTCTTTCCGGAGGCCGTCTCGCCGACGACGAAGACGGTCTGTTCGTTCTCGAGACACAGCCACAGGTAGGCGGCCAGCTCCGGCGAGAGCGTCCCCCAGTCGGTGATCTGATTCACCGAAAGCGGCGTCTCCTGGCCCTGACGGATCGTCAACGAGGACCCCTTGATCGAGACGTCGTCGGAGTAGATGATGTTGATCCGCGAGCCGTCCGGCAGCGTCGAGTCGACGATCGGGTCGGCATCGGAGACCGGATCGCCGATCCGCTCGCCCATGTTTCGAAGCCAGTTGTCGAACTCCGCCCTGGTGCCGAAGTCGACCGTCGTCTCCAGCATCCCGAAGACGCCGTGGTCGACGTGACACTCGTGGGGGCCGATGACGTGGATGTCCTCGTTCGCCGGATCGCGCATCACGGGTTCGAGCGGCCCGTAGCCGACGATGTCGCGGGTGAGCCGGTACCGGATGCTCTCGTAGGTCTCGGGCGTGACGGACAGCTTTCCCCAGTTCAACGCGCGCCGGACGGACCCGAGGCGGCCCCCGTTCCCGTCGTCGATCGTCGTCACGTCGTCCAACAGCGTGTCGATGAGCTTCGTGTACTCCTCGGTCGTCTCCGGCGTTCGGTACTCCCCGGAGGCGGTGAGCAGCTCGTCCCTGACGGACTGCAGCGTCTCCGCCTCCGCGCCGGACAGCTCCGGCTCGATCGCGTAGTACTTCGTCTCCTGGCCGAGGTCGCCGTAGATGTGACAGAAGATCGGCCCGCCGACCGGGTAGAGGACGTTCGGCCGCTCCGACTCGTACTCGTCTTTCGCCTCCTCGATCAGCTGTGGAAACTCGCCGGTGATCTGTCTGAACTGCCGGAGGTGTCGGTGGAGGTGCGGTCGTCGATTTGCCACCTCCACGAGTTCCGACGACGGGCGAGCGGTTCCCTGTTCGGTCACGTCGATCCCACTCTCCCGCCCGACTCGTTTTCGTTCATGTGTTCATGCGACGCTCCGGCTCTCGACCACCACGCCGATCCCCGACCGAACGGAGTAGCCGATCGTGTCGCCGACCTGTTCGCCCATCCCCGCAAAGCGCTTTACGCTTATCTGTCTGCGGACCTCGCTTCCGACCTCGATCATCTCGAGTTGCAGGTAGACGTCCGCGATCGCCCGAAACGGTCCGATCGCGTCCTCGTCGATCGCCGAGGGATCGATCGTCAACACGATCACCTTTCCTCGCGAGATGACGTCGCGGAAAAACGAGATGATCTCCAGGGCCGCCTGTCGCTCCTCGTTCTTCCGAATGAGCGACTCGAAGGTCGGGTCGTTGCGGAGGATCGAATCGAACGTGTCGATGAATATCACGTCCGTGTTCCACATCACCTCCGCGTTCATCAGCCGGCTCAGAAGCTGCATCCGCTCGCCGGAGCCCTCCGAGAACGCGCCGCCGGAGTTGAAGTCCGCGTGCAAGAACAGCAGCTCCTCGTTCAAAAGCGGGCGGACGACGTCGTAGGACAGCGAGTGCATCTGGTCGATGAACCCGCGGATGGTCAGTTCCGTCGAGAGCATCGTCACGCTCGCACCCTCCGAGAGCAGCCCGTGGCAGAACCGCTGGGAGAGCGCCGACTTCCCGGCGCCGTAATCGCCTTCCATCAACACGATGCTTCCCCGCGGGATCCCCCCGCCGAGCTCCATGTTCACCCGGTCGTGATCGTCGAGCCCGAGCGAGAGCAGGTTGTCGCGCGACATCGTTCAGCTCCCCCCGTCGTACCGGAACTCGAAGACTTCCTCGTCACCGTTCACGGTCATCGCGATCCGGTGATCCCCTGCATCGAGATCGACGTCGATCGCGAAGGCCATCACGTCGCCGCGGGCCCAGGTCGTTCCCGATCCCGAGTACAACGTCGTCTCGATCGAATCGTGCGTGATGAACCGTCCGTCGACGACGATCACCACGCCCGACCCGTCGGGAGCGAGCCGGTGTGTCCCCGTGTTCTTCACGAGCAGCGAGAGGGTTCCCTCGCTCGAGTCGTAGACGGCGTCGCTGCCCGCGTCGGAGACGATCGTCACGTCGGTCCGCATGTCCGTCGCGACGTCGGCGCTGCCGTCCTCGATCGCGGCGTTGACCTGGTCGACGCCGGAGGTCACCGTCCCGACGACTCCCGCGGCGATCACCAAACTCGCGATGAAGATGATCATGTGGGAAATGGAGACGCTCGCCATCTATGCGGCCACCACCGTTCCACGGACCTGCAGCCCCTCCTCGGTGGCGACGAGCGCGGTCTCGGGGTCGTCGGCCGGGACCGAAAACCGCAGTCGCTCCTCGGGTAGCCACAGCTCGGTCGACGTCGATCCGTTCGCCGGATCGGTGGTCTCGGGATCGTAGACGATGGTCTCCTCGTCGCTCGTGGTGACGTACTCGTTGTCGACGACGAGCGACGTCCTCGGCACCGAGACGGTTCGTGCCCCCCCGTTCTCGACGGTGACGTTCAGCGTCGACCCGTCGTATGTCGCGTTCACGAACTCAACGTCGGTGTTCTCCCGCTCGAGGGCGCGTTCGTTGACCTCCGATCCAGCGTCGCTCACGCGGTCGAAACCGTTCGAGGCGACCGGATACAGCGTCCCGAACGCCACGAAGAGCCCGGCGACGATGATCGCCGTGGACGCCGAGACGCTAACGCCCATCCGGGAACCTCCCCGAGAACGGCCGTCCGGTCTCCCGGTCGGCCACGCCGTCGGTTCGCTCCTCGTTCCGTGTTCCCCTCACGTCTTCTCCCGCGTTCGTTCCCCGTCCCCCCGAACGCGGAGACAGCGAACGCGTGTCCGATCGGCCCGTCCGACCGTCGTGTCGGTTCTCGCGGCCTCGAGCGTTCCGGTCGCCGCTTCGATCCGGATTTCGACGCTCGGGCCGGCCTCGAGATCCATCGCCGGATCGCCCGCGACGGTCGCCGTTTTGTCCTCCCTCAGACGATCCCCCCCGGGAGCGCGGCCGTGATTGCGCGTTTCGCCCCCCCTCGCGTCCGGGTTCAGGTCCCGTTTCCGATCGGGTCCCCGTCCCGTTCTCCCCCTCCTCGGCGGTCGGGATACGCGAATTCCCCAGGTCGAGCAGCTGTCGCTCCGTCAGATCCTCCCACCGGTCCAACAGCACGTCCCGGGAGTCCGTGTCGGCGAGTCGGAGGACGTACTGCAGGCTCCGCGTGTGGTGGCTCCTCTCGAGGACCGCCGTACCGGGTCGGATCACCTCGTTTCTGTCGACCTGGCCGAATCCCGAGAGGAACGCGCGAAGCTGTTCCGCGACGGACTCCGAGATCCAGTCGATCCGCTCGTAATAACGGATCGCGCGCGCCGCGTCCGTCACGTCCGCGGTCTCGACGAGGTACTCCAACCACTCCATCACCAGGAGGTCACACACGTGCTCGGCGGGCAGCGACCGGAGATACGGCTCGCGACGTCCGGGCTGGAGCTCGTCGGCGTCGACGTACTCGAACCCGTCGTCGAACCCTTCCGTCCCCCTTCGATCGGGACCGTACCCCGCGGCACGCTCCGCGTTCTCACCTCGACCGGTCGGGCTCTCGTCGGCCGGCTCGTGGGAACCCTCGTGCTCCCTCTCGGGAACGTCCCCCGGTTCCGACGCGGAGACCGACCCGGTACTCATATGCACCGACTCGCCGCTCGAGGCCGGGGTGTGGTCGTCCTCGGCGTCGAACTCCTCTTTCAGGTCGCTGAAGTCACGTCCCCCCTTCGGCGGATCGTTGGACTCGGATGCGCCCTCTCGACGTTCGTCGGCCTCGTCGATCGTGCTTTCGAGGATCGGATCGACCGGCTCCTCGTCGGCGTCGGGCTCGGTGTTCAGCATTGAATCCGCATCCGGATCGTCGAAGGCCCCTTCGGAATCGCCGGAATCCTCCCCTGTGTCCCGATCGAACAGGCCGAGTGCCGCGTCGCTCCCGCCGCCGTCGAAGCCGCCTCCGCCGCCGAAGGCGTCAGTCTCGTCGACGAACGGGTTCACGCCCTGGGTGACCATCTCGTAGATCCCCAGCAGGTTGCGGATGTCCTCCTCGATCTCCCCCACCGTCTCGTCGATCTCGTCGTTCTCCGATCGAACGGTCGAGACGGTCGAGGAGAGCGACTCGAGATCCTCCTCGATCTCCTCGACGCGACGTTCGAGTTCCCTGGCACCGCCGCCGCTTCCCTCGAGTGATCCCCCCATTCCCCCCTCGGCGGCGTCCCCCTCCAAGCCGCCGAGCGCGTCCGATTCTCCCCCCATCCCCCCGGCCCCATCGCCACCGCCGAACCCCCCGCTACCGCCGAGTTCGTCTTCGAGGCCACCGCCGGCGAACCCGCCGTCGTCGGCCAGCGGATCGCTACTGTCGTCGTCGCTGGGCTCGTCGTCGCGGAACCTGTCCAGAAGCCCCGCCCCGATCAGCCCCACGACGGTGCCTCCGACCGTCGAGAGGGTCCAGATCGATGTTTCGAGCGCCATTATCCTGGCGAACTACCGAGTCGCACTTTAATGTATCCACTTCAGTATCATCGCTGATAACTATCGTGATGGCTGAATGATCAATCCCCGGCGGCAGCCGGATCGACGTGTCACTGAAACAGATATTTACCGAACGTCATCCATCCGGATCCTCGCCGATCCAGTTCCACGCTCCGGCGTCTCCGCCCTCGTCGTCCCTCGAGCTTTTTGGTGACGTCCCTCGCGAGTCCGTCCCTCGCGAGTCCGTCCCTCGCGGCGCGCGATCCCGATCGGATCGACGGTTCCTCTCGTTTCCTCGGCCCTCTCGCGTGGGTTGCCCGCTTTCGTCCGTCCGCCTTCTCGGGTTCCCGGTTCGGGCGTCCGCCCCGTCGTCACTTTCATCGGATTCTCCGTCGCTCGACGTCTCGATCCGGAGGCCGCCGTGGGCCTCCGCGACCGCCAGGAGGTCGCCGATCGAGTCCTCGCGCGTCAGCCCGTGGCGTTCCACGTATCGATCAAGGGTCCCGCGCGGGAACTGGACGGGGGTCTCCGAGGCCGCGATGAGGATGCCGAGCGCCTCGTCGATCGGCGCCTCGCCGGCCGCGTTTCGGGTGAACCAGGTCAAAAGCGTCTCGAAGGTCGCGGAGACGTCCCCGGAGACCATCCGGTGGCGTACCACCTCGTCGCCGACCGAAAGCGTCGCGTCGAAGCCGAACTCGAAGCCGTCGTCCTCGAAGGAGGCCGCCAGCCAGCGGCTCACGTCCCGAGAGGAGATCGGTCTCCGCTCGCTCCGTGATCTGGACCGTTTGGGAGTCCCGCTCTCCGGCTCCTGTGGGCTCGAGGTTCCGGCGTCGGATGATCGGGTGCCGATTCGCGACGTCGGCCCGCGCCCTCGTCCCGTATCCGTTCGCGAATCCGCCGATCCCCCCGTATCCGTGTCGGTTTCCGTCGTTCGATCGGCCTGTTCGGATTCGGTTTCCGCCGTTCGCTCGGCCTGTTCGGATTCGGTCGATTCCCCCAGCAGCTCCGCCAGCCGCTCCGCATCGCTCGGCACTCGCGGGGGGCCACTTCCCGCGGAGACCACGTACCGTCCGTCGTCGATCTCCTCGACCCGCTCGTCGTCGGTGAAGTCGAGGTCGTCGGGATCGAAGGCGGGGCCGTCGTCGCTCATGTGTTGTGTACGCTCATGCTCATCATCGGCGAGTTAGTATAAAAAACGAGCGACGAAGGATTTGGACGGACGCTACAGCGAGACGGCGCTCTTGCCCGATAACGAGTCGGGCGCGCGTATCTCGACGGTGGTCGTCGCGCCGGAGGCGGTCGTTATCCGGAGTTCGAGGGTGCCACCCTCCGCGAGGCCGGTGGAGCCGTCACCACCGACCTCCGAGATCGCTTGCAGATCGAGGGTGACCTTGTGGAGGTCGTTTTCGTCGGTGACGATGTTTCCGCTCCCGTCCACGGCTTGTGTGGTGAACTCCGTGCTGCTCGTACTGTCGCTGTGAGTCAGAGTGATCGACCCGCTGTCGGCGATGAGGTCGATCGTGACCTCCGTGAGGTCGATGTCGTTCGAGCCGGGGCTCTTCGTCGAGCTCATGTCGATCGTGGTGATCTCGTCGTTTCCGATCGCGCCGATCGTGCTCACGACCTGCAGGCGATCGGTGACTTGACTGGTACTCTCCTCGCCCGTGTTTTCGGACTGCGTCTGGAGGAAGCCGGCGGTGTTGATGAGCACGCCCGCGGCGATCGCCGCCACGAGCACCATCGCGATGAACACGATGAGGGTGCCGATCCCCACCTGACCCCTTTCGTCGTCCTCTGTGATTCGTTCGAACATGGTTTCGTGTGGTGCGCCCGTGGGGTCGCCACGGACATACTCCGGCAGACGAAAACACCGTACATAAAAACTCGTCTCAAAATATTTGTTCTGATAATGGACTTGCGTCCTGCGTTTTTGACCCCGATCGCTCGGCATATGGTGTCATCAAAACAACTATTTCCTCGGGCGGAGTTATCGACTCTGATATCTGCCTCTCACTCTTCGAACTCCATCGAGGATACCCGCCTTCGACGCCCCCTCGATCGGCTCGCGAGCGTACGCTCTACAGCAACGCCCTAATGCGCGGCATGAGGCCTCGAGAACTCGGAGATCTCAAACGCAGCGGGTTCCGGCGGGACGCGGTCGAATCCGATCGACGAGTCACCGGTAGGTGATGAGGCTGTAGACCACGAAGCTGAACCCGACGCCGGTGAGTCCGCTGTTGACCGTCAAAAGCGACCTCGTGCCGGTGAAGTCGGTCACGAACGCGCTCACGGAGGTGGCGATCGCCGCCGCGACGATGAGCGCGAACCCGATCGACAGGTGGATCATCGCACGCCGCTCGGTCTCCTGGTAGGCCCGAAGCGCGAGGGCCACCATCGTCAGCCCCGCGACGACGAGCCCCGCGGTGGCCAACAGGTATAGACCCTCCATCGGTTGCATACGGGACGTGACTCGATCGGACACATAAAACTACGGATCAAAATATCACCGATAATAACGTCGCTTTCCGACGAATCACCCGTTCTCGTCGCCGATCGACCCGTCGTGGCGTGGATCGGCTCGCCCCCGACGTGACCGCCTACGTTTCGAAGTGCGTACCTTTACAAGGGCGGAATCAATATTGAGACCGTTGAATGTCGGGGGACGACCTGATCGAGGTGCTCGGGAACAAGTACAACACGGATATCCTCGCTGCGGCCGACGATCCCAAGTCTGCCCAGGAGCTGAGCGACGAGCTCGACGTCCCGATCGCGACGTGCTACCGGCGGATCGACGAGCTGCAGGAGGCCGACCTCCTCGAGTTACACGACCGGCCGCTCTCGGAGGATCGTCGCCGAATAAACGTCTACCGGCGCCGCGTCGAGCGCGTTTCCGTCGAGTTCGCCGACGGAGTCGACGTCGACCTCGAGGAGCGGTCGGCGGTCACGAACCGCCTCGACGAGGTGTGGCGCAACCTCTCGAACGCGTGACCTCGGTAGTTTCGTCCCCTCCCTGCGCGTTCGACCCTTCAACGCGTTCGCTCCCGCTCAAAACGGCGTCTCCGAGTTATCCATCATCGTGAACCCGCCGGCCTGGTCGTGGACGACGAGTCCTCCCTCGTCGATCTCCAGGGGATAGATGTCCGTGTCGATGTCCTGTTTGCGCATCTTCGCCACCCAGAGGTACCTGTTGACGCCCGAATCCGTCGGCGTCTGGATGAGGTAGACGTTGCCGTCGGTGAGGAAGTTCTCCAAGCCGATCTCGGTGTCCGGAAAGACGGCGCCCTGCTCGTTTATCAGAAGCGACGTGAGGCCGTTCTCCTTGAGGATGTCCGAGAACTTCAACAGGTAGGTCCGCTCCTCGCGTTCGTTCTCGAAGAAGAGTTTGAACATCGACAGGGAGTCGAGCACCAGTCGGTCGAATCCGCCGTCGCCGACCGTCTCCAGGATCCGATCGATCGTCTCCGAGAGGTCGCCGTCGCCGAGCAGCTGCCGCTTGTCGAGGACGACGATCCGGCCGTCGTCGACGTACTCGTCGAACGACTCGAAGCCGATCGACTCCGCCGCGGCGCGGATGTCCTCCGCGTCCTCCTCGAAGGAGATGTAGACGCCCCGCTCGTCGAACTCCCGGACGCCGGTGTAGAGATACTGGATCCCGAGGAGGCTCTTTCCGGTTCCCGGGTTCCCGGAGACGAGAACTGTCGACTGTGGGGTGATTCCACCGCCGAGGATCGCGTCCAAACCGTCGACGCCCGTGGAGACGAGTCGGGACATGTTGGCGACACCTCCGACGGCGAGCGATAAAGTCCTCCCGGTCGACCAGGCCGACGCCCTCGAGAACGCGAGGATCGCCGGACGGACCAACAGCCGGGCTTTTACGCCTCGGTCTCGAAGTTCCGAGG
Organism: Halopenitus salinus; assembly: GCF_042662125.1. Classification (GTDB taxonomy): domain Archaea; phylum Halobacteriota; class Halobacteria; order Halobacteriales; family Haloferacaceae; genus Halopenitus; species Halopenitus salinus. The sequence continues at coordinate 215,198 of NZ_JBHSXL010000001.1, read as the reverse complement.
AATGACAGAGGAGTTCGACCTGCTCGAGCCCGCCGACGATCCGGGCGACGAGTGGGAGGAGCTCGACGTCTCCGATACCGAGGCGGACCGGATCGCCCGCCGCCAGGATCGGGAGTTCAGCGAGTTCCGCAAGCGGCTCAAGGACGCCGACCAGTTCAAACTCGACGGGTCGGTCTTCGACGACGCCACGCTCGCCGCGATCTACAAGCTCGTCCAGGACGGCTACATAACCGCCTTCGGCGGACCCGTCTCGACGGGCAAGGAGGCCAACGTCTTCGAGGCGTTCGGCGAGGACGAAAGCCAGGAGGTCGCGGTGAAGATCTACCGGATCAACTCCTCGAACTTCACCCAGATGCGCGAGTATCTCGAGGGCGATCCGCGGTTCGAGGGGATCGCCTCCGACAAGAAGGCGACCGTGCTCGCCTGGACCCGAAAGGAGTTCGCCAACCTCCGGCGCGCGTACGACGCCGGCGTCCGCGTCCCCGAACCGATCGCCGTCCAGCGAAACGCGCTCGTGATGGAGCTCGTCGGCCACGCCGACGACCGCGCGCGCCGGCTCTCGGAGGTGACCGTCGAGAACCCCGAGACCGCCTTCGAGGTCGTCCGCGAGTACATGCGTCGGCTCTATCGGGTCGGGCTGATCCACGGCGACCTCTCCGAGTACAACCTGATCGTTCACGACGGCGAGCTGGTGGTCATCGACCTCGGACAGGCCGTGACGGTTCACCACCCGAACGCCCGGACGTTCCTCGAGCGCGACTGCCGGAACGTGGCCGCCTTCTTCTCCCGGCAGGGACTGGAGGTCTCCGCTGACGATCTGGCGGCCGCCGTCACCGAGCCGGAGCCGGAGCCCGGCGGCAACTCCGACGAGGAGTAGCCCTGATCGGCCGATCGTCTCCTTCGGCGTCGCCCGGTCGTCACGGAACGCTTTTCGCCCGCCGGATCGACCCTCCGATATGGCTCTCGCTCCGATCGTCGCCGGTTCCGGAGTCCTCCTCGCCGCGGCGGCCGCGATCGCGGTCTACTGGGACGCCGACCGCCTCGGGATCGCGCGGGCACCGCTTTGGGCCGGATTCGTCTTCGTCACCGTGGCCGTGGGGCTCACGCTCCCGGTCTTCGTCCCGACCATCCCGATCCCGGGCACCCTGATCATCCTCGTGATGGGGCCGGCGCTGTACGCCTTCGAGCGCGACGACTCCCGCTACGGCTCCGACGCCGATCCCGGGTCGCTCCCGAACGAGGCACGCGACGACGGCGAAAAAGAGGAATAGCGACCGGACGTCGCCAAATAGCGACCGGGTCGCCACTTCGTCAGCTTCCCCGCGGGTACTCCTTGCCGAGATCGAGCCCGCCTGCGACGTCACGATCCGCGTCCCCGTCGTCGTCTGAGTTCCCGCCTTCGGGCTCCTCCTCGTCGCCGGGACTCACGCTGCCGGTCCGGTAGCCGGCGAGATCGAGGGTAACGTGGTCGAAACCGACGTCCTCGAGGTGTTCGGTGGCGGCGCGGGCGAACTCCGGATCGAGGGCGTCCTCGAGCTCCTCAGTCGCGATCTCGATGCGCGCGAGCCCGTCGTGATCGCGGACGCGGAACTGCGAGAAGCCCCACTCCCGCAGCAGGCGCTCGGCCTTCTCGACGCGCGAGAGACGCTCCTCCGTGACCTCCAGTCCGGTGGGGATCCGCGAGGAGAGACAGGCCATCGACGGCTTGTCCGCCACGGAGAGGCCGTAGGCCTCGGCTATCTGCCGCACCTCGGATTTATCGACGTCGTGTGTCAGGAGGGGAGACCGGACCGAAAGCTCCTCGACCGCGCGCAGGCCGGGGCGATGCCCCTCGCCCGGATCCGAGGCGTTCGTCCCGTCACAGACCGTGTCGATCCCCATCTCGGTCGCCTTCTCGTACATCCGGCCCAGCCGCATCGTTCGGCAGTGGTAACACCGATCGCCGTCGTTGGCCACGAACTCCGGATCGTCCAGTTCGGAGAACTCGACGATCTCGTGGCGGATCCCGATCTCGGTAGCCACCTCGACGGAGTCCTCCAGCTCCGCGGCCGGAAGCGTCTCGCTTTTGGCGGTGCAGGCGACGGCGTCCTCCCCGAGGGCGTCACGCGCGAGCGCCGCGACCACGGACGAGTCGACGCCGCCGGAGAAGGCGATCAACACTTCACCGCACTCCGAGAGGGACTCCCGGAGGAGGTCGACCTTCCGTTCCAGCGACGCCGAAAGCGCCTCGCGGTCGAGTTCGACCGACGCGTCCGGCGTTCCCGCCGACCGCCCGGCGTCCGTAACCGTGTCCATGACCGTCCGTTACACCCGAGGGAGAAAAAGGGCGTCGTCGTGTTCGTCGATCGGAGGTGGTCGCGTTCTCTACTCATGGTCGACTTCGGGTTGGCCCCCGCCCCGCGACCCGCACCCTTTTGACCGTTCCCGAAAGAACCCGGGGTGATGGAACTGGAGGCGATCCCCGGCGTCGGCGCCAAGACGGCCGACGCCCTCCACGAGCTGGACGATCCGGAGGCCGCGCTTCGCCGCGGCGACGTCGCCGCGATCGCGAGCGCGTCCGGGATCACCCACGGCCGGGCCGTCCAGATCGCCCGCGGGGCGGTTCGCGACCGCCACGGCGACGACGGGCGCGTGCTCGCGACCGATCGCGCACGCGAACTCTATCGCGACGTGATCGGCCTGCTCAAGGACCGGGCGGTCACCGACTACGCCGAGACGCGCCTCGAGACGTTCTACCCCTCCGCGTCCCGGTCGCGGATCGAGGAGGTCCGCTCGTTCGTCGCGGACGCGATGGAGCGCGAACCGGACCCGGCGGTCCTCGAGGCGCTCTCCGGCGTCGAGCCGATGGAGTCGCCGGGAACGGTCCGCGTCCGCGAGCGATGTCTGGCGACCGCCGACGCCGAACGCTACGCCGAGGCCGAGGCGGCGATGCCCGAACTCTCCGTCGAAACCGCCGAGGACGTCCGCGACCTCTCCGAGCTCGCGCGGTCGTACGCCACCGTGATCGTCCTCGACGAGTCCTTCGCGGGCCTCGACGTCCACGGCGACGTCCGGGTCCGTCCGGACGCCCTCGAGACGCCCGCCGAGACCGTTCCCGAGCGCCTCCTCGCCCGATTCGCGACGAACCGGGACCGGCTCCTCGCGGCCGCGGCGGTCCACGAGGCCGCCGACGTCGACCCGCCGTGTGACCTCGAGGCGCTCCGGGACGCGCTCTCGCGGGTCGACGACGACGGAACCGTGATCGGCGACGACGAGTTCGACCGGCTCGCGACCGCGGTCGACGACCTCGATGCGGCCGTGGGCACCGCCGAGTCGGTCGCGAACGACCACCTCCGTCAGGCGATCCGCGAGCGGGACGTCACCATCGAGGGACAGGACTTCCTCTCGCTCGTCGAACAGGGCGCCCGCGTCGACTCGCTGCTCTCGCGCGAACTCGCCGACGAGTACGACGCCGCCCTCGAGCGGGCACGCGATCACGTCGTCTCCGCGTTGCGGCTCGACCCCGGCGAGGCGGAGATCGCAAAGCGCGTCTTCCCCGAGGGGGATCCCACGTTTCCGGTCGAACACGACGAGGAGACGGTCTCCCGCCTTCGAAACGAACTCTCGACGGCTCGCGACCAGCGTGCGGCGACGCTCAAAGCCGATCTGGCCGAGGACCTCTCGGAGCTTTCCGATCCGGCCGACGATCTCGTCCGCGACGCGCTCGAACTCGACGTCGAACTCGCAGTCTCCCGATTCGCCCGCGATTTCGACTGCACGCTTCCGACGTTCGATCGCGATCGCGGCTTTCGGATCGTCGAGGGGCGATCGCCGCTCCTCGACGTCTCCTACGCGGATGCGGAGCCGGTCGATTACGCGGTGAGTGGCGCGACGCTGCTTTCGGGGGTCAACTCCGGCGGCAAGACGTCGACGCTCGATCTCGTCGCGCTCGTTGCGATCCTCGCCCAGATGGGTATGCCCGTTCCGGCCGCCGAGGCCCGCCTCGAGCGCTTCGAGGAGATCCACTACTACGCGAAGTCCCAGGGGACCCTCGACGCCGGCGCCTTCGAGGCGACGCTTCGGGAGTTCGGCGACCTCGTCGAGGGCGCGGACGGCCGGCTCGTGCTGGTCGACGAGCTGGAGTCGATCACGGAACCCGGCGCCTCCGCGAAGATCATCGCCGGCATCCTCGAGGCGCTCGAGGACCAGGCGGCGACCGCGGTCTTCGTCTCCCACCTCGCCCGGGAGATCCGCGAGGCGGCCGACTTCCCGGTCGCCGTCGACGGTATCGAGGCCACCGGACTCGAGGACGGCGAACTGCGGGTGAATCGGTCGCCACAGAAGGACCACCTCGCCCGGTCCACCCCGGAGCTCATCGTCGAGAAGCTCTCCGGCGAGCGCGGCGGCGCGTTCTACGAGGACCTCCTGGAGAAGTTCTGAATGCTCCGGATCGCGCTCGTCCCCCTCGTCGCCGTCCTCGCGATGCTCGCGGCAACCGTCGGCCCGCTCATCGCGGCCGATCGCTTCCTCGCGACCCGCGAGCCGACGCCCGCGGAGCGCGATCGCCTCGCGGAGCTTCGCGAGGCGGTCGGACTCGACGTGTCGGCCGTCGCCGTCATCGAGGAGACGACCCGAAGCCCGGAGATCACGGTCCGCGGCCCGCCCGGACGACGCGTGTTGTTCGTGACGCCGGACGTGCTCGGCGTCGACGGAGAAAGCGATCGAGACGCGACTGACATCGATGGACACACCCTCGATGAAATCACCGTCGAGGCGTTGTTCGCGGCCGAGGTCGCCCGCCTCGATACGTATTACGGCGAATTTCGGGCCGTCTCGGTGGCCGGAGTGGTGTCGATCCTCGCCGCGATCGTCCTCACGCTCGTCCCCTTCGACGACGGGTTCACCGCGCTCCTCGCGGTCGGGCTCGTCTCGCTTTGGGCCGGACGGCGGATCCAGTACGCCGCCGACGCCCGCGCGGCCGATCGCGTCGGCGCCGACCGGCTGGCAGACGCCTTCGAGCGCGCGGCCGACCGCCGCGGCGTGGAGCCGGAACGCGGCGGGTGGCGGACGGCCTTCGAGGTGCAGCCGCCGCTCGGGGATCGGATCGATCGGCTGCGCGAACGCGGCGGGTAGGAACCGTTCCCACCCCGGGCGATCGGGCCTACTCGAACCCCTCGATCAGCGCCGGAACCACCTCGAAGAGGTCGCCGACGATCCCGTAGTCCGCGACGTCGAAGATCGGCGCGTTCGGGTCGGTGTTGATCGCGACGATCGTCTCCGCGCCCTTCATGCCGGCGACGTGCTGGACGGCCCCGGAGATGCCGATCGCGACGTACACATCGGGCGTGACGACCGCCCCGGACTGGCCGACCTGGCGGTTCTTCGGGAGCCAGCCGTTGTCGACGATCGGCCGCGAGGCCGAGACCGTGGCGCCGAGCGCGTCCGCCAGATCCCGTATCAACTCCAGGTTCTCCTCCTCGCCGATCCCCCGGCCCACGGAGACGAGCACGTCGGCCTCCGTGATGTCGACGTCGCCGGCGGCGATCTCCTCGTAGCCCCGGACGCGAACGCCGGAGTCGCCCGCCTCGGCGTCGACGGTGGTCGTCTCGACCCTCGCGTCGCCGGTCCCTCCCGCGGCCGGCCACTCGCCGCCGCGGACGGTGACGGCGAACCGATCGCCTGTCACCTCGACGGTCGTCTCGACCTTCGAGCCGTACATCTCGCGGGTGACGGTGAGTCCGTCGTCGTAGGCGAAGTCGATCGCGTCGGTCACGAGCGGGAGGTCGAGACGCTCGGCGACCGCGGGCGCGTAATCGAGCCCGTTGACGGAGTTGGGAACGAGAAGCGCCGTCGGGTCGAGTTCCCCGTGGAGGGTCTCGACCGCCCGCGCGTAGACGCCGTGGTCGAACTCCTCGCCGTTCTCCACGGCGTGGATCGCGTCGACGCCCTCGCGATCGAGCGCCTCGGCGAACTCCTCCGTCGCCCCCGAGATGACCGCGACGTGGAGCTCGCCGCCGATCGCGTCGGCCAGTTCGCGTCCTGCAGTCACGAGCTCGTAGGAGACGTCGCGAAGATCGCCGCGGCGATGTTCCGCGATGGCGAGGACGGCGGCGGTCATCAGGCGTCCACCCCCCGATCACGGAGGACCTCGGCAAGCCGAGTCGCGGCCTCGCCGGAGTCGCCCTCGATGAGTTCCGCCTCGGAGTCGCTTTCCGGCTCGTACATGCTCGAGAGCGTCAACGCCCCCTCGACGTCGGCCTCGGAGAGGCCCAGATCGTCGAGCGTTCGGACGTCGATCTCCTTGCGTTGCGCCTGTCGAATCCCGCGCAGGCTGGCGTATCTCGGCTCGTTCAGCCCCGTCTGCACGGTCAGGACGGCCGGAAGATCGACCGTCGCGACCTCCTCGATCCCGCCCTCGAGTTCCCGTCGAACGTTCGCCGTTCCGGCGTCAGCGTCCACCTCGAGGTCGTTCACGACCGCCGCGTGCCGATAGCCGATCCGCTCTGCGAGCGCGACGCCGGTCGCCCCGAAGGCCGTATCGCTCGCTTGAACGCCGGAGAGGATCAGGTCCGGCTCCTCGCTCTCGACGACCGCCTCGAGGAGATCGACGCGGGTCTCGACGTCGAGGAAGGCGTCGCGGAGCGCGTCGTCGAAGACGCGAACCGCGCGGTCGGCGCCCTTCGCCAGCGCGGTGCGGATCGTCTCCTCGGCGCGTTCCGGCCCGATCGTGGCCGTGACGACCTCCTCCGCGACGTCCTCCTCGGCCAGTCGCGCGCCGGCCTCGAGCGCGTACTCGTCCCACTCGTTGATCCCGTACTCGAGGTCGCCCTCGGCGATCCGGGTCCCCTCGATCGCGAAGTCGTCGCCGACCTCGCCGACCTCCTTTACGGTCACGAGAACCTTCATCGTGGATCGCTACCACCGACCGCGAGTAAGGGTTTTCGAAAGCCGTCCGCGTCCTTTGGCGATGCCCCGTCAGTCTCCATCCTCTCCGCTCGGACTACCCTCTTCGTTCGGATCGTTCTCTCCGTTCGGATCATCCTCCCCCTTCGGACCACCCTCTCCGCCTTCATCGGGCGTGTGATCCGGAAGCGAGATGAGGTTCTCGCGCCCGAGCCGGAGCTTCTCGACGCGTTCCGCCTCGGCCATCGCCGAGAGGAGCTGGGAGACCTTCGCGTCGGACCAGCCGGTCTCCTCGACGATGGCCGCCTGTCGCATCCGTCCGCCGCTGTCCTCGAGCAGCCGCTCGACCCGTTCCTCATCCGACAGCAGCGAGGGGTCCGGCTCGGCGGTCCCCTCGGAGTCGTCCGGTTCGTCCCCTGCCGTTTCCTCGCCGTCCCCGACGTCCGATTCACCGTCAACTCCCGAATCGCCGGTTGTCCTCTCCCGTTCGGCCGAGGCGCCAACCCCTTCGGGTGCGCTCTCCGTTCCCGTGCCGTCCGTTCCGGGACTCGGCTCCGACGTCCCCGTCCGCTCCGTCGACGCAGCGTCCTCCGTCCCGGAGCCGTTTCCGGACCCTGTTTCGCTCCCGGCTTGGGTCCCCGATCCGCCCCGAGTCTCCGAGGCGTCGTTTCCGTCGGTCGAGGCGTTCGATCCCGAGTTCCCGATCGGGACGTCGATCGACGGCCCCGACTCGTCGGTTCGCCGATAGGCCCACAGCCCGCCCGCGATGGCGATCGATCCGACGATCACCGCCGCCGCGAGGGCGAACCACGGCGGCCCCGTGACGGGCTGTGTCGTCGGCGTGTAGACGACCACGATGTCGTCGTCCGGCTCGAACGTTCGCGGCCCCTCGATCACCACGGCCCGGTCGTCGAGCGAGAGGCCGATGCCCGGAAACGAGTCGACCTGATAGCCCTCGGGCGGCTGGATCACCATCCGCTGGTTCGTTCCGAGCGACTGGAGCCACGTCTCGCCGTCGGCGGTTCGGAAGGCATCGTCGAGGACGAGCTGGTCGCCCTCCTCGCGGAGGAACTCGGTCCAGGTGAACGAGAGGCGGAGCTCGCCGACCGCGCCCTCCTCGCCGGCGATCTCGATCCCGCGATCGATGGCGGCCTCGCGTTCGACGTCCATGATCTCCATCTCGCGTCCCGACGCCTCGGCGGCGCCCGCGGCGAGGTTGACGTACAGATCCGCGGACGGTCCGACCTCCCCGGACTCGAAGCGCGCCGCCACGCGTTCGAACGCCGTCGTCTCGTTGTCGTTCGTCAGCTCGTACCGAACGACGACGGTCCAGTCCGCCTCGCGCGTCGACTGGAGGTCGATCCGGAACTCCGTCTCGGGGGTCACGTTCGTCGTCGACAGCTGGCTCGGGTCCGCACCCGGATCCACGGCGCTCGCGCCCGAACCAATCGCGTTCGCGCCTGAACCGACGGTGTTTACGCTCGGATCGACGGGTTCGGACGCGAGTGCACCCGCGCTCGCGACGGACCCCGGCCGCGCGTCGACCGGCGCGGCTCCGGCGAGGACGCCCCCGGCGACGCCGGTTACCAGGAGCAGAGTGGCGAGAACGACACGGAGGGCGGGTCGCCGCATACAGCCGTTCCCTCTCGTGCGCTCGGCAAAATCCTTTTCATCGCCCGATTCTCCGCCACCGATCGCCCGATCGATGGGTGTATTTTTTAACCGATGCCGCCGGATCTCCCCCCGATGAGGGTCCTCCCCGTTCTGCTGGCGGTCGCCCTCCTGATCGCGCCGGCGACGGCCGGGTTCGCCGTTGCGGGGGCCTCACCCGCGACCGGGGCCGACGATCGACCGGCGATCCTGACGGAGCGATCGCCGGACGCCGTCGACCCGCTCCGCGAAGAGGGGCCAAATCGCGGAGCGGATGCCGTCCTCGTGGATGCCTCGACCGTCCGACAGACCGGGACCGAGGACGGAACGGATGGCAACGGGACGACGGAGAACGGATCGGACGCCCCCGCGACCGACACGTGGATCAACGTGCTTTCCGCGCCGTCCGACTCCGCGACGTCGGTCTCCATCGGTCACCATCGCGCCGACCTCGGTCCCGCGAGCCGGATCGAAACGGCCCGTACGACCGCCTCGATGCGCACGGAGGCCGCGATCGCCCACGTCCGGGCCGCGAACTCCTCCGGCGAGCGTCAGCGGCGGCTCGTGGCCGCCGAGGCCGAGGTCAGGGACGCCGAGGCCCGCCTCTACGAGCGCCAGCGGGCCGCGATCGACGCCCACGCGCGCGGCGAGCTGTCCGACCGGGAGCTGTTCATCGAGCTCGCGGAGATCTCCGCCACGGCGGACGCGCTTCGCACGCGACTCGACGTGCTCGCCGCGCTCGCCGCCGAGACCTCCGGAACCTCGCTCGAGACCGATTCGCTCGCCTTCCGGTTGAGCGTCTACGACGGGCCGGTTCGATCCTACGCGCTTGAGACGCTTCGCGCGGGCGAATCGCCCGATCGGATATACGTGGAGACCCGGGAGGACGTCGCCGTGTTGGCCGCCATCGACGCCGACGACGGCGAGTACCTCAGAGAGGTCTATCGCGGCGACCGGTGGGACCGGGACGCCGCCGGCGACGCGGACGAGAGCGAGCGCGCGCTCGAGCGAACGCTCGCCGCGTACCCCCGCGTCGACGACCGGAGCCTCTCCGCGGACACGCTCGGGACCGACGGGCTCACCCGCGTCAACGTCCCCTTTGAGGGAGGGCGTCTTCGGACGTTCGTAAGCGGCGGCGACGGCGACGTCTTCATCGAACACCAGCGCCGCGATCTGGCGTCCTTCTCGGACTCCCACCGCCGATCGACGACCCAGGACGGCATCGAGGTGACCGTCGATGCGACCTACCCGGGCGGCCCGGTCCGCGTGACGGCCATGGACGTCGAAAGCGGCGAACCCGTCTCGAACGCCACGATAACCGTCGCCGCCGGCGACGACGACAGCGTCGAGGTCGGGTCCACGAACGCCGAGGGCCGCCTGTGGATCCTCTCACCCGATCGACCCTACCGAACCACCGTCGTCGACGATCCCCGCGTCGCGTGGGTTTCGGAGGTTACCCCCGTCACGCCGCCGCGGATACCCCCTCCCGAATCGGGGAACGAAGACGAAAGCTGAAGGGCTCCCGACCGCGCGTTCGATCCCCGTACCGGGCGTCTCCGGATGACTTTCGGTACGGGGCGTCTCCGGACTCCTCCTCCCGTGTTCCGTCCCGGGACGAGGGTTTTAGAGGGATACCGACGCAGACGGCGTGTGTTTCCGCCCGTCCCCCGCCCACGTTCGCCCCGAAGGATCGATCGGCCCCGCTTCGACCGGGCGTTCGCTCCCATCGCGGCCGTCTGTCTGCTCCTTCTCGTCGTGGTCCTCGGCGGCGGATTCGCCGCGATCGTCACGAGCGCCGCCGACCCGATCGACCCTGCGCCGACCGCCAGCCTCTCCGTGACCGTAGAGGAATCGACGGTGACCCTCTCACACGAGGGGGGCGATCCGATCGACGTCTCCGACGTCCGTATCAGCGTTCGCGTCGACGGCGAGGCGCTCTCCGAGCAGCCGCCGGTGCCGTTCTTCTCCGCGAGCGGGTTCGAGCCCGGCCCGACCGGCGCGTTCAACAGCGCGGGGACGACGACGCTTTCGGCCGGCGACCGGGCGTCGTTTTCGATCGCGGGAACGAACGACCCGGTACCGACGCCGGGAGCGACCGTCGAGGTGCGGATCGACGCCGGGTCGACGCCGGTCGCGCGACTCTCGACCACGGCAACGGAAGCGTGAGAGATGAGGAGAAACGGGGAGGGACGCGAGACCGGTCAACGACGGACGAGGGATCGCGGCGGCGCGCCGCCTACTCCGGGACGGTCGCGACGGTCGTGATGGCGCGTGGACTTCCGGGGCTGGCCTGCTGGATGTGGTGTTCGAACTCCTCGTACCCGGCCTGCCGGAACATCCGGTCGGCCTCGTCGGCGTCGTAGAACAGCATGATCGCGTCGGCGATCCGTCGTGCGATCCGCGAGTTCGGGTGGTCGGGACCGACGACGAGGACGGTGGCTCCCGGCTTTGCGACCCGACGCATCTCCTGGAGCCCGGCGACCGGGTGGGGCCAGTACTCGATCGACCCCGACGACCAGACGGCGTCGAACGTGTCGTCGGCGAACGGGAGCCGCTCGGCGTCCCCGCGGTAGAAGTTCACCCGGTCGTGTTTCCCGAACTTCTCGAAGGCCCGCTCCATCTGGTGGACGCTCTGGTCGAGGCCGTGGACGTCGTCCGTGTACTGGAGGATCCCCTCCGTTCCGAACCCGGTTCCACAGCCGACGTCGAGAACGCGGTCGCCCGCCTCGAGATCCATCCACGAGAGCGCCTCGTCGCGCATCCGCTCGTTCCAGATGAACGGGTTGATCCGGTCGTAGATCTTCGAGAGGTACCTGTAGAACGTCCGTGCCCTGGCCTTGTCCTCGAGAAGTCCCATTCGTGGGGCGATCTACGGCTCGGCTCCCCATAACGGTGCGGATCCGTCGACGCAATGCGGATCACCTCGCTTATTGGCGCTCGCCCGTTTCGATGTTCCATGCAGCCGACGACCGTCGGCCGGTTTCGGGTCCAGCGCCGCGAGGGCGACGCGTTCACGCTGGTCGAGGTTCCGGACGAACCCGTTCATCCCGACGACCCCGACGCCGACGAGGCGTACGCTCCGCTCCGGGCGGACGGCGATCACTCGGCGGACGTCGAGCCGCTGGAGCCCGGATGGGTCGTCGACGCCACGCTCGCCTGGTCGGACGCGACCGCCCGCATCGAGGAGTACACGGTCGTCCGCGAGACCCGGATCCACGTCGCCGACGAGGTCACGGGTATGTTCGAGGCGGCCAGGGAGGCCTGGCGGAACGCGCGCGCCGCCGGCGACGCGATGGTCTCGACGACGACCCGCGGACGCGACGGAACGCCGAACGGCGCGTTGTACCTGTTCGCGGATCCGCCCGGCCGCGACACGCTCTCCGCGCTCGCCGACGGATCGCTTCCGCTGGAACCCCTCGTCGCTCGAGTGAACGAGCGGCTCGACGACGGGGAGCCCCGTTCGGTCTTCCTGTTGCGTCCCGATTCGGACGACTACGTCGCCGTTCTGGTCGCCTTCCGACGTGACGGGATCCTCGCGCGGACGGTCCGGGACACCTACGACCTCGGGTCGGCGCTCGCCGACCGACTCGATGACCTCGAGGACGACGCCGGCATCTACGGGGAACTCGAGGAGAACGCGACGTCCTCGGACGGCGCTGATCCGTCGGCCCATTGATCGGCCGAGCCGTCGACCGTCGACCGACCGTCGACGGGCCGACGCTCGGCTGCCGTGACCCGCCGGTTCACTCGCCACCGTCGTCGTTCGACGGTGAGCGCTCCCGAACGAAGGCGCGGAGGTCCTCGGCGTCGCCGGTCCGGTCGTGGGTCAGGTAGTACGCCGCCGCGGCGTTTCCACACGCGAGGGCGGTCTCGACGGGCCACCCGGCGGCGAGCCCGACGGCGAATCCCGATCCGAACCGATCTCCGCCTCCGATCCGTCGGTCGGGATCCTCGAGCCGGAAGTTCTGAACGGAGACGACGTGATCGTCCCCGACCGCCATCCCGGCTCGCGGCTCGGCGTGCATGACGACCCCGGCGATTCCCGCGTGATCGCGGATCGCACGAAGCCGTTCGTCATCGTCACGGAGACGCTCGTCCTCGCGCTCGTGTGCTTGAGGATCGCTCGTGGACGGATCCGCGTCGATCGCCGCCGCGATCTCGCGGATCTCCGCGCGGTTCGCGTTCACGATCACCGCCTCCGGATCCTGTAGTTCTCCGAGCGCGTCCAGCAGCTCCGAGATCGCGTCCGGGTCGCTGCCGACGAGATCGCCCGGATCCACGAGGTGGATCTGCGGCGACCCGTTTCGAATCGTGTCGTCCTCATGGGTGGACGCGATCCGGATCGCCTCCGTCGTCCGGGGGAACGAGACCCAGTTGCACCAACAGACCACGTCGGCGTCGAGCGGGTCGACGGGCGACTCGAGGGCCGCCTCGAGGTCCGCGGCCCCCCACGACCGGACGTCACCGGATTCCTCGGCCAACATCACGGCGTCGTCCTCGAGGTCGAGTACCCTGACGGTCGCGGGCTCTCCGAACGAATAGGTCTCGAAGGGAAACGCGGGCATCTCGGGCGCGTCGAGGTGGCCACAAAGTGCGACCTTCGCTCCCAGTTCGTGGGCACCGATCGCCAGGTTCACCGCCTGTCCGCCGGGTTCCGTGCGCTCGGGAACGAGTTGCAGGGACTTCCGGCCGTCCTCGATCGCGGTCGCGAGCGCTGCTCGCGTGGTGAGTCCCCCTCCGACCCCGGTTTGGATCCGATAGCGCCGATCGATCGATCCGTCCGGGAGGGCCGAAACCCGCAGATCGCTGGGGATCTCCGCGAGGCGGTTTTGTAGGTCCACGTAGGGCGATTCGACGGGGGAACGCCCCTCCCCCGTGGCCGATGTCCCCGGTTCGGATCGCACGGCCGTGGTTCGGACCGGGTTCACTTGAGTGGTTCGCGTGCTCGAGTCCGATCGATCGACCGCGCCGCTCCGATGCGTCTATGTCGCGGCGGATCGAACGTCCCCACGTGAGTGAAAAGCGACCGGACCGGCCGCCGCTCGTGTCGTTTCTCGCCGCGCTCGACGTCCGGCGACACGCCGTCGTCGGAGGGATCGCTGGGGCCTGCGTGGCGCTTTCTGCCTACCTGTTTCGGGTCCTCGAGCTGTGGGGTCCCTTCCAGGGAACTCGCGAGTATCCCGTGATGGGTCCCGAGGGGTGGTTTCTCCTGCTCGCGTTCGTCCTGGCGGTCGCCTCCGGGACGCTCGTGGCGATCGCGCTCACGGTCCGTTCGGCCGTCCGCCGAAGCCGTGAGATCGCCGCCGAGGAGTAGTTCGAACGGTGGGCGGTCGTCGTTGCGCCTCAGTCCGCACAGCAGGCTTCCTTGTCGTCGGTCGAGGGATCCCGTGCCGGCTCCGTGAGCTCGTAGAGGTTCTGTCTCGCGTCCGCGAAGTAGACGTCCTCGTCGACGACGCCGATCCGCTCGAGCCGCTCGAGCGCGTATCGAACCGTCCGTGCGGAGAGCATCGACTCCTCGACGATCCCCTTCTGTGTCAACGCCCCGTTGTACTCCAATACCTTGAACACGAGCTTCGCGCTCGGAGGGAGGTCCTCGAGCGTCTCGGTCCCGTCGGTGCTCCCCTGTTCGGTTCCAGCCATCGTTACGACTCGAAATAGCACACCGTGATAAAGGTTCATGCAGATCCTCCCGATCCGGGCCGTTTGGGCGCGCTCCGACGTGCGTCCTCCGCGAATTGCGGAAGTATTTGCCTCTATAAACCGACGGATCACCGTCCTGGCTGACCGATCGGTCAGGCAACCGGCTCGCGCGCGCTCTCACGGCGCGACCAATGTGGCTGGTCGGCTCGTCGACGTGTTCTCGACGTTCCCGCGTGTTCCATCCGGGGTTCGTTTCGTGCTCGTTGTCGCCCGCCTCGCCCGGGTCGACCCGGGTCGGCTTCGGAACGAACGCCTTTTCACCGGCGCCAGCGGACCCGTTGGTATGAGCGACGACTCGGGACTCACCGGCCACGCCCGCGGCGTGGTCGTCACGACCATCGCCTGTCTGGCCGGCATCGGCGCAGCGCTCGCGTCCGCCTGGTACGTCGGCACCTCTCCCGCCAACGGCGGATCCACGATGGCCGTCGTGGTGATGGGCGCGTTCGTCGTCGTCCAGTTTCCCATTCTGAAGCTGGCCGGCGTCGACGTTGCGGACTTCGGCGTGAAGGACAACCTCTACGTGGTGTTCATGACCTTCACGCTGTGGTTCATCACCTACACGGTCCTTTTGACCTCGGGTGTTCGGCTGTAGCCATGGCCGACGACAGCATCGCGGTCGTCGACCTCGACCGGTGTCAGCCCGACCGGTGCAACTACGAGTGCATGAACTACTGTCCGCCCAACCGGACGGGCAAGGAGTGCATCACGATGCGCGGCGAGGACGCCGAGGACGGCGACCCCGACCAGATCCGCATCTCCGAGGAGATCTGTCTGGGCGAGACCTGCGGCATCTGCGTCGAGAAGTGCCCCTTCGACGCCATCGAGATCATCAACCTTCCCTCCGAGCTCGAGGAGGACCCCGTCCACCGCTACGG
Organism: Halopenitus salinus; assembly: GCF_042662125.1. Lineage (GTDB taxonomy): Archaea > Halobacteriota > Halobacteria > Halobacteriales > Haloferacaceae > Halopenitus > Halopenitus salinus. The sequence goes on along the minus strand of NZ_JBHSXL010000001.1, from coordinate 200,091 downwards.
CGAGAACGCCTTCTCGCTGTACGGCCTGCCCGTCCCCGAGCCCGGCTCCGTGACCGGCATCCTCGGACCGAACGGCATCGGGAAGTCGACCGCGGTCCACGCGCTCGCGGGCGAGCTCGTCCCGAACCTCGGCGACCACGAGGGAGCCGACGAGGGGGCCGACTGGGAGCCGGTCGTCGACCGCTTCCGCGGTACCGAGCTGCAGACCTACCTCGATCGACTTCGGGAGGGATCGATATCGATCGCCAGAAAGCCTCAGTACGTCGACCAGATCCCCAAGCAGTTCGATGGGAACACGCGCGACCTGCTCGAACACACCGACGAGCGCGGCGCGCTCTCCGAGCTCATCGACCGGCTGAACATCGCTCCGGTGATGGACCAGGACATCGACTCCATCTCCGGCGGCGAGCTCCAGCGCGTGGCGATCGCCGCGTGTCTGGCCCGCGACGCCGACTTCTACTTCCTCGATGAGATCACCCCGTATCTCGACATCGGCCAGCGGATGACCGCCGCCCGGCTCATTCGCGAGCTGGCGGCCGACTCCGACCGGTCGATGCTCGTCGTCGAACACGACCTGGCCATCCTCGACCTCCTCGCGGACACCCTCCACGTCGCCTACGGCGAACCCGGCGCCTACGGCGTCATCACCGACCCGAAGTCCGTCAGAAACGGGATCAACGAGTACCTGAAGGGCTACCTCGACAACGAGAACATGCGGATCCGTCCGGACTCGATCACCTTCGAGGAGCACGCCCCACGCGTCTCCTCGAAGGAGAACGAGCTCGTCGAGTACCCGGACCTCCGGAAGTCCTACGGCGAAGGGGAGTTCGACCTCGACGTCGAGGGCGGCACCATCTACGAGTCCGAGGTGCTCGGCATCGTGGGTCCCAACGGGATCGGCAAATCCACCCTCGCGAAGCTGTTCGCCGGCTCCCTCGAGCCCGACGATGGCGAGTTGGACTTCGCGCTCGACATCGCCTACAAGCCGCAGTACATCGAGATCGACCGCCACATGCGCGTCGACGCCTTCCTCTCGTCCATCACGGACCGCGTCGGAAGCTCCTACTGGAACACGGAGATCGCGGACCCGCTCCAGCTCGATCGAATCATGGAGCAGAACCTCACGGACCTCTCGGGCGGCGAGCGCCAGCGCGTGGCGATCGCGGCGTGCCTCTCCGAGGACGCCGACCTCTACCTGCTCGACGAGCCGTCGGCCCACCTCGACGTCGAACAGCGCGTGCGCGCCACGACCGCGATCCGCCGGTACGCGGAGAACCACGACGCGACCGTGCTCGTCATCGACCACGACATCTACATGATCGACCTGCTCGCCGACCGGCTCATGGTCTTCGACGGCGAGCCGGCCCACCACGGCCACGCCAAGCCGCCCCAGGAGATGCGCGCGGGGATGAACGACTTCCTCTCGGACCTCGACATCACCTTCCGGCGCGACGAGCGCACCGGCCGCCCGCGGATCAACAAACCCGACTCCCAGAAGGACCGCGAGCAGAAGCGGACCGGCGAGTACTACTACTCCGTCTAGTCGCCACGTCCACCCCGTCTCGTCGCGTTCGTCGCCGCTCCGCCGTGGCTCGCGGACGCGGTTCGAAGCCGGTTCCGTCGGACCATACACCGACCCGCTGCCGAACCGTATAACCGACCCGCCGCCGAACAGTGGGCCATGATCACGGACTCGATCGGCGTCGCGGCGGGCATCATCGCGATCCTGTTGTGTGTGAGCGCATTCTTCTCCGCCAGCGAGATCGCGATCTTCTCGCTGGAGCGCCACCGGGTCGCGGCGCTCTCCGCCGGCACGGATCCGGACGGTCCGGTTCTCGCGCGACTGCGGGACGACCCCCACCGGCTGCTCGTGACGATCCTCGTCGGCAACAACGTGGTCAACATCACGATGGCCAGCCTCGCGACGGCCACGCTCGCGGCCGCCTACGGTCCGGGTGCGGGGGTCACGATCGCCACCGCGGTGATGTCCGTGTTGATCCTCGTCGTCGGCGAGATCGCCCCGAAGTCCTACGGCGTGGCCAACGCCGAGCGGATCGCGCTCGCCGTCGCCCGCCCGATCGCATTCGTCGAACGCGTCCTCTCGCCGGTCGTCACGGTCTTCGAGGGCGTCGTTTCGGTCGTCGAACGGGTGACCGGCTCGCCCACGGCGACTCCGCCCGGGCTTACCCGGGCCGAACTCGAGCGGCTCGTCGCCACCGGCGAGCGCGTCGGGGCCATAGACGAACGCGAGCGGCGCATGGTCGAGGGCGTCTTCGACCTCGACGAGACGAGCGTCCGGGAGATCCTCGTCCCTCGCCCGAACGTCGTCGCGGTCGACCGCGAAACCCCTCTCGAGGAGATCGTCGGACTCTGCGCGAGCGAACGGCTCACGCGCGTCCCCGTCTACGAGGGGTCCCTCGATCACGTCGTCGGGTTCGTCGACGTCCGCGACGCCGAACGCGCGATCCGCGAGGGGCTCGATCTGGACGACGTGCTCCGGGAGGTCGTGGTCGTCCCCGACTCCCAGCGCGTGGACGTGCTCCTCGCCGAACTGCAGACGCGGCGGATCCCCCTCGCGGTCGTCGTCGACGAGTACGGCGAGACCGAGGGGATCGCCACGATCGAGGACGTCCTAGAGGAGATCGTCGGGGACATCGCGGAGGTCGGCGAGAAGCGCTCGCTTCGCCACACCGACGACGGCCTGCTCGTGAACGGCGAGGTCACGGTCGGGGAGGTGACGGACGTCCTCGAACTCGACGTCGCGCTGCCGCGTGACGGGGAGTACGAGACCGTCGCGGGGCTGGTCAACGCCCGTCTCGGGCGCGTCGGCGAGCCCGGCGACCGCGTCGAGTTTCCCGATTCCGGCGTCTCGATCGCCGTGGAGACGACCGACGGAAACCGGGTTCGAACGGTTCGCGTCCGTCGAACGGACCCGTGACGACCGGCCGGCGTGGAGTGATCACTCCGCGTCCGTGTCGACTTGCGCCGCACACTCACGAAGCAGCCCGTCGAGGATCTCCGGCGTCGTCGGATGGTAGGCCCGATCGGGGATCTCGCGCACGTCGAGTTCCATCTCGACGGCCATCTGGAGCGTCTTGGCCATCACGTCGGCGTGGTAGTGGAGTCCCTGCCAGCCGAGGACGGTCCCGTCCTCGGCGTCGACGACCAGCCGCGCCAGGCCGTGGGGGACGTCCTTCGATTTGAACACGCCGTCGTCGCTCGCCCGCCTGGTCGCGGTCGCGATCGCGTGGCCGGCCTCGACCGCCGATCGGGGCGTGTGGCCGACGCGCGCGAAGGGGTAGATCGCCGCGCCCGAGAAGATCACGTGGTGGTGGACGTTCGAGTACGGCTCGACCGGCTCGCCCTTGGCGTGTGCGAGCACGTTCTCGGCCGTCTTGTACCCCTGTTCCTTCGCGACGTGGAGGATCGGCTCGCGGCCGTTCGCGTCGCCGACGACGAAGGTCCGCTCCGCGTTCGGCGGTCGCATCGTCGCGTCGATCCAATCGTCGGCGGGAGAGAGCGTGGTGTTCTCGAGTCCCAGCCCGTTCAGGTTCGGCTCCCGGCCGGTGAAACAGAAGATCGATTCGGCCTCGACCGGCTCCGGATCGGCTGCGGCTTCGGCGCCGTCCTCGCGTCGGAGGTGGAGGCGAACCCCCTCCGCCGTGGTTTCGACCCGGTCCTCGCGGACCTCGGTTCGGATCTCGACGTCGAACTGCTCGCGGTAGATCTCGAGGAGCGCGTCGCCGAACTCGGGGTCCGCCTCGTCGATCGGCCGCTCGTCGTGTTCGATCACGGTGAGATCGACGCCCGCCTCCGCGAGGTAGGGGACCATCTCCAGGCCGACGTATCCGAAGCCGAGAACGACCGCTGAATCCGGGAGTTCCGTCGCGTGTAACGTGTCCTTGCTGGTGTAGTAGCCGGCCTCCTCGAGCCCCGGCACGTCCGGGACGTTCGGGACCGACCCGGTCGCGATCACGACGTAGTCCGCCTCGATCGTGTCCCCGTCCACCTCGATCGTGTGGTCGTCGAGAAACCGCGCCCGCTCGTGGAGGAACTCGACGTCCTCGTCCTCGGCCATCTCGTGGATCGATTCGCGGCGGTGGCCGGCCCACCCGCGCGTTCGGTCGTTCTTCTCCGCGACGACCCGCTCGAGGTCGAGTTCGTGCGGCTCGCCCGTCAGCCGGTCGTCGACGCGACCCTGGTGACGGTGTGTCGCCGCCGAGATGAGCTCCTTGGAGGGCATACACCCCTCGAGGATGCAGAGTCCTCCCCCCGGCTCCCCGTCGTCGACGAGCGTCAGCCGGTCGATCCGGCCGCCGACGTGCGGGTACAGTCCCTCCGCGACCGCGGCACCGGCGCTTCCGTACGCGCCGATAACGGCTACGTGCATGGTTCACCTCGCGCTCGCGCGATAGTAAGCGTTGTCCACCGCGGACGGCGTGATCGTCGCCCGCCGCGGACGGCGTGGTTCGCCGGCTATCGATCGATCCCCGACTCCCCCTCGAGGACGGACTCGACCTCCTCGCGGGAGATCACGGCGATGTCCCCGCCGATCGTGCGCTTGAGCGCGGCCGTGGCCGCGCCCCACTGCAACGCGTCGGGAACGGCGCCGCCGTCGATGCGCCGCGTGAGGAACCCGGCGACGAAGGCGTCCCCAGTTCCGATCGCGTCGTGGGTGTCGGCCTCGAAGGTCCCCTGCTCGTGGACCGAGCCGTCGGAGACCGCGAGCGCGCCCTTCTCGCCGCGGGTGAGCACGACCGTCTCGAGGTCGTGGTCGGTCAACAGACCGTGAGCGATGTCGACCGCGTCGCCCTCGCACTCGAGGATCTCGATCGCGTCCCGACGCGGCACGAAGAGGGTGTCGACGTGTTCGAAGAGCGATTCGTAGGTCTTCCTCGCCTCCGCCGGCGACCAGAGCTTCCCGCGGTAGTTCAGATCGAACGTTCGCGTCACCCCGGCCTCGCCCGCAGCCTCGAGGAGGTCGACCGTCGTCCGCTCGGCCGCCTCGGAGAGCGCGGGGGTGATCCCCGTCGTGTGAAACGTCGTCGTGTTCTCGAAGATCCCCTCGGGAAGTTCCGACGCCTCGATCGTGGTGAACGCCGAGTCCGAACGGTCGTAGACGACGTTCGTGCCGCGCGGATCCCCGCCGTGTTCGATGTAGTAGGTCCCGGTACGCGAGCCCGCGGGGTCCGCCCAGGCGATCCCGGTTCGCACGCCGTGGCTTCGAAGCTCCGAGACGATCCGTCGCCCGAGCGGCGAGTCCGGCAGCTTCGAGAGCCACACCGCGTTCACGTCGAGCCGTGCCGCGCCCGCGGCGACGTTGCTTTCGGCCCCGCCCGTCTGCACCTCGAGGTTCCGGGTCGTCTCGAGCCGCTCGCCGCGCGGCGGCGACAGCCGCAACATCGTTTCGCCGAAGGTCACGAGGTCGGTCACGCGTCCCACTCCATGTCCGCAACTTACGGTCCCGGTATATAGAACGCGTGGTCCGCTCGCGGCCGAGGGTCGAACGGCGGGGACTCGAGGAGATCGGGTTTCGAGGGGCAACCCTTCGCTACTCGGCGTTCGCGGAGACGGGCTCGTCCTCGACGTCGGTGTGGCGGACCAGCTCCCCGTCGCCGTCGAAAAGCGAGACGTCGTCGAACTCGAAGCGCAACGCCACCTCGTCGCCCTCCTCGAAGCGCTCGTCCTCCGGCTGGAGGACCGTGAGTTCCTCGCCGTCGTGGTCGACGATGAGGTACGTCGTCGAGCCGCGCATCTCCACGAGCTCGACCGTCGCGTGGAGACCTCCGCCGTTGTCGGGCGCCACCGGGATGACGTCCTCCGGGCGGGCGGCCATTCGACGAACCTCGGAGAGGTCCCCGTCGCCGCCGGGGAACTCGTAGGTCACGCCGTCGATCACGGCCTCCCCGCCCTCGATGGACGCCGAAAAGAAGTTCATCGTCGGGTTGCCGATGAAGTCCGCGACGAACTCGTTGGTGGGGAAGCGATACAGCGTCTCCGGGGTGTCGACCTGCTGGAGCTTCCCCTCGTCCATCACCGCGATGCGGTCGGCGAGCACCATCGCCTCCTCCTGATCGTGGGTGACGAAGACGGTGGGGACGCCGGTCTGTTCCTGGAGCCGCTTGAGCTCCTTTTGGAGCTGGATCCGGAGCTTCTGGTCGAGCTTCGAGAACGGCTCGTCGAGCAGGAACGCTCGCGGCTCGCGCACTAGCGCCCGCCCGATGGCGACGCGCTGTTGTTGGCCGCCGGAGAGCTCGCCGGGTTTCCGATCGAGCAGCTCCGAGATGTTCAACATCCCGGCGGTGTGTTCGACGCGCTCCTCGATCGTCCCGGCGTCGACGCCGCTCGCTCTGAGCGGCGAGGAGATGTTGTCCCGCACGCTCATGTGCGGGTAGAGCGCGACCTGCTGGAACACCATCGCGAAGTCCCGCCTGTTCGGTCCCATGTCGGTCACGTCCTCCCCGTCGACGGTGATCGTCCCGCTCGTCGGCTCCTCCAGCCCGGCGATCATCCGCAGCGTGGTGCTTTTCCCGCAGCCGGACGGCCCGAGCAGGACGATGAACTCGCCGTCGTGAAGCGTCAACGACACGTCATCGGCCGCCACGACGTCTCCGTACTCCTTTCGCAGTTCGTTGAGTGTGGTTTCTACCATGTGTTATTCGAGGGTGAATCCGGCGACCAGTCGTTCCTGTGCGATGAAGGCGAGGATGACGATGGGGGTTATCGCGATCATCGTCGCCGCGCCCATCCGGCCCCACAGGATGCCACGCGTCGTGACGAACCCGGCGAGGTAGATGGGGATCGTCTGTGCGTCCTGGGTGGTCGTGAGGACCAGCGCCAGCACGTACTCGTTCCACATCAGGATGGCCGTCAAGATCGCGGCACTCGAGATGCCCGGCGCCGCAAGCGGCAGGACGACCCGGCGCCACGTCTGGATCCGGGACCATCCGTCGACGCGGCTCGCCTCCTCCAGCTCCTTCGGGATCCGCTGGAAGAAGATGAGCATGATCCACGTCGAGATCGGGATCCCGATCGGGAGGTAGGCGATCATCAACACACGCCAGGTGTTGATCCACCCGATCCCGACGAACATCATGTAGATGGGGATGGCGATCGCGATGGGCGGCAGAAAGCGCATGCTGAGGATGAAGAAGCTCACCTGTCCGTCGCCGGGGTCATAGCGGGTCAACGCGTACGCCGCGAGCGCGCCGACGGCGACGGAGACGGTCGTGGAGACCGCCGTCACGATGACGCTGTTGCGGATGTAGATGGGCATCCCCTCGTCGACGATCACGTTGCGGTAGTGTTCGAAGGTGAACTCGTCGGGAAGGAGACTCGGCGGGGCCGTCTGCGGCTCCACCGACAGCCCGACGAACAGGTCCCACACGAGGGGACCCCAGATCCAGACCATCCAGAGGGCCAACAGGACCGCCACCGCCCCGCGGGTCGCGAGCCGGGAGTAGTTGAAGGTCTTCTTCAGGTCCATCAGTGGTCACCCTCCGGCGAGATGAGGTCCTCGGCCACCGACTTGAAGATGAGGTAGGCCGCGCCGAACATCAACAGCCAGTAGAGGACGCCGGCGGCGTTGGCCCGTCCCAGATCGAAAAACCGGAAGCCGTAGTTGTACGTCACCATCGCGATCGACTCCGTGTAGGAGCCCGGACCGCCCAGGGTGAGCACCTGTATCTTCGGGAACACCTTGAACGCCCGGACCACCCGAAGCAGGAGGACGATGACGATGGCCGTGCGCATCTGCGGCAGCGTGATCCACTTGAACTGCTGCCACTTGCTCATCCCGTCGATCCGGGCCGCCTCGTAGTAGACGTCCGGGATGGACTGGATCGTCGCCGTGAACACCAGGACGAAAAGCGGGGTCCACATCCACACGTCCGAGACCACGATCGCCACCGCCGACCACGGTCTGGAGGCGAGCCAGGCGATCTCGATGCCGAGGAGGTGGTTGACCATCCCGTATTCGGGCGTGAGAAGCATCCGCCAGGTCAACCCCGTGACGACGGGGCTGAGCATCATCGGCGGCAGGGTGAGGACGACCCACAGCTGTCGATGCTTCACGTACTTGCTGTAGATGACGAGCGACATGCCGAGCCCGAGCAGGAACTCCGCGGTGACGACGATGACGACGAACGCGACGGTGAAGAGCGCCCCGCTCGTGAACCGGCCGTCCGTGAGCACCTGCGCGTAGTTCGCCAGGCCGACGAAGGCCTCCATCTGCCCGGCCTGATTGAAATCGAAGAGGCTGTTGTAGATCATGAGCAGGAACGGGTAGATGGCGACCAGCATCAACATGGCGACGGCGGGCGCGACGAACAGCCACGCTATCGTCCGCTCGTCGTCGAGACGCTCGCGGAGCGCCGCTTCGGTTGAGGAGTCGAGAGCCCTCATCTATCAGTCGTCGCTCATGATGTCCTGCCACTCCTCGTGGATGTTCTGCATCGTCTCCTCGGCGCTCGAGTTGCCCGAGAGCGCCTCGCTTATCTGGACCTGCATCGTGTCGCCCAGCTCCTGGTACTGCGGGTTCCGGGGCCGCAGTGAGAGCTGTTCGATCCCGGGGTTCTCCTCGGGGTCCTGATAGCGCGCCTGCGGGTTCTGTTCCTTTATTTCGTCGGTGAAAGACGATCGACGCGTCGGCGTGACGCCGTGTTCGGTGAAGGCGTATTTGTCCATCTCCTTCGAGGTGGTCCACTGGGCGAACAGGAAGGCGGCGTCCTTGGTCTCCTGGTCCGAGTAGGTGTTCAAGAGGACGCCCCAGCCGCCGAGGTTGGGGAACCCGCCGGGGGTGAGGGAGACGCGAACGCCCTCCTCCCAGCCCCACTCGTCGATGAACTTGGCGGTCGCGGTCCCCCACTGCTCGACGGCCCACGTGTTGCCGTCGAGGAACTGGTCGCGGCTCTGGGTGTAGCCGGTCGAAAGCGGGTTGCGCGCCCACTCGACCTGGTCCATGTAGTGTTGGAGCGCCGTCGTCGCGCCCTCCATGTCGAGCCGGGAGTTCCCCTCGTCGTCCAACATCGAGGATTCGCCGGTCTCGGCGGCGAAGCGGTTCGGGTAGCTGTAGACGATGTTCCACCCGCGCTGGCCCTCCAGGCCCATGTCCCATCCCTCGTCGTGCATGAACTGGGCGACGCGGTTGAACTTCTCGTAGCTCTCGTAGCCGCCGAACATCTCGGGCATGATGGACTCGCCGTGTTCCTCCTCGTAGGCGTCGGCGTGGTCCTCGAGGACGTCCTTGCGAACTGAGAGCTTCATCACGTCGCCGTACCACGGAAGCCCGTAGCGGGTACCGTCCCACTGGCCGTAGTTCTCGGCGAAGACGTTCAGGTGATCGTCGTAGTCGTAGTCGTCGTTCGCCAGCGGGGAGTCGAAGTACGGACCCAGGTCCTCAGCGAATCCCGGCTGCATGAACGATCCCGTCCAGATGACGTCGCTGATGAACGCGTCGAAGGAGGCCTCCTGTGCCCGGAACTGGTTGAGAAGCTGGGTGAGCATCTCGCTTTGGGCGTAGGAGGTGACCGTCACCTCGATCCCCGTCTCCTCGGAGAACCCCGCGGCGAGGTCGTCCCACGCGTCGATGTAGTTCGAACTCGTCGCGAAGTTCAGCTCCACGCCCTCGTAGGAGGCGGCCGGATCGCTTTCGTCCTCGACTTGCGATCCGGGCCCGCCGCCACCGCCCCCGCCGCCGATGTTCCCGCCACAGCCCGCCAGCCCCACCATGGCACCGGTCCCCGCGATTCGCAGGTACGACCGTCGATCGACGCGGCTCGTGTTGGTTTCACGTACCATGATACATGTTTAGGATGATCTATATATAATGGTTTGTGATGGGCATTGCGTCCCCGATTCCGTCCGTTTCGGGCGACGATCGCCCTTCCGGGGCTACCGCTCGTGACGACGATCCGGATCGACGTGACGAATTGCCGAACGGTCAGTGGCCCGGATAGTCCCGCTCGAACCGGTCGTCGATCTCCGCCGCGTCGATGCGGATCACCACCGGTCGCCCGTGGGGACACGACCAGGGGTTCTCACAGTCGTCGAGCGCGTCGAGGAGCCCGACGACCGATCCCTCCGTGAGGGACGTGTTTCCGGTGATCGACGGGTAGCAGGCCAGGTCGGAAAGCAGCTCGTCGACGACGTCCTCGACCGGCTCGGCGTCGTCCGATCCCTCCTCTACGAGCGACCCGAGCACGTCCCGGAGCAGCTCCGGATCGAGGGTCGCATCGAAGACCGCCGGAACCGCGGAGACGATGACCTCCCGGTCGCCGGACCGCTCCGTTCGGAACCCGATCTCGCGGAGCGACTCCTCGAACTCCCCGAGGAGCGCGGCCTCCCGCGCCGTCAGCTCGACGGTCACCGGCTCGGCGAGCGCCTGGGCGTCCATCCCGTCGGCGAACGCCGTCTGCAGCCGCTCGTAGTTGACGCGCTCGTCGGCGGCGTGCTGGTCGATGAGGGCGAGCCCCTCGTCCGTCTCCGCGACCACGTACGTCCCGTGGAGCTGTCCGAGGACCCGAAGCCGCGGCAGCGAGTCGAACGCCCGTTCGGTCCCCGCGGTCGTCTCGCCGTCGAGCGTCTCCTGCTCGTTCGGACTGGGGAACGACCGGATCCGTTCCCAATCGCTTCCCGTAGCCGAGTCCGAACCCGGATCGTGGGATCGATCCGTCGACGCTCGGCTCGGGGCCGTCTCCGCACGTGGCGACACGTCGCTCCCGTCCGGATCCTCGCGTTGCCACGTTCGCGGGGAGGGCGACGCGTTCACGTCCGTCGCCTCCTCCCGGTTCGCGCGTGCGTGGTGAGTGGTCGTCTCGTCCCCTTCGGGCTCTCCGGCTCCCGTCTCACCGATCTCGGTCTCTCCGTCCTCGTCAACCACGTCCTCCTCGCCCACCTCTTCCTCCTCGCCCTCGCTGCTTCGTTCGGCGTCCGTTCCATCAGTCGTCCCCGTCCCGACGTCGATCGACGTCTCCGGCTCTGAGAGCCCCTCGACGAGCCAGGCGTCCTCGTCGTCCGGATCGAGTTCGATCGTCGCGTCGTCGCGAGTCGCTCCCTCGGCCGCCGTGTCAGCCCCGTCGTCCGCTCCCAGATCATCACCCGCTCCGGCGCCGCCCCGAACCTCGGTTCCGGGACGTTCCGGTTCGATCGGGGTTTCCGCGGGGGCCGACCGGCCGCGCGGGGCGCCCGAGCGGACCAGTCCGTGATCGAGCAGCGCGCGCTCGACGGCCGTCTCGACCGCGTCGCGGACGGCCGCCTCCGCGTCGAAACGGATCTCCGTCTTGCGGGGGTGGACGTTCACGTCCACGGTCTCCGCCGGCACCTCGACGAAGAGGACCGCGAAGGGATAGCGATCGGCCGACAGCTGGCCGCCGTAGGCGTCCACCACGGCGTTTCGGAGCGTGCTCGACCGGACGTACCGGCCGTTGACGAACGTGGAGAGGTACTCCCGGCTCGCGCGCGTGGTCTCGGGGTGGGAGACGAGTCCGTGGACGCGCCGAACCGGGTCCCCGTCGTCGGCTCCCGGCGCGTTCGTCTCCTCATCGATCGCACCGGACTCCGATCCCGCCTTCGTTTCGTTCTCCGTCGGTCGCCACTCCACTTGACGCATGGACGTCGCGACGTCGCGCCCGTAGACGGCGAGCACGGCGCTCTCGAGGTCGCCGTTTCCCTCGGTCGCGAACGTCTCGCGACCGTCGTGTTCGAGCGAGACCGCCACGTCGGGGTTCGCGAGCGCGTACTGGGTGAGGACCCGATTCACGTGGTCGAACTCCGTGGCGTCCGTCTTCAGGAACTTCTCGCGGGCGGGCGTGTTGTAGAAGACGTCCTCGACTTCGACCGTGGTGCCGACCGGACAGCCCGCGGGGCGGACCTCCTCGACTTCGCCGCCCTCGACCGTGATCTCGGCTCCCGAGTCGGCGTCGACGCCCACGCTCGGATCCCCGTCGCTCGGGTCCTCCTTCGAATCCCCGTACGCCTCCGGGCGCGGACGCGACCGGATCGTGAGCCTGGAGACCGCGCCGATCGTGTAGAGCGCCTCCCCGCGGAACCCGAGCGTTCCGACCCCCGACTCCAGGTCGTCGATGTCGCCGATCTTCGAGGTGGCGTGTTCGGCCACCGCCTCGGGCAGCTGGTTCGGGGGGATCCCCACCCCGTCGTCGCGGACGCGGATGCGCTCGGTTCCGCCGCCGGTCACCGCGACCGCGATCCGCGATGCGTCGGCGTCGAGGGCGTTCTCGACCAGTTCCTTGACGATCGAGGCCGGACGCTCGACGACCTCTCCTGCCGCGATCTGCTGGATCGTGCGCTCGTCCAGCCGCCGGATGGCCGCGCCCGAGCCGGACGGGGGATCTCCTCCCCCGGTCGGCGTTCCGTCGCGCCCGTCGTCCTCGTTCATATGCCACCTCTCGGCCATCGCCGCACTTCAACTGTTGGGGCGGCATACCCGGAGACGAGGTTCGGGACCGTCCCGTTCGGAGATATTTCTTTATGGCTGGCCGACATGGTTTCGCCATGGCGACGCGAACTGCGACCGACGGCGGCGCTCGTTCGACGTTTCGAAGACCCTCCTCGCCCGTCGCGTACATCGCGGTCCTCGCGGCCCTGGTCTCCGCGGGGATCCACCTGTTTCTCGCGCCGCAGGTGATCGGGTTCAGCCGCACGACCGGGATCCTGTTCTATCTGAACGGGGCGGGCTATCTCGGCGGGATCGCCCTGTTCTTCACGCGGTACTGGCGCCGGGAGCTGTACCTCGTGGCGGGCGCGTACGCGCTCGCGACGTTCGTCGCGTTCTTCGCGTTCGGCGGGCAGGTGAACCCCCTCTCGATCGCCTCCAAGGTCGCCGAGGTGATCCTGGCCGCCGCGGCGATCGGGCTCTACCGGACCGAATCGTGATCCCGTCCGCCGTTCGAACCGAAAACCAACGGATTGATATGCGACCCCTCGAGAATGTGACTAAGTAGTTAGTCAGTCGATGATCGCCGCACAGTCCTCCGACCGTTCGCCCCGGATCGCCGACGCATCGCCGTCGCCGGTCCCGACTCACGTCCCCCCCGTCACCAACGAATGAGAGACACTCCATCCTCCGGTGTTCGCCCATGAGACAGAATCGCCCGCCAACGCTCGTCGTCGCCCTCGTCGTCGTTCTCGTCGGGTCCGTCGTCGTCGGTCCCGCCCTCGCCGGCGTTCCCGGCGGCGTCGCCGCACAGACACAGCAGTCCGGGGAGGTGATCGGCCAGCCCGACATCACCTTCGCGACGGCCTCCGGCGAGGTTCCCGCCGGCTCCCTCGGTGAACTCTCCATCGCGATCACGAACCGCGGGAGGATCGACAAGGGCGGTCCCGCCCAGTACGAGGAGCGCGTCACCACCGCCCGCGGGATGACCATGGAACTCGACGACTCGAACGTCCCGATCGACGTCCGAACCGGCCAGATCGCGGTCGGGAATCTGCCGACCGGCTCCTCGGAAATGACCGTCCCGATCACGATCGCGGAAGGGGCCGAACCGGGCACCTACCGGATCCCGATCGAGTACGAGTACCAGTTCACCCGCCTCGTCGATTACGACGCCTACGGCACGGACTACGGGGAGTTCACGCGCTCGCGGACCGGATCGATCACGGTCGAAGTCACCGAGGACGCCCGCTTCGAGGTCGTCGACACGAACGCGACGGCGCAGATCGGCGACGAGAGCGACGTCTCCATGACCCTTCGCAACGTCGGCTCGGAGCCGGCCGGCGACGCGAGCGTCGTCGCCGAGTCGAGAAGCGGCGCGTTGACCTTCGAGTCCGGCGACACGAGCTCGACCGCGTTCGTCGGCGAGTGGGAGCCGGGCGAGACGCGCACGATCAACTACAGCGTGGCGCTCGCCTCCGACGCCGCCCGCCGAGGATACACGGTCGACCTCTCCGTGAACTACGAGGACACCGACGGGATCAACACGACCTCCAGACCGATGACGGCCGGGATCGCGACCGCCCCCGAGCAGTCGTTCGACCTCCAGGACGTCTCCTCGTCGCTTCGGGCCGGCGAAGATGGCGAGATCGAGGGAACCGTCACGAACGTCGGCCCCCAGAGGGCGGACAGCGTCGTCGTTCGATACGCCGACGACTCCTCGAGCGTCGTCCCCATAGAGGAGTCGGCCGCCGTGGGGTCGCTCGATCCGGGCGAGTCCGCGTCCTTCACGCTCCCGCTCGAGGTGAGCAGCGAGGCGGAGGCGGGCGCGAAGTCGCTCGAGTTCGCCGTCCGCTACCGCAACCAGGACGGGGACCGGCGCGCCTACGAGAAGCTCGACGTGCTCGCGGAGGTCGCACCCGAGCGCGACCAGTTCGACGTCGCGATCGCGAACTCGACGATCGAGTCGGGCGGCTCGCGGACCCTCTCGGTCGAGGTGACGAACAACCTCGACGAGACGGCGAGCGACGTCGAGGCGCGGCTGTTCGCCGACGACCCGCTCGATACGGGCCAGACGGACACCGGGTACGTCCAGTCGATCGAGCCGGGCGAGACGGTCACCGTGACCTTCGAGCTGACCGCGGCCGCCTCCGCGACGCCCGAGAAGACCTACCCGATCTCCTTCGACTTCCGCTACGACGACGCGGACGGAAACAGCCAGCTGTCGAACACGGTTCGGATGCCGATCGACGTGGTCGAGGGTGAGGACGGCGGACTGCCGCTCCCGCTCATCCTGGCGGCGGTCGTCCTGGTGGCGGTGGCGGGAGCGGTCTGGTACCGGAGGCAGTAGCCGATGATCGGCGGCCACTGGCCGACGAGTAACGGCTCTCGAGCGCCCGGAGACGGAGTCGGAGGTCCACGTTCATGACTCTCGGCGATCGGATCGAGGCGGCGACGAGACGGCTCAACGACACGATCGTCGACAGCCCGCGGACCGTGGTGATCGCCTTCCTCGTCCTCACCGTCGTGTTCATGGGCGGGTTCGGGCTCATCAGCACCGAGACGGACTCCACCGAGGGGTTCACCGAGGACCTCCCCGAACAGCAGGCGCTCGACGCGGTCAACGAGGAGTTCGAGGACCCATTCACCCCCGAGAGCGAGTCGACACAGCTGATCCACACGGGCGACAACGTCCTCACGAAGCGGGCGCTCGTGCGCAACCTCCGGGTCATAGAGCGCGTCGAAAAGCGCGAGGACCTCCGGATGGAGTCCGCGAGCGGCCCCGCGCCGATCGTCGCACAGGCCATCGATCCCTCCGCGACGACGGCGGCCGAACAGCGGCGCGTCGTCGAGGGGTCCACGCCGACGGAGATCCGTCGGACGGTGCGGCGACTGGCGGCGGAGAACCCCGCGTTTTCGAGAACCCTCTCGGAGGACTTCAATCCGAGCGATCCCTCCGCCTCGGCGTCGATCACCGTCGTCTCCCACGACGTTCCGAGCGGGTTCTCCTCCGGGGACCTAACCGACGTTCAGACGGACGTCCAGTCGATCGCGAGCGACGAGCCGGGCGACATCCGGGCGTTCGGTTCGGGGATCACGAACGCGGAGATGGGCAACGTCATCGGCGACTCGCTCACCATCGTGATGCCCGTCGTCGTCGTCCTGCTGTTGGGCTTCCTGACGGTCGCCTACCGCGATCCGATCGACCTCGCGCTCGGGCTGTTGGCGCTTTTGATGACGGTCGTCTGGACGTTCGGCTTCCTCGGCTACTCCGGCATCCCGTTCAACCAGCAGATGATCTCCGTGCCGGTGTTGCTGCTCGCGGTCGGGGTGGACTTCGGGATCCACATCATCAACCGCTACCGCGAGGAGACGGTCCAGGGGTTCGAGGCGACCGAGGCGATGCGCGAGGCGAACAACCAGCTCATGATCGCCTTCGTCATCGTCACGGTGACGACCGTCTTCGGGTTCGGGGCCAACGTGATCTCGGATCTCACCCCGATCCGGAACATGGGGATCGCCTCGGCGATCGGGATCGTCTTCACGTTCCTCATCTTCGGGCTCTTCCTCCCCGCCGCGAAGCTGGAGGTCGACCGGCTGCGCGCCGACTTCGGCGTTCCCGAGTTCAACTCCAAGCCGATCGCCTCCGAGGAGTCCGCGCTCGGCCGGGCGCTCGCGTTCCCCGCCGTCGTGAGCCGGTACGCGCCGGTCGTGTTCGTGATCGCGCTGCTCCTCTCCGGCGGCGTCGCGGCCGCCTACGGCAGCGGCGTCGACACCTCCTTCGAGACGGAGGACTTCCTGCCGCCGGAGGAACAGCCCGGCTACGTGACCGTCCTCCCGGAGCCGTTCGCGCCCGGCGAGTACACCGTCACGGAGACGATCAACCTCCTCGAGGACCGGTTCGCGACCAACCAGGACCAGTCGGTGAAGCTGTACGTCGAGGGCAACTTCGAGGAGGGCCACGCCCTCGAGGCGCTTTCGGCCCCGAACGAGGACCCGCCCGACTCGCTCGCGGTCGGTTCCGGCGGCGGCGCACGGCCGCAGAGCATCGTCACGGTGATCGATTCCCACGCCGAACGGGACCCGGAGTTCGCGGCGCTCGTCGCCCGAAACGACCGTGATGGGGACGGAATTCCCGACCAGAACCTCGAGCGGATCTACGACGAGCTGTTCGCATCCCCGGCGGGCGACCGGGCCGAGCGGTACCTGACGGAGGACCGCCGCAGCGCGCAGGTCGACTACGCCATCGAGTCGGACGCCTCCCAGGACGAGGCCGCCGCCGACACCCGGGAGTTCGCCGAGGAGTTCCGGTATTCGGCCACGGCGACCGGCTCCATCGTCGTCTTCGACGCCGTCACCGACCTCATCTTCACCTCCGCGATCGAGGGGATGATCCTGGCCGTCGGGCTCACGGGCGTCTTCCTCGTGATCGCCTACGGGGTTCTGGAGGGCAAGCCGATGCTCGGGATCGTCAACGTCTTCCCCATCCTGATCGCGATCGCCTACCTGATCGGGACGATGCGATATCTCGGCATGTCGCTGAACGCGCTCACGGCGACGATCCTCTCCATCTCCATCGGACTGGGGATCGCCTACTCCGTCCACACCACCCACCGGTTCATCGACGAGTACAACGCCGGCGCCGGCGCCCACGAGGCGATGGTGATCACGCTCTCGGGAACCGGCGGCGCGCTCCTGGGCAGCATGCTCACCACCTCGCTCGGGACCGGGGCGCTCGCGCTCGCCATCACGCCCGTTCTCGGCGACTTCGGGCTCCTGATGGCGCTGAGCGTGACCTACTCGTTCGTCATGTCCGTCGTCGCCCTCCCCCCCGCGGTGTTGCTGTGGGCCCGCTACGACGAGGCGGGGTCCCTTGCGGGGCTCGCCGGCACGGCGAGCGGGAGTTCATGAGGGGCCACGATCGGACGATCCCCCGTGGTCGCGTCAGGATCGCGGCACCCGGAAGAGGTGGTATGCCCAACTACGCACCGGCTCGTTCGCTCGCCGGTTCGCCGTTCACGAGCGAGTAGTGGACTTGAATGTCGTCGTACTGCGCGACGGGACGCTTCGATCGTCCCTCCGACACCAATTCGATGACGCCGAGTTCGGAGAGTTCCGTGAGGTTTTGATGGACCTGCTTGAAGTCCCGATCCACCAGATCTGCGGCCGCCCGCATGCTCTCCGGCCGGTGCTGGCGGATCGCCCGCAGGAGTTCCAAGTTCGCGGGACTCAGGAGTCGGGCGAGTTCGGCCTCGGATTCGAAGTTGAGGACGTGGACGTGTCCGATCTCCTCTCGGTCGTCGTCGGATTCGGCTGCCCGGATCATCTCTTTGGTTCGTTTTCGGAGTCGATTCTCCGCTCCCACGTAGACGTGGAGCGTTCGATCGTCGGGGGTTTGCTCGAGTTCCGTCATGGTTTGGGTGGCGTCGGTTGGTGGGTTACGACCGGCGTTCGGCGATCTCCTCCTCGAAGCGTTCCACGAGTTCGAGCATTCCGGGAAACTCGATTTCCATCACGTCCTCGGACGTGTGGCGCTCGTGTCCTTTCGTGTCCTCGTGGGAGTTGTCGTATCGGAGTATCGTCTCCCCGTCGAGCGTTCCGAAGTGGAGCGAGTACTTGTAGCCCGACGGGTACGCCGGATCGTCCGTCTCGATGATCGTCTGTCGTTCGACATGGCCCTCGAAGGTGTTCGTGAAGTCCCGGATGGTCCGAGCGTCCATCGACGTATGATGGATCGTTCCACATCACAATAACTCTATGGGGTGAACACCATCATATCGGGTCGATTCACTGCCGGTGGCACGAAGCCGGTTCCGTGGAAACCGCTCTCGGTCCATCGCCCAAAGTATTTACCCCCTCCATCGTTCTTTCCGGGTGAACGCCCCCGTACCCGAGACGGCGGTCCGTCCCGGCCCGGTGTCCGTCCCCTCGAACGTCGCGGATCTCGAGGCGTCGACGACGCCCGGATCGCCGGCCATCGCCCCGTTCCGGTCCAGGCCCTCCCACCTACCGAACGATGACACGCGATACACCCATTCGAACGACGGCGCGGGCGGCCCTCCTCGCGGCGCTTTGCGTTGCGGCCCTCTGCTCGCTCGCGACCGTCCCGGTCGCCGCGACCGGCGGGACCGCGGCGGGTGACGGTGGGATCGCGATCGGAGGTGACGCCGCGTCCGCTGGAGACGTCGCGTCCGCCGAAACCGTGGAGGTCAACGCGACCGGCGCGACCGCCGAGACCGGCCGGACCGTCGATCCGGGTTCGGGGACGGATACGGAATCGACGGAGAACGCGACGATCCGGATAGACGGCGAGGAGCGAACCGGCGGCTGGAGCGAGGCGACCTACGAGGACCCCGCCGGCGACGTCGTCACGCTGACGCTGGACCTCTCGGAGCGAGTCGACGAGGACGGGCCGGGCGACGACTCCCATTCGGACGATGGTGCCGACGCGGACGACGCCGGCGCCGGCGACGACGTTCCCGACCACGCGTACGTCCAGATCGGGAGCGCGGAGGCCGGCTTCATCGACGTGCTCTACCTCGTGGACGCCGACGACGACGGCGAGGTGACCGTCTCCGTGAACACCAGAACCCTCGGGACGAGCGACAGCGTGAGCGCCACGAACGCGGATCTGGTCTACCACTCCCCGGGCGACGAGGTCCGGAGCGCGGTCCACGGGCGGCTTCCCTCCGGCGAGAACGGGCCGACGTTCGTCGGCGCCGACGGCGAGCCACTCCCGGGTTTCGACGCCTACCTCGCGGAGCTGGGGCTGATCGTCTCCGCGGACACCGACCGCGGGATCGACCAGCTCGCCCGCCCGATCCAGCCCGGCACGTACCCGATCGCCGCCGGCACGTCCGGCGAGTTTCGCGTCCTCGAGGCGGGTTCCACCTCGCCGGGCGAGGCCGAGCCGGGAACCTCCGCGATGGCGGCGACGGAGGGCGACGCGGGCGGGACGGACGAGGCGGCCGAGGCGATCACGGAGGCCGCACCGCTCGGCCGTGCGACGATCGACCTCTCCCGGCCGGGGATCGAGGACGTCTCGATCCGGGCCGCGCCGGCCGGCCCCGCCGACGCGGCCGAAAACCGGACGGCGCTCCAGGAGTCGATGGGTCCGCGCGAGTCCGTGGCCGCCGGCGACCGACTGGTGATCGAGGCGGAGGCGACCGGGATCTACGGACACCTGGTCGCGATCGAGGGCGACTTCGCGTCGCTTGAGGAGGGCTTCTCCCCGAACACCCTCGCGGAACTCGAGACGCGCACGGGCGAGGGCGTACGCTTCGCGGTCGAGGCCGAGAGCGGGCCGGTGTTGCAGGGTCCGGGCCCGAGCGGGAGCGTGGACTCGCCCTTCGAGGTGCTCGACCTCTCCGAGGTCGACCCCGAGACGGTCGCGGTCTACGCCGACGAGGAGGCGGGCGAGCTGTACGTGGTCGTGGACACGCGCGAGGTCGACGCCTTCGATCCGGGGACGGGCGACGGCGGACGCGACT
Organism: Halopenitus salinus; assembly: GCF_042662125.1. Taxonomy (GTDB): domain Archaea; phylum Halobacteriota; class Halobacteria; order Halobacteriales; family Haloferacaceae; genus Halopenitus; species Halopenitus salinus. The sequence continues at coordinate 180,210 of NZ_JBHSXL010000001.1, read as the reverse complement.
TCTCGGCGTCGATGGACTACGAGAGCGACCCGGAGGAACCGTTCCTGTTCGACCGCGAGGACCGCCACATCCAGACGTTCTACCGCGGACTGCTGGGCGGCGCCGGCGGCGATCCGGGCCAGCCCGCCTTCCCGTACCTCGATCCCGGCGAGAACGCCACCGGCGAGACGAACTTCTCCGTTGCACCCCCCCACGCGAGCTTCGAGGCGATAGGGGACGAAGCGGGCGGCGGTGACGGTACGGGAGGTGGAGACGCCGGCGAGGACGGCCAGGGGACCCTTCGGCTGCGGAGCGACCGGCCGGTCCGGGTCGCCGGGGAGACGAACCTGGCGCCGGGAACGGAGGCGACCCTGCGGGTGGCCTCCGGCGAGACCGCCTCGCTGTCGTACGTCCAACTCGCGACCGTCGAGGTGGGGACGGACGGGAGCTTCGCCGGGACGTTCAACCTCACGGAGGCGTCCCCCGGCGACACCGCCGAGGTGAGCTTCGAGACCGAGGCCGAGGGAGCCATCGCGACGGCGAACGCGACGATCGTCGGTCCCGGAGCCCCGACGACCGCCGGGACGCCCCGGAGCGACCTCCCCACGTTCACCGAGGATCCCCCATCGGACCTCGTCGAGGAGACGCCCGGGTTCGGCGTCGGCGCCGCGATCGTGGGGCTCGTGGTCTCGATCGCTGTCGCGGTCGGGATTCGACGCCACGGCGGGGCGTGAGGTCGGTTCGGGCGTTCACGCGTTCGCGCGTTCGAGCGAGTGTGGGATCGCGACTCAGCGCGTGTTCGACGAGGTCCCGATTCCCCACCCGCGTAACCTTCAAGCCGGATAGTATACGACGTATACGCATGGGTACTCGAAACGTCCGGCTCGACGAGGACGTCTACGAGCGCATCAGGAGCGAGAAGCGACCGGACGAGACGTTTTCCGAGGCGATCGACCGCCTCATCGGGGGCGCATCGCTGCTCGATCTGGTCGGGATCCTCTCGGATGAGGAGGCGGACGAGTTCCGTCGGGCCATCGAGGAGTCCGACGACGCCGGCACGCGGGAGGTCGACGAGCTGGTCGAGCGGTTCGGCGGTGACGATGATCCTTGACACCTCGTTTCTCATCGATCTGATGGACGGCGACGAGGCGGCGATCGAGGCCGCCCGTGAGATCGAGGACGCCAACGTCCCCCAGAAGATCCCCGCACAGGTCGTCTACGAGCTGTACGTCGGGGTCGGCTACGTCGAGGACACGTTTCGCGAGATCGAAGCGATCCGCTCCGTGTTGGATTCGCGGCCGATCGTCGCCGTCACCGAGGACGTCGCGAAACACGCCGGCCGGATCGACGGACGGCTTCGCCGTGACGGCAACCGTATCGGCCAGGGTGACGTCAGGATCGCCGCGACGGCGATCCGTCACGACGAACCGGTCGTCACCGGGAATCCGACGGACTTCGCTCCGATCCCGGACGTCGAGATCCGCGAGTACTGAGACGTCGAGCGTCGCGTAGAGGTCCTGCAGTCACTTCGAGGTCAGGTATTCGTCATCCTCGCTGTAACGGGCGTCGTCGGCCTCGGTCTCGTCGACCGGATCGCAAGCATCTCACCCGACTTCGAATGGTGACGGTCTCGTCCTTGACACGTCCATGCTCCTGTTCAACGATGGTTCCGGCCCTCAGGAGTCTCCGGCAATGTGGTCGTGATCCGCCGCGGCGTCGGTTGGTTCACCGACGTCGACCGGGTCCAACCGTGAAAACGCGCCGTAGCGTTGTTCGACGAGTTCGACCGAGATCGCCCCCTCCTCGTCGACGTGCCAGCGGAGTTTGTCGCCCGGTTCGACGCCCGCCTTTCAACGTATTGCTGCCGGGATCGTGACCGAGTAGCTCTCGGTCACCGTCGTTTCGTCCTCGATCTCGTGAGCCACTCTTGAACGTACGTGGAACGCACCAAAACAATTTGCCCGCAAATCCCCTACACGAACACGCGTTCACCGTCGCAATTCGTCGATGAGCACGGAGGCGGCTTCGTCGACGATTCCGTGTTCGATCCGTCCCTGCCAGCGTTCGATGTCCTCGGGGACGATGGACTGGACGCCCCAGGGAACGATACGACTTCGTCGAGGCGTACCTCCGCGGATCCAACCCGTCTCGGGGATCTCGACCACTCCCTCCATCCACGACTTCGTCGTGAGCGTACATGCGAGGTATTGGTCGCCGTGAAACGGATGGTCCTCGTGGTTCGACACGATCAGCCACGGTCTGGACGTCTCGCCGGGCTTGAACGGATCGGTTCCGTACACGACGTCTCCCCGCTCAAAGATCGGTTGCGCGTCGTCGTCACTCACTGCTCGTCTCCCGGCTCGGATGCGGATCCTCCGGCGCGTGCTCGCGCCACTCGTCCTCGTCCTCCTCGCCGAGCGTCTCGTTGAACAGCGCGGTCGCACGCTCGTAGCCACCGTACGCGTCGAGACGCGTCTCGTCGTCGGTGATGGCCCAGTAGGTCGCCTTGTGTTCGACGAGGTCCCGGTCCTTCAACCGCGTGAGGGCGGTGCTGACGGCACCCTCGTCGAGACCGGTGCGGGAGGCGATCTCCCGGGCCTTGAACGCCCGATCGTCGTGGCTCGCGAGGAACCCGAGCACTCGATCCGGGGCGGACAGCTCCGCGAGTTCGGCCTCGTCCGCGTTCCGAAACGTCTCCCTGTCGATCGACATTCTCGATCGACCATTGTGCAGCCATCGATATAGACGTTCGTACTGAAAGCTTCGTACCATCTGAAAGATCGGTCCGTTGTTCGGTTCGACTGTGACTGTGCTCCTCGACTCCTCGTTCCGCATCGATCTGATGGACGGCAGCGAGGAGGCGATCGATGTCGCCCGAGCGATCGAGGATTCGTCACTCTCGCTCGTAGAGGGTATCGTCGATCTCGGTCTCGTCGACCGGATCCTCGGGCGAGAGGAGCGGATCGCCGGTGAAGAGCGGGTCGTCTTCCGGCAGTTCAGACGCGTCCTCACCGCCGTCGGTCACGGGCTCGCCGGCACGGGCGTTCAGGTGCGCTTCGGCATCGTAGTCGCTCGGATCGCCGCCGAGATCCTCCGCGAGCGCCCCCCGGATTTCCTCACGCTGTTGGTCCATCCCCTCGCGGAGCGCGTCGATCTCGTCCTCGCTCACCGGTTTTTGATCTCGTGTCATCGTTCGACCTCCTTCCGTCGGAATTGGGGACGTGGCGATCGCCTTGGTTCTCGAGGCGGCTGAATTGCGGGATTACTCCTGGAGGTGGGCGACGGGCCGAGTTCCCGGGCGTGTTCGCTCTCGTCGATGTCGTACCGCTCTTCTATCGAGCGAAGTCGTTCCTGGAACGTCTTCATTGGGGTCTTCGATTGCTTTGGCGGATGACAACTACGGACTTTCCGAGTATAGTCCGTTCCTCGTGTCGATCCTTTGAGGGCGGGCTCAATCGTTGTAGTAACTATAGAGATCGGCGTACTGTTTCCATGTGGAGAGGAGATACTGTTTCATCCGCGAGTACGGCCACTCGTCCGTCAGCACCTCCTTTTTGTCCGGTATAGAGTTCTCCGGGAGATATTCCTTGTCGATATGGGGATCTTGACCGTGCGCCGTGTCAAGACGAACGATCTCTTGATTGCTGTGATCGATCCGCTTGCGCGCCACTGAGACTCCCCATGCACTGGCGTCAGCGTCCGGATCGTAGTTCTCACCATCGACTGGTTCCGGAACGACGAACCCACAGAGGTAGTACTCGTCACCTCGATACTCGCCGAGATCGATGAACTCCAACCTATACACCTTCGATCACCGTCGCCGCCGACCCAATCGTTCCCTTGTTCATGGTTGTGGTGTCTGCTGTCCGACCTCGCACACACGCGCACGAACTGGTGTCTGAGAATACCTCCGGGGTATCTCTCACCAATACCGTCCCGTGAGCCACGACGGGAGAGAGGCGTATACAGACTGCAGACCGATTCCATTCCCTGTTTGTCCCATGCATTACAAACGGGTTCCGATATTTGGTATCGATGGATAGCGATCTCACACCATTGGAGACTTCGTGACCGATGGAGCTTTATCGTTGCAGACTTAACAACGATTAGGTGACGATCGAATGAGCGACCATCAACAGCGGCCGCCCGAGCCGTCACCGGAACGCTTCGATCCGGACGAGGCGGAGGTCGATCCCGAGGTGGAGTTCCGGGCGGCGTTCAGCGAGGCGGTCACCCAACACGGGTTCCCCGACACGCTCGTCCTGGCTCGCGAGCACGCGGGTGCAGTGTTCACCGATCGGCGGCTGCGGATCGTCGATCATCTCGCGGAGCACGATCCCGCCTCGGTTCGTGGGTTGGCGCGCGAGTTGAACGAGGACAAGGGGGTCATCAGTCGCGATCTCGAGGCCCTCGCACGGCTCGACGTCGTCGAATACGTTGCCGACGGGCGGGCGAAAGCCCCGCGTCTCAAACACGCCCACGTCGTCGTTGAGCCCGTGGTGTGAGCACCGGAGGGCGGCCATTCACCGGTGCGTGGTGATCGCCAGGCAAACACGCGGATCACTATTCGCATTTTCGGCCCCAAGTCCACCCTCCCAATGGCTCCCTGACTGCGACGTCACTCGGCAAGCAGGTCGAGGATCTCTCGTTCCTCCTCGATGATCCGATCGACGCGTTCGAGGAACTCCTCGTCGAGTTCGTCGTCGGTGTTGCGGTTCCGGCCCATTGTGGTGTCGTCGACGTCGATCGAGTTGAATCTTTCTCAGACCTCTTGACCGCCTTAGTCTTCGATTAGATCACGGAACCCCCACGGGATCTCGCCTCCATTCCTATCGAGGTATGTCACAGCTTGCTTGACATCGGCTAGCTGGACGTTTTCACGGGCTCCTCCCTTTATTTGAATGATCGAGGCCTCGCTTTTCGGAATCATTTCGTCTTTAAGTAGACTTCTCGCTTTCCCCTGATCACTGTCACGTACTGAATGGTTGACAAGCTGATCAATAGATATGTTGTTAGAGCCGGTTACTCGCTTGTTCACCAACGTTTCAACGAGCTGATTTTTAACGTCTTATTCACCCATTATATCACATATCCTATGTTGAGATAGCTTAAGACTTACCATTTATTCTGACATATCTGTGTTGCTGGAGATTCACTTGTATATCTAATTCGGAATGTTAATGTGGATCGGCTCTGTACCCTATCGTAGCCATGGAGTCAATCGCAACCGATCCCGGTGACCGATCACTCGCTCACGAGGGTGGCTTGGCGAGGGTGTTCGACTCGCCCGCCCGGAGTCGAATCCTCGACGCCTTCGTCGAGAACTCGGATCGGCAACTCAACGTGAGTGACGTCGCGCGGTTGAGCGACACCTCCCGGAGCACGGTCTACGATCACCTCGAGGTGCTCACGGAGCTACGGATCGTCCAACCGATCGACGAGGGGACGACCCGATACACGCTCAACGAGGATGACGAGATCGCCGTCCTCCTCGACAAGCTGCAGGGCATGATGGTCAGGCGCCTCCTCGACGTCGAACAGGACGTCGAGTGGTGATCGCTCCATAGTACACACATGCCGCCGTTTCGATCCGGATCGAACGACCCGGAGACCCACACGCTGTTCGACCGAATGCGCGAATTCGTCTTCGACCATTTGTCGTCGACCGATCTCGAGGAGCTGCGCGAACGAGCCGCGACGGGAACACCGATCTCGGATCTCGTCGCGGACGACCGAGCGAACGCCCGTAGCGCGCTCGCTCGATCCTTCGGCCCTCTCGTCGATGCGGCCCTCTCGTCCGCTCAGTAATCTCGGCCTACCGACGTTCGCCGGTCCGATCCTCCCTCCATCGAGTCCGATTCGACCCGCTACCACTCCTCACCACGCACGCGCGCCCGAGCGCCGACCCACGGCGCCCGACCATCTACACCCACTCCGCCCAGTACCGACCTGCCCACCAACCTGTCCACACACCCATCCACCACGCTCGTCCGTCCACCCGAACCACCGATCGGATCGCCCGCCTGCTCGCCCGTCACCGACCATCATCCACCTGCTCGCCGGCGTCGATCGACGCTCACGCACACATCCATCACGCACACGCCCGGAGTCTGACGGTAGTCTGACACGCGTTGCGTTCGACGTTCGTCGGACGCCGTCGATCGACGTCCGTGGGCGGTCGAAACGCTCTCGATCCGAAACACGTCAAACCGCCCCGATTCGCCCGAGAAACCGGCGATTCGACGCGACGTCGATCCGGATTATGCGGCGGTTATCACCCCCTCAAACCGGCACCCGGCGTATGTGAACGTCTACCTAACAGATACACAAAGTACTTAATGGCGGTCGGTATAATTGGGCGTGTTGACCGTCCGGAAGACGAGCGGCGTCTCTCCGGAGGTCCATGCGAAGCAGAAACCTAACTATGACAAACGAAACAAACTATCGCTCAAAGGGGCGCGCGGTGTTCCTGGCGGTGATCATGGTTGTATCCATGATTGCGTCGGGTGCAGCGATCGCTGCCGCTGATGAGCGTGGTCAATACGCCAACTCTGATGCTCGAGATGATTGGAGCACCAGTGATGGCGAAGGTATTGTTGGTAACGGCGCAACTGTCTATCAGGGTGAAGATGGGATCGTCTTCAACGCGTCCACTGACGCGAACGATGAAGTTGATCCAACTAGCCTAGAACGAACGGCTGGCGCATCTGAGGGAGAGCCCCTGGAGATGCCGATCCCCGAAGATCAGCCAACTGGTTCTTATTCGAACCAGTCCACTCCCGGTTCTGATGCGTTTAATGTCTCCGTCGCGACCCCACGCGTAACCACTCTCGAAGTCCTGAATAACGGTGGTGCGGATGTCTCTGGAGGCATCCTCACTTCCGATCAGGACCAAGCGGCGGTTGACATTGAATACAACTACGAAGACGCAGAAGACATCGAACTGACCGTCGAAGATGAGGATGGTATCGATGTCACCAACGAGATCGTTGATGATTCCGGTGGTGCCACCCAAAACGGCGACGGTACGATATCCATTGACCCGTCCGCCGTCGACGAGGGAGAGTACACCTTCACCGTTGGAGGTGTCGACGACCTCGACTGGGGTGACGCGAGTGACTCGGTGACGGTTACGATCTCCTCAGATGAGACTGCTTCCCTGAGCCTCGAAAGTGACGAGGTCACCCAGGGTGAGAATCTGCAGTACACGGTCGAAAACAGTCCGGAAGGTAACTACCACGCAGTCGTGATCGAGAGTGGTGAGTTCCGTGACGGTATCTCCGGTGAAAACGCGTCGAACATCATGCGGAACGTCGGTGACACCGTAGAGACCGGTGTCTTTGCGGCTGGAGATACCAATGACACCGCAGATGGTGACATCTATAACGGCTCGCAACCCGACAATACCATTCTAGAGAATGGAAGCGACTACGATTACGCCTACGCGATCGTCGAGATCGATGGTGGCAATGGTGTTGGATCCGTCGAGACGCAGTTCCTCGATGATTCCTCGGTTGACATCGACCTGTATCAGGCGAACGGCACGGCAGCGACTCCGTACTTCGATGGTGGTCCGCTGACGCACGATGTGACCAACGATACCGTTGCCGAGACTGATGACGACCAGTCCTTCGACGTCAACGAGGGAGACGTCTCGCTTGACAGCCCGACCGGTGCCTACGTCGTCGGCTCTGAGGTCGACGTGAATGGTACCGCCGCAGAGGGAATCGATGATGTCGCGATCTACGTCCGCGACAACAACGACTTCGAACACGTCACGATCGATGGCGAGGACACGATTACCGTCGATGGTGACGACACCTTCGAGGAGGAGGACGTTGTCTTCTCCGACGGCAGCGATCTGCTTGAACTTCCGGGCACCTACCGCCTCGGAGTCATCGACGCTCAGGATGCCGACGCAAACGATGACGATTCGCTCGATGATACGCTGTCTACCTCCGACTTTAACAGCGGAGTCAGCAGTACGTCCTCGATCACGGTGACCGACACCGAGCTTGACGGGTCGTTCGTCACCTACAACGGTCAGATCGCCACGGACGATCAGGTGATCGACGTTGAGGGTACGGCACCCGGCAAGGACGAACTCGTCGTAGCCTTCGTTGACTCACGTGGTAACGCGGCAGCTTACGACATCTCTGTCGATAGCGACGGGACCTTCGACGAGGAGGAACTTAGCCTAAGTGACCTCCGTCAGGGAAGTACGTCCGCTCACATCATCTCGTCCGGTCGAGATGGTACATTCGGTGACGATGTAGCTGATTCAGCTAGCGGCTTCGTTGACGAGATTCAGACCTACGATAGTGGTTCCAGCACGGGCGATCAGGTCCGTGACCGGATCCTCGCCAACTCCGTTGACGACACGGCGAGCGACGACCTGATCGTCACTGAGACCTTCCGCTACGCGGACGGTCTCACGACGATCGAGTCCGCCACCGACCCGGCCGAAACCGGTGGCACGCTTGAGATCGAGGGTCAGACCAACCGTCGGCCCGACGACAACACGATCACCGTCGAACTCCTCGACGAGAACGACGACTCCGTGACCATCGAGAGCACGGACGAGTGGGAGACTGACGGTCAGTGGTCCGTCGAGATCGACCTCTCCGAGAACGATGTCGAGCCCGGTGACTACACGGTCGAGTCCGACGACGGCGACAACACCGATCGCATAGACATCGAGGTTGTCGACGAGATCGAGACCGAGGAACCGACCGAAGAGCCGACTGAGGAGCCCACGGAGGAGGCCACCGAGGAACCGACCGAGGAACCCACGGAGGAGCCCACCGAGGAACCGACCGAGGAGCCGACCGACACCGAGACGACTGAGGAAGAGACGCCCGGCTTCGGTGCCGTCGTCGCCCTCGTCGCCCTCGTCGCGGCCGCACTCCTCGCAGTCCGGCGTCGTCCCTAACTCGGACGACTAACCACTGACTCGAGAGAGTCAGCCCCGATTTCCACCTTCTTTATCGCGCCACCCCGACCAGCGACGGCGCTCGCGTTCGATCGTCGCCGACGCTGACTCGTGATCATTAACGTCGAGTCGTGAGCGTGGTCAAATCGCGATCGTGGTCACACCCTGATCGTCGTCGAACCCCGATCGCCACTCGTACCCGACCGAACGTAACCGAAATCGATCCCTCCGAGAAGTCTACCGCTCCGGCGATCGACGTGACGTGATCCCACCAACACGACGCAGTCTCACGGATTTCGCCAACGACGAGACAGCGTCGTCGACGCCGCCACACGAACTGTTACAACCTCTGTAACCACTTACGACATCGAACACAGGCTACCGCGGATACATATAGGACCCGTCGGCGCCATCGGTCAAACACGGGTCGCCACGACGACTCGTGTACCCCGCGACGACGGCCCTCCAGGCCGGTTCCCGTTCGCACCTCACCTCTTTCGGCGCGGTCTCCGCTCGCCAGCAGCGACGTCGCCGTACGCTTACTCCTCGACCGCGGCCTCGATCGGCTCCGACTCGTTCCAGACGCGCTCGAACCACTCGCTCGCCCACTCGGCGACCGCCGGCTCGTCCTCGCAGACCAGCATCGCCCGCAGCGCGTTCGCGTCGTCGTAGGCGACCACGCAGGTCGTCCCCTCGAAGGCCAACAGGCCGGCCGACAGCCGATCGGGGTGGACCGCCACCGTGACGTCCTCGCGCTGTAGCGCCCGCTCGAGGTCGGACGGGAACTCCTCGGCGGAGGTCTCGAGCACCCGCTCGTCGATCAGCAACTCGATCGACGTTCCGGTCTCGAGCAGGTCCATCGCCGCCTCGTTGAACGTCCGCGTGACGATGGGCGAGATGCTCCGGACGTGGCCACCCTCGGCGTCCGCGAAGCGGTCGAGGAGCGCCTCGACCGGCGCGAGCGGGTCGCTGGAGGTGGCGACGGTCAACTCGCCCGAGGCGAACGCCTCCGGCGGCGGCCCCCCAGGCAGCGACGTGAGGTGGCTCGCCAGCGGGGCGAACTCCCGGGCGCGCTCGGCCGCCCCAAGCAGCTCCTCGTAGGCGTCGACCACCTGCTCGCCGGTCGGGGTCAACCGATAGGTCGCGTTGCGCTCACAGACCCAACACCGCTCGCGAAAGCCCGCGAGCACGCGCTGGACCGTGGTCCGCGTCGAGTCCACCCGGCGGGTGATCTCCGCCGGGCGAAGCGGCTCCTCGCGCAGCGTCCGCAGGATGGCGATCCGGCCCGGCGATCCGGCGAGGTAGCGCACGTCGCCGTGTACCTCCTCCGGCGTCGAGGTGGGCATCGATGTGGTCCCATTGCGGTAGCGCCCCCAAATACGTGTCGTCCGACTCGGAACGTGACCGGGACGTGGTCGGGACGTGGCCGGGAGGCGATCGACGATCGAGAGGGTCGTTGGCGGGGGTTTTGGTGCTCGGCAGGCCGATCAGTCGTCTCCCGGTTTGTAGGCACCTGACCGCTTCTCGATGGTGTGGACCCACAGAATCCGATCGGCGTGGACCGCCTTGCAGCCCAGACGAAACGCACCGATTCGGAGCTTCGAATGCGGGGCGCCGGTGAGCGGTTCCAGATAGTCGCTTGGCTCTCGCCACTGATCCGTGACGATCTCGTCCAGCTTTGAGACGATGCGCTCCTGATCGTGCGGCTGAAGCTTACCGTATTCCCGTTCTGCTGGATCGGTGAACTTCCAGTCCCAGTTCTCGTCACTCGTTCCCATCCGTGTCCTCGTTCAGGCGCGCTCGGATCTCCTCGCTGCTATAGGTCTGCCCCTCGCCGGTCGCCAGCTGGTGCTCACTGGCGGCGATGTCCTTCCAGCCCTTTCGCGAGAATGTCGGGTGTTTCACGGCGTCGCGAAGGGCCCAGCGGATGAACTCGCTTCGAGACGGGAAGTCCTCGGCACGCCAGGTCGCATCGAGGTCGTCGAGGAACGCCTGCGGCACCTTCACCGTGATCGTGGTCATGTCGGGGTCGTCAGTGGCCCCAGCGTCGGCGTCGGACATACGTCGGTATTACCCTCGTGTTACTATAAGCATTGCCGATTTACGCCGTCTCGCCGTGCCAACGTCCGTACTCGTGTATCCGTGATCATGATTCTTCACGCGCTCCTGCCACGCTCCGGATCGTGTTCGCCTCGACGTTCACGAGTAGCCGGTACTCGCTCGAGTGGGTCCCCTCGTCGCCCCGGGTCGGATCGAGCTTCGAGTAGCCCGTCGTGAACGCCTCCACCAGCCTCTCGCGTCCCGGAAGTTCGACGTCGAGGACGTCGGCGAGGTAGACGACGCGTTTGATCGCCGCACCGTTTCCAAGCCGCAGCAACTGCGTTGCCAGCGCCTCGTCGTCCCGGACGGGCGCGTTGGCGAGGCCCTTCGCCAACTCGAGGATTCCGCCGCAGTGTTCCGGATGGTCCGCACAGTCGGCCAGGGTCTTTTCCACGGTGGCGACGTTCACGGTGTGGGCGTCGATGGCGGTCGGCTCGAACCCGAAGAACTTGGCCTCGGTCACCGTCACGAAGGTATACGTCACCCCGTGGATCTCCCGATCCGGAACCTGCTCCGTCGTCGCGGCGAAGACGGTGGTCGGAACCTGCTCCGTCAGCCCGTGATGGTTGAGCGCGCTCCAGTAGGAGATGTACGTCGGGTCGGCGAGATGGGACGCGATCACGAACTCGTGTTCGGTGTACTCGCCACGTTCGCCCGCGGCCAACGGCACGATGAGGTAGGTTCCGCTGGCCAACCGGTCCAGCCATTTCTTGTGCACCAGATCGTTCGTGATCTGCTTCGCCTCGTCGTACGAGACGTCGATCGCGTCCTGCACGTCCTCGATCGTGATGATCGCCCGGTTTCGTCCCGCCAATCGCGTCAGGGCGAGGCTCTCGCGCTTCGACAACCCCTGTTTTATACTTTTTATTGAATTCGTATCCATATTCGGCACTAAATCAATACAAAGTATACTCGTGTGACGGATAAAAGGATACCGCCGCTGGCGGGAGCGACGGAAAATGGGCCGGTGTGAGGAGATGGAGTGAGTTCTTCGAAGTCTGACGGTCGTATTGGTCTTTTCACCAATAGCCCTATGGTACTGGTTTGTGTACCAATGGATGAGGGTGGTCCCAATGATCGACGATGATCCCACTGTTCAGCGATGGTCCCACTATTCGAGAATGATCTCGATGGCGTGATCGAGGGGAGGAAGTACCCCGACGGGATCGTCGTCCGCGTGTTCCGTCTGCGGTCGGACCGGGACGCCTACCCGCCCAGGTGGACCGACGAGACCCACTCACGGTGATACCCATGAACGACACCACGCCGCCGCTACACCCGATGGAGCGCGAACGGCTTCGGGACGAATCGACCCTCGTCGTGACCGTGAAGTCGTCCGATCAGTTCCACGACGACGTCACTGACGGGATCGAGGCGCTCAAACGCGATGGCGCGGTTGATTCCCCGCCGACGCTCTCGTTCACCAGCTACGACGACCTCATGGGGACGCTGACGCCGCGCGTCCTCGATCTCATCGAAGCCGTCCGACGGGAGGAGCCATCCAGCATCAACGAGACCGCACGGGTCGTCGATCGGGACGTGAAGAACGTCCACGAGGAACTCACCCGGCTCGCCCAGCTGGGCATCGTCCTCTTCGAGGAGGAGGGACAGCGGAAGCGGCCGATCGTCTGGTTCGACGAGCTCGTCATCACCCTCCCGTTCGACCCGGAGGCCGGCGACGCGGCCGCTGCTGCGCCGTGAGATCGGCGGTGGAAGGCCGAACCCGCTTCCTCAGAAAACGTTCGGCCTCATTCCACGACTTGCCGGTCCTCACTCCACACTCGCCCGACCCTCACTCGGACCCTCACCCCGGCATCTCGACCACGATCAGCGACTCGCGCGTGGCGTCCTCGCTCACGATCCGCACCTCGATGGCGACCGCGGCGACCGTCGCGGTCCCCGCACGCTCCTGAATGACGACGCCGTCGTCGGCCACGCACGCCCCGAACGCGCGATTCCGGCCGGTCGGGCACGCCTCACGCGCCCACGCCGACGCGTCCGCGGGCGCGACCCGAAGGGTCACGATCACGCCCTCGTCGAGGGCAGCCGCCTCCAGCCCGTCGAGGTCCTCACGGAGCGCCGAACGGTAGATCGTGACCGCCTCGCCGCGATTCTCCCACTCGTGGTCGCCCGCGACGGCCGCGAGATTCGCGAGGGCAGCCCGCTCGATCGCGTCGTGAACCGCCCGCTCCGAGGCGGCCCCTGACGCGGCGTGGACGCCGGGGGATCCGCCGGACTCAACCCCGGGCTCGCTCTCGAGGTCGCCCACGTAGCCGAGCTGGAGGTAGGTGATCGCGAGCGGCACGAGCGCGAACGCGATCACCGCCGCCGCGAGCAACACGAGCTGGCCGCGGTCCTCGCCGCTCACCCGTGCCACACCTCCACGCGAACCGTCCCGTGTCTGGTGAGGACCGTCGCCCGGCCAACGGTCGCCCCGCGCGGCGGCGCGATCCCGAACGACCCGTGCGGCGTCCGAACCCGGTATCGGAGGTGGTCGGGAACCAGCGTCTCCGCCCGCCTCGCGAGCCCCTCGCGTTCCTCCGTGAACGTCTCCGGAGTGGCGATCGCCGCACCGATGGTCGGGACCGCTCCCCCGTCTCCCTCCCCATCGGCATCCGGGTCCCCGCGCTCGTTCGCGAGCAGCGCTCCGACGTCCGCGGCGTGGGCGTCGAGCTGTGGCGTCCGCGTGTCGGCTATCCCGGTCGCGATCCCGAACGTCATTGCGACTCCCAACACGAGGAGGACGCCGATCGTCGCCTCGACTGCCGACAGCGACAGTTGCCCCCGATCGATCTGTCGGGACACGTCACTCCCTCGCACCCACGGTCACCTCCACGATCGCGGCCGAGCGCGACTCCGTGGCGATCGCCACCTCGAGGACGCCGAGCCCCTCGAACGCGAGCGTGCTCCGGGCGCGACGGGGCAGATCCACGCTCGCGACGCCGGCGAGCCCGTCCGGATTGTGAAGGACCACCCGCGCGTTCGCGCGGACCGTGGTGACGTTTCCGGAGACGACGCGAACGGTCGCGTCCGTCGCGTTCGACGGAGTCGTCATCGACGTTCCGTTCTCGGGGACGTGTACGCGTTCGCTCGCCGCCGACCGCTCCGCGAGCGACGCGACCCGCCGGACCGTGGTCCCGCCGCGGACGTCGCCGCGTTCGACGAGCGTCCGCATCTCGCGGTTGCCGGCGTCCTCGTTGCCCGCATCCTCGTCCGTTCGAACCCGAAGCCGGATCCGGACCGCCCGATCGCGCGTCTCCGGGACCGCCTCCGTGACGGCATCGACGGTCAGCGACTCCGCCCGCTCCGGATCGAGGACGTTTCGCCGGCGCGTCGTCGGTCCGTCCGCGGCCACGAGCCGGTCCGCGATCGAGACCGCGACGCTTCGCTCGACGACGTCGCGTTCGGCCGCCTCTCGCGCGTCCGTCGCCGCCGCGAGGGCGATCCCCGTCGCCGAGACGAGAAGCACGAGCGCGACGACCACCACCGGCAGGTTCGCCTGCGCCCGCTTGCGGTCGGACTCCGAATTTCCGGCGTCGTCGTTTCGGATCTGTCTCCTCGCGTCGTCGTTTCGCTTCCACTTCGTCGCGTCGTCGATCCCCTCCCGCTTCATCGCATCGTCGGCTCCATTCCGTTTCATCTCGTCACCAGCTCCAGCGTCACCTCACCGTCCGACAGCCGCGCGCGCACGAGGAGCGTTCCGCCGCTTCGCCACTCCCCTTCTACCTCCGTCACCCGCGGCGGCAACGCCGGCACCAGGCGTCCCCCGACGGAAGGATGGGGGTGTTCGAGCCGGATCGCGTCCGTCACCGCCCGGATCCGGTATGGCCGTCCGCGGATCGTCCCCGGCAGGTCGACGCGCGTCTCCCCGGTCGAACGCCGGACGGTGGTCCGGCCCGTTCCCGACGCCGGCACGGACGCCTCGATCGCGTTCGACGCCGCGGCGAGGGTTCGGTCCTCGATCTCGACGGCGGTCGCGGTGCGGTACTCCGGGACGACGCCGCCGTAGAGGACCGCCGAAAGCGCCGCGACGAACAACACGACGATGGCGATCTCGAACAGCTTGCCCGTCACCGGCGTGACCGCCCGGTCGGTTCCGGTGCATCTGCCGTCCCGACGTTTCGGAACCTCGTTACCCACGCCGCACCTCCAGGTCGACCTCCCGAACGAGCAGGTGTCCCGCACGCTCGCCCTCGATCGTCGCCACGACGCTCGGGTGGGTGTCCCCCGGGAACGTCGTCGATTCGACGGTCCCCTCGACGCCCGCCGTCTCGATCAGTCGCTCGAACGCCCGTTCGAGCGCCGCCGGCGCGGGCGTCTCGATCGCCACGCGGAACGTATCGCCCTCGAGTTCCCGGCGCTCGTGTCGAACCGTCGTCTCGAGCACCAGCCCGCCGCCCGCTCTCGACCCAGCTCCGGAGACCGATTCCGCTCCGGCTCCGGAGACTGCGACGTGTTCCGTTCCCCTGATCACGGGCAGCGTGAAGGCGACGATCTCCTCGGAGACGAGCAGCGAGGGATCGCGCGTGACCCGTGCTGTCCGGCCGTCGCCGCGGACCACCGTGCCGGCGACGGTCTCGACGCGTCGCGTTCCCGACTCGGAGACGTACCGGATCCCGTTCGCCTCCCGTCTCGTCCAGCCGCCGTCCGTCCCGATCCGAACCGATCGCTCGACGGTCTCGACGCGCCCGGACGAAACCGGGAGTCGCGTTCGGTGGTGGCCCGGGGACGCGGTGTCCTCGATCGCCGTGGTCAGCGCCGTCTCGACCCCGTCGGCCTCGATCGTCCGCGCGTGGTCCTCGACGACGACGCCCATGCCGGCCGTGATGACGCCCATGCTCGCAACGGTGACCCCGATGAGGAGTGCGACTCCGATGACCGTCGAGACGCCGCGCTGGGCGGCGGCGTCTCGACCTCCTGTCGGGCCACGCTGGGCGGCGGCGTCTCGACCTCCTGTCGGGCCGCGTTGGGCGGCGGCGTCTCGATCCTCCGGCCCGTCCCGTCCGTCGAGAGTCACAACAACCCCATCCCGGCGAAGATCAGATAACACACGCCGACGAGCGAGCCGGAGTGCAAGAGCGCCTCGTAGTACCCGCGCGAGGCGGCGCCGGCGAACCAGCCGGAGGCGAGCATGGTCGCCTGCATCACGACGTAGAACCGATAGCGCTCGCGCGCCGGCCGGATCGACCCCGGATCGAGCGCCAGGCTGCCGGCCCCGGAGACCGCCGACAGTTGGGCGAACCCGTCGATGACGTAGACGTTGACCGCGACCACGATCCCGATCACCAACAGCGCGGCCGTCCACCCGACCGCGACGTAGACGAGCATCGCCGACCGGAGCGCGCGCTTTTGGTGATAGAGCCGTCCGATCTCCGTCTGGAGCGTCTCGAAGACGGTCTCCGTGTCGCTGCCGGCCTCGAGTGCTCCCGTGACCAGCCCGACCGTCTGTGCGGCAAGCGGCGTGCCGACCGTCTCCACGAACCGGTTCAACGCGGCCGTCCGGAGCGTCTCGTCTTCGTTCACGCCGCCGGACCCGTTCACACCTGCGCTCGCACCTCCGATTCCGATTCCGACTTCACTGCCCCCGCCGTCTCCGGTCCCGTCTCCGATCTCGGGTCCCGGACTTCCGCCCCCGGTCGTCAACGAGAGGTTGAACGCCAGGTCCGCGACGTCGGCGTTCAACGCGCCGAGATCGACCTCACGGGCCACCAGCGCGACGGCCTCCGGAAACGGACGGCCGAGCGAGACGTGGCCCGAGACCGCGTGGACGAAGTCCTTGATCTCGCGGTCCTTCGCGTCGTCGAGGCGGGCCCGACGAACCGAGACGACGCCGACCGGCAGCGCGAACGCGAGGTAGCCGAAGAGCGCCACGTTCACGGGATCGACGCCGCCGAGGGCGAACCCGGCGGCGAGCAGCACGGACGGGATCACGAGCACGGCCGCGGCCGAGGCGGGGTTGGTCGGCGCCGATCGGAGGGTCGCGATCGCCCTGCTCGGCCGATCGTAGCTCGCCCGTTGGTCGCGCGGGCGGAGCCGGTCGACCGCCGACGCCGATGCGAGCCCGACGACGAGGATGAACGCCCCGCTCCCGTAGGTCAAGAGCGCGCGCGTCGAGACCGCCCCGAGCGGCGTTTCGATCGGCTTCGCGAGCCCCGGCGCGATAACGCCGATGATGCTCAAGATGATCACGAGGAGGGCGGGCAACACGAGCAGCACGATGAACAGCTCCGAGAGCAGTTCTAAGAACCCCTCCGCGCGCTTTCTGGCGCGGTCCTCACGCAGCCCGAGCATTCGGCCCTCCATCCGGAGGTAGTTCGCGAGCGCGTCCTCCCCCTGGTTCGCGTGCTCGCGGAACTTCAACAGAAACGGCCCGAGAAGATCCTTCGAGGGGGTATCGCGCGCCGCGCGGCCGAGCGCCCGATCGAGGCTCCCCGTCAGTCGTGCGCCGTTGAGCGCCCCGCGAAACGCCGTCGCCGTCTCCCCGTAGGCCCCGTTGACCGCCGTCTTCTGCAACATGCCGCGTGCGTCGTCGCTTCCCGACGAGAGCGCGTGGAGGTACCGAACCGCGCCCGGAAGCGTTCGTTCGATGTCGTCCCGGCGGGCGGCCGCCAGCCACCGCAGGTAGCTTCCCCCGAGTCCGACGATCCCCCGTTTGGCCACACCCCCGACCAGCACCCCGGCGGCGATCGCGAGCCATGCCCGTGGAACCGACACGAGGCCGATCGTCTCCGTGGGGAGCCCGACCGCGAGCGTCTCGTTCACCCGGCGCACGAACGCCGACGAGAGCCCCGCGGTCACGAGGACGGCCGGCGCCGCGGCCAGCATCCCCCCGATCCACGAGAGCGCGTAGACGCGCGCGAGGTACACCTCGAAGCTCGCGTCGATACGGGTCCCCCGGTAGCGGTGTCTGTCCCCCGCGTGGCGTTCCGCGTCGGCGTGGCGGGCGAACAGCGCGTACAGCCCGCGATCGACGGCCGAGAGACGATCCCCGACGCTATCGTGCGATCGATCGGAACCTTCCGATCGCCCGGTCGCGCGTCGCTCGGATCTACGGCTCGTTCCCTCCAACCCCCTCATTCCTCGGCCCCGGTGGTTCGTGCGGCCCGCTCGACGGTCGCGGCCTCGTCGGTTCGGAGGTCCGAGAGGAACTCGAAGATCCCCTCGAAGTCGTCCAGTCCCTCCCCGGCGAGATACTTCACGTAGCGGTGTTTTCGGTGGAACTCCGCCTCGACCGCCTCGAGTTCACGATCGGTGCGTTCGGCCAGGCGGTGGAGGACGTAGAACCCGAGATCGCCGGCGCTTGTACCCCCGCGGTCGACCTCGCCTACTGCCGCGGTCGCCTCCGCGTTCCCGTCTCCACTCGCGAGCGCCGGGTGATCGTACTCGATGCGGAACTCGCCGTTGGTGTCCCGCCAGGCGACCGTGTTCCAGTGGATCCGCGCGTCGCCTTTGTGGATCGTTCCGCCGCCGCCGCGTCGATCGATCCCGTCCACGCCGCGCGTGGCGGCGGGGTCGAGCGCCTCGAACTCCGCCTCCGAGAGGATCTCGACCACGTGGGCGACGTACCGCTCGCCGGCGACCTTGTGGGGGAAGACGACGAGGTCCAGCTCCCGGAGCAGGTAGGCGGGCAGGCCGCGCTCGATGACGCGGTTGACGAGCGTCTCGACGTCCTCCGCGTGGGTCGTTCCCAACACTCCGTGGCCCGTGTTCAACACCTCCGCGAACGTCTCGAAGGAGGCCGGCGTGTTGATCTCCGCTATCACCTCGACGTCGGGATTGAGGTAGTTCGTCTCGGTCATCAACTCCGCCATCGTCACCCGCTTGTACTCGCTTTCGTGCTCGCGGGTCGTCAACGAGACCCCGGTCTCGTGGGGGAGGTCGACCTCCTTCGATCCCTCGTCGATCGAGATCGGCCGGTCGTCGAACGGGATGAAGGGCATGTGGGCGTTCATGAGCGTCGTCTTGCCGACGCCGGTCGGCCCCGAGAACAACACCACTCCGTGGGACTCGTACAACAGCCAAAGCAGGGTCACGAGCTCGCTCGAGATCGACCCGTACTCGAGGAGGTCGACCGGCGTCAGCGTCTCGGCCGACTGTTTGCGGATCGAGACGTGCGGGCCGCCCTCGGAGATGACCGGAAGCGCCACCGCACACCGGATCGTCTCCTCGACTCCCTCGACGTCGAGGTTGACCTTCGCCGAGGGACGCGAGGCGTTCAGCTCCCTCCCGTCGCTCGCGGCCAGCTGGGTGACCACGTTGACGAACGCCCGCTCGCTCTCGAAGGCCAGGTTCGTCGGAACGCGGTCGCCGGCGCCGTCGGTACCCTCGAAGACGGTCGTTCGCGGGACCACCTTGATGCGCTCGCCGACCCGGTTCGCCTCGATGTCCTCCAGGTTCGGATCCCGGATCGGAACGGTCAGGATACCCTCGCCGACGTAATCGCGAAGCACGTAGTAAACGAGGTCGTCGAGCCGGTCGCGGGCGTACCGCGAGTCGACCGGCGGGACCGCGAGCCCGTACCCTGCGAGCGCCGACCGGACTCGATACCGCGTCGCCTCCAGCCAGGCGCGCGTGTTTCGTGCCAACAGGCGCCGCGAGAGGAACTGCCGCGCCCGATCGGCGACGAACGCCTCGCGGTCCTCGAGGACGCGATCGACGTTCGTCTCCCAGATGCGCGCCTTACACGCCTCGATGAGTGCCTCGTCGCCGGGCAGCAGGTCGGGCTCCAACACCGCGTACTTGATCTCGAAGCGGTCCGAACCCAACAGCCGCTCGCGGTAGACGACCACGTCCACCGAAAACCCCGCGAACGGGACGGCATAGCGCCGGAGTCGCTCGCCGGCCACGCGCTCGACGTAGTCGGCATCGACGCCGATGCCGGTCTCGACCGGCGCGAACGACGCCGTGTGAACGACGAGTTCCGACGAGTCCCCCACGTCGCCCACCTCGATACGGTCGTCGACGGCGAGGGGCGTAAGCTCCCCGAGAAGTCGGAGTTCGCGCAACGCGTGGTGGTCGATCCGGCGACGGGCAGCCCGTGACGTCTCGAGGAGCCGGTCGAGCGCGCGTTCGTACTTCGGCTCGAACCCCCGATCCGCACGCTCGATCACTCCCTCGCGTGTGAGCGGTCGTCGGTGACGGATGGCCGAGAAATGTTCGCGAACCGTCCGAAGCGCCGCCTCGTCCTCCGGCGAAAGCGGCGGCGAACGGCTCCCGTAGACGAACCGCCCGTCGACCTCGCGGATCGTTGCCACCACGCCCGCGATCGGCTCGTACTGCGCCCGCACGTCGGGTGTATACCACGCGTCGGGGTGATCCGGTGCGACCGGCGTTGGAACTGTTGGGCCGGGGAGTGGTGTCCCGTCCCGTTCTTCGACACTCACGTTGACCTCTGGATGCCGTGGGTTCAGCCGGTTCGATATATAATCCTTCGTTTCACGCGATCACGTATAGAATAATTGACGTTGGCGCACCGATCGTCGCCGATCGCTCGCGTTGAATCCGCTACCCGGTCGACGCCAGCCGCTCGAGGACGCGTCGTCTGTCCGTCCGTATTCGATCGGTGAGTTCCGCGATCGCGGACAACACCGGATGTGCGGTCTCCTCGAGGGTTCCGTAGAGGTACTCGTGGAACGAGGGTTGCTCGTCGTCGGGGACGTACGGCGGGTCACGAAGCGTCTCCTGTCTGTCCGCGGCGAGGGTCCCGCAGGCCTCCTCGAGATCGCCGAGCGTCCCCCAGACGTCCTGACACGCCTCGAAGGTCGGCTTCGCGTTGCCGTCCTCGAGATGCGAGCGGAGGTTCCGTCTGGTTCGGTCGATCCGCTCGAGGCGCGCCTCGACGTCGTCGATCTCCGAGAGTTCCGCGTCCACGGCGGAGAGCAGCTCCTCGCGTGCCATCTGAGCGCCTCGACTCCGGGAGACGATCGTCGCATGAAGCGGCGCGGAGACCCGCTCTTCGGCCAAAAGCGCCGTGGTGACGTCGGGGCCGAGTTCCTCGGAGAGGCTCTCCGCGAGCGTATCGTCGTACTCCTCCGTGTAGTGCGGGACCGACATGACGGTCTCGCGGTACTGTGAACACACCCGATCCCGGAGGTCGTCCGGCGGCCGGGGGGGACCCGTCCCGTGGCGGGCGAGGGGGATCGCCCCCCCGCTCGCGGCGGCGTTCCCCCCCGTGGAGAACTCGTCGGCCTCGTGGGGCGTCAGCCCCTGGGTCCGATCGATGAACTCCTCGAGGGCGTCCCGCTCGTCGACGATCCGCCGTCGTTCCTCTCTGAGCTGTGTTCGCGCCTCCGAGATGTAGACGAAGGTCACGAGGGCCGCCACCGCGAGCAGGACCGTCCCCGTCGCGATCGCCGGATCGGAGAGGGCGCTCGACACCTCACAGGACGCCGTCGAACACTCGACGGCGGTCGGGTCCCGCGCCCCCACCCGGAAGGTCACGGAGCCGACCGTTTCTGTTGCCATGATACGTGTACACACACTCTCGGACCACAAAGCTTTTCTGCCGTTTCGGTCGCGGATCGCGACGGTTCGTTCTCACACCCCGATCGATCTCCCGACCTCAGCCGCCTCACAGGACGGCCGATCCTCCGACCGCGTTGCGATACCCGATCCCGTAGACGTGCAACGCGGCGACGTACACCGTCGCCGCGATCACGGGACCGGCGATCCAACCGAGGATCGGTACGAGCGAGACGATCGCCGCGACGATCCCGCCGATGACCATGATGCCGAGCGCGAGCAGCCACGCCATCGCGTATTCCACGGACGTGAGGACCCTCGCGAGCGTTCCCACGTCGAATCCCGCAGCCAGCGTTCCGACCGCGGCGTGGTTCGCGAGCGACGCCGGCAGCAGGTAATAAAACGTCGCGGTGACCACGAAGACGAGCAAACCCGCGAGCGCGACGGAGACGTCCCGAAGGAGGAAAAACGAGATCGCCGCGACGACGATCGGTACGAGCATGTACGCCACAGCAACCGCGACCAGTTTCAGCCCGTCGACGAACAGATCGCCCCAGTCGCTCCACTCGGGGAGTTCCGATCCGCCCTCCGCCGTCGTCTCCAGGATCCGAACGTAGTAGCCAGCCACGAGGAAGATCGGGACGATCAACCACGAAAACAGCGACAGTCCCGCGAGAATCCCGATCTTGATGGGCCAGTCGTCCCCGCTCGTCGGATAGCTGATGGCGTCGTGTATCACGTGTGTCGTCCCCCTCTCGGGACGTGATCTCTCCCCCACCCCATTTAAACCCATGCGTCGATCCTTCGGGATCCGTCGCCGACCCGTCGATCGACGGGCGGTTTCGTTAGAGTCAAACCGGCCACTCGTAAAGTGTCACCCATGCACACTCGCGAGGAGCGGACCATCCGCTGTCTCGTCGCCAAGGTCGGCCTCGACGGCCACGACCGGGGTGCCCACGTCATCGCGCGGGCGTTCCGGGACGCGGGCTTCGAGGTCATCTACTCCGGGCTCCACCGCGCGCCCGAGGAGATCGTCCAGGCCGCAGTCCAGGAGGACGTCGACGTCCTCGGCATCTCCATTCTCTCCGGCGCCCACGACACGCTCATCCCGAAGGTGCTCGAGGGGCTCGAGGAGTACGGGGCCCTGGAGGACACCCTCGTCCTCGTCGGCGGGATCGTCCCCGAGGACGACGAGCGCCACCTCAAGGAGCTCGGCGTGGCCGAGGTGTTCGGCCCGGGGACGCCGATGGAGGAGACGATCGCGTTCGTCCGCGAGCACGTCCCGGATCGCGAGCCCGACCGATGACCGACCGTTCCGACGCTGACTCGGGGCCGGATCGGGACGCGGAGGTCGCATCCGATTCCGACCGTTCCGACGAGGACTCGCCCTCGAGGGAGCTGGTCGAATCCCTCCTCGCCGGCGACCAGCGCGCGCTCGCACGCGTCATCACGAGGATCGAGAATCGAACCGCCGGCTACCGGTCGATCGTCTCGATGCTCCACCGGCACGCCGGCGACGCGGCGGTGATCGGGATCACGGGATCGCCGGGAGCCGGCAAGTCGACGCTCGTCGACCGTCTGGCGCGGGCCTATCGCGACCGCGGGCTCACCGTCGGCGTGATCGCCGTCGATCCCTCCTCGCCGTACTCCGGCGGGGCGGTCCTCGGCGACCGGATCCGGATGGCCTCGAACGTCGGCGACATGGACGTGTTCTTCCGCTCGATGAGCGCCCGCGGCCAGCTCGGCGGGCTCTCGGCCGCCACGACCGACGCGATCACGGCCCTCGACGCCTTCGGCAAGGACGTGGTCCTGATCGAGACCGTCGGCGCCGGGCAAAACGAGGTCGACGTCGTCCGCACCGCCGACACGGTCGCCGTGCTCGTCCAGCCCGGCTCCGGCGACGACGTCCAGCTGCTGAAGGCCGGCATCCTCGAGATCGGCGACGTCTTCGTCGTCAACAAGGCCGACATGGACGGTGCCACCCGAACCGTCGCCGAACTGGAGGAGATGCTCCACCGACGTGAGGGGACGGGCGCGGGCGTTCCGACCGGACATCACGGCGCGGTCGCGAGCGCGGCCGAACACGGGGGCTCCGCCGACTCGAACGGCGAGGGTCCGGACACCGGCGCTGCGGACGAAAGCGGTGATCGCTCCGCGGAGTGGAGCCCGGAGATCGTCGAGACGATCGCCACCGACGGAACCGGGATCGACGACCTCCTCGAGGTGCTGTCGGCCCACCGCGAGCACCTGGAGACGTCGGGCGGACTCTCCGCCGCCGCACGCCGTCGGTACGCCGCGGAGATCCGGACCCTCCTGCGGAACGATCTCGGCGAACTCGTCGAGACGGAGATCGAACGACGGGGCGGGATCGACGAGCTCGCGCGCCGCGTCCGCGACCGCGAGACCGATCCCTACACCCTCACCGAGGAGATCCTCGCGCCCATTCGCGATGCGGTTCGCGACAGCGACTCCGATCGAGATCCTGACCGCCACGCGTGAGGTCGCCATTGCCGGGACGCGCCAGCCATAAGCCCGAGGGGACCGACGTACCGACATGAACCGAAAGCGGCTGGCGAGCGCGGTCGCGGTGGGGATCGGGGCGGCGGTCGCGGGCAACCGAGCGCTTCGTGGGGACCTCGACTCGTTGGAGCCGCCGCTCTCCGGCGATCCGGGGACCGTCTCCTGGCGCGGGATGGACGTCGCGACCGTCGAGGCGGGCGACCCCGAGGACCCGACGGTCGTGTTAGTCCACGGCGTCAACGCCGCCGGATCCGCGGGCGAGTGGCGGGCGATCTTCGAGGACCTCGCCGAGGACCACCACGTCGTCGCCCCGGACCTTCCCGGATTCGGCCGATCGGATCGTCCGCCGCTTCGATATTCCGCGACCCTCTATCGGGAGTTCCTCCGCGAGTTCCTCGCGTCGTTCGATCGTCCGCACGTCGTCGCCTCCTCGCTGTCGGCGGCCTACGTCGCCACGGTCGCCGACCACCCGGACGTGTCGCTCCGGACGGCCACCCTCGTCGTTCCCACCGCGGTCGCCGGCCCCGATCCGCCGAAGACGTGGCTTCGCGAGCTCCTTCGGAGTCCCGTCCTCGGCGAGGGCCTGTTCAACCTGATCGCCTCGAAGCCGTCGATCCGGTACTTCAACGCCGATCACGGCTACTACGACCCCGACGCGGCCACCCCCGAGTGGATCGATTACGAGTGGCGTACCGCCCACGTCGAGGGCACGCGATACGCGCCGGCCTCGTTCGTTTCGGGACACCTCAACGCCGACGTCGACCTCGCCGCGGAAGTCGCGGCCATCGACGCGCCCGTCACGCTGGTGTGGGGGCGCGAGACCGAGATCACGCCCCTCTCGGAGGGGCGCTCGCTCGCCGAATCGACCGATAGCGCCCTCGTCGTCCTCGATCGGGCCAAGCTGCTTCCTCACGTCGAACACCCGGACGTGTTTCTCGATGTGGTCCGGGACGCCTTCGAGGGGCGGCCCGGCGAATCGGATATCTGAGCCTTCTCGACCCCCGAAGCGGGCTTTCGATCCGGAGACCGGCCCTCCGGGATCTTCAGGGCATCTCGACCGGCCGAAGGGCGACCGCTCGACCTCCGTCCTCGCGCGTTTCGACGCCCGCCTCGACCTCGAGGCCGATCGGGATCGCCTCGTCCGCCGCCTCGACGCCGCGGAGCAGCCCCGTGAGTCGGATCGGGCCGAACGCGGCGATAGCCGTGACGTACGGCACGTCGGCGGCGAACTCGGGCGCACCGACGTGGACCACGGTGAACGTCTTCACCGTCCCCGTCGGGGGGAGCCGTTCCTTCGACAGATCGCTCGAGCCGCAGTCCGGACAGACGACACGCGGGGGCAACGCGGCGTGGCCGTTCGGACATCGCATCGCGTATCCCTCGCCGTCCGCGAGCGCGTCGAGCCACTCGTCGTGGCTCGTGTTCGCGATCCGTGACTCGATCGGCGCGTCGCCCTCGCCTCGGTCGACGGAACCCGCGTCGTCCTCGCTTCGATCGAGGTCGTCCCCACCGTCGTCGCTCACGCGACCACCTCCAGGACGTGCACCACGGCGCTCGCGACGCTGCCGCCGGCGTTGTGTGCGACTCCGACGTCGGCGTCGGGGACGTGTTCCGCGTTCGGGTGATCCCCCCGAAGCAGCCGGGTCACCTCCACGATCTGCGAGCCGCCGGTCGCGCCCACCGGGTGACCCTTCGCCTTCAGCCCGCCGGAGAGGTTGACCGGCAGGTCGCCGTCGGCCGTCGTGAGCCCCTCGCGTGCCGCGGCGATCCCCTCCCCGTTCGGAGCGAAGCCGAGCGACTCGATCGCGAGCACCTCCGCGATCGTGAAACAGTCGTGCACCTCCGCGACGTCGACGTCCTCCGGACCGATTCCGGCCTCCCCATAGGCTGACTCCGCGGCACGGGTCGCGGCCGGCGTCCGCGCCAGGAACTCGCGGTCCGCGAGCACCATCCGATCCGTTCCCTGGCCCGACCCGGTCACGGCGACCGGCGCGTCGACGTCCTCCGAGTCCGCGTAGCGCTCCGAGACGAACACCACGGCGCTGGCGCCGTCGGTGATCGGACAGGCGTCGAACAGGTGTAAGGGGGACGCCACCGTCGGGGACTCGAGCGCGCGATCGACGCTCACCCGATTGCGGTACTGTGCGTACTCGTTCGGGACCGCATTCTCGTGGTTCTTGCTCGCGATGTGTGCGAGATCGCGGCGCGTTCCGCCGTAGGTCTCGAAGTACGACCGCGCCATGAGCGCGTAGGCGCCGGGGAAGGTCATCCCCGCCTTCACCTCGAGGAGGTCGTCCGCCGCCGTCGCCAGCCCCGCGGTCACGGCGTCCGTCTCGAGGTGACTCATCCGCTCCATGCCGCCGGCGATCGCGACGTCGACGTCGCCGGCCCGGACTGCTCGGACTGCCTCGCGAACCGCCACTCCCGCGGACGCACACGCCTCCTCGTAGCGCGTCGCCGGACACGAGACCCCGGCGGCCTCGGCCATCAGGGGGGCCTGGTGGCCCTGGTTCTCCGCGATCGATCCCATGTAGTTGCCGTAGTTGAGCGTCTCGACGTCCGATCGCGGGACGCCCGCGTCCTCCATCGCCTCCGCGGCCGCCCGCGCGAACAGCTCGCGCCCGGTCCGCTCCGGATGGCTCCCGAACCGGGTGAGCCCGACGCCGGCGATGCGTGCGCTTCCCATAATGAGGGATTCGCCCCGCGCGGTATAGGCCTGCCGGCCCCGCTGGCGATCGGCCGACTCGTTCGGGTCGCCGATCGATCGAACCGTCCGGATCGGTGATCACCCGTCCCGTCCCGATCGGCGCTCGCTCGAGCCGTCCGATTCGACTCCGATCGCTTCGTTTCTCCGCCGATGTACCGCAGCTCCTCAGCCGATGTATCGAAGCTCGTCGTCGCCCATCGAGGGGCCCTCCTGCATCTCCTGGATCTTCCCCGTGACCTCCTCCATCTCCTCGGCGCGCTCCTCGAGCGATTCGAAGTCGACCTCGAAGCCGAGGTGCTCCTCGAGTACCTCGAGCACCGCGCGGGCGCTTTTGGGGTCCACCAGATATCCGCTCGTCTCGCCCATCAGGCAGGCGGCCGACAGTCCGCGACGCCCTCCGAGGCCGAGAACCAGTCCGGAGACACCGACGATCCCGCCGGCCGGCTCGTCGGACCGGAACTCGACGCCGACCGCCTCGAGTTCCTCGCGCATCCCGCCGTCGCTCACCGCGGCGAGCACCGAGTACTCCTCGACGAGTTCGCCGGTCGGCACGCCGCCCAGCGCGAACGCCCGCTCGACGCCGAACGACTCCGCGACGTCGAGGAAGGCGTCCGTGAGCCGGTAGTGTCCGGCGTTCGTCGCCGCCTGGTGGTCGCCGGTCAACACGAGCAGGTCGACGCCGTTCGTCCGGACCGCGTGGAACTCGGCGCATGTCAGCTCCGAGACGCCCTCGTCGTCGACGGTCACCTGCGGGGGGAACTCCGTGGCGTACACCCGGCGAACCAGCGTGCTCTCACACTCCTCGAGGAGGTGTTCGGCGGCCAGCTTCCCGACGTGTCCGACCCCCGGGAGCCCCTCGATCAAAACCGGGTCCTCGAGCTCCGGAGTCTCGACCTCGTCGATCTCGATGTCGTCCATGGCGTACACTCCGGTTCGCGGGGCATAAGTGCGTGCTCATTCGTCCGGAATTCTCCCCTCCGAGTCGTCTCCCCGTTCCGTTGGGAGCCTCGATCGTCAGGCTCGTCTGCCCGTCCACGAACTCACTCGTCCGGAACGGGACCGTCCCGCTCGCCGCGAGCGCGTCGACGATACTCCCCGTATCGATCCTCGGGAGAAAACGGCGGCGGGGCGCTGTTCTCGGTTTCGGCACCACAGTTCGGACACCGATCGCCGAAGGTGTATACCGGGCGATCGTGGGCCTCCCGCCAGGAGCCACAGACGCGGATCGGGGATTTCACGGGCGTCCGACCCCGTTACTCGTCGTCCTCGTGACGGTCGCGGTGGAAATTGCCGGTTCCGCCGACCGACTCGATCGAGGTCCGTGCTCGCTTTGCGGCCGCCTCGAGTTCGTCCTCCGCGGTCTTGTAGTCGGGCGCTCGTACCCGGATGCGGTACTCGGGCGAGCCGACGTAGGAGACCTCGAGTTCGACCTCCTCGGGCACCTCGCCGTTCCCCTCCGCGGCCTCCAGGGCGGCCTTCAGGTGGTCGATCCCGTCGGGTTCGGCACACTCGAGGTCGACGTAGCCGGTGACGTCGACGTAGGGAACGGAGACGTTCTCGCGTGCCGTCTCCACGATGCGCTCTGCCACGTCGTCGTCGAGGTCGATCGCGTCCAGCGCCTCGGAACCGTGGATCGCCGCGCTCTCGAAGGCGTCGTACAGCGACTCGTGCTCCGAAAGCAGCGCGTTCGCGACCGTCCCGTAGCGGTCGTCGGAGACGTCCTCGCCGAGCGCCAGCAGCATCCAGTTGTCGGCCTTCTGCTCGTTTTTCCACTCCTGGATCTTCTCCTTGCGCTGGTGCTCGTTGACGTCCTTGATCGAGAGATCGATCTGCTGGGACGACTCGTCCACCTCGAGCACCTTCGCGACGACCGTCTGTCCCTCGCGGACGTGATCGCGAACGTTCTTGATCCAGCCGGACGCGACCTCGCTTATGTGACAGAGGCCGCGTTTGTCCTCGTACTCATCGAGGTCGACGAAGACGCCGAAGTCGGCGATCTCGTCGATCTCGCCGACCACGAGCTCGCCGGGTTCGGGCCATCCGCTGTACTTCATGAGTCGTGGTGAGGCGGTTACCGTGCCTCGACGGTCTCTACGATCTCGCCTTCGATGTCGGCCTTGCCGCCGGTCGGCGTCGCGAGCGTCGTGCCGCAGACGGCACAGGCGACGCTCGTGGACGCCTTCTCGAAGACGGTCTGTTCGTTCTCACAGTCGCCGCATGCGACGCGGATGAAGTCTCCCGCCATGTTACTCCTGGAAGGTGAGACGGCCGGCGCGCCATCCCTCTCGCATGTGGGCCTTTCCGCAGTCGGAACACCGGTACTTCAGATGCGTCTTCTTCGTCGGCTTGTCGCCACCGGGAACCTTCGAGTACCCGCCGGCGTTGCCGATCGTCGCCAGCGCGCGTCGCTGCTGGCGTGCGTCGCGTTTCAGACCCGTCTGTCGTCCCGATCGGACCTTCTCGACCTCGTGTTCCTGGTGGGAATCGCAATGCGGACAGTACGTGTTAAAGCGGCGTGGCATCTCCATGGTATCTACCTTACAGTCCGCTTGGATGTGGTTTCTTAAAACCTGTTTGGTCTCGCGTCGTCACGGCCACCGTCGATCGACGGACGGTGTCCCCGATTCAGGCGGACGTTCATTACCGGTCGAGAGCCAGACGCCCCGTGAGTTGACTGACGCCTTCGACGGTCGAGGCGGGTGTGCGACGAGCCGTCGAAGGAACCGAACCGTGTCGCCTGGTCGCCATCGGATCCATCCCGACGATCCCGGACCCGTCCGTCCCGCCTCCGTCCGCTCCCTAGCCTAGATCCGATCGAGGTCCCGAAGGAACGCCTCGAGCTGTTCGCGGGTGACGTGTGGCATGCAGACGACCCGGACCTCGCCGCGTGCGGTCCGCGAGATCTTCCAGCCGGCCGCACGAAGCTCCTCGATGGTCGACTCCGGGATCGACGATGCGACGAGCGGCAGCGTCGGCGCGACGACTTCGTACCCCCGGCTCGCCAGCTCGCTCGCCAGCCAGTCGGCGTTCCGCTGACACCGTCTCGCGGTCTCGCGATAGCCGTCGGGCCACAGCTCCTCCATGACGGCGACGGCGCTCGCGACGCCCGCACCGCTTCGCGTTCCCGTCAGCGTCGCCTGCGAGTACGTCTCGAGGTACGGCGTCTCGACTGCCAGGGCGTCGAGCGTCGTCGAGTCCCGGGCGATCAGTCCCCCGGCGGGAACCACGGCGCGCCCGAACTTGTGGGGATCCACGGTCAACGTGTCGATCGGAGCATCCGCGAAGCTCCAGTCGTGTTCGGTGAAGGGGAGAACGAACCCGCCCCACGCGGCATCGACGTGCATCCGAGCTCCGGCGTCGTCGGCGATCGCCGATAGCTCCGGTATCGGGTCCACGCGTCCGTACTCCGTCGATCCCGCCACCCCGACCACGAGCGCCGTGTCCGCGTCGACGGCGGCCGAGACGGCGTCGGTATCCGCCCGCAGATTCGAATCGAGCGGGACCGTCCGAAGCTCCACGTCCAGCAGCTCCGCCGCCTTGGTGAACGAGAAGTGTGCGCTCTCGGGAGCGACCACGTTCGGATCGTCCGAGTCGGAGCGGTTCCTGGCCGCTCTGACCGCCTGTACGTTCGCCTCCGTGCCGCCCGAGGTGATGTAGCCGTCCGCCGTCCTCGGATCGGGATGGTCGACGATCCCGGCCAGCAGGTCGATCGCCCGCGTCTCGAGTTCGGCGATCTCCTCGTAGGTCGCGGGATCGCCGGGGTTCGACGCGAGAAACCGCTCCGCGGCCTCGCGAGCCGCCGGATGGGGCTCCGTACACATCGACGAGAGGATGCGATCGAACGATTCGGCGTCGACGACGGGTGATCGGTGCATGGATCGGTTCGTGTCCGGACTATCGCGGCCGATCGGTCCGTATCGCTATCGGACCGAGTCGAGCAACAGCCGCTGTTCCTTGCGCTTGACCTCGTGTTGGACGTCCCTAACGGCATCGATGTTCGCCGAGATCGACGAGACGCCGGCCTCGACGAGGAAATCGACCATCTCGGTCCGGGATCCGGCTTGCCCGCAGATGCTCGTGTCGACGTCGAGTTCGCGACACGTCTCGATCGTCCGCTCGATGAGCTCGAGGACGGCGGGGTGAAGCTCGTCGAACCGGTCGGCGACGTGTTCGTTGTTCCGGTCGACCGCGAGCGTGTACTGCGTCAGGTCGTTGGTCCCGAAGGAGGCGAAGTCGATCCCGGCCTCGGCGAGCTCCCGGATCATGAGCGCGCTCGCGGGCGTCTCGATCATCACGCCCCAGCTGCGCGCCTCGGGATCGATGCCCGCCGAGCGCATGTGCTCTCTCGCCTTCCTCACGTCCGTGGCGTCGTTGACGAGGGGAAACATCACCTCGACGTTGTCGTAGCCCATCTCGTAGAGCCGAGCGAACGCCGCCAGTTCGTGTTCGAAGACGTCCGGCTTGTCGAGGCTTCGGCGGAGCCCGCGCCAGCCGAGCATTGGGTTGTGCTCGTTCGGCTCGTCGTCGCCCCCCTCGAGTTCGCGAAACTCGTCCGTCGGCGCGTCCATCGTTCGAACCCGAACGGGTCGGGGGTAGAACTCGTCGGCGACGGTCCGGATCCCATCGATCAGTTCGTCCTGATAGGCGCGTGCGCCGTGTTCCGCGATGTAGCGCTCCGGCGTTTTCCCGAGCGTGAGCACCATGTGTTCGATGCGGAGCAGTCCGACCCCGTCGGCCCCCGTCGCGGCCGCTCGTTCCGCAGCTTCCGGGATGGAGACGTTCACCTTCACCTCCGTGGCGGTCATCGGCTTGACCGGCGTCTCCGGGCGTGCAGCCTCGACCGGCTCGCGTTCCTCCGCCGTCTCGGCTTGCTCGCCCGCGCCGGCGCGAACCGTCCCCTTGTCCCCGTCGATCGTGACCTGCTGGCCGTTCTCGAGCGCCTTCGTCCCCGATCCCGTTCCGACCACCGCCGGAACGCCGAGCTCCCGGGAGACGATCGCGGCGTGGCTCGTCATCCCGCCCTCGTCGGTGATGATCCCGGCCGCCCGTTTCATCGCGGGAACCATGTCCGGCATCGTCATCTCGGTTACCAGGACGTCGCCGTCCTGTACCTGGTCGAGGTGGTCGAGCTTGGTGACGATCCGGACGGCTCCCGAGACGATCCCCGGACTCGAGCCGATCCCCTGGATGAGGACGTCGTCCTCCTCGTTCGACGAGAGGCCGGTTCCACCCTCCTCGACCTCCATGCCCTCGTCGACGGTCGTTCCGTTCTCGCGTCCGTCCGACTCGTTTATCGTCGTTATGGGGCGCGACTGAAGCATGAACACCTCGTCGCCGACGATGGCCCACTCGACGTCCTGTGGCGTTCCGTAATGGTCCTCGACGAGTTCGCCAAGCGCGACGAGCTCCTCGATCTCCGCCTCCGTCAGCACTCTCGCGTCCCGCCGGTCCTCCGGAACCTCGCGTTCCGTGGTCTCGCCGGTCTCCGGGTCCTTTTCCATCATCACCTTCTTGTCGGCGATCGTGGCCTCGATCACCTCCTCGCTCGGCCGGTCGTAGACGTAGTTGTCGGGGGAGACGGAGCCGGAGACGACCGCCTCGCCGAGCCCCCAGGCCGCCTCGATGATGATCTGTGGATCCCCGCTCGATGGATGGCTCGTGAACATCACGCCGGACTTCTCGGCGTCGACCATCCGCTGTACCACGACGGCGATATCGACGTCCTCGTGGGGAAAGCCCTTCCGTTGGCGGTAGTAGATCGCCCGCTGGGTGAAGAGGGACGCCCAACAGTCCTTCACCCGTTCGAGCAGCTCCGCCTCGCGAACGTTGAGATAGGTGTCCTGTTGCCCGGCGAAGGACGCGTCCGGGAGATCCTCGGCCGTGGCCGAGGACCGAACCGCGACGAACGCCTCCGTTTGTCCCTCCCCGAGCTGGCGATAGTTCTCGAGGATCTCCTCGCGTACGTCGGCCGGGAGTTCGGTTCCGAGGATCAGCTCCCTCGCGCGCTCCTCCGCTTCGCGGAGCGCCGCGGAGTCCTCGGGATCGACGTCGACGGCCGCGAACAGCTCCTCGTCGATCCCCGCCTCCTCTATGAAGGTTCGGTACGTTTCGGCGGTCACGGTAAACCCCGGCGGGACCGGGAGCCCGGCGCCGGTGAGTTCACCGAGTGAGGCCGCCTTGCCGCCGACGGTATCGACGTCGTCGGCGTCCACGTCGTCCAGCCAGAGTACAGCCATTGCCTGTACCTTCGAATCCCCGAGACCACCAAAGAAACTTCCGAAGCGGATGTCCAGCAGTAATTATCACTCGAACGCGAGTAGTCATTTTCGCCAGGAGTCGACCCGATCGCCGTTTTGGTTGGGGGAGGGACCGTTATCGCGTCCTCGCGATCAAGCGACGTGTTCCTCGTAGAGCTCCTGTGCGTGTTCGATCGCGTCCTTGGCCGCGTCGGCGTCCTCCCAGCCGAGCGTTTCGACCTCCTTGCCCTCCTCGAGGTTCTTGTAGGTCGCGAAGAACTCGTCTATCTCGTCTCTGGTCTGTTTCGGAATGTCCTCGATATCTTCCATGTGGTCGTACCGCGGGTCCTCGCTCGGAACCGCGATCACCTTGTCGTCCTGCTCGCCGTCGTCGTCCATCCGCATCAACGCGATGGGGCGGGCCTCGATGACGCAACCGGGGAAGGTCGCGTCCTCGACGAGGACCAACACGTCGAAGGGGTCCTCGTCGTCGTAGTACGACCGGGGGATGAACCCGTAGTCGGAGGGGTAATGCACGTTCGAGTGCAGGACGCGATCGAGCACGACGCCGGGCACGTCCTTGTCGTACTCGTATTTGTTCCGTTCGCCCTTCAGACACTCGACGACCGCGTAGATGGTTTCCGGCGGATTCGGTCCCGTCTCGAGTTCCGTCCAGAGGTTCGTCATACGTCCCCTCGTGCGGCCAACGGCTCCAAAGCCCTTTCGGGTTCGGTCGCCGGAAACGTCACACGTCCGGAGCCTGAAATCCCGGTGTACGGCGGAATCCGGCCGCTCGTAGTACGTCGGCAATTCGCCAGCCCGGAGTCGATCCGCTTGCGAAGCGTTATATATACGGGTGTCATGCCTCGAACCATGTCAGAGGCACAATCCGTTCGTGCCAGGGGAAGCGTCATCAGCGAGTTGACCGCGTTTCAACAGAACATCCTCGTCATCCTCTCGCGGGAGACGATGTACGGACTCGCGATCAAACGCGAGCTCGAGGAGTACTACGGCGAGGACGTCAACCACGGGCGGCTCTACCCGAACCTGGACGACCTCGTCGAACTCGGGCTGATCGAAAAGAGCGAGCTGGACAAACGGACGAACCAGTACGAGCTGACCGAGGAGGGACACGACGCCGTCCTCGATCGCCTCGATTGGATCCTCTCGAAGTTCCTCACCGACGCGGAACGTGCCGGCCAGATCCGCGATCTCGTCGAGGACCGTCGGTAGCTCCGAGGTTCCGCCGGGACCCACGCGGATCCTGATCCGTTCTCTCGGCCGCTATTCGTTTCGCTTCTCGAGGTGCTCCTCGAGAAGCTCGAGGGACCGATCGACGATCGCCCGCTGGTCCTCGTTCGGCCAGGCGTTCCGCGGGTAGTACTCCTCGAGGAACTCCTTGCGGTCGTCGATCGTCGCCTCCTCGAGGCTCCGCACGTGGTGGTTCTCGAGGAACGTCGCGTACGCGCGCGCGTTCTCGGCGTGGTCGATGCCGTACTCGGCCTCGAACCGGTCGAGGATGGTCGCGTTCTCCTCCGTAACTCCCTCGTAGCGGTCCGGATCGCCGGCTCCCGAAAGCGGCCGCTCCACGGCCCGCTCCGTCTCCTCGATCCGGTCGAGCTGTACCGTTCCGTCGGCCATCCACTCGCTCGGGTACAGGACGAGCGTGTCGTCGTCCTCCCGTACTCGCGGCGTGTATCCGTGTTCGTCCGCGAGTTCCGACCGGTGGTCACGATAGGCGTCCGCGGCGTCCGGATCGCTCGCGTTTCGTGCAAGCCGGGTGAGTCGCTCCGCCTCCTCCACCGCGTCCTCGGGGATGTCCGGAGCGCGCTCGCCCTCGTTCGCTGCGCTCTCGAACGCGTGGTCCCCACCGTCGCTCCCGGCGGTTTCGGCTTCCGACTCCTCGAACCGTTCGGTCATCACGTGTTCGATGTCGTCGCGGGCGTTTCACTCGTTCGCTTCGGGACGCTCGTTCGTTTCTGGACGTCCCTTCGATTCGGGTCTATCCGTCGAGCGCCTCGTTCGCGAGGTCGTCCGCACGGCCGTTCACCGACCGGGGAACGTGGGCGATCGAGAACCGATCGAACTCCTCCAGCAGCGACCGCGCCTCGACCCGGTATTCGCGGAGCGTGGGATCGTTCGTGTTCCACTCCCCGCGGACCTGCTTTACGATCAGCTCGGAGTCCCCCCGGACGTCGACCTCGTCGAACCCGTACTCGCCGGCGGCCCGCAGTGCCGCCAGTAGCGCCTCGTATTCCGCCTGGTTGTTGGTCATCTTCCCGATCCGCCGTCCTCCCTCGGCGACGATCCCGTCGCTCGTCACGAGACACCACCCGACCGCCGCCGGCCCCGGGTTGCCGCGGGAGGCCCCGTCGAAGTAGACGTGGGCCCGACCGCTCTCCTCGGAAAGCAGCCCCGTGATCGCGGTCGGGTTCCGCCCCTGTACGACCACGGAATCGTCGTAGGCCACCGCGACCGCCCCGTCACGTTCGGCCCGCCAGCGTTCGTGGTCGGTGTTTCCCGCCTCGATCTCGACGCCCGCCTCCGCGAGTCGCTCGCGGGCGGCGTCGGGATCGCAGTCGATGGTCGGCATCGTTCCGGTCCTCACGCTCCCTCGCCAAAGGGCCCTCGATCGGCCGTGGAGCGAACCGTGACGTCGGGAAAATCGCCCGAACTTCGGCCGAACTTTTAACACCGTCGGCTGGACTACTATATAAATGCGATGACACGGCCAACCCGTCAGCGGGAGCATGATCGCCGGCGCACGCGTCAAGACGAGGAGCAAACGGCCGAGGAGGGTGAAGACGAGGCGGCCGCCGACGAGATCGACGTCGACGACCTCGATCCCGAGGAACTGACGCGGACGGCCGACGGGGAACTCATTCACGAGGAGACCGGCCTCATCATCGAGGAGGAGCGGATCGACCCCGGCCCCGAGTGGCGGGCGTTCAACCACTCCGAGCGCCAGGAGAAGTCCCGTGTCGGTGCCCCGACCACGAAGACGATGCACGACAAGGGGTTGACGACGACGATCGACTGGAAGGACAAGGACGCCTACGGCCGGTCGCTCTCCTCGGAGAAGCGCTCGCAGATGCACCGGCTGCGCAAGTGGCAAGAGCGCATCCGCACGAAGGACGCGGGCGAGCGAAACCTCCAGTTCGCGCTCTCGGAGATCGACCGCATGGCCTCCGCGCTCGGCGTGCCCCGGTCGGTCCGGGAGGTCGCGTCCGTGATCTATCGACGGGCGCTCGACGAGGACCTCATCCGCGGCCGGTCGATCGAGGGCGTCTCCACCTCCGCGCTCTATGCCGCCTGTCGCAAGGAGGGGATCCCCCGCTCGCTCGAGGAGATCTCGGAGGTCTCGAGGGTCGAACGCAAGGAGATCGGCCGGACGTATCGGTACATCTCCCAGGAGCTCGGACTCGAGATGCGGCCCGTCGACCCGAAGAAGTACGTTCCCCGCTTCTGTTCGGAGCTGGAGCTCTCCGAGGAGGTCCAATCGAAGGCCAACGAGATCATCGAGACGACGGCCGAACAGGGTCTCCTCTCGGGCAAATCCCCGACGGGCTACGCCGCGGCGGCGATCTACGCCGCCTCGCTTCTGTGCAACGAGAAGAAGACCCAACGCGAGGTCGCAAGCGTCGCGCAGGTGACCGAGGTCACCATCCGCAACCGGTATCAAGAGCAGATCGAGGCGATGGGCATCCCGAGTTAGCCGAACTGCGATCCTAACCCGCGGTCGGACCGCCCCGAACGGATCGCCGATCGAACCGGCCCGAACGGATCGCCGATCGAACCGGCCCGAACGGATCGCCGATCGAACCGGCCCGAACGGATCGCCGATCGAACCGGACAAGCTTCAAGCCGGTCGGTCACGAAGCCATGATCGAATGCGGCTCGACGAGTTCGTGGAGTTCGAGCGGAACGAGCGGGCCGAGCGGCGACGCCTCGCCGAGCAGAAGGACTACGCGATCCTCGACCACGTCGAGACCTTTCAGGACCGCTTCGAGGAGTCGCTTTCGGGCGATTCGCTCGTCGGCTCCGTCTCGCCGTCGATCTTCGTCGGACGATCGAACTACCCGAACGTCTCGACCGGAATCCTCTCTCCGGTCGGTCGCGAGGACCGGGCCGATCAGTTCCGGACCTCCGGCGCCTGGTACGACGAGGGCGTCTCCATCGCGGACGTCTTCGAGCGACGGACCAGCCTGCTCAACTCCAACCGTCCCACCGACGTCGACTCCGTCCACGACGCCTGGGACGGCTGGCTCGGGACCCAACGCGAGGTCGCGATCGCCGACCGGCCGGTGGACGTCGAGATCGGCCTCGGGTCGAAGCCCGACCTCGATCTCGACGTCGACGCGACCGACATGGGCGCCCCGGTCGGACCGAGCGCCCGCGCCCGGGATGCGACCCTCGGCGAGAATCCACACGTGCCGCGACCCGTCGAGAAGACCCTGGAGGACGACGACTGGCGCGCCCAGGGGGCGATGACCTACCTCTATCGCCGCGGGTTCGACGTCTACGACATCAACTCGATCCTCTCGGCCGGCGCGCTCGGCCGCGGCGAGAACCGCCGGCTCGTGCCGACCCGCTGGTCGATCACGGCCGTCGACGACACGATCGGCCAGTACCTCCGCGGGACGATCCGCGACGCGCCGAGCGTCGACGGCGTCGAGATCCACCGCAACGAGTACCTCGGGAACGCCTTCTGGGTGA
The DNA here is from genome assembly GCF_042662125.1 of Halopenitus salinus. Lineage (GTDB taxonomy): Archaea > Halobacteriota > Halobacteria > Halobacteriales > Haloferacaceae > Halopenitus > Halopenitus salinus. Next base: position 142,559 of record NZ_JBHSXL010000001.1, on the reverse strand, counting down.
TCCTCGCGCCCGGCCGGTGGGAATACGAGCTGATGGAGATGAAGGCGCCCGGCAGCGTGTGGAACCCGGATCCGGAGGCCGGAACCTACCTCGCCGCGGCCCACGAGAACCGCGAGGGCCGGACGAGCTACGTCGACGAGACCGCGGGCGCCTACTACGCCGCCCGCCTCGGCGTGCTCGAACACCTCTCCGATCGCGACCGGCAGGCCAAGGCCATCGTCCTCCGGCACGTCTCCGACGAGTACTGGGGACCCGTCGGCGTCTGGCAGGTCCGCGAGTCCGTCAGAAACGCCTTCGAGGGCGAACACGGCACCGCCGAGAGCTTCGGCGAGGCGGTCCGCGGCGTCGCCGAGCATCTGCCGGTCTCGCTTTCGGACCTTCGACGAAAGTCCACGATGGCCGCCGGGTTGCAGACCGACCTCCGGTCGTTCGTCGACGGGTGAGCCGGTCGACATCGACGGGTGACTCCACCGGTTCCGGTCGTCGTCGGCTCGGGCGTCTCGTTGCCGCTACCCCTCGAGTGCGACGTCGAGGTCCGCGAGCCGGTCGAACGTCTCCGTAACCATCTCGCCGGTCTCCGAGATGATGGCCTCCATCTCCTCGGTCTCGGCCTCCTCGACCATCCCGAGCAGTCGGGCGATCCGCATGATCGAGACGTGATAGACACGCTGTCTCCCCGGTTCGATCTGGGCGATCACCATGTTACACGGGAACAGCGCGCCGATGTCCCCGCCGGTCGCATCGAGCGCGCGGTCGGCCACCGCCGGGTTGCACGCGCCGAGCACGTAGTAGGGATCCCGGTCGGCGTCGACCTTCTCGTTCAACAGGTCGGACGGGGAGAACTCGACGGGGAAGCCGAACCCGACCGCGGAACACGTCCGACGAACGTGTTCGATCGCCGATTCGTGATCCGTCTCGAGGACCAGCTCCTCCTCGCCGAAATCCTCGCCATCGATCGCCGCGGGATCGAACGGAAGCGTCATGCCCGGTTATCCGTTCCGAGGGGAGAAAAGCGGTGGTGGTCGGTCACTCGGTCGCGACCGGTCCGCGGCCGACCACGTCCTCGACGGCCTCGATGAACGCCCGACGGGTCTCGAAGAAGGTCTCGTCGGTCTCCTCGAGCACCGCGGACAGCTCGCGCGGGCCCTCCGGCGTCCGGATCGTCGAGGAGCCCTCCTGGGCCGCGACGTCGCCGTTCGACTTCGGCCAGACGAGCCGCGAGGCCACGCGCGCCACGGGCTGTCCCTCGATCGTCCGTTCCTCGCCGAGTTCGACCGCCGGTTCCGTCTCCTCCGTTTCCTCCTCGGCGTCCTCGCTCATACCCGGAGATACCCGAGCGTCCGTGTAATTCTTTCGAAGCGATCGCTTTCGCCCCGCGCCACACCGCATTACACTGCGCCGCCCCCACCGCACCACACCGCATTACACTGCGCCGCCCACACCGCACCACACCGCTTCCCCATACCGCATCACATCGCGCCGCCCCACACCGCGCCGCCCCACACCGCGCCGCTCCGTTCCGCCTCCTCGATCCTCCTTCGTCACGCGCCCGTCTGACGTAGTGTTTTGGGGATGGACCACGAACGACGCGTATGACCAGTCTCTCGGAGGTGTACGGGGACGGGGGACGTTCGACGACGAGCCTCCGGCGGCTGTACCTCGGGGTCGGGCTCTTCGTCGTCGGCATCCTGCTCATCGTGGCCGGGATCGTCGCCGCGGGAACCGACCTCATCCCGTCGATGGAGGCCTACAGCCTCGCCGACGCGCGGTGGATCGGCGGGATCCTCGGCGGGATCGGGCTGCCGCTTTCGATGCTCGGCGTCATGAGCGTCCTTCCGGCCGGTCGAACCACTCGCGCGGCGTCGATCGTCGGCGCCTCGGTGATGGGGCTCGGGGTCGCGCTGTTCTCCTACGCGTATCCCTACCACTGGATCAACAGCCCGCGCCCGGAACTCGTCGACCTCACGCTGCCGACCGCCGGCGTCTACTTCCTCGGCGCCGCGACCACCTTCTGGTGTTTGTTCGTCGGCGTCGCCAACTTCAAGACCCGAAACGATCCCGGCGGCACCGTCACGCTGGAGGTCACCCACGAGGGCGAAACCCGCTACGTCGAGGTCGAACGCAGCCAGCTCGACGGCGTCGGCGGCGTCGGCCTGCTCGGCGGCACGCCCGACGGGTCGGTCGAGACGCAGACCAACGACCCCGACGCCAACCGGATCGGCGAGGAGGACGTCTCGGTGACCACCGGTTCGGGGTCCTCCCTCGCGTCGGGCTCGTCGACCGGCTCCCGGTCCGGATCCTCGCCGACCGGCGGCCTCGGAACCCCGAGCGTCAGCGACGGCGGCTCCGAGCCGGAACGGATCTCCACGCCGACCGGCTCCGGACGCTCGGACTCGTCCGGGTCACGAACCTCCTCGACCACTTCCGGACACTCCGGAAAGGCCGGAGACCCCGATCGGCGCGGACGCAAGGAGTGGCCCGATCCCTGCCCGGGGGGAACCGCTCCCGATCGGAGCTCCGATCGTGGGTCGGACGAACCCGAACGGCGCTCCAAGGATCGACGTTCGGAGGATCGACGCTCGAAGGGTCGGAACGGGATCGACCGGAACTCCACCGTCGAGAACGCGGGTCCGGAAACCGACGGTGGCGAGGACGAGGACGTCGAGTTCATCGAGTGAATCGCGGCCTCGCTACTTCTCGCGGTCCGAATCGTTCCCGACGTTCGCGAGTTCCTCCGCGACGCGCTCCCAGTGGCTTCCGCGCCAGAACCGGTGTCCACAGTCGCGACACCGCCAGATCGGACGGTCGTCGGGAACGTGGTCCGGACGATCGCCGGAGACGTGCGACGACCGCTCACCGTCCGCTGGGGCGTTCTCCGATCGTTCGAGCCGACCGTTGCAGCGGCCACATCGCCGCGGCTCGTCCGCGATGGTCGCGTCCACGCCCTCCTCGGCGAGCTCCGCGAGCTGGTCGGTCACCGCCCGTTCGGTCACGAGGATCGCGTCCGTGGCGCGCTCGGCGAGTTCCACGTCCCGGGTGATCAGGGTTCGGTTCTCCTCGCGCACGATCGACAGGATCCGGTCGTCATCCTCGACGCCCCGATCGAGCGCGTAGGCGGCGTCGTAGCCGCAAAACCGGAGGTATCTCGCGAGCCGGCCGCACATTACGTCGAGGAGAAACCGGGCGTTCTCGCGGCTTCGACACGCCTCGTCGTCGCGTCTTCGTTCTGTATCGTCGCCACGATCCCGATCCGTGTCCCCGTCGCGCTCCTCGCCGGTCCCGGTCTCGGAGTCGCCAGTCACGCCTCGAGGAAGGCCCGCAGCTCCTCGGCGGAGCGCGTGTTGATCACGTCCGCGCGCTCGGCCCACCCCCGCCTGGCGGTGTGGACGCCGTAGCGGACGTGCTCGAGCTCCCGCGGCGAGTGCGCGTCGGTGTCGATCGCGATCGTGGCGCCGGCCTCGATCACCGCCCGAACCGCCTCGCCGTTCGCGTCGAGGCGCGCCGGGTTCGCGTTCACCTCGACGGCCACACCCTCTCGGGCGGCCGCCTCGCCGATCCGGTCGAAATCGAGGCTCAGCCCCGGCCGCCCGTTGATGATCCGGCCGGTCGGGTGCCCGAGGACGTCGACCGCCGGGTGCTCGATCGCCCGAACGAGCCGCTCCGTCGCGCCCTCGTCGCTTCCCAGCCCGGAGTGCGGCGAGGCGATGACGATATCGAGGTCGGCGAGCACGTCCGCGTCCGTCGAGAGTCCGCCGTCGGCGTCGACGTTCGCCTCGACGCCGTGAAGAACGTCGATCGATGCCTCCTCGCGGACCGCCGAGACCGCCTCGGCCTGTTCGGCGAGTTCGTCCGCGTCCAGCCCGACGCCGCCGACGATCCCGGGACCGCTCGCGTGGTCCGTGACGGCGTGGTAGTCGTAGCCCCGCTCCGCCGCGGCCTCGACCATCTCCGCGATCGTGTAGTCCCCGTCCGACCAGTCGGTGTGGGTGTGGAGGTCGCCGCGGACGTCGCCCTCCTCGAGGAGGTCCGGAAGCCGGTCCTCGGCCGCGGCCGCCACCTCGCCCGTGTTCTCGCGGAGCTCCGGCGGGATCCACGCCATCTCCAGCGCGTCGTAGACGCCCGTCTCGGTCTCGCCGGCGACTCGATCCCCCACGCGCTGGCCGGCGTCCGGGTCGTCGACGTCGCTCACGTCGAAGACCCCGTACTCGTTCACCTTCAGCCCGCGGTCGATCGCGCGGTTGCGGACCGCGATGTTGTGGTCCCGCGACCCGGTGAAGTACTGGAGTGCGGCGCCGAACTCCTCGATCGCGACCACGCGGAGGTCGACCCGGAGCCCGTTCGCACGGACGCTCGCCTTGTTCGTGCCGGCCTCGATCGTCGCGTCCGCCTCCGGCCAGTCGACGAGCGCCTCGACGACCGCCTCCCGGTCGTCGCTGGCGACGAGCACGTCGACGTCCCCGATCGTGTCGCGCCACCGCCGGATCGACCCGCAGACCTCGAGTTTGGTCACCGCCTCCCGATCGGCGAGGTACGACAGCGCGGCGTCGGCCACCGGCCGGGCGTCGCCGAGCCGGTCGCGCTCTTGGGCCTTCCGTGCGAACGGAACGTTCTCGAGGACGTTCTCCTCGGTCTTCGCGCCGAACCCCTTGATCTCGCGGATCTCGCCCGCCTCCGCGGCCGCCTCCAGCTCGTCGAGCGTCGTGATCCCGAGCTCCTCGTACAGCGTTCCGACCGTCTTCGGGCCGACCCCCTCGACGCGGGTGAGCGCGGTCATGTCGACCGGCAGCTCCTCGCGCAGCTCCTCGAGTTCGGCGATCGAGCCGGTCCGGACGTACTCGACGATCTTCGAGGCGATCGCCTCGCCGACGCGGTCGATCTCCTCGAGCGCCGCCTCCCCCTCGCCGGCGAGCCCCTCGACCGGCGCCGGGTGATCGCGGACGTTCTCGGCCGCCCGACGGTACGCCGTGGGCTTGTACTCGACCCCCTTCGCCTCCAGGAGGTCCGCGAACTCCTCGAGGACGCTCGCGATCTCGTCGTTGCGGCTCATTCGTCCGGGTGGTTCGATCCCGACCCCCTTAAGCGAGCCGTCGAACGGGAGCGACCCCGTCGACGGGGACGCCTGAAAACAGCTAAACCCGTGGACGCGGAAGCGAGGCCATGAAACAGGCCATCGTCGCCAGGGCCGATCTCGGTATGGGCGAGGGGAAACTCGCCGCCCAGGTCGCACACGCCTCGCTTTCGGCCTACGAGGACGCCTCCTCGTCCGTCCGAAAGCGCTGGAAGGGGGACGGACAGAAGAAGGTCGTCCTCCGGGGCGACTCCGAGAGCCAGCTGTTCGAGCTCGCCGACCGGGCCGACCGCGAGGGGCTTCCCTACGCGATCGTCCGCGACGCGGGCCACACACAGCTCGAGCCCGGAACCGTGAGCGCGCTCGCGGTCGGCCCCGGATCGGAGGACCTCGTCGATCGGGTCACCGGGGACCTCCCGCTCTACTGACCGATGCGTCCCGCACACCCCCTCGAGCGCGCGGTCGGGATCGAGTGGTACGTCTCCGACGTCGAGGGGATCGGCGGTCGGCTGCGCGCGTCCCCAGAGGACTTCCGGGTCCGCGAGCTGGAGGCGTTCGAGGCCGTTCCCCTCGAGGAGCACCGCGGCGACCGCGGCGCGTACCCGGAGCTCGTCGTCCGCGTGCGGCTCTCGAACTGGGACACGAACGACTTCGCGCGACGGCTCACGAACGCGCTCGGGATCAGCCGCGAGCGCGTCTCCTGGGCCGGAACGAAGGACAAACGCGCCGTGACAACCCAGCTCATGACCGTCAGGGACGCAGATCCCGAGGCGGTCCGCGAGGTCGCGGACGCCATCGACGGGGCGACGATCGAGGTCGTCGGACTGGCCGGGCGACCGATCTCCTTCGGGGATCTCGCGGGAAACGCCTTCGAGATCCGGATCCGGGGAACCGACGTCGGCTCCGACGACCCCGATGGAAGCGCGGCCGTCGAGGACGATCCGGTCTCCCGCGCCCGCGAGATCGCCGACGAACTTCGAGCGTTCGGTCGCGGGGTGGACGCGATCGAAAGCGACGCCGGGAACGACGCTTCGGCCCCGGATCCGGGCGATCCGGTCGCGGTTCCGAACTACTTCGGCCAACAGCGGTTCGGCAGCATTCGGCCGGTCACCCACGAGGTCGGCCTCGCGATCGTTCGCGGCGAGTGGCGCGAGGCCGTCCGAACCTACGTCGGCAACCCCGCCGAGGCGGAACCCGATGACACGCGGGAGGCCCGGGCGTTCGTCGACGAGCAGTTCGCAAGCGGGGACCCGGACTGGGCGGCCTGCCTCGAGCGGGTCCCCCGCCGGCTTCGGTTCGAACGGGCGATGCTCCACCGGCTCGAGGAGTGGGACGGTGACCGTTCCGCCGGCGCGACCGACGGTGACACGGACGACGACGTGGCCGCGGACCGCGATATCGACGACCCGGGGGAGACCGACGGCGGCCGCTGGCGACACGCGCTCGAGGCCGTCCCCTCGAACCTCCAACGGCTGTTCGTCAACGCCGCCCAGTCGTACCTGTTCAACCGGATCGTGAGCGAACGGCTCGATCGGGGACTTCCGTTCCACGAGCCGGTCGCCGGCGACGTCGTCTGTTTCGCGGACGCCGACGCCCCCGAGGATCTGTCGCTTCCGGACGTCGATCGACTCCAGCGCGTGGACGAGGACCGCGTCTCGGTGATGCGACGCCACTGTGAGCGAAACCGGGCGTTCGTCACCGCGCCGCTCGTCGGGACCGACACCGAGCTGGCCGGCGGCGAGCCGGGGGAGATCGAACGCGAAGTCCTCTCCGCCGCCGGCGTCGTCCCCGACGACTTCTCGCTTCCCGACGAGTTCGACTCGAGCGGCACGCGCCGGGCGATCCTCCTTCGAACCGACCTCTCCGTCGACGACGACCTCCGGTTCGCGTTCACGCTGCCGAGCGGGAGCTACGCGACGGTCCTCCTGCGGGAGTTCACGAAGAACGGGCCCCTCGATCGGTGAGCGACCCTCGGTCGCTGGATCGCTCCCGCTCGACGCGCCCGCTTCGAGTCCGATCGCGGCGTCATCACCGAATTATAAGGATCCGGCGTACCAACCGATCGCATGGACATCGTACCCGCCTCGGTGTGGACGCTCCACGTCGCCTTCGCGGCGCTTTGGACCGGCAGCGTGCTGTTCGTGACCGCGACGGTGATACCGGCGGGCGCCGCCGGCGACGTCGGCGCCGAGGCGCTTTCGGCCATCGTCGGTCGGCTCCGCACGTTCACCCGCGTGTCCGCGCTCGTGTTGTTCCTCACCGGCGGCCACATGGCCGGGACGACCTACACCGTCGAGCGGCTGACCGGGACCGGCCGCGGTCACCTCGTCTTGAGCATGCTCGTCCTCTGGTTGGTTCTCGCGGGGATCGTCGAGGCCGGATCCGGAAAACTCCTCTCGGGGCTCGATGCGGGCAAGCTGCGCGAGCCGGTTCGCGAGTCGCGAACCCTCTTTCGTGCCGCCGCGGCGGTCTCCGTCCTCCTCTTGATAACGGGCGGCGTGCTCGCGAGCAACGTCGTCGCCTAGGCGTTCGCCGCCCGCGGACGCCTCAGTCGTCGGCCGGCGCCGGCGAGGAGAACCCGACGTCGGTGGCGTCGATGCCTAGCTCGTCGATCGCGGTCTGTGCGGCCTGCTTGCCCGAGACGAGCATCGCGCCGAAGGTCGGGCCCATTCGCGGGAGGCCGTAGGCGGTCGCCACCGACATGCCCGTGGCGATCAGTCCGTCGTGGACGACGCCCGTGTGTTCGACGACGGCGTCCTCGCTCTGGGAGACCCACATCGAGTCGTGGCCGGGCGAGTCGTGGCCGGGCGCGCCGTACTGCTCGTCGCCGGTCTCGTCCATGCCGGTGTTGTGTTCCTTCGCGTGTTGGATGCCGGGCGCCTCGAAGACGCCGCGCTCGTCGAGCTTGCTGATCGCGACGGCCTCGTGGCCGGTCGCGTCGATGACGAGTTCGGACTCGACCGCGATCGGGTCGACGCAGGTGATCTCGCGGGGCAGCGCGTGCACCGGCGTCCAGTTCATCACGATCCCCCCGACGCGGTGGTCGTCGCGGACCACGATGTCGGTGAACTCCGTCATGTTCTGGACCTTCGCGCCGGCGTCGCAGGCGGCCTTGATCAGTCCCGAACAGGCTTCCGGACCGTTCGCGACGTAGAGGTCCTCCGAGTCGGCCGCCTCGGTGTAGTCGACGTCGAGCTCGTCGAGGACGTTCTGGGCCGGGTCACGGACGGTGACCTTGTTCATCAGGAAGCCGCCGAGCCAGAAGCCCCCGCCGAGGTAGTTGTTCTTCTCCACGATCATCACCTTCACGCCGCGTTCCGCGAGTTCCTTGGCCGCCATCAGTCCCGAGGGACCGCCGCCGACGACGATCACCTCGGACTCCGAGAACTCGAGGAACTCCTCGGACCACTGTTCGCCGATCGCACGCGTGACTTCCGTCTCGCTCACGTCGCTGAACGTGTTGAACTCGGGCATACAACTGAATAATATTCCTCGGTTGTATTATCGGTTGTGGTTCTCTCCGCTCGGGAGTTCCTGAAACGATCGAGGAGCCGTCTCGCGCGGCTACCCGTTCGATGCGAATCGTCCCCGCTGTTCGGTAGAAGCGAAGCGTTCCGTCCCCTACTCGTTCAACCGCTCGACGACCGCCTGGAGGTCGGCGGTCGCCTCGACGTCCGATTTGATCCGCTCGCGTCTGCGTACCTCCTCGGCGTCGGCGTCGTAGGCGCGGACGTACTCCGCGCGCGTGTGCTCGTTGAACGCGTGGCGGATCGCGAAGTAGCCGTCGGGGACGACCGTCCCACACACCTTGCACTCGTGGCGTCGATGATCGGTCGTCTGGTGGATGATCGCGGGCTCGACGGACTCGAAGGTCTCGTGACATCCGCCGATGCCGCACGTCCAGGGGGACATGACCGGGGAAACGCTCCCGCTCGCATTAATCGTTTTCCTCGTCTTCCGACCGCTCGGTTCTCGACCCTCGATCGACCGGTCATCCTCCCGATCGACCGGCTCTCGTCTCCCGGTCGTTTCCTCCTCATCGCCCGATCGCGGTGGCCTCGCTTCCCCGCCGTTCCGCCGCGGAGCGACACGCCTTTGCTCTACGAGACAGACCCCTCGAACGTGCCAGACCGCGGGACTCGAATCGACGCGCACGTGAAGGTGCTCGACGATCGCGTCGTCGCGCGCGCGAAGGCGCGCGGACTCGACGGGATCGTCTACGCCCCTCACTTCCGCCGGCTGCCGGACGTCCGCGAGCGGGCGGAGCAGTTCTCGGACGACGACCTGCTCGTCGTCCCCGCCCGCGAGGTGTTCACCGGCGACTGGCGGAACCGTCGACACCTCCTCGCGCTCGGCCTCTCGGATCCGATCCCCGACTTCATCACCTTCGAGGGCGCGATGGCGGAGCTCGACCGCCAGGACGCCGCGATCCTCGTTCCCCATCCGGCCTTCGCCACCGTGTCGCTCACGCGTCCCGAGATCGACGCCCACGGCGCCCGCATCGACGCGATCGAGACCTACAACGCGAAGCTGCTCGCCCACCAGAACCGACGGGCCGGGGACATCGCGGACGACCTCGATCTCCCCGCGTTCGGGTCCTCCTACGCCCACCTGCCGTGGACGACCGGGGAGGCTTGGACGGACTTCGAGGGGGACCTCACAACCGAGGCGGACGTCGTCGAGGCGTTCAAGACGGCCACGCCCCGCCGAGTGGTCCACCGATCGGACGCGGGCCACCACCTCGCCGGCGCGGTCGAGTTCGCCCACCTCGCCTACGAGAACACCTGGAAGCGACTCGACCGGATGCTGCTCTCCGGCGAGGACCCCACGAACCCCCACGGGGTCTTCTACGAGGGTCGGTTCGACGACGTCGCGGTGTACTGACGCCCGGCCGTCGCCACGGTCGACGACCTCAGATCCCGATCGCCTGCGAGACCGTCGCCACGTCGACGTCGAGGTCGACGACGTAGGTGTGGACGGCCCAGAAGGCGGCGATCTCGAGGGCGGTGATGATCACGGTCACGAGGTCCGCGTACTTGCTGGAGGTGGTCACCCCGAACGGCAGCGAGAACTCGCTGTCGGAAAGGGGGTGAAACAGCGCGATCCCTCGCCTGCTGCCGATCAGATCGAGCAGGTAGTGGGTGAGGACGCCGACCCAGACGAACTGGAGGTTGTCGAAGACGATCGGATAGGCCATCACGACCGCGAGCACCGGCAGGCTGTGGAGCGTCTTCCGGTGTTTGCCGAAGGCCGTATCCACGTCCGGGAACAGCGCCCCGAGGACGATGGGGACCGTGATCTGGGCGATCTTCCGTCCCGTGGCGACGTCGACGGCGGGCTCGAGCACGAATCCGAGTCCGACGGCGAGCAACAGCGCGTTCAGCACGTGGCCGCGTTTGTTCATCGAGCGGGTATCGGACGCCCCCCGACTCAAGCGTTTCCCACTCGAGCGCGCTCCCCGCGAGCGGTCCGCCCCATCACAACGCGTTTTTACCGCTCGCAGCCCTCCATCCGACATGGACTGCAGGCGGTGTGGAACGCCCCTCGATCGCCCGGGGGACTACTGTCTCACCTGCAACACCGCCAACTGCGACGGCGTCGTCGTCGAGTTTCGCGCCGACCGTGCCGAGTTGACGATGATCGAGGAGTCGACGGTCGTCGGCCGGACCACGATCACGACGATCCCCGAACGCGACGGCGAGGAGCTGGAGACGGTCCAGACGCGGAACTTCGCCGGCCGCGTCGCCGACGAGATACGTCGCAAACGCCCCGAGACCGTCTACGCCGCGGGCGAGCGCGACCCGCTCCGGGAGGCGCGCGCACAGCTCCACTACGAGTTCTACCGGGTTCCCGACGAGGAGGACCTCGTGGGCTGGGTGCTCGATCGCCGCGGCGAGCGCAGCCTCGAGGTCGTCGAGGCGGCCCCCGCCGAGAAGATCGGCGGCACCCACTCGACGCTCATCGGCGGTCGACCCGGTCGGACGGCGATCCGAACGGTCGCCGAGCATCCCCACGTGAAGAAGATCGTTCCCGGCCCCATCGACGCCGGCGGAACGGGCTCGCGAACCGGCCTCCGTGCGAAGGCGACGAGAGCCGACACGAACGGCAACGTCAGACTCCTGTTGCGGGACGGATCGAGCGTCCAGGAGAACCGCGTCGTCACCACCGCGATGGACCCCGAGACCGGCGAGCGCGTTCGAAGCGACCTCAACGAGGCGCTTCGGGACGCCGAGCTACAGGACGCCTGAGCGATCGAGGCGTTCGCGACGATCTCTCCCGTCGATCAGACGAATCGCTCGGCCAGCCGCTCGGCCGCCTCCTCGACGCGCGGCGTCACCAGCGCGAACCGGATCCAGTCCGTCCGGGTGGTCCCGAAGGTGTCGCCCGGCATGCCCGCGACGCCGATCTCGTCGATCAGCCGCTCGACGTTGGCTGTCGTCCCGGGATACCCCTCGAAGCGCGCGAGCACGTAGAAGCCGCCCTCCGGGGTCGTGTACTCCGCGCCCGCCGCCTCCAGCGCGTCGGTGAACGCTGCGATCCGCTTCTGCATCCGTTCCCGTGCGGCCTCCTGGTAGGCGGGGTCCATCCCCTCGAGCGCGTGGAGGACCGCGTACTGGGAGGGCCGCGGGCTCGCAACGTTGACGAGCATGTGTCTGGTCCGGGCGGCGTCGGCGTGTTCGGCCGGGAATACCCCGTACCCGACCCGGAATCCGGTGATCGCGAGCGACTTCGAGAAGCCGTCGGTCACGATCCGGTTGGGCGAGTCGACCGCGAGCGCGCTCTCGAACTCGCCGGCGTAGTCGAACTCGCGGTACACCTCGTCGGCCACGACGAGCGCGTCGTGGCGCTCGGCGGCCTCGATCACGGCCTCGACCGCCGCCGGATCGTAGACCGCGCCGGTGGGGTTGTTCGGCGTGTTCAACACGACGAGGGCGGTCTCGTCGCTCATCGCCGACCGGATCGCGTCGAGGTCGATCCCGCCGTCACGCTCGGTGGGAACGATTCGGGGGGTTCCGCCGAGCAGCTCCACCTTCCCCGGGTAATACGGGTAGACGGGATCGAGGAGGATCGCCTCGTCGCCGGCGTCGCGTTCGAACGCCCGCGCCATCGCGAGGTAGTTCGCCTCGCCGGTCCCGACGGTGATCACGACCTGATTCGCGTCGACCCCGCGGCGCCGGGCGATCGTCTCGCGTAGCTCGCGGAGGCCGTCGCTCGGGGGATACTGGAACGCGTCGGACTCGAGGTCGGCGTACGCCGAGAGCGCCTCCCGGAGCGCGGCCGGCGGCCCCCAGTCGGGGTTGCCGCTCACCATGTCGATGACGTCGCCGTCGGCCTCCGCGGCGTACTGCATCACCTGGAAGAACTTCGGCTCCTCGTAGTCCATGGCCGCCTCAGCCCTCCAGGCGGTCGCGAAGCAGGGCGTTGACCTCGCCGGGGTCCGCGGAGCCGCCCGTCCGCTGCATGACCTGGCCGACGAGGAAGTTGATCGCCCCGTCGTCGCCGTCGTGGTAGTCGGCGACCGCCTCCGGGTTCTCCTCTATCGCCCCCTCGACGGCGGCCTCCACCTCGCCCGTGTCGGCCGTGCCGAGCCCCTCGCGTTCGACGATCGTCTCCGGGTCCTCGCCGGCGTCGAGCATCTCGCGCAGGACGACCTCCTCCGCGTTCTTCGCCGTGAGCTCGTCCTCGTCGACCAGCTCGATCAGCCGCTCGAACTCGTCCAGGCGGTCGTCGACCTCGAGTATCCCCATGTCGCGGTAGTGCAACTCGCCGAGCAGGTTGTCCGCGACCCACGTCGCGGCCAGGTCGGGATCGAAGGTCTCGGCGATCTCCTCGAAGAAGTCGGCTATCTCGCGGCTGGAGGTGAGCTTCGAGGCCGACTCCTCCTCGAGGCCGTACTCCTCCCGGAAGCGCTCGCGTCTCGCGTCCGGCAGCTCGGGGATCGCGATCGACTCACGCCAGTCGGACACCTCGAGGGCGGGGAGATCGCCCTCGCGGAAGTAGCGGTAGTCCTTCTCCTCCTCCTTCGAGCGCATCGAGACGGTGATTCCCCGCGATTCGTCCCAGTGGCGCGTCTCCTGTTCGACCTCGCGGCCGCGACGGACGGCGTTCCGCTGGCGGGTGACCTCGTAGGCGAGCGCCTTCTCCGCGCCCCTGTGGCTCGAGATGTTCTTCACCTCGGTGCGGTTCGCCTCCGCGAGCGCGTCCGCGGGGATCGACCCGTCCGACTCGACCGCCGACTCGGGCACGAGCGAGATGTTGGCGTCGACGCGCAGGCTGCCGTCGCGGTTCGCATCGAAGACGCCGAGGTACTCGAGGACCTCCTCGAGCTTCGCGAGGAACGCCCGCGTCTCCGCCGGCGACCGGAAGTCGGGCTCCGTGACGATCTCGACGAGCGGCGTGCCGGCCCGGTTGTAGTCGATCAGGGTGTACTCCGCCGTCTCGATCGACCCGCCCTCGTGTCGCAGGGAGCCCGGGTCCTCCTCGAGGTGTGCGCGGGTGATCCCGATCGACCGGCGCGTTCCCTCGACGGATATCTCCAGCTCGCCGTCCGCGCAGATCGGCGCGTCGTACTGGGTGATCTGGAAGTTCTTCGGCAGGTCGGGGTAGTAGTAGTTCTTCCGGTGGAACGTCGTCCGCTCGGGCACGTCGGCGTCGAGGGCCTTGCCGATCTTCACGGCCGCCTCGACGGCCCCCTCGTTGAGGACCGGAAGCGCCCCCGGCAGGCCGAGACAGGTCGGACAGGTTCGGGCGTTCGGACCTTCGTCCTCGGTCGGCTCCGTCGAACAGCCGCAGAAGATCTTCGTGTCGGTTTCGAGCTGAACGTGGACCTCCAGCCCGATGACGACCGCCAGCTCCTCCCGTGCGGTCTGGGTGCTCATTGGAACACCGTTGTGAGTGCGCTGTGTAAAGCGTGTCGGGTCGCTGTGTAGCGCGTATCGGGTCGCTGTGGACGTGTCGGGTCGTTTCGTTCTCAGAGGAGCCCCTGCTCGCGGTCGAGTCCGGCCACGATCGCGGCGTGCGGGAGCGTCAAGGTCGCGACCGTCACCAGATAGACGCCGATCAGCTCGACCGGCGTCCCCGGTGAGCGCGGGACGGCGACGACGATCCCGCCGAGGAGAAGGAGCCCGCCCGCCGAAAGCGGCGCCGCGTCGCGAGCGAACCGCCGCAGAGCCGGGGCGATCCGCCCCGCCGAAAGCGACGGCGTCGACCGGGCGTCGAGCGCCGTCGCCCGCACGACGTGTCGAAGCGAGTGCCAGACGCAGAAGTAGGTCCCGACCGCGAGCACCGGCGGGACGAGCCCGAAGAAGGCGACGAGCAGCGCCGTCTCGCCCGCGTCGAGCACCCACCCGCGAACGGCATCCATCCGGCGTGCCCGAACGCCGCCGACGGCGAGCGTCCAGGCGGCGAGCCCGCAGATGCAGACGAGGATCGCCACCCGCACGTCAGCACGGAGGAACGGCTCCAGGGCCGCCGCGGCCGCTTCGCCCGCCGCGGCCGCTTCGCCCGCCCCGGCCGCTTCGCCCGCGAACGGACGAACGAGCAGCTCCGCGACGGCCGAAAATCGGTCGGGAAACGCGACGAGCGGGAGCCCCATCGGGATCGCGCCCCGAACCGCCGCGGTCGCGGTCCGCATCCCCCGCGTCTCGAGGTGTTCGGCGCCGGCGAGCGACGCCAGCGGATACAGCTCGCCGGTCCCCCAGTGGAACCACGTCAACGCGATGAAGCCCCCGAAGGCCGCCATCGGTCTCGTGAACCACGCGATCGCGTACAGTCCGCCGAGGACCGCGTAGACGACCCCGACGCTCGCGAACCAGCGCCGACCGGGGCGCTCGTCCCTCGCTCGCGGGAGCAGCAGGTGGTCGACCGCGCCGTGGGGCAACCCGAGCACGACGACGCTCGCCGCGAGCGGGATCCACCGGTACCGCGGCGGCACGGACGCTCCGAGCGCGAACGCGGCCGTCATCCCGGCGAGTATCGCCCACCCGGGCAGGAACGCGACGCGCGCGAGGGTCTCCCGGGTCGCTTTCGGTTCCCGGGTCGCTTTCGGTTCCCGGGTCGCTTTCGACTTCTCCCTTGCGCCCGGATCAGTCATCGATCCCCTCCCCGTTCCGTCGTGGCGGTCCCGTTGCCAGCTGCCGTTCCCGTTCCCGACTCGACCAGTCGGACGTACGCGAGGAGTCCCTGAACGAGAAACACGTTCGTGGCGAGGAAGAACGCCCCCTCCTCGATCGGCAGCCCGAGGGGCGTGATCCCCGTCGTGTGGTCGCTCGAGATCCGCCAGAGCCCGAGTCCGATGGCGATCCGGTCCGCGAGACAGAGGTAGAGCGTCGGCACGCACACGCCGAGCGCCAGCGTTCGCCGTCGCCGGACGAGGGCACGCCAGTCGTAGGCCCACTGCACCGCGAGGACCGGCCCCGCCCACAGGAGGACCGCGCCGAGGTACGCTGCCGATCCGTCGAGCCATGCCGATCCCTCGAGCGGTGACGACCCGCCGAGCAGCGTCCACCCGACGGCGCCGACGAAGATTCCGGCGAGGGCGCCGACGAGACGGTCCCACGGGGACATCGACGGCGACCCGACCGCCGAAAGCTGGAACTGCGCGGTCCACGCCAGCGTCAACACGGGCTGTAACAGGAAGAACGCGTACTCGCCGAGCGGGACCCCGAGGATCCGTCCCGCCACCACGCCCTCGCCGTACCACCATACGCCGGCTTCGATCAGCCACGCGTCCCACGGCGTCGTGTACGCGACCGCCGCGATCGAGAGGATCGCCGTGGCCTCGAGCAGTCGTCGGTCGAGACGCGAGCGGCGCCACGAGACGGCGACCAGCGCGAGGATGGGCGGCGCGAGAAACAGCGCGTGAAACTCGAAATAGGTGAGCGGTGGGATCATGTGGTGGTGGGAGGCTCGCGCGGTCGGCCGATTCGATCCGGATCGACGTCTCCTCCCGAGGACGCCCCGGGGACGCCCCGACGACGACCCTCGGCCCGTAGATTCTTAACACAGTGGGCGGAAGACGATCCTGCGCACTCGACGTGCGCAACGGAGGGGAAGCGCGCCTGCAAGCACAGCTTCCCCTCCGCGGCCCCCAAACGGGAGCGTTCGCCGGTTCGCGCCGATGCGATAAAGATGTGACGTGTTCTCACGCCACTCTACGGCGTCGATCGCCGTCGTCGCGCCCGATTGCGGGTCGAGCCGAAGGAGCCACGATGAAGATCGGATTGACCTGCACGAGGTGTGGTGCGCGTCTCGAGCGCGCGAGCGAGAACCGCGAGTTGACCGAGACGATCGACTGTGAGTGTGGTGCGATGTACGCGGTGACGGTCTCGACGCTGCGGGGCTAGCATCGGCCCGGTCGGCGACGTCGGTTCGGCCGGGACTGCCTTCCCGCCGATATCGACCGGGACTGTCTCCCCGCCGATACCGGCCGGGACTGCCTCCCCGTCGATCGACGGAGCGCTTTTCCGATCGTCCAACGGAAACTCGGACATGGAGCGGACGCCGTCCGGGACGCCTGTCGGCGTCGACGACCCCTACGCGGTCGCCGGCGTCTGTGATCACCTCACCGACGACGGTCGGTGCCGATACGCCCTCGAGAACGCCGGCGACGATCGTGGATTCATCGCCGACCGACGTCGTGACGGGTACGCCTGCCACGTCGGCGAGGCCGATCGCTGGCGCGCGTGTCCCCACTATCGATCGACGACGGACGGTCGAAGCTGTCGCCGCTGTGGACTCGAGGAGGTTCGGATCGCCCACGAGGACGCCCGTCCGCTGCTGGAGGAGCATCACCTCGCGTACGCCGACGCGCCGTCCTCGGTGCAGTTCGACGAGGAGGACGACCCCGGTGGCGGGGGCGAAACCGATCGCCGGAGCGGGGACGACGAGGGGAACGCCGGCCCCCACGAGATCACCGTCTCGCTGTGTCGGTGGTGTCACGCGAAGGTGCACGGCTCGTTCGCCCGGATCGACGACGACGCGAGTCCCGATCCGGAGGCGATCGCCGAACGCGAGCGTCGGCGAAGCGCGGAGCTGTCCGAACTCGAGTTCGAAACCGCACGCGATCGATACGACGGCGAGGAGTGAGTTCCCTTTCGGTCCGCCCCGTCAGTCGTTCCCCTTCGGGCGCACGACGTCGGCGAGCGCGACGAGGAGGCCGAGCAACCAGCCGGTCGGGATCGCGAGCGCGAACCACATCAGGACGTAGCCGGTCCCCTCGAGCGTGAAGTTCGCCCGGATCCACGCGTTGAGTCCGCCGAACGCGAGCAGGGTGTCGAGGATCCACACGGCGAGTTCGGTGCTGTTCGGAAAGATCACGTTCCCGAGCGACGGCGTAAAGAGGGCGGCGACGACCGGCGGGAGGAAAAGCGCCGTCATCGCGAAGGGATACGCGAGCGCGACGCTCGTCCCCCTGCCGCCGACCTTCGCGAAGAGCGCCGCGAGGCCCGCGGAGACGACGGCGACCACGCTGGCCGCGGCGACGGCGAGGAACGCCTCCGCCGAGAGCTGGATGCGCGTGATTATCGTCAATAGCCCCCACACGAGCGTCGCGACGCCGACCGCGCCGACGATCCCGAGGCGGGTCGCAGCGGAGTCCAGCCGCGCGGCGTAATACCGCGTCGCGAACCCGACGAGCAGGAGGGGATAGCCGATCACGACGAGCGGGATCCCGATCGCGGCCCAGAGGTTGTAGGCGGCCTTTTGTGGTGTCGTCTCGGGCTTCCAGCGGCCGAGGACGCTGCCCGCGTCCAGCTGGCGTGGGAACACGAGCTCCATCCACGTCGCGTGAAGTCGCGCGACGTCGATGCGGATCGCGCCGAGCAGACCCGGTGTCCGTGGTTCCATTGTGCACCACTCACTCGCGGGGTAACGTGAACTTTGTGTCTTTCCGGATTCCGTCTGACGTTCCCCGACCTGCTTCGAGCCCGTCGTCCTCGGGCGTATCGATCAGGACTAGTCCCCGCCCCAGCGGCTGGATCCCTCGAGGAACCGCTCCTTGGCGAAGCGTCCGAGCAGCGAGACGTCGCTCGCGTGCAACAGCTTCCGGAAGGCGCCCCGGTCGCCGGCGTTGATCCGTGCCAGCGTATCGTTTCCCGTGCTCCGAAGGTCGCGCATGAGCCGATCGTAGCGGTCGTTCGAGGCGAGGTAGAGGAGCTCCGTCATCAACAGCCGGCTTCGGACCCGCGGGGCGACGCGATCGTGCCAGAGGTCGTCGTAGATCGACATGTTCGCCGCCGAGGTGTCCGGCTCCGCGGGCGTGAGACAGCGGTCGGCGGTTGCGGCGGCTGCGCGCCCCGACTTCATCCCCTTGTGGATCCCCTCGCCCCAGAGCGGGTCGATCGTCGGCACCGTGTCGCCGATCGCCATGAACCCGTCCGTGCTCAACTCGTCGGGCAGTTGAATGTGGGCGGACCCGCGGTGGACCTTCCCCTCGATCCGGGTCGCATCGGCGAACCGCGGGTCGGACTCGAGCCAGCGGTCGAGATAGCCGTCGATCGTCATCCCCTCCTCGGCGTGTTCGCGATGGCGGTCGTTCTGGATGTAACAGAGCCCGACCTTCGCCGTGTCGCCGCCGGTGTGGAAGATCCACGAGTAGCCGCCGGGAGCGACGTCGTGATCCAGCCGCAACATCATCGCGCCGTGGAGGTCGGCGTAGCCGGGCGCGTCGACGTCGATCCCCTCGAGTTCCCACTCGATGCCGATCGCCTGGTTCTCCCGTTTGAGGTCACAGACGTCGAGCGCCTTCGCCAGCGGCGCCGCGGGGCCGGTCGCGTCGATCACGACGTCGGCGTACACCTCCTCGCTGCCGTCGTAGCGGACGCCGACGACCGATCCGTCCTCCTCGATCGGCGCGGTCGCGCGCGAGTCGAAGCGGTATTCGGCGCCCCTCTCGCGGCCGTCGGCGACGAGCCAGCGTTTGAACTCGGCGAACTCGAGGACCGCCCCGGGCTGGTCGCGCACGTAGAAGTCGTTCGGCGACTCGAGGACGACGGAGTCGGTGAACTGCATGACGACGTCGTCGGGCACGCCGAAGGCGGCCATCATGGAGGGGAAGGTTCCCGCGGTCGATTTGTTGCTTTGACGCGGGAACTCCGCTTCCGGCTCCGTCTCGAGCACGAGGACGTCGTAGTCCCGCGCCGCGAGGTCGCGGGCACACTGGGCGCCCGCGGGGCCGGCACCGGCGATGACGACGTCGAAACGATCGCTCATACCCGAACGTGTCCCGTATCGCTAATGAGTGTTGTTGATACGCCTCGTTCCTCCGGCGAATTCCGTCCCTTCGAGGCGGTCGAAACGAGGGATGAAGCGGTCGTTTTCGAACCGGGCTGAACCGGCCGCGCTTCAGTAGAACTCGCGGACGAGGTCCATCGCGTCCTCGGGGGCCCCGTCCGGAATGTCTGACATGTCGGCGTCGACGCCGTGACGCTCGCCGTAGGGGACCGACTCGTCGTCGCGGTAGAGGACGCCCTGATACTCCTTTTCGGAGTCGAGGATGACGTCCTTTGCCGCCTCGCGGTCGGTCGGGTCGTGGTCGGTCTCCGCGAGATCGACGAGCGAGTCGCGGAAGTAGTCGTAGGTGTCGACGTCGTTGAAGGTGACACACGGCGAGTAGACGTTCACGAAGCCGAACCCGTCGTGTTCGATCGCCTCCTGAACGATCTCCTGGTGGCGCATCGCGTCCGAGGAGAACGACTGGGCGATGAACGACGCCCCGGAGGCCAGCGCGAGCGCGTGCGGGTTGACCGGCGGCTGCTGGGGACCCTCCGGCGTCGTCGAGGTCTCGAAGTCCGACCGCGAGGTCGGCGAGGCTTGCCCCTTCGTGAGCCCGTAGATCCGGTTGTCCATCACCACGTAGGTCATATCGACGTTCCGCCGCACCGCGTGGACGAAGTGGCCGGCGCCGATGGAGTAGCCGTCGCCGTCGCCGCCGGCCACCATGACCTCGATGTCGGGTCGCGCGAGTTTGACTCCCGTCCCGACCGGAAGCGCGCGCCCGTGGACGCCGTGGAGCGCGTAGCTCCGCATGTAGGTGCCGATCTTGCCCGAGCAGCCGATGCCGGCGACCACGAAGGTGTTGTCGGGATCGTTGCCCGTCTCCGCGAGGGCCTTCATCATCCCGTTCATCGTCCCGAAGTCGCCACAGCCCGGACACCACGTCGGCTGTTTGTCCGTCTTGAAGTCGGTGAATCGAACGTCTGAGCTCATGAATTACGCCTCCAGCGTCTCCGTTATCTCACGTGCGAGCTCGTCGGCCTTGAACCGCACGCCGGTGTATTTGTTGATGCGTTCGACCCGCTCGAGCACGTCGTGTTCGATCAGGTCGGCGAACTGTCCGGTCGCGTTACACTCCACGACGATGACGTTCTCGGCCGCGCGAACGTCCTCCGTCAGATCCGGCCGGGGGAAGACGTAGGGCACCGAGACGACGCGGACGTCGATCCCGTCCTCCTCGAGGAGCTCGAGCGCCTCGACGAGCGCGCCCTCGTTCGAGCCCCACGTGATGACGAGGGTGTCCGCGTTCTCCTCCCCGAACTCACGGGGTTCCCAGTCCTCCCGTTCGCGTGCGGTGTCGACCTTCCGGGACCGCTTGTCGACCTGCTCGACGCGCATCTCCTGGTCCTCGGTCCGACGACCGAGTTCGTCGTGTTCGAGCCCCGTCGACATGTGTGCACCGCCGTCGGTGCCCGGGAAGGCTCGCGGCGAGATACCGTCCTCGGTCACCTCGTGGGGTTTGAACTGTTCCTTTTCGGTCTGGTGTGCCTCGATCGAGTCGTCGTCGACCACGAAGCCGCGGTCGATCTCGACGTCGTCCATGTCGAACCGCTCCGGCTCGAAGGTCTGTTCGGTCACGGCCAGCGACAGGTCGGCGGTGAGGTAGACCGGCGTCTGGTACTTCTCGGCGAGGTTGAACGCCTCCACCGTCTTCCAAAAGCACTCGTCGATCGTGGTCGGGGCGACGACGAACCGCGGGATCTCCCCGTGTCCGCCGTACAACATCCCGTTCAGGTCGCCCTGCTCCTGTTTCGTCGGCATCCCCGTCGAGGGTCCCGACCGCATCACGTTACAGATGACGAGCGGGGTCTCCGAGGTGGCGACCAGCCCGAACGTCTCCGTCATCAGGTCGATCCCGGGACCGGAGGTCGCCGTCATCGATCGCGCGCCGCCGCGGGCCGCGCCCAGCGCCATGTTGATCGCGGACAGCTCGTCCTCCGCCTGCACGACGTGGCCGCCGTATCGCTCGATCCGTCCCGTCAGATACTCCATCACGTCCGTCGCGGGCGTGATCGGGTAACCGGAGTAGAACCGACAGCCGGCGGCGATCGCGCCCATGCCGATGGCCTGGTCGCCGTTCAACAGGACGTAATCGTTGTCGGTGGTCTCAAGCTCGTAGTCGAACTCGTGGTCGAACTCCTCGTCGACGTACGACTGGCCCGCGCGGGCGGCCTCCTTGTTGTTCTCGACGAGCTTTTTCCCCTTGTTCCCGAACCGCTTTTCGAGCGCGGAATCGAGGTTCTCGATCGGGAAGTCGGTGACCTCACAGGCGGCCCCGAGCGCGACGACGTTCCGCATGATCGCGCCGCCAGCCTCCTCGGCGAGCCGCTTGAGCGGGACGTCGAGCCCGATCATCCCCTCCGGGATCTCGATGTCGGCCATCGTGGTTCGTTCGCCGTCGTAGATGATGACCGACCCCTCGTGGAGTTCCGGGCGGTTCTCCTCGATCGTTCGGGGCGTCAACGCGATCAGGACGTCGAGCCGGTCGACGACGCTCTGTACACGATCGACCGACGTCCGCACCTTGTAGGCGGTGTAGCCGCCGCGGATCCGGGACGCGAAGTCCTTCGAGGTGAAGACGTGCCGACCCGAGCGTGAAAGCGCCTGGGCGAAGATCTTGCCCGTCGAGTCGATGCCATCGCCGGCCTCCCCGCCGATGGCCCAGTTGAAGTCCGCAGGCATTCTGTTTCGGTGGTTCTCTTGCACCAATCAAAAGACTTCTGAAAGCCCACCCACAACTAATCCTCACGATCGTCTACTTATAACCCGAATTTCGGTGTGTAATCTCCCGAAAGCGAATTAGCATGGGTATTCATCCCGGAATGTCAATCACATCTCGACGATCCGGGGACGGCGATCGGGCGAGGGTTTCGACGGGCGTCGAATGGCCTCGTCCCACGAGCCTCACCTGCTCCGTCGACCCCACCCGCTTCGTTCGAACTGGTGGACCCACTGGTCCGGTCGTCGAAGTCGTCCGTGACGGGACCCGTCGCCGAAGTCATCCGTAACGGACTCCCCAGTCATGGTCATCCGCGACGGGAACTGGTTTGTGTGTGAGCGATCAACCGTTCGTATGGACGCGACCGTCACCGTGGCCGCCGTCGAGGAGGTCGGACCCGACACCGTTTCGATCACCTTCGAATCCCCGGCGGGGTTCGAGGCCGAACCCGGACAGTTCCTCAAGCTCACCGGCGTCGTCGACGGCGAGGAGTACTCGCGGTTCTACACGCTCTCCTCGCCGGACGTCGAGTCGACCTTCGAGACGACCGTCGCCATCGATCCCGATGAGGGCGGTCCCTTCTCCGAACACCTCGCGTCCCTCTCGCCGGGTGACGAACTCGAGATCGAGGGTCCCTTCGGGAGCGACTACTACGAGGACGAACCGCGGGTCGTCGTTCTCGCCGGCGGTCCGGGGATCGGCCCCGCGGTCGGCATCGCCGAGCGCGCGACGGCGGACGGCAACGAGGTCGCCATCGTCTACCGCGACGCGACGCCGGCCCACCGCGATCGGCTTGATGCACTTCGCGAGCGCGGCGCGACCGTTCACCTCCTCGAGGACGACGCGGCCGAACTGGCCCCGAGCGTCGCCGACGTCGTGACCGGCGCCGACGGCGAACAGGTGTTCGTTTACGGGTTCGCGGACTTCCTCGAGGAGGCGACCGCCGCCCTCGAGGCGGCCGGAGCGGACCGCGACGCCGCGAAGATCGAGAACTTCGGGTAGGGTGTCGGCTCCCTAACCCCCCGACGCAGTCGTCGGATTTCGACGGCGATCGCGGGAAGTACCATACGTTTATAGCCGGCGATGTTAATCATCGATCGTAATGTCTGGTACGGACGAGGAAGCCGAACTTGAAGCACGACTCGCGGACCAGGACGTCTTCGAGCCCCCGGAGGCGTTCTCACGGCAGGCGAACGTGACCGATTCGGACATCTACGAGGAGTTCGAGGAGAACTGGCCGGACTGTTGGGAGGCGGCGGCCGACCTCCTCGAGTGGGAGTCCTCCTACGACCGCGTGCTCGACGACGACGACCCGCCCTTTTTCGAGTGGTTCACCGGCGGCGAGTTGAACGCGTCCGCGAACTGCCTCGACCGTCACCTCGCCGACCGCGGCGATGAGGCCGCCATCGAGTGGGTCGGCGAACCGGTCGACGAGGAGAACAGGACCTACACCTACGCGGAACTCCACCGCGAGGTGAACGAGGCGGCGGCGGCCCTGCGCGATCTCGGCGTCGAGGAGGACGACGTCGTCACGATGTACATGCCGATGATCCCGGAGCTGCCGGTCATGATGCTCGCGTGCGCGCGAATCGGCGCGCCCCACAGCGTCGTCTTCGCCGGCTTCTCCGCGGACGCGCTCGCGACGCGCATGAACTCCGCCGACTCCGAGTACCTGATCACCTGCGACGGCTACTACCGCCGCGGCGATCCCCTCGACCACCTCTCGAAGGCCAACGAGGGCCTGGCTGGCGTCGACTCGGAGACGACCACCGTGGTCGTCGACCGCCTCGGGCCCAACGGTGACGACTTCGGCCACGACCTCGGCAACGATCAGGTCGACTACGGCGACCTCCTGGCCGACCACGAGGGCGCCGAGGTGGACCCGGTCACCCGGGACGCCGAGGACATGCTGTTTTTGATGTACACCTCCGGCACCACGGGCAAGCCCAAGGGCGTCAAACACACCACCGGCGGCTACCTCGCGTGGGCGAGCTGGACCTCCCAGGCCGTCCTCGACGTCAAGCCCGAGGACACCTACTTCTGTTCTGCCGACATCGGCTGGATCACCGGCCACTCCTACATCGTCTACGGCCCCCTCGCGCTCGGCACGACGACCATGATGTACGAGGGGACCCCGGACCACCCCGACCGCGACCGGCTCTGGGAGATCATCGAGGAGCACGAGGCCACCCAGCTGTACACCGCGCCGACGGCGATCCGCGCGTTCATGAAGTGGGGCGCGGAGTACCCCGACGCACACGACCTCTCGAGCCTCCGACTGCTCGGGACCGTCGGCGAGCCCATCAACCCGCGCGCGTGGAAGTGGTACTACAAGCACATCGGCGACGAGGACTGTCCCATCGTCGACACCTGGTGGCAGACCGAGACCGGCGGCATGATGATCACGACCCTGCCCGGGATCGCCGACATGAAGCCCGGATCCGCCGGCCCGCCGCTGCCCGGCGTCGACGTCCGGATCGTGGACACGGCCGGCGAGGAGATCGGCGCCGGCGAGGCCGGCTACCTCACGGTCCAGAAGCCGTGGCCCGGCATGCTTCGCACCCTCTACAACAACGACGAGCGCTACATCGAGGAGTACTGGGCGGAGTACTCCGACGTCGACAGCGACGACCCCGACGACTGGGTCTACTTCCCCGAGGACGGCGCCAAGATCGACGACGACGGCTACATCACCGTGCTCGGCCGCGTCGACGACGTGATCAACGTCTCCGGCCACCGGCTCGGAACGATGGAGATCGAGTCCGCGATCGTCGGCGTCGAGGGCGTCGCGGAGGCCGCCGTCGTCGGCGGCGACCACGAGATCAAAGGCGAGGCGGTCTACGCCTACGTCATCACCGAGGAGGGCTACGAGGAGACCGACGAGCTTCGCGACCGGATCGTCGCCGGCGTCGAGGACGCCATCGGCCCGATCGCGCGACCCGAGCAGGTCGTCTTCACGCCCGAGCTCCCGAAGACGCGCTCCGGAAAGATCATGCGCCGCCTCCTCGAGAACATCGCGAACGAGGAGGAACTCGGCAACACGAGCACGCTCCGCAACCCCGAAGTCGTCGCCGACATCCAGGAATCCGTTCAGGGCGACTGACTCGGCGGCTCGACCGCTCTTCCGATCCGTCGACCGCTCTTCCGATCCGTCGACCGCTCTTCCGATCCGTCGACCGCTCTTCCGATCCGTCGACCGCTCTTCCGATCCGTCGACCGCTCTTCCGATCCGTCGACCGAATTTTGACTGTTCGAGACGCTACCCTGCCGCTCTACGTGCTCACCACTTCGAGGAGGTTCCCGTCGGGGTCCTCGAAGAAGATGATCCGCGATCCGCTCTGGGTCCGTTGCGGCTCCGCGATCGGCGCGGCCGACTCCGGAAGCGACTCGTAGAAGGCGTCGATGTCGTCGACCTCGAAGCCGGCGTGTTTCGATCCGAGCTGGTTGACCGTCTCGGCTCGCACGGCCTCGCCGGCCGGCTCGTACTCGACCAGCTCGATGCGCGCCCCGCCCGCATCCAGGTGGGCGAACTTCGCCGTCACGTCCTCGACGCCGATCGCGGTCGCGATCCCCTCTCCGTCGAGGGTGAACTCCGCGGCCACCTCCAGCCCGAGCGTGTCCCGGTAGAAGGCGAGCGATTCCTTGAGGTCCTCGACGATCAGTCCGAAGTGGTGGGCCTGTAGTTCGACCATGTCGGTGGTCTCGTCGGACGGGAGTTAAACCCCGTCGATGGGATGTCGACGTCGGACGGCGATGGTGGTGACGTTTCCTCCGAGCGGATCGGCTACGACGATCGTTGCAACTCACGGATGGTTCGCCAGAGTAGTAGTCCCGGGCGGATTCGAACCGCCGTCCTGGGCTCCAAAGGCCCAGATGATTGGCCAGCTACACCACGGGACTTCCAGTTCGTAGCGAGGCACGTGCCCCTTGTGAGTATTTCGTTTCGATCGGAATCCCTGGGACGTCGTCGCTCCGTGGTCGACGGCTCGTGGCGCCGTCGTCAGTCCGCGCCCTCGAAGGCCGCCTCCAGACAGCTGCAGGCGTCGGCCTCCGGGTCGAAGCAGTCGGGACACTCCGGCTTGCGGTCGATGATCGTATCGAGGCGGTCGGCGACGGTGTCGTCGATCACGGCCTCAAGTTCGCGGGCCTCCGCGCGGAAGTCCTCGACGGCGAGGACGTTCGCGAGGAACCGCTCGATGATGCAGTAGGTCTGTAACGCGTCCCTGGCGCGGACGATCCCGTCCTCGGAGAGCTGTACGCCCTTGTACTTCTCGTGGTCGGCGAGCCCCCGGGACTCGAGTTTGCCGATCATCTCGTTGGCGCTCGCGGGGCTCACGTCGAGCGCGTCCGCGATCGACCCCGTCGAGGCCGGTCCGTCCTCCTGTCTCTGGATCAGGTAGATCGTCTTGAGGTACTGGTCTGCGGTGTTCACGGCTGGTCCTCCTCGATCGTCTCCGTCGGTCGGTCGTGGGCTCCCCTCATCGTTCCTCCATGATCTCGGTTACGGCCTCGACGCCCTCGGCCTCCTCCTCGCGGATCGCCGACAGCGTCTCTACAAGCTCCTCGCGGTCGATGGCGAACGTCGCGTCCGACGCCTCGATCGCCTCGATGAGGTCGTCGTAGAACTTGTAGGCCGTCTCCTCGTTGCACAACGCGTCGTACAACACGCCGTCGAAGTCC
Source organism: Halopenitus salinus (assembly GCF_042662125.1). GTDB lineage: Archaea > Halobacteriota > Halobacteria > Halobacteriales > Haloferacaceae > Halopenitus > Halopenitus salinus. The sequence goes on along the minus strand of NZ_JBHSXL010000001.1, from coordinate 115,818 downwards.
TCGGGCTGGGTCCGGCCGTACCGGGCCTCGACGAGCCCCTCGATCTCCTCGAAGGGCACGCTCTCGACGTCGAGCCCCTCGATGAGCGCCTCGAGACGCTCGCGGTGTTCGGCCGACTCCTCGGCGGCGTGCTCGAGCAGCTCCTCGATCTCCTCGTCGAGTTCAGCGTCGAGGCTGCGGTAGTGGTGGTACGCGCGCGCCTCGACGACCTCCTCCAGAACGATTCCGATCTGTAGGAGGCGAGCGAGCTGGTCGTCGGAGGCGATTCGACTTCCGACGCTCATCGAACACCCCCGATCGGCGATACCGGTCGCATACACGGTTCTCCGTGGGTGATCGACTTAAGGAGTTCCCCTCGAAGACGGACCGGCCGTCGAGAAAACGTCCCGCCCGCGATCGTGGGCGGTCTCCGATGGCCGGCCTCGGGTCGCCGGCCAGTTCGATCGTCGGCTACTCCAGTCGCGCCTGGACGAGTTCCTCGAGGTCGTCGCGGAACTCGTCGACCGCGATCTCCTCGAGGACCGGCACGAAGAAGCCCTCGACGAGCATGTTCCGGGCAGTGTTCGGGCCGATGGAGCGGCTCTCCATGTAGAACAGCTCCTCGGCGTCGACCTGTCCGACGGTGGCGGAATGGGACGCCTCCGTGTCGTGGTTGTGGATGATCAGCTTCGGCGACGCGTCGGCCTCGGCGTCGTCCGAGAGCATCAGCGTGTTCTCACGCTGGTAGCTCGAGGTGTTCCAGGCGTCCTCGCCGACGTCCTGGACGCCCTCGTAGACGGACCGTGCGACGTCGTCGAGCACGCCGCGGGTGACGAGGTCGGCGGTCGTGTTCTCGGCCTGGTGCCACACGCGGGCGTTGATGTCGAAGTGCTGGTCGTCGTGGCCGAAGAACGCGCCGACGATCTGGCTCTCGGACCCGTCGCCCGAGAGGTCGGTCTCGATGTCCGAGCGCGTGAGCCGGGAGCCGAGGTTCCCCTCGATCCAGTTGATCGTGGCGTAGGTGTCGGCGTCCCCGCGTTTGAGCGAGTAGGTATAGGTCTCCTCGTCGAGGTTCTGCAGCGAGCCGAACTGGACGTGGGAGTTCTCGCCGGCCGCGACCTCCACGAGGTTCGAGAAGTACCGCTCGCCCTCGAGGGAGTCGCCCGTCTCGATGCTCTCGAGGATCGTGACGGAGGACGACTCCTCCGTGACGACGAGCGTCTGGCTGAACAGCGAGCGGGAGTTCATCTCCGCGCGCACCGTCACGTCCTCGGCGGCGACGCCCTCGGGCACGTAGACGAACGTTCCCGTGGTGAAGAGCGCGACCGAGAGGGCCGTGAGGTAGTTCTCCTGCGGGTCGAGCACGGATCCGAAGTTCGCCTCGATGACGTCTCCGTACTCCTCGAACGCCTCCGTGAACGGCAGTACGACGGCGCCCTCGTCGCCCTCGCGCTCCGTCACGTCGGCCTGATCGAGGGGGTCGACGAGCGACTCGAACTCGAGCGCCTCCAGGTTCGTCCAGCGACGGCCGGGCGTCTGGATGACGTCGGGGAGATCGAGTCCCTCGAGCGCCGCGAGCGCCTCGAGGCGGATCTCGAGGAGCCACTCCGGCTCGTCGCGCTCCTCGGCGATCCGTCGAACCGTGTCCTCCGAGAGGGAGGCGGGAAGCTGCGCGCTCATTATCCCAGGCTCCCCTCCATCTCCAGTTCGACGAGTCGATTCAACTCGACGGCGTACTCGATGGGCAACTCCTCCGTGATCGGCTCGATGAAGCCCGAGACGATCATCTGCTTGGCGTCGTCGTCGTCGAGGCCGCGCGACTGGAGGTAGAAGATGTCCTCGTCGCCGATCTTCCCGACGGTCGCCTCGTGGGCGACGTCGACCTTCGATTCGTTGATCTCCATGTACGGCATGGTGTCGGAGGTCGACTCGTTGTCGAACATCAACGCGTCACACTCGACGGCGGTCGAGGAGTTCTCGGCGCCGTCGGCGATGTGGACGAGCCCGCGGTAGTTCGTGCGGCCGCCGTCCTTGGCGATCGACTTCGACTCGATGGTCGACTTCGTGTTCGGCGCGTTGTGGTACACCTTCGCGCCGGTGTCGATGTCCTGGCCCTCGCCCGCGAAGGCGATGGTGATGTGGTTGTCGGAGGCGCCGCGACCCTTGAGGATCGTCGACGGGTACAGCATGGTGGCCTTCGAGCCCATCGAGCCCGAGATCCACTCCATGCGGCCGTTCTCCTCGACGATTGCGCGCTTCGTGTTGAGGTTGTACGTGTTCTTCGACCAGTTCTGGACGGTCGAGTACTGGACGTGGGCGTCCTCGCCGACGAACACCTCGACGCCGCCGGAGTGGAGGTTGAACGCCGAGTACTTCGGCGCCGAACAGCCCTCGATGTAGTGGACCTCCGAGCCCTCCTCGGCGATGATGAGCGTGTGCTCGAACTGGCCCATCCCCTCGGAGTTCATCCGGAAGTACGCCTGGACGGGCATGTCGACGGTCGTGTCCTCGGGCACGTAGACGAACGAGCCGCCCGACCAGATCGCGCCGTGGAGCGCGGCGAACTTGTTGTCGCTCGGGGGGACACACTTCGTCATGAAGTAGTCGCGAACGAGGTCCTCGTGCTCCTGGACGGCCTCGTCCATGTTGCAGAAGATGACCCCCTTGTCCTCCCACTTCTCGCGCATGTTCTGGTAGACGACCTCCGATTCGTACTGCGCGCCGACGCCGGAGAGCGCGTTCTTTTCGGCCTCCGGAATGCCGAGCTTGTCGAAGGTGTCCTTGATCTCGTCCGGGAGCTCCGTCCAGTCGTCGACGCCCGCCCGCGTCTCCACGTCCGGGCGGATGTACGGGACGATCTCGTCGACGTCGACCTCCGAGAGGTCGGGCTGGCCGGGCCAGTCAGTCGGCATCGGCATCTCCTGGAACTGCTCGAGCGCGCGGAGGCGCCGCTGCAGCATCCACTCCGGTTCGTCCTTGTCCTCCGAGATGAGGCGGATGGTCTCCTCGGTGAGGCCCTTGTCCGCCTGGAACGCCGACTTCTGTTCCTTCTTGAACTCGAAGCGGGCTTCGGTGTCCGTGTCTTGTAGATCTTCTGAACTCATTGTTCGTTGGTTACGTCTCCGAACGTATATGTGTGCGTGTAATCACGGATCGTTACGCGGTCTCGTAGACTTCCTCGCGGACCCAGTCGTACCCCTCGTCCTCGAGCTCGTTCGCGAGCTCGGGACCGCCGCTTTTGGCGATCTCGCCGTCGAGCATCACGTGGACGTGATCGGGCTCGACGTACTCGAGGATGCGCTGGTAGTGCGTGATCTGGAGGACGCCCGTTCCCTGCTCGTCCCGGAGGGCGTTGATTCCCTCGGAGACGTCCTGGAGCCGGTCGATGTCCAGTCCCGAGTCGATCTCGTCGAGAACCGCGATCGCGGGCTCGAGCAGGGCGGCCTGAAGCACCTCGTTTTGCTTCTTCTCGCCGCCGGAGAAGCCGGCGTTGAGGTACCGCTGCATGAACTTCTCGTCCATGTCGAGGAGATCCATCTTCTCTTTGAGAAGCTGCTGGAACTCGGCGACGCCGATCTCGCCCTCGTCGGTCGGGCCCTCCATCGGGGAGCTGTCGTAGCCCGACTCATCGTCGTCGTCGGCCTCTGCCTCCTCGTCTTCGTCCTCGAAGAGCTCCTCGCGCTCGTCGTGTTTCGCGTTGAGCGCCTGCCGCAGGAAGCTCGTCATCGTGACGCCCTCGATCTCCGCCGGGTACTGGAACCCGAGGAAGATGCCGAGCGCGGCGCGTTCGTTCGGCTCCAGATCGAGGAGGTTCCAGCTGTAGTCCTCCTCCTCGAGGTCGGCGTCGACGTCGGCGAGGTCCTCCTCCTCGAGGTGGAGGAGGATCTCGCCTTGGGTCACCTCGTAGGCCGGGTGACCGGCGATGACCTTCGCGGTCGTCGACTTTCCGGATCCGTTCGGTCCCATCAGCGCGTGGATCTCCCCGGAGGAGACCTCCAGGTCGACGCCACGGAGGATGTGTTCTCCGTCCTCTTCGGCCACTTCGGCGTGGAGGTCGTTGATCTCGAGAGTTGCCATGAGTGTGATTCCTCGTGTGCGGATAGTGGTCGCTACCGCGGTTAATGGTTACGGATTCACCCGTGCAAACGACTCTCAACGGAAAAATTTCTTTCCGAAACGGAAAACGAGGGCGATGGGGGAGGGAAAGCGGTCCCGCTCCGCCGGTTACATGTACTGGCCGAGTCCGCTCTGTTCCTGGCCGGTCTTGACCTCGTCCCAGCTCATCCCGAGCGCCTCGATCACTCGCGAGATGGGCCCCTTCAGCGTCTTCTCGAGCATCTTCTCCCAGTCGATCCGGAACTCCTCCGGAATCTCGTCGGCGTACTCATAGCAGATCACGTCCGGGTCCCGCTTGAACTCGCCGTAGAGGGGATCGGTGTGGGGATCGAGTCCGCGCTCCTCCTCCATGCGCCGCCAGAAGTCGGGGTGGACCTTCTCGAGGTAGAGCCGCTTCGGCTTCGATCCCCGATCGAAGTTGGTCCCCAACATGAGGTTGGCGTACTTCGCGCCGCGGACCTGTGCCGTGTCCGTCTCGTAGGCGTCGAGGCGCTTTCCGATCCCCCCCGGAATGCCGATCTCCTCGAGGTCGACCTCGCCGGAGAGGAAGTCGTCGATGACGTCCGAGAGGTACGACTTCACCTCCTCCATGTCGTCGTCGATGTCGTCCCCCGTCACGATCGTCTCGATGACGCGCTTTTGGACCTCCTTCGTGATCGGCGCGATGTCCGACCGCTTGTACTCGAAGCCGGTGATGTCGATGTCGTCGACGTCCTTGCCCTCCTTCCAGACGATGTGGCCCGCATAGCGCTTCTTGCGGCCCGCCTGGAAGAAGCGACGGTACAGCTTCTCGAACTCGATCTGGAAGCGGTGCATCTCGGCGTTCAGCTCCTGGCGCGCGAAGTCGTCGTACCGCCCGTTGATGTGGTCCTCGATCGAGAACGACTGCTCGATGGCGGACTCGACTCCCGTGTCTTGTCCAAGTTCCAACATGACGGAATCCGTATCTCCATATACCACTTCATTGTCAATTTCGGCCGCCGCCTGCTCGGTAAACGAGATCACCTCGCGTCCCGTCGCCGTGACGGCGGCTGCGCCTTCCTTGTCGTAGAGCCGGAATCGATCCCACCCCGTCACGCCGTACAGCGACTGGCCGACGAACTGGAACGTCCCGTTTCGCCCGGCGAGAAGCGTGTGGTTGTCCGCGACGGTGACGCAGTACACGCCCTCCTCGGCACGGCTCGTCGATCCGCTCCGGTGCATTCGAAGCGTGTTTTTGCCGTTCTCGGTCGCGTAGATGCGCCACGAACCGCTGTCGTGTCCGTAGTTCGCCGTGATTCCCAGGTGGGCACAGAGCCTGAGCACGTCGTCTCGAAGCCGTTCGCTCGAGGTCGTATAGCGCCACGAGCCGGGTTGGCGATCGCCGTCGCCGTCGATGAGCGTCTCGAGGAACCGTCTCTTCTGCTCCGCGCTCGCCCCGAAGATGAACTCGGGGATCCGCTTTTCGAAGCTTCCCGCACCACACGCGTCCTCCAGGTACCTTCCGAGCAGTTTCGAGGTGAACTGATAGCTCCGGTCGTCGACGTAGTAGTCGAATCCGAGATCGTCGAGGGTCCCCCCGATCGTGGCGTGCGTGTCACAGCCACCGCCGTCAGTGATCGGGGCAACTGTCGGATCGTCGCGTGCTGTCTGTGCGATCTGGATCGACGTCGCGACCCCGCGAACGGCGTCGCCGAATCGCTTCTCCTCCGACGTGTACACGCTGCCCTCCGTGATGTACCAGGCGAGCAGCGCGAGGAAGTCGTCTCCGTCGTAGGTTCGTGGGATCCACTTTCGGCCGGATTCGCGGTGAATGAAGCTCGTCTCACAGACCGACTCGACGTACTCGCGGTGTTCCTCGAACTCCTCGGCGGTGAACACGTAGCCGGTTTGCCCGACGTCCGCGTTCGGGACGCGCCGCGGCGTCCAGCCGAGCTCGGCGGTGAACGTGTGGCCGTGGACCTCGGGGCGAACCCACACCTCGTATTCCCCGTCGACGAGTCTCGTGAGATCGACCTCCTCGATCGGCTCGCCGTCCGGCCCGTCCCAGCCGTGGGGGAGCTCGTAGTTCGTCGCGCCATCGAGATCGCCGGCCTCGATGAACCGATACTCCTCCTCGGTGATCCCGTTCGTCTCGTTCTTGCGAACGAGCATTCGGTGGTTCGGCGTCACGCTTAGGTCGATCTTCGAGGTCTCCATGTTCACGAGCTGGCCGCGGTACTCGGGGTACGCGTGCGTCTCCGTGACCGGCTTGACCTCCATCCGCATCGTGTCCGGATCGAGGGAGTAGACGTCGTCACCGATCTCGAGGTCCGTGATCGGCCGGACGCCATCCGGCGTGAGGACGTCGGTGTCCGGCGTGAAGCAGTTCATGATAACCTTGACAGCTGCCTGCTGTCGGTCGTACTGCTGGTACGGTTGGGTCCCCGGATCGTGGTCGTTGCGCAGCTCCTTTTTCCGTTCGCGCTCGGTGAGCAGTTCGTCCACCATCTCGCGCATGATGCCGTCCGGCTCCTTGCGGAAGTGGGTCCCGTTCGGCGCGACGTACGTCTCCTCGTCGTACTCGTCTGGATCCACCTTCGTCTCCGGGCCGGCGTTGATCGTCACCATGCACATCGGATAGAGCGATTTCAAGTCCAGGACGGTCACCATCTCCTTCACGCCGGAGATCGGATCGAAGACGGCCCCGCCCTCGAACTCCTCGGACTCCTGTTGGCCCTTCGTCGGGAGCGCGAACTTCCCGTGGGCCTTCTGGAGGACGTAGACGTCGACCGCGTCGCCGGGCGTCGGCGCGTCCTCGAGCTTGCAGCCGACGAACTTCTTCACCTCGTTCCAGAAGTCGATCAGGTTCTGCTTGCGGTCGATCTCCACGCACAACTCGACGTCGCGCAGGTTGTACTCGAGCAGGCGTTCGGGGTCCTGTTCCCACAGATCCCCGATGTCGCCGGCGTAGCGCTCCTTGCCGACGTCGAGTTCCGTCTCGCCGACGGCGTCGAGCCGGTAGGACTCGAGCTCGGTGAACTGCGTGCGCTTGTAGGCGTAAAGCAGGTCGAAGACGACCCGCCCCTTGACGTCCGGACCGCCCCATCCCGACCGCCACACCTCGCCGATCCGCGAGAGGCGATCGACGGAGAGGTCGCGATCGGTCCGCGAGTCGAGCCGCTCGAGGCGATCCAGGAGGTAGGGCGCATCGAAGTCCTCGAAGTTCCACCCGCAGGTGACGTCGGGATCGGTATCGACGATGTAGTCGATGAACGCCTCCAGCATCGCCTCCTCGGTCTCGAAGGACTCGACGCGGACGGCGAGGTCCCCGTCGTCGATCCCCTCGTACCCCGGCAGGTCCTCCGGCGGCGATACTTCGCCTTCGGGCGCATCGTAGAGCCAGACGACGTACTCGTCGTCGTAGGAGTCGTGGCTCGTCAGACAGACGATCGGCTCCTCGCCGTCCTCGGGAAACCCGCGTCGGTCGTCGACCTCGATGTCGAAGGTGTTCACCCGGATGTCGGCCTCGACGTCGGCCGGCTCGAGGTGCTCCTCGCCGACCTGCAGCCGCTCGTCGTCGAGCCGCCGTTCCTCGATGCGGATCCCGCCGGCGATGCCGTTGTCGATCAGGAAGCGATTGGGAAACAGGATGTCGGCCTCGAAGGTGGTCTCGAAGTCGTCGCGGATGTTCCCGACGTCCCGCGGCGTTCGGGCGACGATCCGCGTGAGCGGCTCCCCGCGGATGCTCTCGTAGGGTTCGCCCTCGGCGTCGGTCTCGCGTGTCCCGATCACCACGTCGTACTCGTCGGCCGGATCGCGGTCCAGGTCGGCCGTCGGCACGTAGAAGTACGGCTCGACGCCCAACACCCGAACGTGCTCGGCGACGTCCTCGCCGTTCGGGTTCGGTCGGCGTCCGAAGACGTGCACCACCGGGTACTCGTCCGTTCCCCGCCCCTCGACCGCGTAGTCCACCTGCGTCACGGCCAGTTCGATCGTCCCCTCCGAGTCCGGGAACCGCGTCTCGTCGACGTCTATCACGTCGTGGACGTGGCCGCCGCTGCCGCCGGCGACCGCGCGCGCCTCCTCCCGGACGACGTCCGCGGACCGCCCGTCCGTCGATGGATCGGCCGCGGAATCGTCCTCGGCGGAGAACTCGGAGAGCCCGGTCTGCGTCATGGGCTCCCTTCGGGTTACCCCCTAAAAAGAGCGCCCATTCGCCGGGTGCGACCGGGCGTCGAACCGTCCGGGGCCGGCGGATATCGTCCCGACGGAAAGACATTTACCGTGGTACGACATACCACGGTTCATGACGTCTGATGCCCACGCGAACGGTACGCAGCGTTCGGACGCCCGAACCGCTCGAGCGGCCGCGATCGACGTCGAAGCCTACGAGGACGGCGACAGCGTCGTCCTCTTCGATGCCGACAATCCGCTCGCGTGGGTCGAGGCCAGCCGGTCGGTCCGGCTCAGCGACGCCGCCTAATCGGCCGTTTTCGATTCGATCGGTCGTCGTCGCGGTCTCGCGGTCGTCGCGTCGACTTTACGGGACTCGACATCACGCCGACCACACCGGAACCCATTTTTCGCGCGCGCTCCAACGACGAGCCGTGATTCCCCTCGAGGACGCCGACCGCGACGACGGCGACGAGGGGAGCGGCGAGTTCGCCTTCGACGAACCCAGCCCGACGGAAGTCGATCTCGCCCCCAAAGCGCCCTCCGTTTCGAACCCGGCCGACCGGTTCTCGGAGCCGACCGGTGATCTGGGCGATCCCGGCGATCTGGACCCGCGAACCCACCGGACGTTCGTGATCTGCGTGCTCTACTCGAACGCCGCCCTGTTCGGGGTCAGCCTCGGAGTCATGATCTGGTACTTCCGGGGCCGTCTCCGCGTCGGGGCGGCCGTCGCCGTTCTCGGTCTCCTCGCCGGGATCCGAACGTATCAACACTACCGGTCCTGGCAGCAGTACCGCCGCGAGCGCGACGCGGAGGAGAGCCCATGAGGACCGTTCGCGACGAATCCGGACGCCGGTACCTCCTCGTGAAGCGTTCGAGCGACTCGAGTCTCGTCCGCGACCCACACACCGGCGAGCAGCGGTACCTCCCGACCGCGGAGCTGGAACCGGTCGACGGGGCGTCGCTCCTCGAGACGGCCGCGACCGCCGTCGATCCGGACGTTCGCCGGCTGATCACCGCGGTTCACGGCGAGCGTGGGCTGGGCGTGCTCGTCGAACTCGTCGATCGGGGTCCGATGTCGGTCCTCGAGCTGCTCGACGTCGACACGCTTTGTGAGTCGGACCTACACGGACTCCTCGCCGAGTTCCGCGCGGCCGGACTGATCGCGGAGGTCGAAGTCGACGGACAGCGGGGATACGACGCCACCGACGCCTGCGAGCGTGCCGTTTCGCGCCTGCGGGAATCCGGCTCGGAGTGAGCGGTGAGATCGCTCCCCGTCCTCTGAGCGAGCGGTGACGTTGCGCTCCGTCGTCCGACGACGTTCGGGAGACGTCCCCGCTCCCGTCGGCGGTCAGTCTCCGGACTCGATCGGGGTCGCTCCGGCGACGCCCGGTTCCGCTCTCGTGACCGTCGATCGGTTCGTCCGCGGGTCCTTCTCGACCGACAGGAGGTCGTCGGCCGCGCCGATCAGCTCCTCGTCGTGGCTCACGATCACGATCTGTCTGACGCCGAACTTGCGCATCTCCTCGACCAGGTCGACGAGCCTGGCGACGTGGCCGGTGTCCAGAAACACCGTCGGCTCGTCCAGGATGAGCGGCGGGGTCGGGGCCGCTCCCTCGATCCCCTCCGCGAGCAGCCGATAGATCCCACACCGCAACGAGAGGTTGAAGAGCGCCCGCTCGCCGCCGGAGAGCTGCTCGGGCTCGAGCGCCTCCCCGTCCTTTTGGTACACGGTGAGATCGTAGTCGCCGTCGAGTTCGATGTGCGAGTAGGCGTCGTTCCCGTAGACCAGATCGAACGTCTCGTTGACCATCCGCTCGAGCGTCCGAACGTTCCGCTGGCGCAGCTCCGTGCGCAACTCGCCGTACATCGACTCGAGGTCGCTCGTCTCCTCGTGAACCGACTCGAGAGCGGCGACAGTCTCCGCGAGGTCCTCCCGCTCCGAGCGAAGCGTCTCGAGCGTCCGGATCTCCCCCTTCACGCCGCCGATCCGGCTCTGCAACTCGTCTCGCCGCTCGCCCAATCGATCGAGTTCCTCGGCGACGTTCTCGAGGTACTCCGCCGCGTTCCGCTTGCGCTCCCGGGCCGACTCGATCGCGTCCTCGTCGACCGCCTCGCGCAACTCGTCGCGGCGCTCGCGTTTTTCGGCCAGCCGCTCGCGTCGTTCGTCGTTGAGTTCCGCCAGCGTCTCGCGGCGCTCGCGGAGACGTTCGATCTCCGTCTCGAGGTCGTCGATCCGGTCGAGGCGGTCGTCGATCGCGTTCAACCCCTCGCGAATCTCGTCGATCTCCGCCAGTTGCTCCTCGAGCGTCTCGACGCGCGCGTTCGCCTCCGCGGCCGCCTCCCGCTTTTCGGCGGCGATCTCCCGGGTCGATTCCGCCTCCGAACGGAGCTCCGCTGCCCTCTCACGCCGTTTCTCCGCCTCCTCGCGTTTCCGATCCGCCTCCTCGCGCGTCTCCGCGATCCGCTCTTCGAGCAGCTCCCGCGTCGTCTCGATCTCCGCCAATCGCTCCTCCGCCTCGACGAGATCCTCGACCGCCCCGATCTCCTCGTCCAGCGAGCCGACGCTCTCTTTCGCCTCCTCGAGCGACGACTCGAGTTCGTCCACCCGCTCGCGGCGATCGTCGATCGCGTCCACGTGCGGCGACTCCTCGACCGGCTGTCCACACTCCGGACACTTGCCCGCCTCGAGCAGGTCCTCGGCCTCCTCCAGACGTTCCCGTGCGTTCCGCAGCTCCGTCTCGAGTTCGGCGACCCGCTCGCGGACGTCGCCTCGCCGCTCCCGCAACTCCTCGAGCCGCGTCGCCGCATCCCCCCGATCGAGATCGCTCGTCTCGAACGCGTCGGCCAGATTCCCCGCCTCCTCGTCCAACTCCGCGAGACGCGACTCGCGTTCTTCCACCTCGGCGCCCGCCTCCTCGGCGCGCTCGCTCGCGCGTTCCGCCTCGGATTCGGCCTCGCTCGCTCGCTCGGCCAGGTCCTCGGCCTTCGTCTCGAGGTTGTTCGCCTGGTTCTCGAAGCCCGTCGCGGCGGTGACCGCCTCCTCGCGTTCCCCGCGAAGCGTCGATTCGCGCTCCTCGAGCTCCTCCCGCCGTGCCTCCACCGCCTCGGCGTCGACTCCGATGGCCCCCGTGTCGGCTCCTTCGATATCCGCGTCCGCCGCTCGTTCGTCGATCTCGTCCTCGAGCGTCTCGATCCGTTCTCGCGCCTCGGCGATCTCCTCGCGGCGCGTCTCCCGTTCGGATTCGGCCTCCCGGATGGTCCCCTCGAGCTCCTCGAGGTCACCCTCGATCTCCGCCAGCCGATCGCGCTTCTCCTCGTGTTCCTCGAGGAGCCGTTCGGCCTCCTCGCGGGTCGTCTCCGCCTGCTCGCGCTGGGTCTCGTAGTGGTCGATCTCCTCGTCGACGTCGCCGAGTTCACTTTCGAGTTCGTTGAGCGTCGCGTGGAGATCCTTCCCCTCGAGTCGCTCGATCCGCTCCTCACGTTCATCGAGGATCGCCCGTTTGGCGTTCAACACGTCCTCGACGCCGAGGCGTGCATCCCCGGCCCGCTCGCGGTACTCCTCGAGCACGCCGAGCTGGAGGAGGTCGTCGATCGTGTCCTGGCGCTCGCTCGGGCTGGCGTTGATCAGCTTGTTCACCTCGCCCTGGCGGACGTACGCGCAGTTGAGGAACGCCTCGGCGTCCATCCGCAACAGCTCGGTGACGAACCGACGGACCGCCCGCGCACCGTCGCGCGTCGTCCCGTCGTCGCCCTCGAGGGTACACTGGTGGTCGGTTCGGTCCCCGTACTCGCGCAGTCGGCGTTCGATCCGGTAGCTCACGCCCTCGTGGACGAATCCCAGCTCGACGAGCGTCTCCTCCTCCCCGTTCGTGACCACGTCCTCCAGGGTCCCCTCGAGCGCGCGCGACCCGTACAGCGCGAAGAAACACGCCTCGAGCAGCGACGACTTCCCGCTGCCGTTGACGCCGTGGATGACGGTGACGCCGTCCGAAAGCGACACCGCCGCGTCCCCGTAGGGCTTGAAGTTCTCGAGGCGAACCTCCTCGAACCTCATCGGAAGTCCTCCATCGAGACCTGGCCGTCGGTTTCAGCGACCGTCTCCTCCGCCGTGTCGTCGTCCGCGGCGTCGGGATCGTTTGACGTCGCGCCGTCAACATCGCTGGGGGCCGCGTCGCCGGGATCGCTGGAGTCGTTCCCTCCTCCTGCATCACCGGAGCCGTTCGATCGCTGCGTCTCCTCGACATCGGTCTGCAGATCCCCCTCCTCCAGACGTTTCTCGAGGCGATCCTTCACGGTCTCGCGGACGTTGCTGTCGGCGATCTTGCTCGCCCGTATCGTCTCGTCGACGTCGAGTGCGGCCGTCGAGAGCCCCATCGACTCGATCCGCTCTCTGACCGCCTCGTCGGGGTCCGCGAAGCTCACCTCCAGATCGGCCTCCGCGTCGATCTCGCGTCGGTCCGTGACGCGGGCGATGAGCGCGCCCCGGTTGCTCGCGACCTCCTCGACGGCGGCGGGCGTGACCGGCTCGCCGTCGCCGTCTATCTCGATGATCGCCACCGCGTCCTCGAGGTCGTGTTCGCGGACGCGCTCTTCGACCCTGGCCGTTCCCTCGTCCTCCCGGAGATCGATCTCGATGAACTCGAACGGGCGCGTCTCGATGGACCGACGCCGGATGTCCACGTCCGAGTCCTTCCCGTCGACCGCCTCGCCGAAGGCGATCAGATTGTATCCGCGCCCCTCCCGTTCGCTCGTGCTCGCCCGCTCCGTCGAGCCGGGGTAGGTCACCCACGTCTCACGGACCCGCGTGCGTCCCGGCTCGTGGTTGTCGCCGAGCAGCAGCGCGTCGAAGCGAACTGAGCTCTCCTCGATGACCGTCTCCGTCTCCCAGTTCGCGTACGCGAACGGTTCGAACAGCCCGTGGGCGACGAGCGCGGCGTGAGAGGCGTCGTGCGGCGAGAAGTCGTATTCGAGTTCCGATCGTCTCGAGACCGGAACGTGATCGAGCCCGTAGAAGGCGACGTCGCCGACGACCGTCGGCGAGTCGTCGAGCCGCGTCGCGAGCCCCATCCGCTCGAAGAGGTCGAGCCACTGGCCGCCCCGCGTGGCCTCGTGGTTTCCGACGATCGCCAGGAAGGGAACGCCCGCCTCCTCGAGGCGACGAAGCACGGAGAGCGTCCCGAGGAGGTCCGGAAGCTCCGGGCGGCGGTCGTGAAACAGGTCACCGGCGTGGATCACGGCGTCGACGTCGCCGTCCACCGCGTCGTCGATCACGGCCTCGAACGCCTCGAGGAAATCGTTCCGACGCTCCGGCGAGTTGTACTGCCGGTACCCGATGTGGGTGTCGCCGGTGTGTATCACCCGCGTCATTACGACGAGGGTTGGCCCGTTCGCCTTTTAGCCGTTCCGCCACCGGAGTGAAGGTGATCGGTCCCGTCTCGGGGTTCTCGTTCGTTCTCCCGCGGTTCATTCTCCTCGTTCTGCGGCTCCCGCTTGCCGGCCCCGTCGGATGCGGCGCGTCGGTACGTTCGAAACGCACGGGCGGCCCGTCGTCCCCGTTCGGCGGTCTCGAGCGCCCCGTCCGTTTCGGCCGCCTCGATCGCCGCCTCCAACCGATCGATCCCCACGGTCTCGACGAAGGCGGCCGCGCGTTCGAGATCACCACGGACCGCACACGCCTCGTCGACGATCGCGGTGTACGGCTCCCGTTCGGTGTCGGTTCTCTTCGAGAGAAAGGTCAGCGTTCGCTTGACTCGACCCACGCGTGTTTCGTCCATCGGCGACGCTGGGTCGGCTTCGATGATAAACCAACGGGACGAATCGGCGGAGGCAATGACGAACCGGTAGCGACGAAGGCGAATCAGATGAGGCGAGGACGAACCGGTAGCGGCGAGGGCGAATCGGCGGAGCCCAAACACGACCGACGGTGGCGAGGACGGATCGACAGCACCGGGGTCGAATCGACGGCGACCTAGATCCCGAGCGAGTAGAGGCGCTTTCTGGCGTCCGCAAAGGAGAACCGCGAGTCGACGACGCCCTCCTCCTCGAGACGGGAGAGCGCGTATCGAACCGTGCGCGGCGGCAGCAGCGTCTCCTCGGCGAGCTCGCTTTGGGTCAGCGTGTCGTTGTAATCGAGGACCTTCGCGACGAGCTTCGCGCTCGGCGGCAGATCGCGAACCGGTTCCCACCGGTCGCCGACGTCGTCGTCGGCCTGAACGTCCTCGTCCGCCTGAACCTCCTCTTCGGGGTGGATGGCCTCTGGTGCACTCATTCGTGTCCGTACCTGTGAGATGCTGGTAAATAATATTTACTATCCATGGTGATTACCTTGGGGCATATCCATCGGGGACGATCGTCGATTTCCGGCCGTGGCCACGCCGGACGCATCGACCGCTCCGTCCACGAAACGTGGTGTCCGTCCACGAAGCGTCGTGGGATACTTTAGCGTGTCCGGGAGGTGCCCGACCCGAAGCCTCTTAGTACTGACCGACCTACCATGGTCCGATGACCGACACTGTGGACGACGTCGATCTGCCCTACGACGAGGACGCGACGTCCCAACAGGAGCAGATCGAGGTCCTCCAGGAGCGCCTCGAGGTGCTCGAGTCCCAAAACGAGGAGATGCGGGACCGGCTGCTCGACGCCAACGCCGAGAACAACAAGTACCAACAGAAACTCGAGCGGCTCACCCACGAGAACAAGAAGCTGAAACAGTCGCCGCTTTTCGTCGCGACCGTCCAGGAGCTCACCGACGAGGGCGTGGTGATCAAACAGCACGGAAACAACCAGGAGGCGCTCACCGAGGTCACCCCGGAGATGCGTGAGGACCTCGCGCCCGACGACCGCGTCGCGGTCAACAACTCCCTCTCGATCGTCAAACGCCTCGAGAAGGAGACCGACGTCCGCGCCCGCGTGATGCAGGTCGAACACTCCCCGGACGTCACCTACGAGGACATCGGCGGCCTCGACGACCAGATGCAGGAGGTCCGCGAGACGGTCGAGATGCCCCTCGAGCGCCCGGAGATGTTCGAGGAGGTCGGCATCCAGCCGCCGAGCGGCGTGCTGTTGCACGGCCCGCCGGGCACCGGCAAGACGATGCTCGCCAAGGCCGTCGCCAACCAGACGGACGCGACGTTCATCAAGATGGCCGGCTCCGAGCTCGTCCACAAGTTCATCGGCGAGGGCGCGAAGCTCGTCCGCGACCTCTTCGAGGTCGCCCGCGAGAACGAGCCCGCCGTGCTCTTCATCGACGAGATCGACGCCATCGCCTCCAAGCGGACCGACTCGAAGACCTCCGGGGACGCCGAGGTCCAGCGGACGATGATGCAGCTGCTCTCGGAGATGGACGGCTTCGACGAGCGCGGGGAGGTCCGCATCATCGCGGCCACGAACCGCTTCGACATGCTCGATCCCGCGATCCTCCGTCCCGGCCGCTTCGACCGGCTCATCGAGGTGCCGAAGCCCGACTACGCGGGCCGCGAGATCATCTTCCGCATCCACACGCGCAAGATGAACGTCTCCGATTCGGTCGACTTCGAGACGCTCGCCGAGCTCGCCGACGACGCCTCCGGCGCCGACATCAAGGCGATCTGTACCGAGGCGGGGATGTTCGCCATCCGCGAGGACCGTACCGAGGTCACGATGGACGACTTCGAGGAGGCCTACGACAAGCTTCAACGGACCGACGAGACGGACGTCGGCGACTCGCTCGCGTTCGCGTAGTCGACCCCGTCACGCGGGTTTCGTTCCCGGTTTCGGATGCATCTCCGGTTCTTCGAAGTTCTCCCCTTTCACCACGCTCGAGCCGACCCGATCACGGCGTTCCGATCACGGCGACCCGAACGCCAGATACGGGAGCACAAAGACGACGAGGAGGATCCCCGCGAGAAGCAACAGATACCCCGTTCCGACGGCCGCGAGCGTGCGGAACGCGGGTCGGTGCCCGTCGTCGTCGGCCGTCGATTCCTCGGTCATACGAGGCTCGCGCCGTCGAAGTCCGTTCGCTCGAACTTGATGTCGAGGAGCTGCATGATCGTGGGAGCGATGTCCAGAATGTCCGCGTCGTCGACCGCGATCCCGGGCTCGTCGATCAACACGGCGGCGTCGTCGAAGCTGTGCATTCCCGTTCGCGGCCCCGTCTCATCGAAGACCGTCTCGTGGCCGGAGAAGTCGGCCTTCAGGTCGAAGCCGTCGCGGGGCAGCGCGACCAGGTCCGGGGCGATCTCGTCGTGGTCGCCCCGGAAGACGTCCTCCTTTTCGACGACGCGGCGGATGACGGGTCGACCGTCCGGCGTCTCGAGCGCCTCGAGTTCCCGTCGCAACTCCTCGCGCGTGGCTGCGTACTCCGACTCGGGAACCGACCCGCGCGGCTCGCGGCCCTCCAGGTTGAGGTAGAACCGTCCGGGACCGAGCGAGTAGGCGCGCGTGTCGTCGTCGACGTCCGAGAGCGCGGCGTGGTCGTCGGTCTCGAAGGAGAGCCATCCCTCCCGTTCGAGCCACTCGTTGCAGTGGACTGACGACTCGAGGGGGCGGAACCCGTGATCGGAGGCCACGACCAGGGTCGTATCCCGGCCGAGCGCGGATCGGATCTCGCCGATGCACTCGTCGAGGCGTTCGTAGAACGCGAGGAATCCCTCGCGGTCGGCTCCCCCGGAGACGTACTGGTCGAAAAGGAAGTGGTTGACCCGGTCGGGGGCGAGATAGACCCCGAAAAAGAGGTCCCAGTCGTCGCCCTCGACGTAGCGACGGAACGCCCGCTGGCGCCGATCGAGCGTCTCGTGGGCGTGCTCGAGGAAGTCGGATTTGTCCGAGCGGTGCCCGAGCTTCGCGTTGACGTCGATCCGGTAGTCGATCTCCTGGAGGAACGCGCGAAGCTCCTCGGGCGCCGCGGCCGAGTCGATCTCCGGCGAGAGGAACCCGGAGACCATCCGCTGGACGTTCCGCTGTGGCGGGAACGTGACGGGGACGTTGAACACGCTCGCGTTTCGTCCCTCGGCCGTCACCCGATCCCACACGCGTTCGCGCTGCACGTCGCGCCCCATCGGAACGTAGGTGTCGTAGGATCCCACTTCCCGGTCCTGGTACCCGTAGACCCCGGTCTCTCCGGGGTTCGTTCCCGTGGTGATCGCCGGCCAGCACGCGGTGGTCTCCGGGGGATAGATGCTCTCGATCGACCCGGCGGACCCCTCGTTCATCACCGCCGTGAGGTTCTCGAAGACGTCCGGGTTCTCCGCGATGAGCCGGTACGGAACCCCGTCGATCCCCAGGAACGCCACGCGGGGATCGTCCCTCCCGCGCAACCGGTCGATCAGGCCCATGTGTTCCCTATCGCCGACCGTGATTAAAAGCCTGGAGGTTTCTACCCCCTCCGTGCGGAGAGATGTCCGAGGGTGCGGACCCCCTTCTCCGGAGGGGAGTCCTTTTGAGGATCCCCGGCGACCACCGGGTATGGAGACGCGACGGACCCTTCTCGTCGACGCGTTCACGACCGATCCCCTCGCGGGCAACGCCGCCGGCGTGGTTCCGAACGCGGACGGCCTCTCCCCGGATCAAATGCGTGCGATCGCCGCCGAGATCGGCGCCAGCGAGACGGCGTTCGTCCGGGAGAACCGGCCTTCGGACGACGGGGACGATCCGGGCCTTCAGCTCCGATATTTCACTCCCGACCGGGAAATCGACCTCTGTGGTCACGCCACGGTCGCCTCCGTCGCCCACCTGTTCGACGACGACGTCCTCGGGTCCGGCACGCACGCGGTCGCCACCGACGCGGGGACGGTGGACGTCGAGATCGACCCCGACGGAACCGTTCGACTGTTCCGTCCCGTCGAGGCCGTAGAACCCGTCGAGGTCGACTACGGCCGGCTCGAGGAGGCGCTCGGAATTCCCTCGGCCGCCTTCGCCGACGTCGGGGCCGACCTTCCGGCCGCGTGCGCCTCGATCGGCCTCCCGTTTCTCGTCGTCCCGGTGAACTTCCTCGAGCGGCTCGCCGAGGCGGACCCGGATCTCGACGCCGTCGAGGCCCTCTCGGAGTCGTTCGATGTCGCCGGTGTCTACGCGTTCACCTTCGACACGCTCGAGGCGGACTCGACCGTCCACGCCCGCGCGTGGGCGCCGGGAATCGGCGTTCCGGAGGATCCGGTCACCGGAACCGCCGCGGGTGCCCTGGGTGCCCACCTTCGAGGATCGGACGTCTTCGATGGCGATCCGCCCGCGGAGCTCCGCCTCGAGCAGGGACACTTCGTCGATCGGCCGGGGACCGTCCGGATCGGCATCGAGAACGCCGACGATCGGATCTCCGTGGGCGGATCCGCGGTCACGAGTCTCGACGGCGATCTCGCGATACCCGCACCGGAGACGGACGAGATCATCGAGGCGTGACGGTCGGACGCTCTTCGGTTCGGGTCACGACGGCGTTACTCCTCGGTGTAGTCCGGCTCCCGCTGATTCCTGCCCGTGACACCCTGGCCCCGCTGACGCCCCGGCTCTCAGGTCTCGCGTCCGCGGTCGTCCTCCTCGTGTTCGATCACGTCCTCGATCCGGTCGCTCTCGACGTCCGAGGCCACGGCGACGCCGAAAAGCGAGACGACGATCCCCGCGAGGATGAAAAGCGCCAGCCGCTGTGTGGGCGAGACGACGACGTCGGCGACCACGAGCGGCCCGAGGACCGACTCCTGTTCGAGGAAGTAGCCGGCGAACCCACGCACGACGAGGCCGACCGCGACCGCCAGAAACGGGAGGTTCAACACGTGCGAGCGGATCCCCTCGTCGCGGATGATCTCATCGAGCAGCCGTCCGGTCGCGGCCGTGAGGGCGGCGACGGCCAGCCACGGGACGGCCGCGTAGACGAGCTGCATCGATCGGACGACGAGCGGCCTGTTTTCCGCGATCTCCGAGACCGACAGCGCGCCCAAAAATAGACCGACGAGCGTGAGCCCGGCGGCGACCACGTAGGTGACGATCGACACCTGTCCCGCATAGAGCGCCTCGCGGACGCGATCCGGGATCGAAGCGAGGTGTTCGTCGATCGCGAGCCCCTTGTAGAGCAGCGCCGCCCCGATCAAGGCCGTGACTCCGGCGAAGGCGATCTCCGTCGAGAACCACAACAGAAGCGACGGCAGCACCAGCAGGCCGATGCCGAGCGGAACGAGGACGGTCGAGCGGAGCTCCTCGTCCGCGAGAAACTGCTTCAACAGGTAGTAGGACGACTCGAGGTCGTGGGCCTGTCTGACAACCACGCGATCGACGGAATCGACCGCGAGTCGCGACTCCACGATCGGGAGCACCCGCTCGTCCTCCGCCGAGTCGACCACGACGATGGCGGTATCGGGGTCGAACCGATCGACGAGCTCGTCGAGCTGGGCGGCGATCGATCGGTCGGCGCCGACCCGCGAGTCGTGGCTTCCCGATACCACCCCGACCACCGCCTCCTCGCGGTCGTCCCGGAGGTCGCGAGCGACCCGCAGCGCCTCCAGCAGACAGTTGACGCTCGCGTCCTCGGGATCGGCCAACCCGACCTCGGTCACGAGCGAGCGCACGGCCTCCCACCCGGAGACGGGCATCGGGACGCTCGTGGCGCGTCCGACGTCCCCCGACCGGTCGACGCAGATCACGAGCGTCGTCACGATCGATGACACGTCCGGCCGGGGTAAAAATCCACACGGTCGTTCGCGGGCCGGATCGGTGAATACGTCGGAACCATTCCGACGCGGCGACAGGGACTTGTCGCCCGCGACCGGACGCGAGGTATGCTCGAGATCGACGGGAGCGCGGGCGGCGGCCAGCTGCTGCGGTCGGCGATCGCCCTCTCCGTCATCACCGACATGCCGGTCCGGATCGAGGACGTCCGCGGCGCCCGTGAACAGCCGGGGCTGAAGGTCCAACACGCGACCGCCGTCCGCGCCGCCGCGGCGATCGCGAACGCGACGGTCGAGGGCGCGACGTCCGGATCGCGGACCGTCGAGTTCGAACCCGGTCGTCCCTCCGGCGGACGCCACGCGGTCGACATCGGCACTGCCGGCAGTCTCACGCTCCTCTTCGAGACCCTGATCCCGATGGCGGTCGTCGCCGACGCTCCGCTCCGGCTCCGGGCCACCGGCGGTACCGACGTGACGTGGTCGCCGCCGTTCGCGTTTCTCTCCCGCGTGAAGCTTCCCCTGCTTCGGCGGTTCGGTCTCGGTGCGGCCGTCGACCTGGAGCGTCGGGGGTTCTACCCCGAGGGTGGCGGCGCCGCGACGCTGTCGCTGTTCCCGAGCCGAGTCGATCCCGTTCGACTGCCCAAACCGGACGCGACCGACGACGTCGCGACGGTTCACGTATACGCCGTCGCGTCGGAGTCCCTCGCGGACGCCGAGGTGGCGGAGCGAATGGCCGCCACCGTCGACGAGGAACTCACACGGGAGGGACACGACGTTCGAGAGCGTGTGATCGAGTACGCCTCGACGGCAAGCCCCGGCGCGGTCGTCACCGTCCGCGGTGACCTCCCCGGAACCGTTCGCGAGCCAGCCGATGCCGTTCGACCGACGGACGGCGTTTCGGAACCGGGGGAAGGCGTTTTCGAAAGCCGGCCCGCGGTCGGCGTCTCCGCGCTCGGCGAGCCCGGAAAACCCTCCGAGGAAGTCGCTCGCGAGGCCGTCGATCGGTTTCGTGAGTTCGCGGACTCCTTCGGCGCGGTCGATCGACACCTCGGTGACCAGCTGGTGGTACCGCTCGCGCTCGCCGGCGGCGAGGTGGCGGTCCCGACCGTCACCGAACACGTGGCCTCGAGCGTCGATCTGATCGAGCGATTCGGGCTCGAGATCGAGATCGAGAGCCGGGAGGGCGGGACGGACGGGGCGATCCTTCGATCGCCGGGGATCGACTCGGTTTAGCCGTGTGCGTCGACGCCCACACCAGGTTCGAACCTCTCCTCGAACACGAACTGCCTCACCGAACGCGGACGTCGATCTCGGCGTCGGTCTCCTCCGTGACCACGCTTGCGATCCCGGCTCCCAGCCCGTAGGCGACCGATCGGGCCCCGACTTGGAGGCGATCGACGAGACCCCGCTCCGGGGCGAACTCCCGAACCTCGACCGGGCGGTCGAGACGCTCCCCGAGTCGGTCCTCGACGTCCTCGTCGGTCCCGATCGCGTCCACGAGACCCCACTCCTTGGCCTCCTCGCCGAGGAACACACGCGCTTCCGTCTCGCGGACCGTCTCGGGGTCGAGGCCGCGTCCCTCGCTTACGGTCTCGACGAACTGCGCGTACAGGTCGTCGACGATCCCCTGGAGGTACGCGCGCTCCTCGTCGGTCATCTCCGAGAGGGGATTGCCCGCCTCCTTGAACTCCCCGGCGGCGAACTGTTCGTACCGGACCCCGAGCTTCTCCGCCAACTCGGCCGCGTTCGGGCGCGATCCGCGGACGCCGATCGACCCGACGAGGCTCGCCTCGTGGGCCCATATCTCCTCACAGCCCGCGGCGATCCAGTAGCCCCCCGAGGCGCAGACGTCGCCCGCGTGGGCGATCGTGGGACCCTCGAACCGGTCGACCGCTCGTCTGATGTCCTCGCTCGGTAACACCTCCCCGCCCGGCGTGTCGAGCCGGACGAGCAGCGCCTCGACGTTCGGGTCCTCGTCGGCCCGTTCGATCTGCGCTACGATCTCGTCGGCGGTCGCTCCGATCGGCGCGGAAAGCGGTCCCGGACCGCCGCCCTTGCGTACGATCGGACCGTCGACCGCCACCTCGGCGACGTCGTAGTCGTCGAACATCCCCGAGAGAAACGAGCCGCCGATCTTGGCGGTCGCCAGTCCGACGAGGAGCACGAGCAGGACGCCCGCGAGCTCCGTCCCGCCGTCGGGCACCGTGACGAAGAGGAGCCACGCCGCGCCCGCGGCGAACGCCGCGATCGCGAGGGTGCCCGCGACGACGGCGAGGCCACGAAGCCGGTCGATTCGGTCGGTCATACGCCACGGTTCGTCGCCATCGGGTAAAAACCCGCGTCCGCCGTCGCCGCTCGACTCATCGTCTTCGTTCGATCCATCGTCGCCACTCGCCGTGATCGAGCGGGCCGGAGCGCTCGGACCGAACGGATCGAAGAGCCGGGATCGAACGGGTCGAAAAACCGGTAGAACTGGAAGAATCGGAAGAACCGGAAGAATCAGCAGAATCGCGAACTTCGGGGATCCGACGGTCGCGCTCTAGAGAAGCCCCGTCTTCTGGAGCTTCATCAGGTCCTCGGTGTCGAGGGTCTCGCCCTCCTTGAACTTCTGGTAGATCTCCTCGGCCTCCTCCTTCTCCTCCTCGCGCTTCTCGGCGCGCTCGTCCTTGCGCTCCTCCTCCTCCTTCTTGTCGAGTTCACGGAGTCGCTTCTGGACGCGGACGAAGTCCTCGTGGTGTCGGTCGGCCGCCTCCTGGGCCTCGACGAAGAGCTCGTGGACCTCGTCGGCCTCGTCGCGGATGTCGTCGGCCTCGCGGTAGGCCTCGATCATCTGGTTGTGGTGTTCCTGGGCCTTGTCGGCGAGCTCCGTCACCTTCTTGTGGTGTTTCGACGCCTCCGAGCGGACCTCCTCGGCCTCCTCGATGAGGTCCTCCAGCTCGCCGGTGTCCTCCACCTTGTCCTTCTTCTCCGCGAGCTTCTCGCGTTTCTCCTCGATCTCCTCGATGAGCTCGCGCTCGTCCTCCGCGGAGAGCACCTCCGTCTGCTGGCGGAACTCGAGGTCCTCGATCTCCTCTTCGAGCTCCTCGATCGACTTGCCCTCGTTCAACTCGAGGTCCTGTTTCAGTTCCTCGACCTGATCGAAGAGCTCGTTCGCCTCCGCGTTGAGCTCGTTGCGGCTCTCCTTGTGCTCTTGGACCTGCTCGTTGAGCTCGTCGCGCTTCTCGCGGTGTTCCTGTGCCTCGTCGACCTTCTCGCGTGTCTTCGCGTTGAGGTCGTCGCGTTTCGATGCCCGCTCGGAGGCCATCTGGTTCAGCTCATTTCGTCGATCACGGAGCTGGCCCGCGCGTTTGATGAGCTGTCCCTTCGACCCGTTTTCGAGATCGTCCTCCGAAAGGTCGATGTTGTCCGTTTCTTCAAGTGCTTCGATGTCGTACTGCTTGATGACTTCCTGTTTCGTTACCATTTTTTATCACTCCATCACCGCTCCGGATATGGCAGACGCTCGTACCGGTGCGTCCGACCGTGGATAAGAACTCCCGATCATTCGTCGTGCGGTTCCACCAGCGCCGGAGGCGTTCTGGTACTAGCCAATTGTCCCTTACCACATATAAATACTTCGGTGGCTAATCGTGTGAAAATGGCTACCACACCGCCCATATCCTGCGTTTCGGGATATCTCGGTGAAACCACCTGACGGTATAAATGGTTCCCTCTCACATGGGTGCCCTTCACACGCCGAGCGAGGGTTGCTTCTCCGGAGGCAGTACGCGATCCGAACCGCTTTCGGGGGTCGCCACGGAGGCGACGATATGACCGATCTCGTCGAGACGATCGACGCGCACGGACACGAACACGTCCGCGCCGAGCACGCGAGCACCTTCGAGGTGACGAGCGACGACTGGCTCACGCCCGCGGGCGACTGCATCCTCGCGATCGAGGCGACGACGACGCCGGCGGAGTTCGATCCGGCGTTCAAGCGGGCCTGCCGGTGCCACGAGGCGACCATCACGGCGACTATCGTCGTCGAGGACGAGGATCATGTCTACGAGGAGACGATCGTCGGCTCCGGTCATCCCGACCTCACGTTCGCCGGCGATCGCTCGGCCGTCGCGCGCACGAGCACGTACGTGGACGATCGGACGGTGATGGTGGAGGCGGACGCGGCCGCCGCCGACCTCGATCGGGACCTCGTCGCGGCGCTCGCCGACGGCGCCGACTGCACCCTCCGGCTCGCAGTAGACGCGTAGGCTGGCTCAGATATGCTGGTTCATTGATGAAGAGGGATCTGGACCAGCCGCCGACAGCGTCCGTTCGGCGTTTCTAACTCGGAAACGAGAATTACATGAGTCCAAAATGATATTATGGGGGACCATCAATTCGCCGGACATGGTCGTCTGTCCGGACTGTGGCAACCAGGTGGATAGTTCACAGGACTTTTGTAGAAACTGTGGCGAGTCCGTCGGAGACGTAGAGGAGGTTCAGAAAGCTCGGATTCATCTCCGTGATGCCGAGAAATCGATAACCTGTAACAAGATCTCGTATCCCTCCATGGGGGGCAACTGGATTCGTGCATACATGGAAGACAACTCTGTGAGGGTGTATCCCATGGATCGGATCGCGTACGTCGAAGCAAGTCCCGGTTTAGGAAATGCATTTGCCGAGGCTGAACCGGGGAACGTCCAAGTGAAGGAGGTCGATTCGTTCGATAGCCTCAGCCAGATGCTTGGTGGTCTCAAGGACGCACTCTCATAACAATGGGATTTTGTCCAAACTGCGGCAGTGAAATAGAATCCGGTCGGAAGTGCCCGGAATGTGGTCATGTTGATGAAGACTGTCGTAATTGTGGCTCGACGTTCTCCGACGACAGCTGGCTGTGCTCGTCCTGTCAGGTGATTCGCTCATTCTGTCCGGAATGTGGATCCCGACTCGGTGAGGACGGATGTCCGAACTGTGGTGTCAAAAAACCGGCAACCTGCACCCAATGTCGGGCGAAGATCAGTCCGGACGTCACCGAATGTCCGGAGTGTGGGTATGCCCCTGGTGAACGGAAACGAAAGATCGGGACTGGCATCCAAGCGGTTGGGGGGATCGTACTTCTCTATGGCGGTTATGAAGTGGCGACTCTGTTTTCGCAAGTGTCCCAATACGACTCTGCCGGGGCGACGACGTTTGTCGTCATGATCGCTGTCACGTTCCTCGTCTTCGCGGGCGTACTGATCGGAGGGGGAACGTTAGCAAAGAGATCCGCCGGCGATGAAAGTCCGGTCAGCTGATCGTCTTGACATCCTCCCCGCGCTAAAGCGCGAGCATACCTCCGTTCAAAACCCCGCCGCCCCATGCGTGTATCCGTATCCAAACACCGTCAGTCGGCGGACGCGAACCCATTTTTACGAGGCCGACGAACGATCCCCCGATGACCGAGGAACCCGCGGAGAACATAAGCGGCGGTCCCGGCGGCGGCGCCATGCCGGCGTCCTTCGAGCCGGGTGACGGCGACTCGCGTCCGGAGGCGATCGTCGACGAGCTGGGCGAGTTGTACTGGCAGACCGCCTACGGCGGCCGCGACGGGTTCGAGTGTCTCGTCCGGACGATCCTCTCACAGAACACCTCCGACGTCGCGAGCCAGCCCGCCCACGACTCCCTGATGAGCCGGTACGGCCCCGCAGACGAGCTGGCGGAGGCTCTCTCCGAGGCCGACCGCGACGAGCTGGCGGAGACGATCTCCTCGGCCGGCCTCTACAACCGGAAGTCGGAGGTCCTCATCGCGGCCGCCGAGTGGGCGTGCTCGGAGTTCGGATCCACGGCAGACTTCGACGCGTTCGTCGCCGAGGAGGACCCGGAGACGGTCCGCGAGACGCTGCTCTCTCTCGACGGCGTCGGGCCAAAGACCGCGGACTGCGTTCTCCTCTTCGCCGGCGGCCGCGACGGGGTCTTCCCCGTCGACACCCACGTTCACCGCATCGCGAGACGAATGGGGATCGCGCCCCCCGACGCCGACCACGAGGGCGTTCGGGAGGCGCTGGAGGCCGAGATCCCCGAGGAGAAATGTGGGTTCGGCCACACCGCGATGATCCAGTTCGGTCGCGAGTACTGCGGCGCACGAAAGCCGGCGTGTCTCGACGGCCCGGAGGCGTGCCCGCTCTACGATCTGTGTGATCGCGTCGGGATCGACGAGATCGACGGCGAGGTCGTCGATCCGGCCGACGCCTGATGGGGCTGGCGATGAGGTCGTCGATCTCCCGTTCGGATCATCGACCTTCGTTCGAGTCGTCGATCCCTCGTTCGGCTCGTCGATCCCTCGTTCACACCGGAAGGTCGGCGTCCGGATCGACGACCCGATCGACCTCGGGCGGAACCCGCCAGTCCGTCGTCAACTCCAGCAGCTGTGCGAGCATCCTGCCGGTCGCCCCCCAGACGGTGTAGCCCTCGACCGAGAAGAAGTGGATCCGTATGTCCCCGTGTTCGGGATGATCGCGTCGTTCCGACTCGTAGTTCGAGCGGTCCGTGAGTTCCGAGACCGGGAGGAAGACGATCTCCGCGACCTCCCGCTCGTCGGGGACGTACTCGCGGTCCGGAACCTCCGCCACGAACGGCCGGATCGCGTAGCCGGTCACGGTGGTGATGTCGTCGAGTCGTCCCCGGATGCCGGCCTCCGCGGCCGCCAACCCGATCTCCTCGTCGGCCTCCCGAAGCGCGGTATCCCGGAGCGTCTCGTCGCGGGGCTCCCGTCCGCCGCCGGGAAAGCTCATCTGTCCGGGATGCTCGCCGAGGTGGTCCGCACGCTTGGTGAAAAGCAGGTGCGGATCGCCCTCGCGGTGGAGCACGGGAGCGAGGACCGCGGCCTCGCGTTCGCCCTCCGCGGCCGTCACCGGCGTGTGACGTCGTACCCCGGACAGGTCCATGTCGGTCGAAGGGCACCCGGACGCCTTAGTCTTACTCCTCGTCCGTCGCCGCGTCGCTCGTCCCCTCCATCGCGTCCGCGATCCGATCGCGGACGTCGCCGACCTCGACCGGGGCCCAGCTCTCCAGGTCGTAGGTCACCTCGAGGAGGGCCTCCAAGCGCGCGCGGTCGCCGTCCCCGATCGCGGCGTCGACGTCATCGATCACCCGTCGCTCGACGTGCTCGCCCGCCACCTTCCGGTCGATCTCGCGGTCCGGAACGTCGAGGATGTACGGAAGGTCGTCGGCCTTCGGCGGCAACACCGGAAACACGGCCGGACCCGCGATCAGGAGCGTTTCGTCCCCGGTGCCCGGCCCACTCTCGTCGCGGTCGGTGCTTCGGTCCTCGTCGCGGTCAGCGCGTCCGCCCCCGTTGCGATCGGCGTCCTCGATTCCGCCGGCGACGACGTTCCCGTCCGCCTCGAGAGGGACGAGTGCGTACTCGCGAACCGCGTCGTCGATCACGTCCTCGACCGCCGACTCGTCGACCTCGCTCCCGCGTTTGAACGCGAGTTCCGAGAGCGCTCGACGCAGCTCCTCGCGCGTCAGCGCGCCGAACAGGTCGACGATTCCGACGACCTCCTCGCGTGCGGCCCGACTCTCCCCGTCTGCCGGGTCCGAGGTCATTCGGCGACCTCCCGGAGGTCGGCCTCCGCGGCCTCCAGCACCGCCTCCGCGGAGACGGGCGAGTTCCGCCACGGCGGCAGCCGGTCGTCGGGACCGACCGGTCCGATCGCCTCGGCGTACGCCTCGATCTGGTCGCGTTCCGACTCCCGGTCGTAGTCGAACCCGTTGAACGCCGCGTCCGTCGAGTAGGCACGAACGAGCTCGTCCGCGGCCTCGCGATATCGGTCCGGCAGGGTCGTCTCGTCCGGCTCGATCCCCCGATCGAGGAGCGTTCGAAGCGTCGCGTCCACGACGGCCTCGCTCATCTCGGCCAGTCCGGTCGGGCCGCGAACCGACCGGTGGTCGTGCTCGTACCGACCGAGGTCCACCTGCGCGCTCCCGTCGAACCCGCCGTACGCGAAGGCGTCGCCGAGGGTCCCGATCTCGAGGCCCCACCCGCGCTGGATACGGAGCGTCGAAACGAGATCCGCCGTCGCCGCGAACTCCCCGGCGAGCGCGTACCGGAACGATTCGAGGTACTCGACGATCGGATCGGCGTGTTCCTCGGCGAGCGCGCGGACGAGCGGACGGTAGAGGAGCCGAAAGAGCCGCCCGTAGAGTTGCCCGTCCTCGATGCGGGCGTAGTACCCCTTCGAGAAGTCGTACCCCCGCGCGAGCGGAAACAGGAGTCGATTCACGTACGCGGGCGAGTACGTGCGCGTGTCCGCGTCGTGGACCACCACGAACTCCTCCGAGAGCGCGCGGCCCAGGCCGACCCACACGTCCCGCCCCTTGCCGCGGTCGCCGTCGAGACCGTAGTCGGCGAGCAGCCGCTCGAGCCGCGGGCCGTCACACCACACGGTCTCGACGGTGAGATCGAAACCCTGGAGCCACTCGTCGAAGGACCCGGCACGCTCGGCCGGTGCGCGAAGCGGCACGACCACGCGACCGGGATCGACCGACTCGAGGGCCGACAGAACGCGCTCGGCCGCCAGCCCGCCGTACTCCCGTTCGGTCATCGGGACAACCACCGCCGCCCGGTCGGTCGGGGCTTCGGGAGATCCCTCCCCGAGCGCGTGCAGCGTGGTGACGCGCTCTTGTACGTACTCCATCGTTGCATCCCTGGCGGGCGCGGCGGAAAAGCATCCGGATCCGATCGATCGGGTGTTCGATCCCAGTCGATCAGGTGTTCGCTCCCGGTCGATCGGGTGTTCGCTCCCGGTCGATCGGGTGTTCGGATCCAACCGCTCCCGTTCGTCGCCATCCCCGATCTGGTCCCGATCGTGTCAACCGTCGATGACGACCCAGGGCACGGTATTTAACACGTCCGGCGTCCAACGGCGAGGTATGAAGTCGACTCGCAAGGGACTCCGCGACGGCGACCTGCTAAAGGACACGTACGAACGACTCACCTGCGCGAGCTGTGAGAAGACCCTGAAAAAGGAGAACGACCCCGACGAGGTGTTCGCCGTTCGCGTCTGTCCCGAGTGCGGAGCCACCTACAAGGAACTCCGTTAGGACCGTCCTCAAAACCGGAATCGGTCACTCGAAGACCGAGTCGAACGCCGTCGCGCCGAGCGGGTCGAAGGTGCCTGCCGCGACGTTCTCGCGGACGTGATTCGGATCGCTGCTCCCGACGAGCGCGCTCGTTACCCCGGGCGCGCTCCGGGAGAAGTTGATGGCCCGCTGGGCGGGCACGTCCCCTGCGAGCTCCGCGTCGATCGACTCCGGGATCGACTCCGAGAGCGCCCCCTGTCCGATGCTCGCGCTGGTGAAGACGCCCATCCCCGCCCGTCTCGCGCACTCGAGCGTCGACATCCGCGTCTCTCCTGACCCGTCCGGGTCGTCGGGAAGCGGTTGGTTCTTCCGGGTGAACGCGTCCGCCATCGCGACGTTGAAGGGGAGCTGTATCGCCCGTAGCCCGTGGTCGGGCTCCGTCTCGGAGTCGGACGCTTCGCCCATCTCCCCTCCGGAGACCGACGCGACCGCCCTCCGTGCACGCCCCAAGATCGCGGGCAACGAGAGGTACGACTCGTCGCCCTCCGGCACGCGGAAGGCCTCCCAGGAGGCGATCCCGTAGCAGCCGATCTCCCCCGCCAGCCGGCGACGCTCGAGCCGCTCGAAGGCTGCCTCGAGGCGGTCGTAGACGGCCTCCCGAGATCGGACGGCCAGCTGCGTCTCCGGGTTGTGGACGTAGTAGACGTCGATCGTCCCGAGGTCGAGCGCACGCAGCGACCGATCCACCATCGCGTCGATGAACGACGGGCTGATCGCGTGGCTTCCGCGTGCGAGCTCGTCGGCCGAGACCACCCCGGGTTCGACGAACGTCCCGCGGACGTATCCCGCGGGGTCGTCGGGACGGTCTCCGTCGAACGGGACGAACCCGCCCTTGGTCGCCACGAGCACTGACTCCCGGTCGATCCCGCTCTCGCGGATCGCGTCCCCAACCACGCGCTCGGACCGTCCACAGCGGTAGTTCACGGCCGTGTCGACCACGTTGACGCCCGATTCCAGCGCGAGCCGGATCGATCGCCTGTAGCGCTCGTCGACGGCGGCGGTCGGCTCGCCGAGGTACGTGCCGATGCCGACGCTCGAGACCACGCCCGGCCCGAACCGGCGAAAGTACGTCCGCCCGAAGGAGTCGCCGAACCGGTTCCGGTAGCGCCAGGTCCCCTCGCGTGTCGCCATACGTGGGATACGGCTCCCTCGAGGTATAACCGCCACGACCGATCGCTTATGCTTCGCGCCGTGGGATCGCCGATCGTGTCCCTCCACGACGACGTTCGCGCCCTCCTTCGAGGCGGCCGCTCCCTCCTTCGAGCGATCGAAACCGCCCTCCTTGCACCCCGTCGGTTCTTCGCCGAGTCCCCGCATCGCGACTCCCTCGGCGCGGCCGTCGCGATCGTCGTGTTCGTCGCGGCCGCCGTGACCCTCGGGATCGTGCTGCTCGGCGGCATTCTCGAGGCGACGGTCGACGCGACCGTGACGATCGACAATCCCGACCGCCCTGACGGCTGGGTTTGTGAGCGACTCGGGAACGACACGGACGCGCCGATGTACGACGCCTGCCAGGAACCGGCGCGGATCGACCGGGACCTCGGAACGATGCTCCGGGAGGCCACCGGCGAGTTCCTCCACTACGGCTTCCTCGGGGTCGGCATCTGGTGGCTCGTGGCCGGCGGCATCGTCCACGTCGGCGCCCGTCTCGCCGGCGGACGGGGGTCGATCGGCGAGTCGCTCTCGGTCGCGGCCTGGGCCCTCCTCCCGGAGCTGTTCCGGCTTGCCGTCGGCCTCGTCGGAATCTACTACGCGCTCTCCGAAACGACGGTCCGAGCGACCTCGCCCGAGGGGTTCCGGGAGGAACTGCTCTCGGCCTTCGCCGCGATCGAGGGTCCCCTCCTCGTCGCGTCGCTTCTCACCATCGCCTGGCAGTGGTGGATCCTCCGGGGCGGGATCGCCGAACGGCACGATCTCTCGACGGCGGCCGCCGGGGGCGTGGCGGGGGTATTCGCCGTGATCACCGTCCTGCTTGTGTCCTGACCGGCGTTCGATCCCGATCACGTCCGAACGCCGTCCGATCTTGCTCACGGCTCGACCGGAGTTCGCCCCCGATCGTCGATCGGCGAGAATTTACTACCCCGGTGTCTCTCGTCGGGATATGATACTCTCAGACGTCGACATCCTCCGCCGTCTCGAGGACGGCGATCTCGCGATCGACCCGATCGACGACGTCGACCAGCAGGTACAGCCGGCGAGCGTCGACCTCCGGCTCGGCGAGCGGTTCCTCGAGTTCCAGCGGGCGAACATTCCGTGCATCCACCCGACCCGCGCGGACGAGGTGGGCGACTACGTCACGGAGACGTTCGTCGAGGAGGGCGAGGAGTTCGTCCTCCACCCCGGCGACTTCGTGCTCGGGACGACGAAGGAGCGCGTGGCGATCCCCGACGACCTCGTCGCCCACGTCGAGGGACGGTCCTCGCTCGGCCGGCTCGCGATCGTCGTTCACGCGACCGCGGGGCTCGCGGACCCCGGCTACGAGGGACAGATCACCCTCGAGCTGTCGAATCTGGGCACGGCGCCGGTGGCGCTTTCCCCCGGAATGCGCGTCTCCCAGCTCACCTTCACCGAACTCACCTCGCCCGCCGACCGCCCCTACGGCGAGGAGCGCGGATCGAAGTATCAAGGCCAGGACGGCCCGCAGGCGTCCCGGATCGGCGACGATCCGGAGTTCGACGACGAGCCGTCGGAGTCGGAGGGGGAGGAGGACCGATAGCCGATGAAGTTCATCGAGGAGATCGTCGTCGAGGAGTTCCTTCCCACGATCCGTGCGATGCTCGCCGAGGACCTCCGCGACCGCGGCTTCACCCAACACGAGGTCGCGGAGGCGCTCGGCATCTCCCAGTCGGCGGTCTCGAAGTACGCCCACGGCGACGTCGCTCGCCACGACCGCATCGTCGCGGACGAGCGCGTCCGCGAACTCGTCGACCGGATCGGGGAGGGGCTCGCCGCCGGCGACGTGAGCCGTGTCGCCGCCCTCGTCGAGATCGAGATCCTGATCCGGCAACTCGAGGAGGACGACCTCCTCGCCGACCTCCACGAGGAGGCGATGCCGAAGCTGGCCGACGCGAACGTCGAGTTCGCCGTCCACGACCCGGACAACGCGCTCCGCGAGCGCGAACGCGTGCTCGCGTCGGTCCGGCGCGGACTCCGGACTCTGCGGAACGCCTCCGGCTTCGCGGCGCTCATCCCGAACGTCGGCGCCAACGTCGTCGAGGCGCTCCCGGACGCGGAGACGATCGACGACGTGGCCGGCGTCCCGGGGCGACTAGTGGACGTGAAGGGGCGGGCGATGGTCCCCGGCGAGCCCGAGTTCGGCGTGAGCGAGCACGTCGCCTCCGTTCTCCTCGCCGCGCGCGCGGCCGGCGTTCCGGCGCGCGGTGCGGTCAACGTGCGATACGATCCGGACCTCCTCGAGGCGATGGGCACGGAGTACGAGACGATCGAGTTCGACGCCGAGGAGCACTCCCCGACCGCGGTGCGCGCCGCCCTGGAGGGCCGGGACGTCGACGTCCCGGTCGTGTTGTACCAAACCGGCGCGGTCGGCGTCGAGCCGATCGTCTACGTGCTCGCGGGCGACGCCGTCGAGGCCGCCCGGATCGTTCGCGAGTATCTCTAACCCCGTTCGCGAGCACCGCCACCCTCCGGTACCTCCCGCCCCTCCGCTGGTGTCCGGCTATTCGTCCTCGGCCAACTCTGCGCGAAGCGCCCGGTTCATCGCCTCGACCGGCGCGTCCTCGCCGGTCCAGATCTCGAGCGCCTCGACGCCCTGAAACAGCAGCATCCACGCGCCGTCGATCGTCCTCGCGCCCGCCGCGTCCGCCTCGCGGAGGAGCCGCGTCTCGATCGGCGAGTAGACGGCGTCAAGCACGGCGAGGTCTTCGGAGAGCAGCTCCGCGTCGACGGGCGTCTCGTCCGACTCCATCCCGACGCTCGTCGCGTTCACGAGCACGTCCGCCTCGGGGACGCGGGCCGCGAGCGTCTCCAGCCCGCCGCCGGTGGCTCCCGGAACCTCCTCGGCCAGCGCCTCCGCCCGCTCCGCGGTGCGGTTCGCGACGTGGACGCTCGCTCCGGCGTCCGCGAGCGCGAAGGCGACCGCCCGTCCCGCGCCCCCCGCACCGACCACGACCGCCTCGGCCTCCGAAAGCGTCACGTCGTGGTGGGCGAACGCACGCCGAACGCCGGCCGCGTCCGTGTTGTACCCGCGCGGACGCGGCGCTTCCGGGTTCGGTCCGCTCCCGCCGTCGTCACCCGGTTCCCCTTCCGCCGAGGCGAAGTCGATCGTGTTCACGGCGCCGATACGGGCGGCGAGGTCGTCCGTCTCGACGTGTTCGAGGACGTCGCGTTTGAACGGGATCGTCACGTTGAGGCCGCGAACGCCGAGCGCGCTCGCGCCGGTGATCGCCTCTCCGGCCGCGTCCGGGGCCGGCTCGAAGGTCACGTACCGCGCGTCGAGTCCCAACTCCTCGTAGGCCGCCTCGTGCATCGGGGGCGAAAGCGAGTGTTCGACCGGGTTGCCGATCAGGCCGTAAACGTCCATACGAATCGGGTCGGCTCCCGGAGCAAAAATCCGCCGGGTCGGAGCCGATCGGTCGTCTCGACTGATTCTACTGACGCCCCGCGTTGACCGCGACCACCGGAACCGCACAGCGTCTGATCAGCCGCTCGGCCGTGCTCCCGATGAGGTAGCGGTCGAGGCCGGTTCGCCCGTGGGTTCCCATCGCGACGAGATCCACGTCGTGTTCGTCGACGTACTCCAGCAGGATCGAGCCGGGCGAGCCGTTCGGAACCGACCCCACGGCGTCGATTCCGCGCTCCTCGGCTCGCGCCAGGATGTCGTCGACCGCCTCCTTCGCGTTCCCGGTGAGGTGTTCCCGGAGTTCCGCGATCCGGGTGTACTCCGGATTGGTCTCGAGACCACGGACGCTCACGACGCTGACGGCGTGCACGCGAGCGCCCGTTCGCTCCGCGATCGCCAGCCCGTGCTCGACGGCGACCTCGGCGGCCTCGCTCCCGTCCGTCGGCACGAGGACGTCGTCGTATCCTCGCTCCGGATCGCTCTCGACGGTTGCGCGGGTCGTCAACACCGGCGTCTCCGAGAGGCGGACGACGCGTTCGGTCACGCTTCCGGCGATGTAGCGGTTCACGCCCGTGCGACCGTGGGTCCCCATCGCGAGGAGGTCGGCACCGACCTCCTCGGCGTGTTCGAGTATCGTCTCGGAGGGCTCGCCGCGGACGACCGCCGTCGAGATCTCGGCGTCGTACCGCCCCTCGATCGCGTCAGCGGCCGCCTCGAGCACGTTCCGTCCCTCCTCCTCGATGCGGCGGACGAACTCCCCGTCGACGCCGCCCGCGTTGAACAGCCCGCCCGCGGACTGGACGTCAGCCACGTTGAGCAGGTGGAGGTCCGCGTCGAACGCCCCGGCGAGGCGGCTCCCGTGTTCCGCGGCTCTGATCGCGTGTTCGCTCCCGTCGACCGGGATCAGGATGGTCTCGTACATGGCCTGTATGAAGCAGTTCCACGTTCGATGATAAATAACCGGACGGCGGTTCACGGGAGACCGGGTCCTCGATGGGACCAGCGTTCCCGATCCGCTCCGGACTCTGCGTGGGAGAACACGCACGACCGCCTGACCCGGGTTTAATGTCCCGGGCGGGTGTAGTTGCCGGCAATGACCCGAACGGGTACCTTTGAGGTGTACCGGGACAACGCCGGCGAGTGGCGCTGGCGGCTCGTCGCGTCGAACGGCAACATCGTCGCCGACAGCGGCGAGGGATACCGATCCAAGCAGGGAGCCAAACGCGGGATCGAGAGCGTCAAGCGAATCTCCCCGGACGCCGCGGTCGAGATCCTCGACGAGGGGTGAGGAAGTCCTCGATTTTGGAACGCGGGATGGACCCGAAACGGCTCGATCCTTCCGCTTTGAGCCGTCTGCGTGGAAGATCATCCGAAAGCCGGTGAGGGCCGTGATCGGGTCGTTCGGCCACGGAAACGTCCGGATGCGGTCGATCACGGCACATCTTGTGTATTATATGTGGGGACGTTGTGGGTCGAGGTGATTCGATGACATCGGGACGCACTACCAAGCACGCGAACCGTCTCCCGGGCCGGCGTGGTGTTCAGCCTCGATCGAAACGAGGTGACGAACCCTCGTCGATCCGAGGAGACGATCGCCGATGAAGGGAGACGATCGCCGATGAGACGGCAGGCCCTGCAGGCGCTCGCGGGGGCGGCCGCCTTGACCGTTCCGTGGGTCGCGGTCTGGATCGCGACGACGGTGCTCCCGGCGTTGGGTTATGCGGCACCCGCGGCGCTCGCGGGGCTCTCCACGCTCGCGATCGTCGCGATAAGCGGGATCTCGGTCCTGGGTGCGGCCTTCCTGCTCGCGTGGGCCGCGGAGACCGCGGAGAAGGACGTCCCGAGAGCCTTCGCCATCGCGGTCCTTGCCGTGCTCGCGGTCGCTCCCGAGTACGCCGTCGACGCGCTGTACGCCT
The DNA here is from genome assembly GCF_042662125.1 of Halopenitus salinus. Classification (GTDB taxonomy): domain Archaea; phylum Halobacteriota; class Halobacteria; order Halobacteriales; family Haloferacaceae; genus Halopenitus; species Halopenitus salinus. The sequence continues at coordinate 80,359 of NZ_JBHSXL010000001.1, read as the reverse complement.
GGAACGCCGGCATCTACGCGGGGACCGAACGCGGCATCGAGGCCGGCAACCTCGCGGTGGCGAACATGACCGGCGCGAACCGGATCCTGATCGGGATCGGGTGGGCCGGGATCGCCCTGTTTACCATCTATCGGCGGGGATCCGATGCCGATCCGGCCGTCGAACGGCGAAGCGGTTTCCTCGCCGATGCCGTCTCGATCGACCGCGACATCGGGCTCGACATCGTCTTCCTCCTGCTCGCGACGTGCTGGGCGTTCCTCATTCCGCTGAACGGCGGCATCGACGTTCTCGACATGCTGATTCTCGTCGGTATCTACGTCGCCTACATCGCGATCATTCTCCGCGGCGAGATCGATCCCGCGGAGGAACACGTCGGCGTCCCGGCGTACCTCCAGACGTTCTCGAAACCCGGCCGGGTCGCGACCGTCGTTCTGCTTTTCGCCTACTCCGGATTGATGATCTTCACCGCCGTCGAGCCCTTCGCCCACGGACTCGAGGAGATCGGCCAGGACATCGGCGTCCCCTCCTTCTTCATGATCCAGTGGGTCGCGCCGCTGGCCTCCGAGTCGCCGGAGCTCATCGTCGTCCTCTACCTCGTGAACAAGGCCCGATCGACGGCGGGGTTCAACGCGCTCATCTCCTCGAAGCTCAACCAGTGGACGCTGCTCATCGGAACCCTCGTCGTCGTCCACTCGCTCGCGCTCGGTCGGTACGGCGTCCTCGCCTTCGACGCGCGACAGGCCGCCGAGATCTGGCTCACGGCCGCCCAGTCCTTCTTCGCGATCACGATACTGCTCAACTTCGAGATCTCCGCACGGGAGGGCGTGATGCTGTTGGTGCTTTTCCTCTCGCAGGTCGTCTCGGAGTTCCTGATCATCCGCGACGTGCTCGTGTTGCCGGTCACGAGCCACGAGCTGCTGCTCGTCTACAGCGGGGTGTACGTCCTGCTCGGCACCGTGCTCCTCGTCTCGCGGCGACGGGAGTTCAGCCGGCTCCTCTCGAGGACCGGCGGAACGATACGCGAGGCCGTGTCGGCCGGCGGATCCGGGACTCCGAGGGGCGACGACTGACGCTCCTGGATGACGAGCCGGATCGACGACTATTCGGCCGTGACCCTCCGACGTCCGATCGTGATCGCGATCGTCGTCAGTCGAGCCGACCGCGCCTCCGAACACGTCGGCGACCGGCTGTTGGAGATCGGCGAGTGGGAACAGACGACGGACGAGTCCGTTCCGGACGCGGCGGGCGGCGGGACGGTCCATCGCCGTCCGGGCGCCGAGATGCGGACCTTCGAGGACCTCCACATCCACCTCGAGGATCCCGCGGCCCCCTTCGAGGCGACCGGCCGCGACCTCGACCTCCTCGTCTTCGTCTCGAGACACGCCGGCGAGACCGGACCACTCTTGACCGCCCACTTCACGGGGAACTTCGGGCCGGCCGAGTACGGCGGGACGGAGGGCGGGCTCGCCCGCGCCGCCCCGGCTGCGCAAAAGCACCTGTTCCACTCGTTCCGCGAACACGCCCCGCCGGAGTACGACGTCGGTATCGAGTGTACCCACCACGGGCCGAGCGACGTCGGCGTCCCGTCGCTGTTCGCGGAGCTCGGGTCGGGGGACGATCAGTGGGACGACCCGGACGGCGCCCGCGCCGTGGCCCGTTCCGTCCTCGATCTGATCGAGGACCACGATCGATCGGGCGACGTCTCTCCGGCCGATGTCTCTCCGGCCGACGTCTCTCCGACCGACGCACCTTCGACCGACCTCCGCGGTGACGACGGGGCCTCCCGACACGTCGTCGGGTTCGGCGGCGGCCATTACGCGCCGAAGTTCACGCGGATCGTGGCGGAGACCGACTGGGGCGTCGGACACGTCGGCTCCGACTGGCAGCTCACCGAGATGGGGTCGCCGGAGCGAAACCGCGACGTCGTCTCGCGCGCGTTCGAGGCGAGCGACGCCGACCACGCCGTGATCGAGGGCGAGAAACCCGACCTCGAGGCGACCGTCGAGGACCTCGGGCACCGCGTCATCTCCGAGACGTGGGTTCGCGAGGTCGGCGATCGTCCCCTCCGGCTGGTCGAGGCGCTCGAGGACGCGATCGCGTCGGTCGAGGAGGGGCTTCGATTCGGCGAGGTGGTTCCGGACGGTCCCCCGGGGAACGCGGAGCGAACGGGCGCCGTAGGCGACCGCCCGTTCATCGTCCACGAGCTTCCCGGCGACCTCCTCACGCGGGCGCAGGGGATCGACCACGATGCGGCGCGCGCGGCGATCGAGGAACACGCGATCGCCTTCGAGACGGCGGAGGGCGGGACGCGGGCGGCGGGAGCGCTCGCCGTCACCGATCGCGATGCTCTCGACGCGCTCGTCGAATCGCTCGCCGAGATCCTCAGGGAACGGTTCGAGGAGGTCGACGTCCGATCGGACGCGGTCGTCGCGCGCGAGACGGGCTTCGATCCCGAACTCGCGGCCGACCGGGGCGTTCCCGAGGGACCCAAGTTCGGCGCCCTGGCCGCGGGAAATCCGGTCGAGATCGACGGCCGGACGATCGAACCCGATGCGGTCTCTCGCGAGCACGAGGAGCGCTTCCCGATCTGAACTCCGCCCTTCGATCTGAGCTCCGATCGCCGATCTGAATTCCGATCCGGGCTGGCTCCGTCCTCCCGATTCGCTCGATCCCCCGCAATTCGGTCGAAACGCCCCCTCAGCGTCAGACGAAGGTCCGACGAATGGGGAAAGGTAATTAACCTCGCTGTATAACCCTTCGCCAATATGGACTCCATCGTTGAGGACGCGATCGACGAGGCCGAGGAATCCGGATCCGGCGGCTCCGGGGACTCCGCCGGACAGGACACAGCCGACGCCGGAGGAACCGGCGCTTCGGGCGCCGCCTCCCGAACCGGAACCATGACCGACGACGAGCTGCAGGACGTCCTTCAGGACCTGCAGACGAACATCACGGTCGTCGGCTGCGGCGGCGCCGGCGGCAACACCGTCAACCGAATGAAGGAGGAGGGGATCCACGGCGCGAAGCTCGTCGCGGCGAACACCGACGTCCAGCACCTCGTCAACATCGAGGCCGACACGAAGATCCTGATGGGCCAACAGAAGACGCAGGGTCGCGGCGCCGGCTCGCTGCCGCAGGTCGGCGAGGAGGCCGCCATCGAGTCCCAAGAGGAGATCTACGACTCCATCGAGGGCTCGGACATGGTCTTCGTCACCGCCGGACTCGGCGGCGGGACCGGAACCGGCTCCGCGCCGGTGGTCGCGAAGGCCGCCCGCGAGTCCGGCGCGCTCACGATCGCGATCGTCACGACCCCGTTCACCGCCGAGGGCGAGGTCCGGCGCACGAACGCCGAGGCCGGCCTCGAGCGCCTCCGTGACGTCGCCGACACCGTCATCGTCGTCCCCAACGATCGCCTCCTCGACGCCGTCGGCAAGCTCCCCGTCCGCCAGGCCTTCAAGGTCTCCGATGAGGTCCTCATGCGCTCGGTCAAGGGCATCACCGAACTGATCACCAAACCCGGCCTCGTCAACCTCGACTTCGCCGACGTCCGCACCGTGATGGAGAAGGGCGGCGTCGCGATGATCGGCCTCGGCGAGTCCGACTCCGACTCGAAGGCGCAGGACTCCGTGAAGTCGGCGCTTCGGTCGCCGCTCCTCGACGTCGACATCTCCGGGGCGAACTCCGCGCTCGTCAACGTCACCGGCGGCAGCGACATGAGCATCGAGGAGGCCGAGGGCGTCGTCGAGGAGATCTACGACCGCATCGACCCCGACGCGCGCATCATCTGGGGCACCTCCGTCGACGAGGAGATCGAGGGACAGATGCGAACCATGATCGTCGTCACGGGCGTCGAATCGCCCCAGATATACGGCCGCAACGGCGAGGAGGCTCCCCAACCCGAGATGGCGGACGAGCCGGTCGACCAGCAGGTCGACGACATCGACTACGTCGAGTAGCCGCGATCGTTGCGACCGGTCCCTCGACGGCCGGCTTCGATCGGTCGTGTTCTCCTTTCGACCGCAACCACGCTCGGTCGCGACCATACTCGATCGCGACTACTCTCGGTCGCGACTACGCTCGAACGCGACCACACGCGGTGGCGCAACATCACAAGGTAAAAAACCGCGCGTCGCCTACTCACGCTCAATATGGACGTCCCCTACGACCTCAACAGCTACATTCGGGTGTTAAAGCTGGCGAGCACCCCGAGCACCGAGGAGTTCACCCAGGTCTCGAAGGTCGCCGGCGCCGGCATCATCCTCGTCGGCTTCATCGGCTTTCTGATCTACGCGATCATGAGCCTGCTCCCGGGGGTCGGCGTCTGATGTCGTCGATCTTCGCGGTCAAGACGACCGCGAGCCAGGAGCGGACGGTCGCGGACATGCTCGCCGAAAAGGAGATGCCGGAGATCCACGCCGTGTTGGCGCCCGACCAGCTCACGAGCTACGTGATGGTCGAGGCCGACGACGGCAGCGTCTTCGCGCGCGTCCTCGACGAGATTCCGCACGCACGCGGCGTCATCTCCGGTTCCGACGGACCCGCGGCGAGCGGCTTCTCCGAGGTCGAGCACTTCCTCTCGCCGACCCCCGACGTCGAGGGGATCGCCGAGGGCGACATCGTCGAGCTCATCGCCGGGCCGTTCAAGGGCGAGAAGGCCCGCGTCCAGCGCATCGACGAGGGGAAAGACCAGGTCACCGTCGAGCTCTACGAGGCGACCGTTCCCATTCCGGTCACGGTCCGCGGCGACCAGATCCGCGTCCTCGACAGCGACGAGCGGTAGCCCCTCCATCGATCCGCCCTTTCGTTTTGCGTTCCTCGCCTCCGCCGGCGGCTTTTAAATGCCCCCCGTTCGTACTGTGCGCCGATGGCGCTCCTGCAGACACTGAAACGGATGCTCGGGTTCGGCGACGCCGACGACGGCGACGCCGATCGAACGGACACCCGAGTGACCGTCGAGCACGAATCGAGCGAGGAGGGAGGGGATAGCGGATCCGACGCGGGAGGGTCGGCGGACGACCCCGCCGCGGCGGGAACCGACGCCACGGCCTCGACCGAGTCCCTCGTCGACGAAAGCGCGGCCGAGGATCCCGGCGAGGCCGCCGAACCGGCCGAGGCGGCGGCCACCCCGGACTCCGACGAGGCTGAACCGGCCGAAGACGACGACGCGGACGAGGAGGCCGCGACGGACTCGGTGGACGGAAGTCCGGACTCCACGGAGGAGACGGACGTCGCTGGTTCCGACGCTGCTGCTGCGGATTCCGAGGATTCCGACGCCGCTGATGCGGACTCCGGCGACGCCGACTCCCCGTCGGTCGACACGATAAAGGGCATCGGCCCGGCCTACGCGGAGCGACTCTCCGACATCGGCATCGAGACGGTCGCGGATCTGGCCGCCGCGGACCCCGCGGACGTCGCCGAGGGGGCGAACGTCGGCGAGAAGCGCGCGGCCACGTGGATCGAACGGGCCGGCGAGACGGCCTAACCGTCGAATCTCGAACGTCCCCGGAATCTCGAACGTCCCCGCCTCGGCGTGTCTCCGCTCCGCCTCTCCAAACCTTCAAACGCGATCCGTTCCTCGCTCCCGCATGGACGATGCGCGAGGAGCAGTCGACGAGCGACGAATGATCGACCTCGAGGCGGTTCCCGCCGACGGGACGCTGCTCGTGACCCTCTCGCCGGTCGACGGCGTGGACCTTGGCGACGCCGGCGACGTCGGGGAGGACGGCGAGACGGTCGAGGCGTTCCTCATCGCCCTCGAGGACGGCGTCGCCTGCTACCGCAACCACTGTCAACACTGGACGGACGTGCGTCTCGATTCGGGCGATGGCGCGTTCGTTCGAAACGGCGATATCTTCTGTCAAAAACACGGCGCGACCTTCCAGCGTGAGACCGGCTACTGTGATTTCGGCCCGTGCGAGGGCGCGGTCCTCGATTCGGTCGCCGTCGAGACGCGGGACGGCGGCGTCCACCTGACCGATCCGGACTACGTCTTCGTCGGCGTCGGCCCGGTCGAACGCGGTGACGCCGAGGGAGGCTCACGGATCGACTTCACCGGATCGTGATCGCGGTTCCCGGGCGCGAGCACGCTCGGGTTTCACGCTCCATCCGGGGTAACATTCAGGTAGCACTGCCCGAAACACGTTGGCATGAGCGAGGAGACGATCGACGACGACATCGATGACGTCACCGGCGGACTCACCGACCAGGACCTCAGACAGCTCACCGACGGGCTGGTCAAACACAGCTCCGGTGGCGGGACGACGGTCTACAAGAACGCCGCCGGGGTCGGGTGTCCGAACCCCGACTGCGACCGCGGCATCTTCCGGACGCTGTTCGTCAGCGACAGCGACTGGCAGGAGCTCGGCGCGACCCGCGAGGGGATCGATCTCTGTCTCACCTCGACGGGGGACAAACGACTCGTGTTCATCCACGAGGAGTGAAGCCGTGGACGACTCCGACGGCGGGGACGGCGAGCCGGATAGCTCCGCCCGCGAGGAGGGTGACCGTCGGGACCGGGCCCGAACCCACGGCACGCCCGGCGCCGGCATCACCCCCGAGGACCGCGAGATCGTCGCCGACGCCCCCGAGGAGTTCGGGCTCGTCCAGGTCTGGTGGGGCGACGGCAAGGGCAAGACGACCGCGGCGCTCGGGATGGGGATGCGCGCGGCCGGCCACGGCTATCGGGTCCACCTCCTGCAGTTCATGAAGGGCGGCGCGGACTCCGTCGCGCCGGTCCGCGGCGAGTACAACGCGATCGCCGCGCTTCCGGGAATGACCTACGAGAACACGGGCCACTACGGTTGGCACGGCTTCCGAGACGGTTCGGACGACGACGATCACGCGGCCAAGGCGCGCGCCGGGCTCGACCGCGCCGGCGAGCTGATCGAGGCCGCCGGGGACGCGGACCTCGCGTCGCCCCTCCTCCTCGACGGCGATCCGGAGGCCGGCGTCCACATGCTCGTCCTCGACGAGATCCTGTACGCGGTCGATCGCGGGCTGCTCGATCCGGACGACGTCCTCGCGTTGATCGAGGACAAGCCCGCCGATCTGGAGCTCGTGTTGACGGGAAGCCACGAGGAACCCGAATACCTCGCCGACGCCGCGGACCTCATCACCCGAGTCGAAAAGTCGAAACACCCGATCGACGCCGGCCAGCGGGCGCGTCAGGGGACCGAGTTCTGAGACGCCATGGCGGAGTCCACGCCGACGATCCTGGTCGCGGGGACCGCGAGCCACGTCGGAAAGAGCACGGTCGCCGCCGGCCTGTGTCGGCTGCTCGCCGACCGCGGGCTCGAGGTGGCTCCGTTCAAAGCCCAGAACATGTCGAACAACGCCCGGGCGGTCCCGATCGCTGACGATGCCGGAGGGCATGCGGACGTTGACGATCACGATGACGCCGGGACCCCCGGCTCCGGAACGGCCGGCGATGCCGGAAACGCCGATACCGGCCGCGACGCGTTCGGCGAGATAGGCGTCTCGCAGTACGTCCAGGCGCGTGCCGCCCGCGTTCCCCCGACGACCGACCACAATCCCGTCCTGCTCAAACCCCGCGGGAACGGCGAGTCGCAGCTCGTGATCGATGGCGAGGCGATCGACCACTTCCCCGCCCGCGAGTACTACGACGAACGCTGGAGCGACGCCCGCGGGGCGGCGATCGCGGCACACCGACGGTTGTCCGCCGACGCGGACGTCGTGGTCGCGGAGGGTGCCGGCTCCATCGCGGAGATCAACCTCCACGACCGCGATCTGGCGAACGTCGAGACGGCGCGGTTCGCCGACGCGGAGGTCGTCCTCGTCGCGGACATCGAGCGCGGCGGCGTCTTCGCCTCCCTCGTCGGAACGCTCGAGCTGCTTCCGGACGACCTCGAAGCGCAGGTCGCCGGAGCGGTCATCACCAAGTTCCGCGGCGACCCGTCGCTCCTCGAGTCCGGGATCGACGCGTTCGTCGATCGGACCGGCGTCCCGGTCCTCGGCGTGATCCCACACGAGGACCCGGGGCTGCCGGCCGAGGATAGCGTCGACCTTCCCGCGGCCGATTCGGCGGCCGGCGAGGCCGCGATCCGCGGAGGAGACGACGGCGTTCCCGCGGACCGCGCGGTCACGGTCGCCGTTCCCAGGTTGCCCCGGATCTCCAACTTCACCGACCTGGAACCCCTCGCCGCCGAGCCCGGGGTTCGGGTCGCGTACCTTCCCGTGCCGGATCGCGGGGCGAACGGTGATGGAAACGGCGCCCCGCCGCGGCTCCGTGAGTCCCTTCGGGAGGCGGACGCGGTCGTGATACCCGGCACCAAGAACACCGTCGACGACCTGCTCACGCTGCGCCGATCGGGATTCGAATCGGCGCTTTCGGCCTTCGAGGGGCCGATCGTCGGCCTGTGTGGCGGCTATCAGATCCTCGGTGAACGGATTCGGAACGCCGGGATCGAGGGAACCGAAGGAGAATCGATCGTCGAGGGGCTCGGTCTGCTTCCGGTCGAGACGACGTTCTCAAAGAGAAAGCGGGTCGTCTCGACGGAGCTGACGCTTCGCGGATCGGGCCCGCTCTCGGGCGCGGACGGCTCGGTGCGGGGCTATGAGATCCACATGGGCGAGACCCGATCCCTCGAGGACGTCGACCGGGAGCGGTCGATCCGATTTCCGTTCGCCCGCGGTGAATCCGGTGGCGATGGCTCCCCCGATCGCGCGTCGCTCGGCGTCTCCGTCGGTGATTCCGCGGGAGTCCTCGGGACCTACCTCCACGGGCTCTTCGAGAACCGCGCGGCTCGCTCGGCGTTCGTTCGGAACGTCCGATCGGCGTCCGGGCGGGCGCCGTCCGGACCGAGGGGCGAACCGGCTCCCCGATCCCCGTACGACGCCGCCGCGGATCTGCTCCGCGAACACGTCAACCTCCAGGGCCTTCCCCTTCCCGAGTGAGCCGGCGGGCCGGCGGCGACCCGTTCTCGTCCTGCTCGGAATCGCGTGGATTTTTAACGGACGGCGGCGACGCGTTCAGACATGCGCGTCGCGTTCGTCTCGCTTTTCACTCCGCATCACGGCGAGACGCCGGCGCGGTCGCGGACCCACCGCATCGCTCGACAGCTCGCCGACCGCGGTCACGAGGTCCGCTGGCTGTGCGCCCAGTGGTGGGGCGGCGATCACGACTCCTTCGAGGACGAGGGGATCGGCTACCGGCGGGTGGTCGCCGACCCGGACCCGGCGCGGTTCGCGGCCCGTCTCCCGGCCGCGCTTCGGCGGGCCTCCCCCGACGTGGTCCACGCGACCAACAGCCCGCCGGGCGGCGCCCTCGCCGCGACGGCGACGCGGCTTTTCCACCGCGCTCCGGTGCTCGTCGACTGGTGGCGCGATCACCCCGCCGATTCCCCGATCTCCTACCGGCTTCTCGCCCGCGGCGCCGACGGAATCGTCGTTCCCTCCGAGACCGCCAGAACCCGTCTGCTCGAGTACGGAACCGACGCCGAGGCGACCACGATCATCCCCGAGAGCATCGACTTCGGGCTCGTGGAGTCGGCCGACGTCGACGACCGGTTCGACGTCGTCTACTCGCGCCGGCTCGATCGCGACGCGAACGTCGAGTCGTTCCTGCTCGCGCTCGCCGAGCTTCGAACCCGCGAGTGGCGCGCAGCCGTGATCGGGGACGGACCGGAACGGCGCGCCGCCGAGGAGACCGCCTCGGACCTCCGGATCGACGACCGGGTAACGTTCCTCGGCGAGACGCCGATCGACGAGCGCGTGTCGGTGTTCAAGGGTGCTCACGTCGCCGTTCAGACCGCGACCCGGGAGGCGTTCGCGAGCGACCTCCTGTGGGCGCTCGCGTGCGGTTGTGTCGGGCTCGTCGAGTACCAGGCCGGCTCGAGCGCTCACGAGATCGCGGAGGCGCGCGAGCGCGCCCGTCTCGTCACGAGTCCCCAGGAGATCGCCGACGCGTTCCTCGAGGCCGGCTCGATGTCGAGACGCGCCGTCGACGACCGGTTCGAGTCCTACGACCGCCGGCCGATCCTGGAACGGTACCTCGAGCGCTACCGCTCGCTGCTCGATGCACGCGGCAAGCTTTGAGCGGGATGTGGGACGTCTCGGTTCATGTCGATCCACTAGCGCCCGGACCTGATCGAGGAGATGTCACGGCGATCCGGACCTGATCGAGGAGACGTCACGGCGATCCGAGCGCCCGCGCGTCGGCGCGATCGAGGGGATCGAGACGATCCCGCTACTCGTCGCGGTTCGACCCGCCGTAGCGGATGAAGAAGAACGCGATCCCGAGCGTCGCGACCATCGCGATGAACGTGGCGACGCTGAGCGCCTTGGCCGCCTCCGGCACGAAGACGACCCCCGTGGCGGCGTCGTCTCCGCCGGTGTCCTCGGTTTCGATGTCCTCGCCGATGGCGAGACCGCCGTGCATGCCGACCTGCGAGTGGGGGCCACACTGGTAGTGGGTGATGCCGGCGTCCTCCTCGGACGTCTCGTACTCGAAGGTGAACCCCTCCTCGGCCGTGATCTGGCTTTCGAACTCGGCGGGTCCCTCGACCGTCTCGACGTTGTGGTCGCCGCCGTTGCCCGTCCACTCCCAGATCACGGTCGTTCCGGGGTCGATCCACACCATCGTCGGGTCGAAGGCCAACCCGTCGCCGGCACCAACCGAGATCGTCACCTCGTCCTGCCCGCGGGCGTCCGTGTAGCTCCCGACGTTCGCGCCCTCGACCGCCGACGGCCAGACCGGCGCTTCCTGTGCGGCCGCGGTCCCGCTCGCCCCGGCAGCGACGCCCGCCGCCGCGGTGGTTCCGCCCGCGGTCCGAAGAAACGCCCGTCTGGAGACGTCCTCTGTGCTCATGCCCGGCGATTGGTGATGCCCCGTAGTGAATACTTTGGTTCGCGTTCGATGGACGGGGACGACATCGCGTGCGGTACCTCCGTGACCGGACTTCCACCGGTGTGGACGGATCTCCGATCGGTGTTGGTGGACCTCCGATCGGGGTGGGTGGATCTCCGATCGGTGCTGGAGCCGATCACCGCGGCCGGCCGTCGCCTCGAACGGGGTTTCACAACCCTTTTTGTCCGTCTGGCGGTGGAGTCTGTATGACCGACGTCGAATCCGAGCTTCGCGCGCAGTTCACCGAGGCGTTTCGGGACGCCGAGTTCCCGGTCGAGACACAGATGGACCTGCTGCCGGCGCTGCCGGACGGGCCGTCGACGACCTTCGAGGCGGGCGACGTGCGCTTTTCGGCGATGGAGCTCGCGGCGAAGCTCGGCGACGAACAGGACTTCCCCTACGAGTCGCTCGATGAACTCGTCGATGACGTCATGGCGGCGCTCGAGGCGAACGACATGCTCTGAGCGAGTTCCGAGCCACGTCATCCGCCGGTGCGTGTTCGAACCGGCTGGTGGGGGCCCGACGAGGGGTTCTTGAGGATCCACGTCCAAGGTGGCGTGTGGTCGTAGACGTCCTCTCGGTCCTCCCCGTCTGGCTGCTCGTCGGGATCACGCTGGGGTTCGCCGCGGCGATTCTCGTCGTGGCGACGTTCTATCTCGGCGATCGCCTCTTTCCGGAGGCCGTCGCCGCGAACTCGGTCGGCGAGTCGGGGGATTCCCGGCGTCGCGTGGAGATCCGCGAGTATCTGTCGGCGATCGACGAGCGCTTCCTCGAGGACTACTCGATCGCCGGCTCCACCGTCGCCTTCTACCTTCCGGAGCGGGAGGTCGCCATCACCTTCGACGCACACCTCCACTTCCGGCTCGAGAACGCCGGGACGCGATCGGTCCTCTGTGAACACGAGATGCCGGGACGCGGGCTCGGCAGGCGGCTTCCCTTCGAGGTTTCGGATCCGACGTTCGGCGCTTCCTCGGTCGAGGACCCGATCGCGGCGGCCTTCGAGGAGCTCGGACTTCCCCGCTCGGCGGACGACGAGGCGGTCGAACACGCCTACCGCGACCGGATCAAGGAGGCCCACCCCGACCACGGCGGCGACGAGGAGTCGTTCCGCCGGGTTCGGGAGGCCTACGCGACCGTTCGCGACCACCGCGGTTCGGACGGCGACTCCCCGACCGTTCGCGATCGTGGCACGGCGTAGTCCAACCGGATCGGACCAGGCCAGATCGGACCAGATCGGATCAGACCGGACCAGACCGGATCGGATCGGACCGGACCGAACTCCCGGCTGTGGATTCGTCGAACTTCGAACCACCGATACACCCTTTTGCATGCGGACGATCCATCGACGTATGCAGAGTCGGACGGTACCATCCACCGAGGAGGCGTGCGATCGTGAGTGATCCGCTCGCGGAGACCGACGTGCGTCGCGTTCTCGACGCCGACGGTCGACCGTTGCCCGACGCGGAGATCCCGGACCTCTCGGACGAGCGTCTCGTCTCCATCTACCGGGACATGCGGATCACGCGCCGCTTCGACGAGCGCGCGGTGAGCCTCCAACGGCAGGGTCGGATCGGGACCTATGCGCCCTGTGCCGGCCAGGAGGGGTCGGCGGTGGGATCGACGCACGCGCTCGCGGACCGCGATCTGATAAGCTACCAGTACCGTGAACACGGCTCCATCGTCGCCAGGGACCTCCTCGCCGAGTACCTCCCCTACTGGATGGGCCACGAGTCCGGCACGGCGGCCATTCTCGAGGGGAACGTCTACCCGCTTCAGATCGGCGTCGGAGCACATCTCCCACACGCCGTCGGCGCCGCGTGGGCCTTCGAGTACCGCGGGGACGACCGGATCGTCGCCTGCCACTTCGGCGACGGCGCCACCTCAGAGGGCGACTTCCACGAGGCGCTCAACGTCGCCGGCGTCTTCGATCTCCCGGTCGTCTTCTGTTGTCACAACAACGGGTGGGCGATCTCCGTTCCCCGGTCGCGCCAGACCGCGACAGACACCTTCGCCGAGAAGGCGAGCGCCTACGGCTTCGAGGGAGTCCGCGTCGACGGCATGGACCCGCTCGCGAGCTACGCCGTCACGCGCGAGGTCGCGGAACGCGCTCGCGATCCGGACGCCTCCGCCCGCCCGACGCTCGTCGAGTTCGTGGAGTACCGCTACGGCGCACACACGACCGCCGACGACCCGACGGTCTATCGCGACGACGAGGAGCTCGAACGCTGGCGATCCATCGACCCCATCGACCGCATGGAGACGTTCCTCCGCGAGACCGGCCGGATCGACGACGAGGGCGTCGAGACCGTCGCCGCCGAGGCGGAAGCCATCGTCAAGGAGGCCGTCGAGGCGAGCGCGGACCTGGAGGCAGATCCCGGCGAGATGTTCGATCACGTCTACGCGGAACGGCCCGCGGAACTGGATCGGCAACGCGAGGAGCTGTTGGAGCTGATCGAGACGCACGGCCGCGAGGCGTTCGGCTACGAGGAGTGAGGCCGGTTCCGGTCCCCGAGCCCGTCGCGCCGATCGCCTTCCTACAGGTGCCGGACCACGAGTTCGCTCGCCCGCCTTCCGCTTTCGACCGCCCCCTGCAGCGAGGACCACCGCGTGTAGTCCCCGGCGAGCACGACGGGACCCTCCGGATCGTCCGGATCGGGTAGACCCTCGCGGAATCCGGGGGGTTGTGCGAACTGTGCGAACGGCGTCCTGTCCGTCGCGATCGGCCGTAGCCCATCGGCCGATCGTTCCGGATACCACGAGGCGAGCGCCTCCCGCGTCTCCGTCGCGAGCGCCTCGTCCTCGAGTTCGAACGCGCCGTCGTCGACGAAGGTCGCCACCAGCAGGGTTCTCCCGTCGTCCGGCACGTAGCTCGAGGCAACCTCGCCCATCGGGACCACGACGTTCGGACGCTGCGACCCGGCGTTCAACAGGATCCGCCGTCCGAGTTCGAGACGCCGACCGGGAGGCAGGGTGTACCACTGCGTGATGCATCCGACCCCTTCGGTCGGGATCGATTCGACGCCCGTGAGTCGCCGCGACTCGGGCGGCGTCGTCGCGACGACCGCGGCGCTCGCCGTCTCCACCGTCCCGTTGGAGCAGATCACCTCCACGTCGCCGTCCGCCATGGTGTCGATCCGGGCGACCTCCGTCCCGGTCCGGATCTCGCCGCCCGCGGCCGACACGCGGTCCGCCAGCTGGCTCGGAATCGCGCCCATTCCCGCCGCCGGGACCGCGATCCGACCGCGGCTCATCGCGCGGAACGTGTACTCGAAGACGTGCTTGGAGCTCGAGAGCGATCGATCGAGGGTGATCCCGCCGTAGAACGGCTCGACGAACCGGTCGACGTACCGCTTCGAGAAGCCCCGCTCGCGGAGGTACGTCCGGATCGTCGCGTCCGTGCCCGCGAAGAACTCGGACTCCGAGCGGCCGGTCAGCTCCCGTCTGAGCGCGAGCGTTCGGAGCTTGTCGCGAAACGGGATCTCGGGATCTAACACGGATCCGAGCGCCGCGATCGGGTCCCGAAACGGGTCCGCGAGTGTCGATCGCGACCCTGGGCGACAGATCACCGCCCCCGGCGAGAAGGGACGGAGGTCGAGCGCGTCCAGGTCGAGTTCCGCGCGCAGCGCCGGATACGCCTCGAAGAGCACCTGGAACCCGCGGTCGACCGTGAACCCGTCGACGTCCCTACTCTCGACGCGCCCGCCCACCGCGTCCTCGCGTTCGAACACCGTCACGTCGACGCCGGCTTCCGCGAGCCGCGCGGCCGTGGTCAGCCCCGCGACGCCGGCGCCGATGACGATGACGTCTCCGTTCTCGGTCGCGTCCATGCACGTGGTTCGTAGTCGACCCACAAAAGCGTCCGCGGGATGCTATCCGATCGCCGAGATCGGATCCGAAGCGTTCTCGACGTCACGAATCCGGTTCTCGTCCGTCACCGGGTTCGGTTCGTCGGCTCCCTCGGGAGGTCCAACGCGGCGAGCAGGTCGTGTTCCTCCCCGGTCAACACGTACAGGACGTCCTCTAAGACGACCACGAGCTCCGGAATCTGTCGCGCGACCAGATAGGTGATCGCGACGAGCGCGACGACGGCAAGTAGCTGGCTAATTATCCGATCGGAGACGAGAAACGAGACGCGATAGGGATCGCTCGCGCCGAACATCGCCAACACCAGCTCGGGCTGCCAGTGCATGTACTGGTTGCCCGTGACGACGGTGATGAACGTCGTCCGCGCGATGTTCAACACGTAGATGAGCGGGATCGAGACCGCGAGCCCGCGGATCTTCCGTTCGATCGGGGCGTCGACGGCCGCGATGAGTCCCGCGAAGATCGCCATGCTGCCGATCCCCGTACACGCGAGGACGACCGAGACCAGCACGACGTGTTCCTCCGGGCCGTACACCCACCGGAACGTCGAGAGGTATCCCTGGGAGTTCTCGATCAGCGCCGGCGAGTAACCCAGAAGCGACATCGCCGTCGCGGTCTGGGACGCCACGATCTCGATGAGGACTCGCTTCGGCTCCGGGATCGTGACTCCGCCGACGGACACGGCGGGGATCGTCTCGAAGGGGAGGTAGATGATCAACATCGCCGCCACCGCCCGGGTCAACACGAACAGGGACTCGCGGCCCCGATACAGGAGGTATCCGGCGTAGACGCAGGCGGGCACCGCGACGAGCGAGAGGGCGCTCTCGACGTAACTGAGGTGCTCGAGGGCGAAGTACGGGACCATCGTCAACCAGAAGGCGCCGAAGAGGACCCACGTGCCGGCCGCCAGCGACCGGCCCTCCTCGCGTCCGTACCGATCGAGTACCGCGGCGACGACGAAAAGCGCCGCCACGATCCACGCGAACGTGAACGTGTCCGGAAGCGAGGCGAGCACCGAAAGCGTCTGCGGCGTCGACTCGCCGATCACGCCGATCATGTCCGGATCACGGTTGCGCGATGTAAAGCGTTTGTCGTTGTGGACGACGCTCGCCTCCGTTCACATGGTTCGCCCGCGGTAGATCCCCACGAAGAAGAGCAGAATCACGAGCATCGACAGGAGGATCTCCGGGTCGATCCGTCCGCGAACCGCCTCGGTTCCGGCGGCGATCGGGCCCGTCGGATCGGCTCCCACGTTCGGGGTCGTGCCCGGATCGGTCGTCGTCGATCGCTCCCGCGACCCCTCGGAGCCGGATCCTCCGGGTATCGGTTCGGCCGTCGTCTCCTGCTCGATGCCGAGGATCGTCCCCGGTACGCTCGCTCGTTCCTTCCGGATTCCGGCGCGTCTCACGTGTACCCGGTAGCGATCGCCGGGCGACCCCGTCGAGAGGTCGACCTCGGCAGACCAGGATCCGTCGCCGGCGACCACTCCGTCCGAAGCCACCCGTTCGAGGGTCGCTTCGGTTCGGCTCTCCGGTCGTACGTCGACGGTTATCGGGGTCCCGGGCGCGATCGAGGTCTCGCCCTCGAAGGTCCGGTCGGACGTCGGCGCCGCGTCGTAGGGGTCCTCACGGAACTCGACGTCCCGCTCGACGACGCTGAACGTGGTCGTCGCGGATCGTCGATCGATCGCGAAGGCCGGAGTCGAGGTTTCTCCCGTCCCGTATTCGGTCCCGGAACCGATCCCCGTCTCGGCCCGCTTCGAGGCCGTTCGCATCGCGCCCGCGGGTCGCTCGAACCGTTCGTTTCCGCGGCCCAAACTGCCTCCGGGTCTGGCGACCCCGCCGATCGTTCCCGGAACGACCATCGTCTCCTCGCCCGACGATCGGGCGTCGGGGACACGGACGTCCAGCCGGAACGTCGTCGAGTCGGTCGGATCGACGCTCGTACCGTCCTCGAAGGCGAACCGAGCCGTGTCCACGAGGAGGTACACGCGATCGCGATCCCCGGCCGTGGCGACCGAGACCCCGTCCGATTCGATGTCGACGGTGCGACGGTCACCTCGTGTGCCCGCACTCGTCGGCGTTTCCCCGATGTCCAGCTCCACCGCGGCGCGGGAGCCGTCCCCACCGGAGGACTTCCCTCCCACTCCCGCTCCGGACCAGCCCGGGTCGGTCGCCGTTCGGAGGCGTTTCGTCGCGTTTCTCGTTCCGCGTTCGCGTCCGGCGAGCGCCAGCAGCCCGGAGAGGCCGGTCGCCCGCACCTCGAGAATTGCGACGTCCCCGTGGGCGATCCGGTCGCGGCGTGTGACGGTCCCGTCCCTGGAGCCCGCGGCCATCGCTACCGCCGGATCGTCGGCTTCACGGATCGCCTTTGCGGTCCGTCTCGATGTGGTCCAGGTCGTGGCTTCGGCGTTCCCCCGTGGTTCGATCACGAGCACTCCCACGTCGCCGGGGTTCCGCTCCGCGGTTTCCGGGTGGGGCGCCGTCGAGGCGACGAGCGAATACTCGCCGGTCCCGATCCGTCCGATCGGTCCCGTCTGGTCGCGTTCCGGATCGAAGCCGATCGACGCGCCCGCCTCGAGCGAGGCCGCGTCGAGTTCGACGACCGGGCCGGCCGTCGTTCCCGCCGTGTAGGTGTTGAAAAGCACCGTTATCGACTCCGCCTCGCCGAAGGTCTCGACGTGGATCGCCGCCCCGTACTCCATCGCGGAGTCGTTTCCGATCAGCAACGCGCCGCCCGCCGCGACGTCGTCCCGGTTCACGGTGATCGGAGCGACGTCGCCGCGCCCGACCGTGAGGATCGGCTCCGCGAGTGCGACGTCGCCATCCCCGACGTATCCGCGAACCGGAGGCGGGACCGTCTCGTTCGGTTCGGGTACTGGTTCCGCTCCCATCGCGCTGCCGCTTCCGAGCGTTCCGCCGCCTCCACCCGAGGTGGATCCTCCGCCACCGGAGGTCGATCCCGTACTCGAACCGGAGTCGAGATCCTCGGTCCCGTCGGTCACGGTCTCGGTTTCAGTATCGTCTCCCGATTCCGTGGGCTCCTGGGTAGTGACGGAGTCCTCCTCCTTGTCCCCCTCCTCTTCGGTTTCGGTGTCCTCGACGATCTCCCCCTCGGACTCGTTCTCCGTGATCGTAAGAGAGCCCTTCGCGACGTCGTCCGTGAACGACTCGGTCACGGTGATCGGGTGGGTACCGACGTCGAGGGTCGACAGGTTCTCCCCGTTCAGATCGAAGCTGAAGCTCGACGACTCGCCCGCATCGAGTCCCGGTCGGTCCGACCGCTTCGTCCGGACCGACCCGTTTGCGACGTCGAGAGCCAGATCGTACGTCTCCGTCGCGTTCGCGCCGCCTTCGTTGGTCACGGTCCCGGCGATCGTCGGCGTGTCCGTGGATCCGGACTCGTAGCTCACCGTCTCGTTGTCCAGCCGAACGCGGTTTTCCGGCGGTTCGACGATCTCGACCGTCCCGTGTTCGGAATCGTGATCCCCGCGAACGGTGACCGAGAGGTCCTCCCCGGGAGACTCGTCGATCGTGTCGTAGGATAGCGTCACCGCCGCCGTCTCGTCCGGTTCGACCGTCACCGACTGCGTGTCAACGACGCTTCCGTTGACGATCAGCTCGAGAGTATCGGTGTAGGTAGTCGATCCGGTGTTTGTTTCGTTTATTTGAATGTCCAGTTTGTCTGTATCTTCCACACCTGGAATTGTTGTATTTAGTTTTATCCCTTGAATCTCATATGAGGTTGGTAATATTTGTGTATCATTTACCAGATCAACAGATTGACTTAAATTATCCTTTCCACTCGCTGCGTATATTTCATGTCTTGTTTGTGGTATTAAATCAACCACATCCTTATCCAGAATATAGTCTGCTGAACTATTCACTCCCCCAATCGAAAAATGAGTTTTAGTACCATCTTGAGCTGGGCTGAGGTTATAGTCCTGGTCTGCTGTGTTATCCAATTCACTATCAACCGCAATTGATATTTGTTGAGTGACATCCTCCCCGTGATGTAATGTGACGTTAACTTTTTGTTCAGATTTTGTTCGATCTAGTGCAGAAGTAGCATCAATTGTTTTGATACGCTTATCAACAATGTCAAACTCATCACTTTCAATAGAATTCGCTAAATCACCATCTGGTGCCGTGTTTTCGCCATTAAGATCTGGACTCTGATATGAGGGGTCTGACTGAAACTCCGCACTAATATCGTATGTTATATTTGATCTTCGGCTTCCTTGTTGCGAATCAATACCTGTCGTATTGAATGTGAAATCAAACCCATCTGAATCACTATATTCATTCGGCGGATCTGTAAGTTCAAATACTAAACTTAGTACGTCGTCCCCTTCGTGATTTATATCCCATTCTCCAGTATATTTCACATCTCCCTTCGAATTATCGAAGTTATACACTTCAACCTGTTTAACAGTTGAATTTTGGAGATCAACCCCATCTTCAGTTAAACTTGTTATATTATAATAAACACGAACATACTTCTCGTCTGAATTTCCTAATTTTATTTTAGTTAGCCCATATGATTGTTTTGTACTATCCTTTATCTTAACGTTACCAACACTATCTGAGTTTGCAACTTCGGCAGACGTTTGTCCCGTTGTATTTTCAATAATCCCACCCGGAGATATACATGCAATAACCACGAGCACGATCACGCCGACGGTTCGAACCGCGTATCGAACTGAAATTTCGTCTCTCTTCATATGTCTGTGAACTCTACCAGAGAAGCAGCAATACGGCCACACGGTCCGCAGACCACGACTACGAACCCTCCGCGACTACGTATTCCACATCACCGACTGAGTTCGACTCAATGTCGTCTGAGAATGGTAATGTATTTGTTTTCATCTTCAGTTTTTACCAATATTGACCCGTGACTATTCGATCGAATGTCAAAATACAATATAATCTCGTAAACTTGTCTGTCGTCTTTGGATTTTCATATCGCTCTCTCGCTCCCACGGACCGCCGACGCCGCTCCCGTGGTACTCGCTTTCCGTTTGGAGTGATTCGTCCCGATCCGGAGGCGACTGCCGCGTGGCGAAACGTCTTAGGTAACTCCGTGAAATGACCGACACCTCCAGTGACCCGCTTTCCGAACCCCGTCCGGCTCGCCATCCTCTGGATCGGACTCGGCCTCGCCCGGGCGGGGGTGATCGATCGCGAGCGGGCGATCCGGACCACGGATCTCGCCTGGCCG
The DNA here is from genome assembly GCF_042662125.1 of Halopenitus salinus. GTDB lineage: Archaea > Halobacteriota > Halobacteria > Halobacteriales > Haloferacaceae > Halopenitus > Halopenitus salinus. The sequence continues at coordinate 60,411 of NZ_JBHSXL010000001.1, read as the reverse complement.
CGGGTCCTCACGGGGATCGCCCGGATGTCGAAGAACGCGGTCGACGTCGCCATGGTCGGCGTCGCGATCGGGTCGGCGGCGATCGCGGGCGTCGGGTTCGCGGGACCCTTCTGGGGTGTCGCCTTCGCGACCGGCGGCGGAGTCGCCGGCGGGACGATCGCGCTCGTCTCCCAGCGATACGGCGCTGACGCCGGCGAGCAACTCGGGCTCGCGGTGCGGTCGAGCACCCTCCTCGTCGTGCTGGTCAGCCTCCCGATCGTCGCGTTGTTCTTCTCGTTTCCCGAGGAGCTGATCTCGCTGCTCTCCAGCGACGACCGTGCCATCGCCTACGGCGCCGCATACCTCGAGATCGTCGGATTCGGGGTCCCCTTCGCCGGGCTCAACCTCGTCGGCAGCCGCGTCCTCGTCGGCGCCGACGACGCCTACTCCGCAATGCAGCTCCGCGGGGGCGGCGCGGTCGCAAACGTCGTGATCAACGCGGTACTCATCTTCGGGCTCGGCCTCGGCGTGGTCGGTGCGGCGCTCGGGACGGTCCTTTCGAACGTCATCGTCACCGCGGCGTTCGCGGCCGGACTCTCCCGCGGATCGCTACCCATCGTCGGGGCATTTCCGGTTCGGATCGATCCGCGTGGGACCTACCTGGACCGGGAAACGATCGTCGACCTCCTCGAGATCGGGATCCCTGTCGGCGCGCGCAACCTGGTGTGGACCGCCGCCGAGTTCCCGATGCTCGCCATCCTCGACGTCTTCGGGCAGGACGTCGTCGCCGCGTTCGTCATCACCCGGCGCATCTGGGGTCTCATGAACACGCCGGGATGGGGGTTCGGGCTCGCCTCATCGAGCCTCGTCGGACAGGAGCTCGGGACCGGCGAGGAGGACGAGGCCGAGCGGTACGGCCGTGAGATCGTCCGGTTCGCGGTGGCGACCTACGTGGTCTCCGCCGTCATCGTTTTCACCTTCGCCGAGCCGATCGTCGGACTGTTCGTCGATGACCCCGGTGATCCCGCGATCCCGATCGCCGTTCGGTTCGTCTACGCGGCCTGTCTCGCCATCGTGTTGAAGGGTGTCGCGGGCGCCGCGGCCGGAGTTCTGGACGCCAGCGGGGATACGACGGTCCCGTTCGTCAGCCAGGTTCTCGGAATGTTCTGTCTCGCCATTCCGTTGGCCTACCTCGGCGCGGTGACGCCGCTCGGATTGTGGGGCGTCTATCTGGCCTTCCTCGCGGAGACGACGGTCCCGGCGGCGATCAACTACTGGCGGTTCCAAAGCGGCGCGTGGAAGACGGTCAGTCGGGGCTATCGTCCCGACACGCCGAAATCCGGGTGACGGGTGGATATGGATCGTCGACTTCCACCCTATCGTCCGAGGAGGCCGCGAAGGTCGCTCCCGTACAGGGCGACTGCGGCCCCCCACGTGAGGACGGCTCCGACGGGGAGGAGCACCGTCGACGACCCGCCGAATCCCCCGGTGCGCGTCGCGATCCCGAACGTGACCGAAAACGACGCGAGCCCGGCGAGGACCAGGAGGCCGCCCGTGACACGTCGATCCTCCCTGTCGATCGTCGCTCCGAGCGTCGCGCTCGCGAGCGCGAGCACGTGGAAGCCCAGCCCCACCGGCCAGGCCCGGATCGAGGCCGGCAACGCCTCGAATCCGATCGGATGCTCCGCGAGGTACCTCCAGATCGGATAGACGTGGACGCCGCCGGGTCCCGTCGACCCCAGATCGACGAGCCCCCAGACCATCACCAACGCGTAGTCGCCGTCGGCACCCGAGACCGTCACCGGGATCGCAAACAGCGCGGCGACGGCCCCCACCGCGATCCACCGCCGCGTCATGTCGCGTTCATCGACGGGTGATGATCCGGAGGACGTCCTCGTCCGCGAGTTCGTGGTCGCGTCCGACCTGCTGTTCGTCGTGTTTCGCGCTCGGCCCCGACACGCGCGCGAACTTGAACCGTTCGTCGATGTCCCCGCCCAGCTTTTTGCACGCGTCGCCGACCGTCTCGCCCGAAAAGAGGATCAACGGCTCCTCGTAGTCGACGCCGCGACCGGGTTTGTCCATGTAGACGCGAACGAGCCCGAGTTCCTCCCAGACCCGCTCTTTGAGCCCGTCAAGTCCGCGCTCCTCCTCCGCGGAGATGAACGTCACCTCCTCGGGATCCAGTCCATGATCGCGGAGCTGTTCGTGTACCGTCGGCACGTACTCCTTGTCGATGAGGTCGGCCTTGTTCACCGTCACGATGGAGGGGAGGTACTCGCGGTTGTCCATGATCCCGTCGATCAGTTCGTCGATCGTCAGGTCGTGCGGGATCGTCACGGCGGCGTTCACGTAGCCGTGTTCCCTGAGGACGCTTTTGATCGTCGTCTCGTCGAGGTCGACGTCGTCGCCGGTCGTCACCCGGATCCCGTCTTTGTGCGTCTTCCGGATGGAGATGTTCGGCGGATCGGTATCGAGGCGGATCTTGTTCGCGTACAGCTCGCGTTTCAGCCGTTCGTACTGGTCGATCTCGAAGACGGAGAGCATGAAACAGACGAGGTCCGCGGTCCGAACGACCGAGAGGACCTCCTTGCCGCCGCCGCGTCCCCCCGCGGCGCCCTCGATCAGCCCGGGGACGTCGAGGATCTGGACGTTCGCGCCCCGGTACTGTAACATGCCGGGATTGACGTCGAGCGTCGTGAACTCGTAGGACCCCGTTTCGCTGTCGGCGTTGGTGAGGGCGTTGATGAGGGTCGATTTGCCGACGCTCGGAAAGCCGACGAGCGCGACGGTCGCATCCCCGTGCTTCTCGACGGCGTATCCGTGGCCGCCGCCGGCGGAGGACTGGTTCTCCAGCTTCTCCTTTTTTTCCGCCAGCTTGGCCTTGAGACGACCGATGTGCTCCTCGGTCGATTTGTTGTAGGGTGTTTCGGCGATCTCCTCGCGGAGATCCTCGATCTCCTCTTCGAGTCCCATCACCGGACACTCCGCCGTTCAGTTCGTTAAACCTGTTCTTTCACCCCCGTCGGCGACTCCGTGACCGTCGGCGTTACCGTCCCGACGACCGCTGGTGGCCCAGGCGTTTTCGTCACGGTTATACGCCACCTGTTTCACGTTCCGAACGTCGAATGCCGGATCCGGCTCGCCTCCGAGACAGCACGCAGATCGTGGTTCCCTGCCGGGTCCTCGATGAGATCCGGGACCGACTCGAGGCCGAATACACCGTCACGGTCTTCGAGGCCGACGGCCGGTGTCGGATCATCGGCAGTCCGATCGAGATCAAGGCCGTCAGCGACTTTCTGACCCGACACGGAATCACCGTCGCGTAGGCGGCTGACTGACACGGTTCCGTGGGGAACGTGAGCACGCAGCAAAAGATGTGACACGGCAAAAAACGACGTGTGCGCCCCCGACGAAAGCGGCGAACGGGAACTCCCCGTAGCGACGATCGCTTCCTCTCAGCCGGCGATTCCGACGACGAGCTGGAGTGCGATGACGAGCATCAGCACCATCCCGAGCGCGATCGATCCGGCGGCGACGCCCTGTGCGTTTCCGAGTCCTCGATCCCGCGTCGCCGAGTAGGCGCCCAGGAAGACGAAGGCGCCGATCAGCAGCCCTACGAGTCCGTAGACTGCGTTGAGGAGCGTCCCCGGAACGCCCTCGGGCAGGCCGAAGTTCCCGAACGAAAGGACCACCAGGACGCCGATGCCGACCGCGATGACGATGAACGTGATCGTCCAGACGACCGGCGTCCGAACGAGCGATCCGAGCCTCGAGGCGAGTCGATCGTATCGGTCCCCCTCCTCGGCGGTGAGCGACGAGCGTTTCCGTGCGAGCCGCCCCACGGCGATGAACGTGGCGAGTACGAGCAGACCCATCAGCGTGGTGCTTAAAAGCGTTGGCGAGACCATGGCTGTCTTAGTGTTCCTCGTTACATCGATGGTCCGGACGTGTGTACAAATAGGCTTCGTATGTCGTCGGTTCGTTTCCGATCCTCGTAGCGTGTCCTCGACATCCGGATCCATCGTCGACCTACGAACGGATCCATCGTCGACCTACGAACGGCCCTTCGACGACGACGCTACAAAAGAGATAAGTGCGGCATCACCAACTGATCCACAAGGGCCGACACAAGAACATGACAGCGTCAGTATTTATACTAGCATCCGTGTTACTACAGGGCGACGGCATCCGGGCCCAGGCCGCGATCTTCGACGAGATCTTCCTCGTCTTCCTCGGACTCGGCACGCTCGTCGGGATCGTCGTCGTCACGTACACGCTTTTGAACGCGTACAAGTATCGCGACGACGGGAGCGAACCCAAGGAGAGCTTCGATCCTCCGGTTCTCGGCGAACTTCCGACCGGCAAGGGTGGTCCGAAGGCGAAGAAGCTCTTCCTCTCGTTCGGAATCAGCGCGATCATCGTCATTAGCCTCGTCGTCTACGCCTACGGTCTGCTCCTCGTCGTGGAGGAGGGACCGGACGGCGCCGGCGTCGAAACCGACATGGAGGTCGAGGTCGTCGGCTACCAGTTCGGCTGGGAGTTCCAGTATCCGAACGGCGTCACGACCCAGAACACGATGTACGTTCCCCAGGACTCGGCGATCGAGTTACGGGTGACCTCGCGGGACGTCTGGCACAACTTCGGGGTCCCGGAGTTACGCATCAAAACCGACTCCATCCCCGGGGATTACTCCGAGACGTGGTTCACGACCGATGACGGACTCTCGCCCGGTGAGGAGCGGACCTACGAGATCAAGTGTTACGAACTCTGCGGGTCCGGCCACTCGTTCATGAACGGCGAGATCGTCGTCATGCACGAGGACGACTACCAGGAGTGGTACGACACGCAGGAGGCCGAACTCGAGAACGAATCCGACGGGTCCCAAAACGCCATGAACACACACGACGCGCGCTTGGAGGCTGAGGCGTAATGTCCGAACTGCCACCGAAGACGTCCGTTCGCCGCTGGCTCGTGACGACGAACCACAAGGACGTCGGGATACTCTATACGGTCACGTCGATGTTCTTCCTGGTTTTCGGCGGAATGCTCGCCCTCCTCATCCGGCTCCAGATGTGGGAACCCGGCGCTCAGGTGCTCTCCGGGATCGCCTACAACGAGGCCGTCACGACCCACGGACTGGTGATGGTCTTCTGGTTCCTCTCGCCGTTCGGGTTCGGCTTCGCGAACTACTTCGTCCCACTCCAGATCGGCGCTGACGACCTCGCGTTCCCACGGTTGAACGCCCTCTCCTACTGGATGTACGCGCTCTCGGGACTCCTGTTGGGGGTGAGCTACTTCCAGGGCGGCACCCTCAGCACGGGTTGGACGATGTACGCCCCGCTCAACGTGCCGATGTACACCCCGAGCCTCGGGTCGACGGGGGCCATCCTCGCGCTCGCGATGTTCGTCATCGGCATCACCGCCTCGACGGTGAACTTCCTCACGACCATCCATCATTCCCGTGCGGAGGGCATGGGGCTGATGGACATGCCGCTTTTCACCTGGTCGATCCTCGCGACCGTCTACATGATGCTGTTCGCGTTCGCGGCGCTGCTGGCGGTCGCGCTCATCCTGTTGTCGGACCGCATCCTCGGGAGCCTCTACTTCTCGGCCACCGAGGGCGGCGCGTTGCTTTGGGGACACCTCTTCTGGTTCTTCGGCCACCCCGAGGTGTACATCGTCTTCTTCCCGGCGCTCGGCGTCATGTTGGAGCTGTTCCAGTCGTTCTCCGGAAACCGCCTCGTCGGCCGCAAGTGGGTCATCATCGCCATCTGTCTCATCTCCATCCAGTCGTTCCTCGTCTGGACCCACCACATGTTCCTCACGACGATCAACCTGGAGGTCAAGACGCTGATGATGGCGACGTCGATCGGCATCTCGTTGCCGTTCGACCTCCTCGTCTTCTCGCTCATCTACACGCTGATCAAGGGGCGCATCAGGTTCACGACCCCGTTCCTGTTCGCGTTCGGCGCCCTGTTGCTGTTCATCCTCGGCGGCATTACGGGCGTCTTCCTCGGGGCGATCGTGCTCGATTACGAGTTCCGCGGGACCTACTGGGTCGTCGCCCACTTCCATTACGTGATGTTCGGCGGCGCGACCGCCCTGTTCGGCGGGGCCTACTACTGGTTCCCGAAGATGACCGGGAAGATGTACGACGAGTTCCTCGGGAAGGTCCACTTCGTGATCTTCTTCATCGGATTCAACGCGGTGTACTTCTCGATGTTCCTCGCGTGGGAGACGCCGCGGCGGGTCTTCGATTACGACCCGGCCTACCAGAGCATGCACCAGTTCGGCACGATCGGCGCGTTCGTGCTCGGACTGTCCTTCTTCATCATGTTCTACAACTTCGCGAAGTCCTACGTCTCCGGTCCGGACGCGCCGGACAACCCGTGGGAGTACACGCGGACCGCGGAGTGGGCGGTCTCCTCGCCGCCGCCGCTGGAGAACTGGGGCGGGCGGCCGTCCTACGCCTCCGGAAAGCTCGAGTTCGTCTCCGAGGCGCTCACCACGACCGACGACGGCCACGGCGAGCCGGCCGCTGCGACCGACGGGGGTCACGGAACCGCTCACGGCGACGACCACATCGAGAGCTATCCCTACTGGGATAAACACGCGAGCCACGCCAGCATCTGGCCGTTCGCGCTCTCGCTTGCGACCGGGATCTTCTTCTTCGGTCTCTCGGGAGTCCGTTCGTCGATCGGCGTCTCGGCCGGCGACACCCTGTTTGCGACCGCCGTCTCGGTCTCCAATCCGATCTACCCGGTCTTCACCGTCCTCGGCGTGCTGGGAGTCGTCTGGTCCGCGGTGCGGTGGGGACTCGAGGACTTCTACGCGCCGCCGATGGAGATCGCCGAGCGGTGGCCCTTCGAGGGCGTCGAGAAGGTCAAACTCGGCATGTGGTTCTTCCTGGCCTCGGACGTCATCGTCTTCGGGGCGTTCATCTCCGCGGCCGTCTTCATCCGCGTGGCCGCGGGCTGGTACACCTGGGAGCCGCTCACCGACTCGCTGCCGGGGCTCATCAACACGTTCGTGCTGTTGACCTCCTCGTTCACGGTCATCCTCGCGCTCGTGTACGCGCGCAGACGGAGTCGCGGCGGGTTGCTCGCCAGCCTCGGCGCGACCATGCTGCTCGGGTTCACGTTCCTGTCGATCAAGCTCTGGGAGTGGCACCACGAGATCTACGACGTCGGCGTCACGCTGACCCAGAACTCCCACGGCGACCCGGTGCAGGCGACCATCTACTACGTTACCACCGGTCTTCACGGACTCCACGTCGTGATCGGGCTGTTGATCGCCGGGTTCCTACTCGTGCGCGCCTGGAACGGCGCCTACCAGGAGGACTCCCGTCCGATCGAGTACTTCGGCCTCTACTGGCACTTCGTCGACATCGTCTGGGTCATCCTCTTCCCCCTCTTCTACCTCTTCTAAGGGGTCGCGGCTTCCTTCGGGCCGGCCCGGCCGGTCCGCGTTTTGGATGCGTCGTGTGCTTCGTCGCCGGCGTCGCTCGATGATCGGCCTCGATCGATAGCCGGCGTCGATCGATACGCGGATATTTACGTCCCGATCGCCGACTGATCGCATGGCCACCGACCTCCTCACCGACCCGCGGCTGTGGAGCGGCATCTTCTGGACGCTCGTCGGCGTGGGGTTTTGGATCGCCGGACCGATCGTCGGGTACCTCCTGTGGAAGCGATGGCGGGGACCCGACGAGGAGGATGGGTAAATCTTTAAGCACGCACATCCAGGTTTCGCGTGAACAATGGCGTCGGATTCGATCAAGCTCTATGCGCTCATTTACGTCGCACTCGTGGGGTTGGCGACCTCGAAGTTCGTCTTCTTCGAGTTCGATCAGTTCTTCACCTACGAGCAGGCGTTCGTCGGGACGATGGGCGCCGCGGTGTTGAAGTCCGCCCTCATCGTCGGCTACTACCAACACCTCAAGTGGGAGAACCGATCGCTGACCTATCTGATGGTGACCGCCCTCGCGTTCGCCCTGTTGTTGATGGCGGCCGCAACCTACTCGATCACGTAATCGGGTCCGACCACGCAGTCGCCCTCGATCGTCCGGGTGGCGCGATCCCGTAGTCGAGGCCGTTCCCCGTCCGCGGGGATCGGGGAAACCTCCAAATTCCCCCCTTGCGTACCCGTGTTCATGTACCACGTGTTGCTTGCAGTCGACGACGACGAGCGGCGGAGCACCCGGCTCGCGAACGCGGTCGCGGAACTTCCCGACGCCGACGAGAACGTGTTCGTCTCCGTGTTTCACTGTTTCGTCGACAACCCGGCCGGGGTCTCCGCCCCGCAGGTCGGCGGCATTCGGCGCGTGATCGACGCCCTGGAGGAGGCCGGCGTCGACCACGAGGTGCTCGAGGCCAGCGGCGATCCGGCCGAGTCGATACTCCGTGCGGCGGACGACGAGGACGTGGACGTGATCTACGTCGCCGGTCGGAGCCGCTCGCCCGCCGGCAAGGCCCTCTTCGGCAGCGTCGCACAGTCGGTCATCCTCGGGGCGGACCGTCCGGTGACGATCGTCGGCCGGGCCGGCGGCGAGTGAACCGCCGGGGAGGTTATTTGTAAGTGGAGTGTGAACACACCTCACATGGAGATCCGAGAGGCAACCACGGACGACCTGGAGGCGATACGATCGGTCGCGCGCGCGTCGCTTTCGGCCTCGTATGGACACGCCGTCTCCGAGGAGGGGATCGCCGAGCTGGTCGATCGGTGGTATGACCCCTCGGAGGTGACCGCCGACCTCTCTTCCGGGAGAACGGTGTGTCCCGTGGCCGTCGAGTCGGGCGAGATCGTCGGCTTCGCCGAGAGCTACGTCATCGACCGGGACGAACGCGTCGGGGAGATCGACTGGCTGCACGTCCATCCCGACCACCGCGGCTCGGGATTCGGCGGCCGGCTGCTCGCCTACGTCGAGGACCGCCTGCGCGAGCGCGACGTCGACCGCATCGAGGGACGAGTCCTCGCGACGAACGAGTCGGGCACCCGGTTCTACGAGGACGAGGGGTACGATCGGACGGACGAATCGGAGATAACCGTCGAACGCGAGACGTTCGACGAGCTGGTCTACACGAAGCGGATCGCCGAGGACTCCGAGGCGGAGACCTCGCGCGTCTACACGGACGACTCGGGCGACTCCGTCCACGTCGACCTCTCGGAGAGCGAACGGGGCGCACGGGGGCCGTTCTACCTCGCGTACGCCGACCCCGACCACGGGGAGCGGTACGGCTACGTCTGCGGCAACTGTGAGAGCCTCGACGTCGTCGTCGACACGATGGACCGCCTGGAGTGTAACGCCTGCGGCAACCGGAGCAAACCCACGAGGTGGGACGCCGCGTACCTGTGATCTGAACGTCACGTCGCCGTGACTTCGCGGCTCGCCGCTCCACGAGGCTCGCGGCGGTCGATCCGGGTTTTCACTCCGCCTGTCGTAACGCCTAAGAACGAAACGACCGTGGGTTCCGGCAATGAACCACGGAATTCGCGGACGTCGCGTCACTCGAGCCGGGAGGTGGGAGCGTGGGCGTTGAGATCAAGGGAACCCGCGTCTCGGAGGCGGACTTCGAGGACATGCGGTCGTTCGTTCACGATTACCTCGCCGCGAGCGTCGAAAGCGAGGACGACGGCGGCCGGATGCGGTGGTACCCCTGGCACTCGGCGGAATATCGGTTCAACCACATCCTGAACGTCGCGGACATCGCGGCGCGGATCGCCCGCGAGGAGGGCGCCGACCGGGACGTCGTCCGGGTCGCGGCGCTGTTTCACGACGTCGCCAAACTCGAGGTCGACCAGGACGTCCACGCCGAGGAGGGCGCGCGGATCGCCCGCGAGTACCTCGAGACGCGCGGCGAGTATCCGGACTCGTTCGTCGCCGAGGTGGCCCAGGCCGTCGAGGCCCACTCCTACCAGGGCGATCTCGAGAACGTCTCCCTCGAGACGCAGTGTCTGATCGAGGCGGACCTCCTCGACAAGGTCGGCGCGAACGGGACCGCGCTGATGTTGCTGCGGATGGGTTACGAGGCGCGGACCCACATGGACGCGGCGAAGATGGTCGATCGGGTCCTCGAGCGCAGCCGGGATCACGTCGATCGCATCCGCTCGGAGACCGGGGAGTCGATCGCCCACCAGCGGATCAAACGCGTCCGTTGGTTCCGCGAGTGGCTCGAGGCGGAGGTCGCGGAGATGGACCGCGAGGGCGTCACGGACCGGTAGCGCTCGCCCCGGGTCGCGTTGGCGTCGGCGCTCCGCCCCGGAGTAGCCCCGGCGCGCGGCCGCTTCGGTCGCTTTAAGTCCCGCACGCCGGTTTCTGGATCCGATGACCGACGACGATCAGGAGCTCGGAATCACCGAGTCCAAATCACACGACACCGGCGAGTGGTACGCCGAGGTGGTCCAAAAGGCGGGCCTCGCCAACTACGGTCCCGAGGGCATGAGCGGGTTCATCGTCACCCGCCCGCGCGGATACGCGCTCTGGGAGGCCGTCCAGAACGCCCTCGACGCGAAGTTCAAGGAGACCGGGGTGCAAAACGCCTACTTCCCGATGTTCATCCCGGAGTCGTACCTCGAACGCGAGAAGGACGTCGTCGAGGGGTTCGATCCGGAGGTCGCCTGGGTCACCCACGGCGGCCACGAGGAGCTCGAGGAGCGACTGGCCGTTCGGCCCACCTCAGAGTCGATAATCGCCCCCTACATTGCACGGTGGGTCCGCAGCCACCGCGACCTTCCCCTCCGGGTGAACCAGTGGTGTTCGGTGGTTCGCTGGGAGGCGACCGAGACCAAGCCGTTCTTCCGAACGAAGGAGTTCCTCTGGCAGGAGGGCCACACCGCCCACGAGACCGACGAGGAAGCCCTCGAGGAGACGATGCTCCGGCTCGACCAGTACGAGTCGGTCTACGAGGACGTCCTCGCCATTCCCGTCCTCCGCGGGCAGAAGCCCCCCCACGACAAGTTCCCGGGCGCGAAGACGACGACGACCGTCGAGGCGTTGATGCCGGACGGCAAGTCCGTCCAGGGCGCCACCTCACACCACCTCGGCCAGTCGTTCGCGGAGGCGTTCGACATCACCTTCTCCGACGTCGACGAGACGGAACGCACGGCCCACACCACCTCCTGGGGGATCTCCTGGCGGTGTCTCGGCGCGTTGATCATGACCCACTCCGACGAGCAGGGGCTCGTGCTCCCGCCGACGGTCGCGCCCGAACAGGTCGTCGTCGTCCCAATCTGGCAGGCCGACACGAAGGAGGACGTCCTCGAGTACGCGGAGGGCGTCGCCGAGGACCTCGAGGAGGCGGGCATCCGCGTCGAACTCGACGACCGGGACGAGCACAATCCCGGCTTCAAGTTCAACGAACACGAGCTCCACGGCGTCCCGTTGCGCATCGAGATCGGCCCGAACGAGGTCGAGGACGGCGAGTTGACCCTCGTCCACCGGCCGGACGGCGAAAGCGACGTGGTGGACCGTGCGGACGCGTCCGGGACGGTTCGCTCCCACCTCGATGAGATCTACGCGAAGCTGTACGCCGCGGCCGAGGAGAACCTCGACGGCGAGATCCGCGAGGCCGACGATCGTGCGGAGATCCTCGGCACGCTCGGCCGCCACGGCGGCTACGTCGAGACGCCGTGGTGTGGCGAGGAGGCCTGCGAGACGGAGATCAAAGAGCAGATCGCCGCCGAGATCGTGATGGTCCCCTTCGAGGAGGACGACGACCTCCTCGGCGAGGACCACGAGGAGACCTGCGGCGTCTGCGGCGACCCCGCCGAGCGGACCGCGTACTTCGCGAAGTCGTACTGAACCCGCCGGTTCCTCCATGCGGCCGGGTTCCCACGTCGATCGTCACCGATCTCGTTTGTAAACGAACGTCTTCTGACAGGGAACATTTTGAAATATATTGGTCGAATATTCTATGTGTGGTGGTGTTTTGGTCGACGAATCGGATCATAACTTCTGGTTTTTATCGCATGGCATTCAGTCACAGCCCCTTAACAATAATGACCTTATATTCCCTAATGGGTGAGTAAGGCACCCTAACTGTATCAGGGTTAGCCCTTTATTCGTCTGACCGTTTTAGGTTCGTATGACCAAGCCACACAGTGCCACCCGCGAGTTCGTGGACGGCTCGCCGGGTTCGACCGAGGGGGCCGCCGAGGGGTTGGCGGCGCTCGACGACGACCGATCGAACTGCGGGGTTGGCGCCGTCGTCGACCTCGATGGCGAACCGAGCCACGACACCGTCGCCGACGCCGTCCGGCTCCTCGAGAACCTCGAGCACCGCGGGACGACCGGCGCCGAGGAGAACACCGGCGACGGGGCCGGGATCATGGTCCAGCGCCCCGACCCGTTCTTCCACGCGGTCACCGACGCCGACCTGCCCGAGGAGTACGCCGTCGGATCGCTTTTCCTTCCGACCGACGAGCGCGCACGTGATCGACTCCTCGACGTCGTCGAGGAGACCCTCGCCGAGTACGACCTCGAGGTGCTCGAACGGCGGGCCGTTCCCACGGACAACGCCGATCTGGGCGCGACCGCCCTCGAGTCGGAGCCGGACCACTGGCAGGTGTTTCTCGCCCCGAGCGCGGACGCAGACCTCGCGGCCCGGTTCGTCGACGCCGAGGCGGACGCCGACGCCGACCGCGCCCCCGACCTGCTCGGGTTCGACCGCGCGCTCTACGTGGCTCGCAAGGCCATCGAGTCTGCCGTCTCGGGCGCCGAGGGCGCCGGACGGTTCTACGTCGTCTCCCTCGATCGCCGTCGCGTCGTCTACAAGGGCCTGTTGAAGGGCCAACAGCTCGCCGACTACTTCCCGGACCTGGCGGACGACCGGTTCGCCTCGCGGGCGGCGCTCGTTCACGCGCGCTTCTCGACGAACACCCTCGGCGCGTGGCACCTCGCACACCCCTACCGCAACATCGTCCACAACGGCGAGTTCAACACCATTCAGGGCAACATCAACTGGATGCGCGCCCGGGAGACGGACGTCTCCCACCCCGGGTTCGGCGGCGACCTCGAGACGGTCAAACCCGTCATCGACGACCCGAACCAGTCGGATACGGCCTCGGTCGACAACGCCCTCGAACTGCTCGTCCAGACCGGACGCGAGCTTCCCCACGCGCTCCGGATGTTGATCCCCGAGGCGTTCCGCGGCGACCACCTGATGGAGGAGGACCGGGCGGACTGGTACGACTACCACGCCTCCCTCGTCGAACCGTGGGACGGCCCCGCGCTCGTGCTCGGGTTCGACGGCGACCGCGTCGCCGGCGTCCTCGACCGAAACGGGCTGCGACCGTGCCGCTACGAGGTCACGAACGACGACCGGCTGATCGTCGGCAGCGAGGTCGGCGCGCTGCCCACCGACCCCGCCGACGTCGAGCGGCGCGGTCGACTCCAGCCCGGCGAGATCTTCGTCGCCGACCTGGAGTCCGGCCGGGTCGTCCCCGACGAGGAGGTCTTCGCCGAGCTGACCGACGAGCGCTACGGCGAGTGGGTAGAGGAGGAACAGGTCGACCTCGACGCGCTCGTCGACGCCGACGACGGCACGAGCGACGGGATCGACGCCGACGCGCTCGATCTCGCCGATTCCGACTCCGATCCCGACGTCGACGAGGGGTCGATCCTGCGCGCCCACCAGGCCGCCTTCGGCTACACGACGGACTCGATGAACCACCTCGTCGAGCCGATGGCCGAGACCGGCAAGGACCCGGTCGGATCGATGGGCGACGACACGCCCTTGACCGTGCTCTCGGACGTCGACCGGCCGCTTTTCACCTACTTCAAACAGCTGTTCGCACAGGTGTCGAACCCGCCCATCGACTACATCCGCGAGGAGCTCGTCACCTCGCTCGAGACCCGGCTCGGCTTCCAGCGAAACCTCCTCGCGGAGACCTCGGACCACGCCCGGCAGGTCGTCGCCGACTCGCCGATCCTCACCGACGCGGAGACGGCCGCGATCAAGGGTCTCGGGGACGGGCGCGCGGACGATGCGGACGCGGGCGGCGCGGGCGATGGCGCGGCCGTCGACGGTGACGACGCCGACCGGTTCGACTCGCGCGTGCTCGATGCCACCTTCGCTCCCGACACGGATCTGGAGGACGCCGTTTCGCGCCTTCGGAAGGACGCCGCGGACGCGATCGAGAACGGCGCGGACGTGATCGTGCTCTCCGACCGCGCCGTCGGCCCCGAGCGGATCGCGATCCCGAGCCTGCTCGCGACCGGCGCGGTCCACCACCACCTCGTCCGAAACGGGCTCCGCAACCACGCCGGCCTCGTCGTCGAGTCCGGCGAACCCCACGAGGTCCACCACATCGCGACGCTCGTCGGCTACGGCGCGGGCGCGGTCAATCCCTACCTCGCGTACGCCTCCATCGCCGACGTCGTCGCCGGACCCGACGGCGCCGACGAGGCCGAGGCGATCGCCGCCTACCGCGGCGCCCTGGAGGACGGCCTGCTCAAGACGATGGCGAAGATGGGTATCTCCACGATGGAGAGCTACCAGGGCGCCCAGATCTTCGAGGCCGTCGGCCTCGATTCCGACCTCGTCGCCGAGTACTTCGAGGGAACGGAGATCCGCACGGAGGGAATCGGCCTCGACGTGATCGAGGGCGACCTCCGCACGCGCCACGCGATGGGCTTCGGCGCGGACCCGCAACTCGAGACGATCGGCGAGTACGAACACCGCTCGTCGGGCGTCAAACACGGCTGGAACCCCCAGACCGTCGGCACGCTCCAGCAGGCGGTCCGCGCGGGCGACTACGAGCAGTACAAGGAGTTCGCGGAGCTGGTCAACGACCAGACGGAGGTCATCCAGACGCTCCGCGGGCTCCTCGAGTTCGACTCCGATCGCGACCCCGTTCCGGTGGAGGAGGTCGAGCCGGCCTCGGAGATCGTCGAGCGCTTCTCGACGGCGGCGATGTCGCTCGGCAGCATCTCGCCGGAGGCTCACGAGAACAACTCGATCGCGATGAACCGGATCGGCGCGAAGTCGAACACCGGCGAGGGCGGCGAGCCGCCGGAGCGGTTCGGCACCGAACGCGAGTGCAACGTCAAGCAGGTCGCCTCCGGTCGCTTCGGCGTCACCGCCGAATACCTCACCTCCGCCGACGAGCTCCAGATCAAGATGGCACAGGGGTCGAAGCCGGGCGAGGGCGGCCACCTCCCCGGCAAGAAGGTCAACGAGATGATCGCCCACGTCCGCTGTTCGACGCCCGGCGTCGGGCTCATCTCGCCGCCGCCCCAACACGACATCTACTCGATCGAGGACCTCAAACAGCTCATCTACGACCTGAAGTCGGCCAACCCGGACGCCGACGTCAACGTCAAGCTCGTCTCGGAAGCCGGCATCGGTACCATCGCCGCCGGCGTCGCGAAGGCGAACGCGGACGTCGTCCACGTCTCCGGCCACTCCGGCGGCACGGGCGCCTCGCCGAAGACCTCGATCAAGAACGCGGGGCTTCCCTGGGAGCTCGGCCTCGCGGAGACGAACCAGATGCTTCGTGCCACCGGCCTCCGCGACCGGATCCGCGTCTCCACGGACGGCGGGATGCAGACGGGACGCGACGTCGCCGTGGCCGCCCTGCTGGGGGCCGAGGAGTACGTCTTCGGGACGGCCTCGCTCGTCACCTCCGGCTGCGTGATGGCCAGACAGTGCCACGAGAACACCTGTCCGGTCGGCGTCGCCACCCAGCGTGAGGACCTCCGCAAGCGGTTCCCCGGCGAGCCGGACCACGTCGTGAACTACATGACGTTCATCGCGGAGGAGCTTCGCGAGATCATGGCCGAGCTCGGCTTCCGGACGGTCGAGGAGATGATCGGCCGCCCCGGCCTGCTCCGCCAGCGCGAGACCGACCACGAGAAGGCCAAACACCTCGACCTCTCCTCGGTCATCGCCGAGCCCGCCGGCTCCGTGCGCACCAAGGTTCGCGAGCAGTCCCACGGCATCGACGACCGGCTCGACTGGGATCTCATCGACGCCGCCGAGGCGGCGATCGACGACGGCACGCCGGTCGCCATCTCCGAGGACGTCACGAACGTCGACCGGACGGTCGGCGCGACGCTCTCGAACCGGATCGTGGCCGAACACGGCGGCGACGGGCTCGAGGACGACACGATCGCCGTCGACTTCGACGGCTACGCGGGCCAGAGCTTCGGGGCGTTCCTCGCCGCCGGCGTCACCTTCCGGCTGACCGGCGCCGCGAACGACTACGTGGGCAAGGGCCTCTCAGGCGGCCGGATCGTGGTCACCACGCCCGAGGACGCCGGCTACTCGGCCACCGACAACGTCGTCACCGGAAACGTCTGTCTCTACGGCGCCACCGCGGGCGAGATGTACGTAAACGGCGTCGCCGGCGAGCGGTTCGGCGTCCGCAACTCCGGCGTGAAGGCGGTCGTCGAGGGCGTCGGCGACCACGGCTGTGAGTACATGACGGGCGGCGTGGTTGCCGTCCTCGGCGACACCGGGCGGAACTTCGCGGCCGGGATGTCCGGCGGAGTCGCCTACGTCTACGATCCGGACGACCGCTTCGAGGAGCGCGTCAACGACGGCATGGTCTCGCTCTCGGGGGACCTCTCCGAGCGCGACGAGGCGATGCTTCGCCGGCTCGTCGAGAACCACGCGGCCTACACCGAAAGCGAGCGCGCACGCGAGCTGCTCGACGACTGGGAGGCGGCCCTCGCGGACTTCGTGCGGGTCTTCCCCGACGCCTACGCCGAGGTCATAGAGGAGGGTCGCGGCGCCGACGTCCGCGACTCGCGCCCGCCGGCCGCCGTCGCCGACGCGGCGGCTCGCACGGACGCGAACGTCGCCTCGAGCGACGACTGAGGGCTTTCACACGCCGACCGAGGACCCTACACTCCGAACGGGTCGTTCTCGCGCCAGTCCCACCCGGGCAGCCGCGTCTGAAAGCCCGCGGCCAGGGCCGCATCCAGGTCGTCGGCACCCGCGGCGTCCCCGTCGCTTCCGTGTGTGTGGACGTCGGCGAAGTGGAAGGTCGCCTGCGCGAGCAGCGCGAGGGGCTGTCCGCCCGCGATCGTCGCCGCCAGCTCGCGCCCCAGGACCTCGTCGACGACGAACCCCGGATAGTCGCCCTCCACGTCGAGCGCCCTGAGGAGCCCGACGTATCCCGCCACGTTCACGGCGACTTCGCCGTCCGCGAAGACGGCGTCCACCGCCTCGTGGTACCCCTCCATCGAGACCGGATCCACGTCCGTTCCGAACAACTCGCCGAGGGCGTCCCGCGTCTCGTTGATCAGCGGAACGACGACCTCGCCGCGCGCTCTCACCCACTCGCGTTCGGCCGCGACCGTCTCCGGGGTGACGTCCATGTCGATCCGCTCGCGTCCCAGCGGCTTGCCGGTTGTGGCCGCTCGAACACGAGAACGTGTTCGTAACTCCCGACCTCGCTCGACCGATCTCGGACGGCTATCGTCGACCGTTTGCGAAGGGTTTTATAACGAGAAGGTCATACATCGACGCAAGCGGGTTTTCGACGTCTCTTCCCGCGGATCAGCGCTACGGACAGTACTAGCCACTATGCCTCCTTCGTTCACGTCGTCGGCGTTCCGTCCGCCGGATCGCGACCTCGGATACGTTCGATCCGGCGATCGCCGGCCACGGTCGTGGACCGAACGAGGTCCGCTCTACACATGAGTCAAGTCGACACGCAACTCGAGAACATCAGATCGCAGATAGAACGTGAGATCCCGAACGACGTCTCGGTCACCGACGTCAAATACGAGGGTCCGGAACTCGTCGTCTACACCCGCGACCCCAAGCGGTTCGCGGGCGACGGCGACCTCATTCGCCGGCTCGCATCGAAGCTTCGAAAGCGGATAACGGTCAGGCCCGACCCGAGCACGCTCTCCTCGCCCGAGACCGCCCGCTCGCAGATCCGAAAGGTGATCCCCGATGAGGCCGGGATCACCGACCTCGACTTCCACGAGGACACGGGCGAGGTCGTCATCGAGGCCGAAAAGCCCGGCATGGTCATCGGACGACGCGGCTCGACCCTTCGGGAGATCACCCAGGAGATCGGCTGGACGCCGGAGGTCGTCAGGACGCCGCCCATCGAGTCCTCGACGGTCTCGAACGTGCGGAACTTCCTCAAACAGGAACGCGAGGAGCGCCGCGACATCCTCGAGCGCGTCGGCCGCCAGATCCACCGCGAGGAGATGTCCGACGACGAGTGGGTCCGGATCACCACCCTCGGGTGTTGTCGCGAGGTCGGGCGTGCGGCCTTCATCCTCTCGACGCCGGAGACGCGGATCCTCATCGACTGCGGCGACAAGCCCGGTGCGGAGGGCGAGGTGCCCTACCTCCAGATCCCCGAGGCGCTCGGCGCGGGCGCGACGAACATCGACGCCGTCGTGTTGACCCACGCCCACCTCGACCACTCGGCGCTCATCCCGATCCTGTTCAAGTACGGCTACGACGGCCCCATCTACACGACGGAGCCGACCCGGGACCTGATGGGCCTGCTGCAGCTCGACTACCTCGACGTCGCGGCCAAGGAGGGTCGCACGCCCCCCTACGAGTCCTCGCAGGTTCGCGAGGCGATCAAACACACGATCCCGATCGAGTACGGCGACGTCACCGACATCGCGCCCGACGTGAAGGTCACCTTCCACAACGCCGGCCACATCCTGGGCTCCGGTGTGGTCCACTTCCACATCGGCGACGGGCTCTACAACGTCGCCTTCTCGGGGGACATCCACTACGACGACACCCGCCTGTTCAACGGCGCGGTGAACGACTTCCCGCGCGTGGAGACGCTCGTGATGGAGTCGACCTACGGCGGCAGAAACGACTACCAGACGGACCAGGAGGACTCCGAGCGCAAGCTGAAGAAGGTCATAAACGAGTCGTACGACCGGGGCGGAAACATCGTCATCCCGGCGTTCGCGGTCGGCCGCTCCCAGGAGATCATGCTCGTGTTGGAGGAGGCGATGCGCAACGACGAGATCCCGGAGATGCCGGTCCACCTCGACGGGATGATCTGGGAGGCGACGGCGATCCACACCACCTACCCCGAGTACCTCCGCGACGAACTCCGCGATCGGATCTTCCACGAGGACGAGAACCCGTTCCTCGCCGACCAGTTCAACCACATCGACGGCGGCGAGGACGAACGCCAGGAGGTCGCCGACGGCGAACAGTGCATCGTCCTCTCGACGTCGGGGATGATCGAGGGCGGTCCGATCATGTCCTGGCTGCGCCACCTCGGTCCGGATCCGGACTCCACGCTGCTTTTCGTCGGCTACCAGGCGCAAGGGACCCTGGGCCGGCGCATCCAGAACGGCTGGGACGAGATCCCCGTCTCGGACTGGGGCAACGACGGCGGTCGAAACGGCACGCTCTCGTTGAACATGGAGGTCGAGACCGTGGACGGCTTCTCCGGACACGCCGACAGGCAGGGCCTCGAGAACTTCGTGAAGACGATGAACCCCCGCCCCGAGAAGGTGCTCTGTGTCCACGGCGACGAGCGATCGGTACAGGACCTCTCGTCGGCGCTGTATCACGAGTACAACATGCGGACGTTCGCGCCGAAGAACCTCGAGACGTTCCGGTTCAAGTGAACGGCGTTCCCTCCGGAGGGATCGCCCGCCGATCGTGTGATGAAGTCGCACGGACGTCTGACACAGATTTATACGTCTTCCACGACCCAATCCACACATGAGTAACCGCGTCGAGGAACTCGAACGACAGGTCGGCGAGCTCCAGGCGGCCGTCAACGGCCTGACCGAGGAGCTCGTGGAGATGAAAGAACGCGTTCGCGAGCTGGAGGAGGGCGACCGATCGGCGCCCGGAGACGCGGCGGCCGAGGCCGCGGCCGGCACCGACCAGCCGAGCGCGGGCCCGACGCCCGAGGAACCGGTGAGCGAGCGGACGACGAAGAGCGACGACCACGTCGACGTGGTCGAACAGGCCGCCGAGGAGACGGACGCGGGCTCGCCGCAGACGAACGGCGCGTCCGCCGAGGGGTCGGACGGTGCGGGCGAGGAATCACGGGAGACCGCAGACGACGGGGACACGGAGGAAAGCGACATCATCGTCGCGTAGGCTCGCGTCCCCACTCGCGAGCACACCATGCACATCAAGGAAGTCGTTCTGGACGATTTCAAGAGCTTCGGGCGGAAGACGCGGATCCCCTTCTACCGGGACTTCACGGTCATCACGGGCCCGAACGGGTCGGGCAAGTCCAACATCATCGACGGGATCCTCTTCGCGCTCGGGCTCGCCCGGACGCGCGGCATCCGCGCGGAGAAGCTCACCGACCTGATCTACAACCCCGGACACGACGACGACGCCGAGTCGTCCGGCCCCGACGAGGCGGCCGTCACCGTCGTCCTCGACAACTCCGAGGGCACCCTCGATCGCGGCCAGGTCGTCTCGGCGGCCGGCTCCGAGAACGTCGGCGACGTC
Organism: Halopenitus salinus; assembly: GCF_042662125.1. Classification (GTDB taxonomy): domain Archaea; phylum Halobacteriota; class Halobacteria; order Halobacteriales; family Haloferacaceae; genus Halopenitus; species Halopenitus salinus. The sequence continues at coordinate 40,012 of NZ_JBHSXL010000001.1, read as the reverse complement.
GAGGAGATCACGGTCAAACGCCGCGTCAAGCGCACCGAGGACAACTACTACTCGTATTACTACCTCAACGGCCGCTCGGTCAACCTCTCCGACATCCAGGACCTGCTCGCGCAGGCGGGCGTCGCGCCGGAGGGGTACAACGTCGTGATGCAGGGCGACGTCACCGAGATCATCAACATGACGCCGTATCAACGCCGCGGCATCATCGACGAGATCGCGGGCGTCGCCGAGTTCGACGAGAAGAAGGAGGCGGCCTTCGAGGAGCTGGAGGCCGTCGAGGACCGCATCGACGAGGCCGACCTCCGGATCGAGGAGAAGCGCGATCGCCTCGATCAGCTCGCCGACGAACGCGAGACCGCACTCGAGTACCAGTCACACCGCGAGGAGCGCGACGAGTATCGCGGCTACCTCAAGGCGGCCGAACTCGAGGAGAAACGCGAGGCGCACGCGTCGGTCACGGCGGAGATCGAGGACACGGAATCGGAACTCGAGGAGCTCCAGGGCGAACTCGACGCCAGACAGGGCCGGGTGACCCGCCTGGAGGCGGAGCTGTCCGAGCTCAACGACGAGATCGAACGGAAGGGCGAGGACGAACAGATCGCGATCAAATCGGAGATCGAGGAGATCAAAGGCGACATCTCGCGGATCGAGGGGAAGATCGAGAACGCGGAGGCGCGCCGCGAGGAGGCGGAGGCGGACAGACGCGACGCGTTCGTCCAGATCGACCGCAAACAGGAGACGATCGACGACCTCGCGGAGGACGAGAAGGCGATCAAGGTCGAGAAGGCCTCGGTCAAATCCGAGATCGCGGAACGGCGATCGGATCTCGCCGACGTCCGCGAGGAGATCGAGGGGATAGACACCCAGTACGACGAGCTCAAGGCGGACCTCGCCGACGAAAAGGAATCGCTCGAGTCGCTAAAGGAGGAGCGAAACGAGCTCCAACGCGAGAAGGATCGGCTGCTCGATCGGGCCAGACGCCGCTCGAACGAGGTGAGCGAGGCGCAGTCGGACCTCGAAGCGGCCCACGAACGGGTGCCCGACCTGAAGGCCCGGATCTCCGAGCTTCAGGGCGAGCTGGACAAAGCCGAGCGGAACCGCGAGTCGATCGAGGAGACGATCGCGGAGCTGTTCTCCGAGAAGGCGGAGCTCAAAGAGCGGCTCGAGGAGGTCGAAGAGAGCCTTCGAGAAAAACAAAGCGAGTACGCGAAACTCGAGGCCGACGCGCGCGACCGCGGCGACTCCTCGTGGCCACGGGCGGTCACCACCGTCAGAAACGCCGGGATCGACGGGGTCCACGGCCCGGTCGGCGAGCTGGCGTCCGTCGAGCCGACCTACGCCGAGGCGTGTGAGACCGCCGCCGGCGGCCGGCTGGCCAACGTCGTCGTCGACGACGACGGGGTCGGCGAGACGTGTATCGAGCACCTCAAGAGCCGTAACGCGGGGCGGGCGACGTTCCTTCCCATCACCGAACTCGACGACCGTGGGCTCCCGCGGCTGCCGACGATGCCCGGCGTCGTCGACTTCGCGCGGAACCTCGTGGAGTACGACGAGCGCTACGAGCCGGTCTTCTCGTACGTCCTCGGGTCGACGCTCGTCGTCGAGGACATGCGGACCGCCCGCGACCTGATGGGCGACTACCGCATGGTGACGCTCGAGGGCGACCTCGTCGAGAAGTCCGGCGCGATGACCGGCGGCTCCGGCGGCGGCTCGCGGTTCTCCTTTAGCACCTCGAGCGGCGGAAAGCTCGAGCGTCTCGGCGAGGAGATCTCGGAGCTCGAGGACGAACGTCGCGATCTCGAGTCGTCGATCGACGAGCTGGACGCGGAGATCGACGACGCCAGAGAGCGCAAGGCCGACGCCGAAGAGCGCGTCCGATCGGTCGAAGCCGACATCGAGCGCGGGGAGACGGACCTCGAGGACCAACGCGATCGGATCGACGAGCTCGAGGACGAACTCGAGGAGCTCCGCGAGGAGCGCGAGACCGTCGACGAGCGAATGGCCGAGCTCGATTCGGAACTCGAGGGGCTCGACGACGAGCAGGCCGAGATCGAGGCACGGATCGAGGAGATCGAATCGGAACTCGAGGACTCCCGGATCCCCGAGCTCACGAGTCGGGCGGACGACATCCGCGAGGAGATCGACGAACTCGAGTCCCGCATGGACGACCTCGACGGCCGGCTCAACGAGATCCAACTCGAGAAGGGATACGCCGAGGAGGCCGTCGAGGAGCTCCACGACCGCATCGAGGAGGCCCAAAACAAGAAGGCGGAGGCCGAGGAGACGATCGCGGACCACGAGGACGTCATCGCCGAGAAACGCGAGCTGCTCGAGGAGAAACACGAGGCGATCGAGGAGCTGGAGGCCGAACTCGTCGACCTCAAGGAGGACCGGACGGACCTGAAGGAGACCCTCTCTGCGGCCGTCGACGAGCGTGACGAAAAGCGTCGACAGGTGGACGACGTCGAGTCGACGCTCGACGATCTCCGCGACCGGGCCGACCGGCTGGAGTGGGAGATCGACGAACTCGAGTCACAGGTCGGCGAGTACGACCCGGAGGACGTGCCCGACCACGAGACGGTCGAAAACCGGATCGACGAGCTGGAGGCGAAGATGGCGGCGCTCGAGCCGGTCAACATGCGCGCGATTGACGAGTACGACGAGGTCGAGGAGGCCCTCGACCGCCTCCAGGAGCGTCGGGACGTGCTCGTCGAGGAGCGCGACGGGATCGAGGCGCGGATCGACGAGTACGAGTCGAGGAAGAAGCGCAGCTTCATGGACGCCTTCGAGTCGATCAACGAGCACTTCGAGGACATCTTCGAGCGGCTCTCGGCGGGGACCGGCGAGCTCGTCCTGGAGAACCCCGAGGACCCCTTCGAGGAGGGGCTCACGATGAAGGCCCAGCCGGCCGACAAGCCGGTCCAGCGGCTCGACGCGATGTCCGGTGGCGAGAAGTCGCTCACGGCGCTGGCGTTCATCTTCGCGATCCAGCGGCACAACCCCGCGCCGTTCTACGCGCTCGACGAGGTCGACGCCTTCCTCGATGCCGTAAACGCCGAGCGGGTCGGCGAGATGGTCCACGAGCTGGCCGGCGAGGCGCAGTTCGTGGTCGTCTCCCACCGCTCCGCCCTCCTCGAGCGCTCCGAGCGGGCGATCGGCGTGACGATGCAGGAGGACAACGTCTCCGCCGTCACCGGGATGCAGTTCGGCGGGGACGGCGAGGACGCGGACGGGGAGGTGCTCGCGGATGACTGACCGCGGGAGCGATGTTTCCCCCGAAGACGGTGGCGACGATCCGGGCGCCCTCGATGACCTCGACGTCGAGCCCCCGAGCGAACCGGACGACGAGGACGCGGTCGAACCGGTCGAACTCCTCGTCCAGCTCGCCGAGGAGGGGGAGATCGAGCCGTGGGACATCGACATCGTCCGGGTCACGGACGCGTTCCTCGAGGAGCTCGACGCCAGGGACCTGCGGACGACGGGGAGGGCGCTGTTCTACGCGAGCGTCCTCCTCCGGATGAAAAGCGACGCGATGTTGTCGGACGACGACGATGACGAGCCCGACGAGCCGGAACTCGAGCCGTGGGAGGCCGCCATGCAGGGCGGCGACGCCGCGGTCGCGCCGGGCGAGGACGGTGAGGGTTCCGGTGCGTCCGGGTTCGATCCGGTCGACCAGCTCGAAGCGGAGATGGACCGCCGCCTGGAGCGGAAGAACACCCGGGGGTCCCCCGAAACGCTCGACGAGCTCGTTCGTGAGCTTCGCGAGGCCGAACGCGGCTCGTGGTGGAAGCGCTCGCGCGAGTACGACACCTCCGGCTCGCCGCGTGGATACGACCGGGGCACCCAGACCGTCGACTACCGCGACGCCGACGAGTTCCGCCGCGACGGGGAGCCGACCGAGGGCGACGTCACCGGCGGCACGCACGACGAGGACATCGAGTCGGTCATCGACGACGTCCGATCGGCCCTGCGAACTCGCTATGAGAAGGGCCGAAACGAGGTGCTGTTCGCCGAGATCGAAACGGCGGGCGGACGTCCGTTCATGACGTTCCTCGCGCTGCTTTTCATGGCACACCGCGGCGGCGTCCGTCTCCAGCAGGACGAGCTCTTCGGCGATCTGTGGGTCCGCGATCCGAACGCGCCGGCGGTCGAGTCGGAAGCCATCGCGGACTAGATCCCCTCGGAAGGTCTTCCCCTTGCCTCGGGACCCCGGAGCGTCTGGCACCTCCGTGTTCCAGACGGGTCTCGTGTTTTCGGATGCGTATTCCCGTCTTCTCGGACGTGCGTCCCCGTCCTCTCAGATGAGCAGTCCCGACTGGAGGAGCGCGATCACGAGCGTCAGATACGGGACCGAGACGATCGTCGTCACGAGCACGCTCGTCGAGATGAGTTCCGGCGCCGTGATCCCCTCCGTGTCCGATCCGGCGAACTCCACGACCAGGATGAGCGGGGTGATCGCCGCCGGCATCGCCGTCTCGAGGACGAACACGCGAGCGACCGTCTGGTTCTCGAAGCCCAGGACGGTGACGATGGCGAGCCCCAAAAGCGGCGCGAGGGCCAGCCGCATCGCGGCCGGGACGGCCGTACTCGCCAACGCGCCCCCGTAGTCGGTCCGCGAGAGCTCGATCCCGAGGATGAGGAGCATGACGGGGATCGAGGAGTCGCCGACGAGCCCGACCGCCTCCATCGTGGCCGATCCTGCGGGCGGGACCACGTCGGCCGCACGAGCCAGGAGCGCGGCGACGACGGCGTAGACGAGCGGGACGAAAAACACCTTCTTCACGCCGGAGAGTCCCGACGATCCGCCGGATCGCGACGCCAAGTACACGCCGACCGTGTACATGAGCACCGACTGGACCGAAAGGAAGAGCACGGCCGTCTGTCTGCCGACGTCCCCGAAGGCGAAGTCCGACACCGGGATCCCGAGGTTCCCGCTGTTCGAGAAGATCGCAACGAGCAACAGCGCGCTCAACAGGGGCTCCTCGGTGCCGAGCGCGCGACCGATCACCTCCCCCACGGCGACCATCGAGAGCGTGAACAGGACGACGCCGCCGGCGATGCGGGCGAGCGTGCCGGCCGAAAGCGCCGTGAGCGCGAGGCTGTGGAAGACGAGCGCCGGCGCGAGCACGTAGACGACCGCCGTGTTGAGCGATCCCGGGTCGACGTCCTTCGTTCGTCCGAGCACGAACCCGACGCCGGCGATCGCGACGATCGGGAGCACCGCCGAGGTGAAGATCCCGACGAGCTCGTTCATCGGCCATCCGCGCTCCCGCCGTCGATGTCTCTCCCGTTTTGAACCTTCGCTCGTCCTCGTCGGTTCGACTCGCTCTCCCTCGCGGTTCGATCCTGGCGTGTCATCGTCTCGGGTTCCCGTCCATGTCGTCGATCTCTCGAGATTCTGCCCTCATCGTCGCTTCGATCATTCCTCTCTGTCCCGCGCCTCGACATACCGGTTCCGGATCCGGTCGAAGTATCCTCGACCCGTGTCGGTCCGCAGCCGCGGCTCGGCGGTGGCGAAGAACTCGTCGAGGGCGTCGTACTCCGCGAAGGCGTCCGGATCGCCCGGACCGGACGCGGTGGGATCATAGCGTCCGGTCGACTCGTAATGGAGCGCCTGTAGACACATGTCGAGCAGGTCGAGCTCCTTGACGAGCGTCGCCTCCGGCGACTCGCGCCGCTCGTACTCCTCCCACTCCTCGAGTACGGGACCGGGCAGTTCGCCCGCGATATCGGCCATCGCTCGCCGTTCCGCGGCCTCCTGGTCCGCCTCGTCAGGGAGGTCGCCCGCCGCCTCGGGATCGGCGCGGGTCGGGACGTCGCCCGTTCGCGCCTCCGCGACGTCGTGGACGACCGCGAGCCGGAGGGCGGCGTCGAGATCGATGCCGGGCAACTCCGACTCGAACGTCTCTCCGATCGCGACGACGAGGTAGGCGACTCCCCACGAGTGGGCCGCGACCGACTCCGGCTCCTCGACGCCGCGAAGCTGCCAGCCGGTCCGGCGCTCGTCCTTCAGCGCCAGCGCCTCCAGCAGCGAATCGATGACGGATCCGGGGATCGAGGCCCCGCCGGTCGGGTCGCTCACGCGGGATCGCGGAGCCGCCATCGGTCCCGGCCCGCGGTCTCGATCACGTCGCGGCGTTCCATCTCCGTGAGCACCTCGTCCATGCGGTTCGGCTGGGCGATCTCCATCTCCATGCGGCTCACGTCGTGGTGGCGCGCGAAGAGCCGGCGGACGTCCTCGCGTGAGAACGTCTCCGCGTCAGCCCGCTCCATGACCCCCGACAGCAGGTCGATCATGTCCTCGATGAAGTTCCACGGGTAGACGACCCACGCCCACTCCTCAAGGCGCTCGCCGACGAAGTCAGGCTCGAACTCGGAGGTCTCGAGCAGCTGGAGGGTCGCCGTCCGAACCTCCCGGGGATTCCGATCGGTGACGTACTCCTCCGCCCGCCGGATCGATCCACCGGTGTCGGCGATGTCGTCGATGACGAGGACGTCCTTCCCCTCGACGCTGCCCTCCGGCATGGGGTATCGGACCTGCGGCTCGTCGGCCTTCCTTCCGGTTCCGACGTAGTGTTCCATCTTGAGGCTCGTGAGGTCGTCGAGCCCGAGGAAATCACAGATACACCGCCCGGCGAACCAGCCCCCCCGCGCCAGCGCGACGACGACGTCCGGCTCGAAGTCGGCGCGCTTCACCCGGTTCGAGACGGTCCGGCACAGCCCGTAGATGTACTCCCAGTTGGTGATGGTACAGTTGAAATCGTCCGGGAGATCGCTCATTTCGCCCGGAGATGGCGCCCGCGCCACCATAAGGATTTTCCGATGGATCCGCCGCGTTCGTGCGTGTTCGCTCCGCGAACGGTGCCGAAACACGATCACGGGAAGCGAGCACCCCCGAGATCGAAAGGGGAGGAAACGAGCGGATCGCTTTTCGTCTCCCCACACGAACCGACCGCGCGTGACCGACGCTGATCCCCTCGCCGGACCGCCGGAGTCGCCCATCGACGCCTTCGACCACGACCGACACATGCGTCGGGCCCTCGAGCTGGCGCGGGAGGCGGCCGACCGCGGCGACGAGCCGTTCGGCTCCGTGCTGGTTCGCGACGACGAGGTCGTCGCCGAGGCGTCCAATCGGGTACACACCGACGACGATCTCCGCCGGCATCCGGAACTCGACTTGGCCTCCCTCGCCGTTCGACGGGACGACCCGGACGAGCGTGCACGCACGGTCATGTACACGAGCACGGAGCCGTGTCCGATGTGTGCGGGCGGGCTTCGACGGGCGGGGCTCGCGCGGATCGTCTACGCGGTCGGAAGCGACGAGGTCGCCGCCTTCACCGGCCGACCGGTCCCCGACGTCCGATCAGCCGAGATCCTCGGGGATCAAACCGAGGTGATCGGTCCGCTCGCGAACGGGGCCGGCCGAGCCGTTCACGAGGAGTACGGGTGGGACGATCGGCGGACACGGGAGTGATCGACGGACACCGAACAGATCGGAGCACACTCGCGAGTGGCCGTCGGGGGTCGTACGACGGGACGTCTCGAAAACGGAGCTACTCGATGTGGCCTTCGCGGCGGAGCTGGTCGGCCGCCGACTCGTCGTAGCGCCACTCGACGTTCGCCTTCTCGTCCTGGAAGCTCCAGGGCTCCGCCAGCACGACGTCGTCCCGGTTGATCCAGTTTCGGTACTTCATTCGACCCGGGATCCGCCCCATCCGTTCGACGCCGTCCGCACACCGAAGCGTCACGCGGCTGTGTCCCAGCATCTCGGTCACGACCGCGAACACCTGATCGTCGTTGGGCATTCGGAGGTTCCGACGCCCGCTTTCCTCAGTCACACGCTGTATAGGCCGTCCCGACTGATAAGGTGTCGGATCCGGACGTCACGATCGCCGGAACTCATCGAGGGAATCGTGGGAGTGATCGGTAAAGCGATCGCGAAGTAACGATCTCGGAGTGTCGATCACGGAGAACGACCGTCGAGTGAACCGCGACGAGAAACGAGCATAGCGGGAAGTGGATTTGAACCACCGATCTCCGGGTTATGAGCCCGGCGGAATCTCCTGGCTATCCCATCCCGCTATCGGATCGAACACCGGTCCAACGGTTAAGGGTTGTGATTCGGCTGCCGTATGCGGGTTCACGCCGTGAAACGGCCGTCGGGGCGCTTATAAGCGGATGGGCCGGAAGCGGGCCGGACGACCCGGAGATGCGCGGATCGAACGGGCGGAGAACCGATCGTCACCGGTCCGTCGTCACCCGCCAGGTGAACAGGCTCTCCGCGACGTAGTTGACGAGCACCGACGTCCCGATCGCGATGGGCATCGTCACCACCGGCCAGACGTCGATCCCGGCCAGGTGGATCGCGACGTCGAGGTCCGTGAGCGTCCAGACGACCACGAACTGGACGGCGAGCCCGCCCGACCGGACGACGTTCGAGCGGACGAGCCGCCGGAGCTTGGCGCGGCGTCCCGCGGCGCCGTGGGCCTCGAACGTCCAGGCGTCGTTGATCAGAAACATCACGATGATCGCACACTCCGTGCCGACGACCTTCGCCCACTGCGGCTCGAGGACGGCCCCCAGCGTGAGGGCGGTGCTGATCGGCAGGTCGACGAGCGCGCCGAGCGCGCCCACGGAGAGGAACCTGCCGAACCGCGCGCCGCGTGCCAGCTCGCCGAGCGCGTCCCGGAGCGTCCTCATGGGGTCTCGTCCCTCATTCGATCAGGGTCTCCCAGTCCACACGTTCCAGTTTCACGCGCTCCCGTTTCACGCCCGCCTCGTCGACGGTCACGTCGGATCACGTCCGGGGCTCTCGTGTAGCCGTTCCGGAAGCGACGGTCCCGGATCGGAGGCGATCATCCGGTGGAGACGGCTTCCGGCGGCGATCCGCTCGCGATGTCTCGCCGTCAGGAGCCCCCGGAACATGCCGAGCGTGTCGCGGACCGGATCGACGGTCGATCCCGGCCTGTCCTCCCAGCGGATCGGCACCTCGAGCACGCGTGCGCCGTGTGCGCCGGCGAGCGCGACGAGTTCGATGTCCCAGGCGAACCCCGACTCGTAGACGTCGCCGCGCAGCCGACGCCAGGCGTCCGCGGTGATGGCCTTCGCGCCGCACTGGTAGTCGTAAAGCGGCGTCTCGAGCAGGCGCCGGGCCAGCCACGCGAACGCGTCGCCGAGCGCGCGCCGGAACACGGTCTGGTGGGATCCGACCGCGGAGTCCGGATGCCGCCGCGAGCCGACGGCCAGGTCCGCGGTTCCGTCCCGGACGGGCTCGATCACCCGCACGGCGGAGTCGACGGGCGTCGCCCCGTCGGCGTCGAGGAACGCGAGGACGTCCGTCGAGAGCGCCTCGAACCCGGCGGTGATGGCGGCCCCCTTCCCGCGTCGGCGCTCAGAGACGGAGACGACCGTCGCCGCCTCCGCTCCGTCGGTCGCATCGCGGAGCCGGTTTGTGACGCCGTGTTCGGGATCGTCGAGCTCGACCCGGATCGTCTCGGGGGAGAGGCCGCCGTCGATCGCCGCCACGTACGCCGACAGCCGGTCGACGTCCGGTCGAAAGGCGGGTATCACGACCCCGAGACTGCCGTCCATACCCATCGATACCGGGTCACCGATAGAAAAGCCGTGCGGCTCGCGGTCGCGTCGGTGGCTCGGCCCGAGCGGTTCGGGATCCGGGCGTGCGCCCCCGCGCTCTCGACCCGAAGACGTTTCAGCGTTCGCGCCGCTTCCGGTCCACATGGAGTACCTCCTCGTCGTCCGGTGGCTCCTCGCGTTCGCCGTCCTGGGGGGGATCGCGTATCCGCTCACGGCGCGGATCTTCCGGGGCTTTCCGGCCGGCGGGATCGGATTTTCGCCGGTCGTCGCGCTTGCCGTTTCGACGACGGTCGCGCTCTGGGTCGGCCGAGTGGCATACGGCGACTGGACCGCGTGGCTCGGCGTCGGCGCCCTCCTCCTCGTCTCGGCCGCCGCGCTTCCCGTCGGCGTCGACCGGAAGGCGCTCGTCGATCGTCGGATCGACGTCGGCGACCTTCGCGGGGTCGTCGACCTCGAGTGGATCACGGAGCGGACGACGGACCCGTCCGCGGCGACGTCATCGGCGGTCGTCTTCCTCGCGGCGTTCCTGTTCGTGGTCGCGATACGGGCCGCCGACCCGGCCGTCGTGCCCGTCGGCGGCGAGAAGTTCCTCGACTACGGGCTCCTCCGGTCGATCCTTCGCGCGGAGACGCTTCCGCCGACGGACGTCTGGTTCGCGGGCGAGCCGCTCACCTACTACTACGGCGGCCATCTCGCGGTCGCGCTCGTCGCCACCCTCACGGGCACGCCGCCCGCGTACGCGTACAACCTCGGTTTGGCGGGTGCCTACGCCTGTCTCGTCGCTGGCGCCTTCGATCTCGCCCGCGCGATCGCGGCGGATCGCGGACTCGCCGAACGCGGCGCCGCCCGTGCCGGCGCCCTCGCGGCCGTCCTCGTCGGGCTCGCGAGCAACCTCGTTCCGGCCATCGGGATCGCCTTGCGGACCCTTCCCGATCCGGCCGCTCGAACGCTCGCCGGCCTCGTCACGACCGGGGGGCCGGAGGCGGCAGAAACCCTGCTCGCCGATACAGCGCGGTTCCACTACTGGACGGCGAGCCGGGTGATCGACGGGACGATAAACGAGTTCCCGCTCTTCGCGTTCCTCAACGGCGACCTCCACGCACACATGCTCGGGGCGCCCTTCCTCCTGTTCGGGACGGCGGTCGCCTACGCCTACTGGCGAACGCCCCAGTCGTCGATCGCGCGGCGACGCGGCCTCCTCGTCGGCGTCGTGGTCCCGTTCCTCGGGACCCTCGCCGTGATCCACACCTGGGACCTCCCGACGCTGCTCGGGGTCTGCTGGCTCGCGCTCGCGTTCGCGCCGGCCTCGCCGGTGACGCTTCTTCCGGGAGGCGATCGTCTCCGCTCCGTGCTCCGCTCGCGTCTCGATTCGGGGCCGCTTCGCACCGAGATCGAACGTACGAGCGGCGCGCTCGCGGTCACGGTCGTCCTCGGCGCCCTCGGGTTCGTCCTCGCGGCGCCGTTTCTCCTGTCCGCCGGCGGCCAGCAGACGCCCGCCCTCGTGGATCCGGCCGATCGCTCCGCGCTCGGCGCGCTCGTTCGCGTCCACGGCGTCTTCCTCGCGGGGTTCCTCCTCTACCTGCTGGGGCGGTTCCCCTCCGGTCGGCTCCCCCTCGTCGGCGGGGTTCTCGCGCTCGCGGTGGCCGGCGTCCTCGTCGGAGTCCCCGCGGTCGCGCTCGTGGGACCGATCCTGGTGCTCGGCTGGGTCGCCTCGCGGACCGGTCGGGACGTGGGCTTCGAGACGACCCTGGTGCTCGCGGGTGCAGGGCTCGTCGGACTCGTCGAGTTCGTCCACCTCTCCGAGCTGGCCGGTCCGGGGAGGCTCAACACCGTCTTCAAGATCTACTTCAACGTGTGGGTCCTCTGGGGAGTCGCGCTCGGGGTGGTCCTCGCCCTCGCGTACGCGAGAGGATTCTCGGTGCCGGCCACCCGGTCGAAATCGGTCGCGCTCCTCGGCGGGGTCCGCGCCCGTCTGCCCGACCAACGCGCGGCGTCGCGCGTCGTCGTGGTGGTGCTCGTCGTGTCCGTCCTCCCGTACGCCGCGTTCGCGCTCGGCGGGCACTTCGCGGCCAACGACGCCGGTACCCTCGATGCGACCGCCCACCTCGAGGAGAACCGATCGGCCGAGGCGGCCGGGATCCGGTGGCTTGACGCGCACGCGACCCGCGAGGACGTCCTGCTCGCCGCGCCGGGGGCGACCCGGTCCCCGGAGGGGCTCGCGGAGCATCCCGGCGAACCGGGGCCCTACACCTGGGAGGCGAACCCGGCCTCCTCGTTCACCGGCATCCCGACGGTCGCGGGATGGGACCACCAGGTCGGCTATCGCGGGACCGAGGCCTACTACGGCCGCGTCGCGGACGTCGACCGCGCCTACGCCGGATCCGACGCCGAGCGCGTGGCCGTCCTCCGCGAGTACGACGTCCGGTACGTCTGGGTCGGACCGGGCGAGCGTGCCCGCTACGGCGAGGACGTTTCGATCGGCGATCTCCGGGGCGTCGAGATCGCCTTCGAGACCGACGGCGTCCGAATCTATCGCGTCGATCACGACCGACTGGCGGCGTGACCGCGGGGGCGACCGATTCCGTTCGGCTCGCGAGGGTCCGACCTGTCTGTCGCTCGTGCGAGTTCGAGCCGCCGATCGGCTCGCGGGAGTTCGAACGGTTCAACTCGGGGGGGGCCGATGGGCCGGTATGGGAACGCCGCTCGAGAGCAGGGAGGACCAGGTCGCCGAGGTTCTCGATCGACTGTCGGAGGAGTATCCGGACTCGAGCATCTCGTTGCGCTACTCGAACCGCCTCGAGCTGCTCATCGCCGTGATCCTCTCCGCACAGTGTACGGACGAGCGGGTCAACGCCGTCTGTGCGGACCTCTTCGAGAAGTACGAGGACGCCGCCGACTACGCCGAGGCCGACCAGGAGGAGCTGGCCGAGGACATCTCCTCCATCACCTACTACAACAACAAGGCCAGCTACATCCGGTCCGCGTGCCGGGACATCATCGAGGAGCACGACGGTGAGGTCCCCGACACGATGTCGGAGCTCACGGAGCTGGCCGGCGTCGGGCGCAAGACCGCGAACGTGGTGTTACAACACGGCCACGACGTCGTCGAGGGGATCGTCGTCGACACGCACGTCCAGCGGATCTCCCGGCGGCTCGGGATCACGGAGGAGGAGACGCCGGAGCGGATCGAGGAGGACCTGATGGAGATCGTTCCTCGCGGCCGGTGGCAGGCGTTCACCCACCTGTTCATCGATCACGGACGCGCCCGGTGTACCGCGCGAAACCCCGACTGCTCGGACTGCGTGCTGGAGGACGTCTGTCCGTCCTCGAAGCTCGACTCCGAGGTGGACCTCGCGAGCGGCGAGGTGTGGTCGTGATCGCGGACGTAGCGTCCCTCCATCCTTAGAGGAGATGGAGGGTCACGAGCCGGTAGAGCCCGGTGAGCCACGCGCAGATCCAGAGGATCGTGTACCCGAAGACGCCGACGCGAAGCCGCGTCCGCCAGTGTCCCATGTTCTCGTGGAGGTCGTCGAGGTCGACGTCCCGGTCGGGATCCGCATACAGGTCCGCGTCGCGTTTCGCCTCGTAGATCCTGTAGATCCCCGTCAACGCGAAGGTCAACAGCGCGTACGCCTGAATCCCGAAGAACGCGTGGATCACGGCGGCGCCCGTGAGCTGATCGAACAGCCGCGGGATCATCCAGGTCACCATCGGCACCGTGGTCAACACGAGTCCGGTCACGACGAACCGCAGGTGGTAGACGAGGAGGTCCCAGGTGACGACGTCCGCGTCGATCATCACCCACGCCCCGTAGAGGAAAAACGGGAGGCTCGCGGTCACACAGACCGCGACCGCGATCGCCACGTACGCGGACTCGACCATGGTCGGACGTTCGCCGCGCACACCGCTAAAGGGTCCCGATCGCCCGTTCCGTTCCCACGATCCGGGAACGCCGGCGGTTTCGGGCCCGATCGGATGTCGACGGGACGAAAGTCTAACACCCGCGGCGGTACTACTCCCGACAATGACCGATTCCGCCGGCACGTCCGAGGACGGTCGGTCCCCCGCTTCCGCCTCCGCTGACGGTCGATCCGCGTCCGACGATCGATCCGGGGATCGAGAACCTTCGACGGCGTCCGGGGCGTCATCCGAGCCCTCCGGGGAGTCGTCCCGAACGTCCACCGAACCAGGGCCGTCCGACTCCGAGGACGGAGACGACCCCGATCTCGAGGCTCTGAGACGGGAGGTCGACGAGAAGTACGACTTCGATGAGTTCGGTCCCGCCGACATGGCACGGATGAACGCCGAGGAGTGGGACGCCGCCTTCGATCCCGATACGTGGATCACCGGCGAGCGCCTCCTCGAGCGCCTGGAGGCCGAGATCAAGGATCGGATCGCGAAACGCGAGATCTTCGGAACGGTGGAGCGCGTGACGGACGCGGGCGCGGACGAGGACGGTGACGGAGAGGGGGACGAGGATGGCGACGACGAGCGGATCGTCGTCTACTCCGACGAGGGGTACGCGGTCGTTCGTTCCAACGGCGACGTTCGCGGACAGGGAACGGTCCTCCGCGACGTGGAGCCGCTCGTCGCGCTCTGCTCGATGGAGTCCTTCGAGGTCGCGGAGCCACCGTCGAACTGGTCGCTTCCGAATCCCGAGGACGTCTCCGGCGGGTCGAGCGAGCTCGGCAACCAGATGATGCAGGTCGTCGCGGGCGTCCAGCTCGTCGCCGCCGTCCTGCTCTTCGGCGCGTGGCTGCTCTCGGATCTGGACACGCTCGTTGCGCCCGCGATGGGACTCGTCTTCCTGTTCGGGGCGCTGTTTCTGTTCTCGACGGTCGCGAACGCCCGGCTCTCCGACCGGTTTCGGTCGGCGGAGTACCGCGACCGGCTCCGGGCGCTCGAGGAGGCGAAACGACGCCCGGGCCTCCCCGAGATCGTCTCCGAAAACGAGCAGTCCGGGTCGTCGAATGCGGATCGATCGGACGCCGAGTGAGGGCCGGCCGGCCGACGAGCGCGAAACGTTCGGACGTCGAATATCGGTCGTTCGGCTGCCGAGTTCGACCCCGCCGATCGGGGCCGATGAACCGTCTCGCTCGCGATCTCGTGGGGACTCGATCGCTCCCGTCGATCGACTATAGTCGGTGGGTTTAAGCGCGCGCCGATCTGACTTCGATCCGTATGAAACGGCGGGAGTTTATGCGCACGGCCGGCGGCTCGGCGGCCGCGGCCACGGCCGCAACCGCGGCGACCGGCTCGGCCGCCGCCCAGGAGGACGGCGGGGGAGGGGGCGCCGAGGTACGGCCCGTGTGGCCCTCGGCGGTCGAGAGCGGGAACCTCGGTACCTACCTCGACGCTCGCGGCCAGGACGAGGTGACGATCTCGGTGGGGGCCGGCGACGGCTTGGCGTTCGGCCCGACGAAGGTGTGGGTCGACCCCGGAACGACCGTGATCTGGGAGTGGACGGGCAACGGCGGCGACCACAACGTACACGCCGTCGAGGGTCCCGCGTCGTTCGAGAGCCAGATCACGGGCGAGGGTGGATTCACCTTCGAGTACGAGACGTCCGAGGAGGACGCCGGCATCACCCACTACCAGTGTGACCCCCACGCTCAGGTCGGCATGCACGCCGGCCTGGCCGTCGGCGAGGACATCGAAACCGAGGAGGTCGGCGGCGCCAACACCGGGTGGCCCGAGAGCGTCCACGACATCGGCGTTCCGCTGCACGCCCACTGGGTCGGACTCGTTTCCGGCGTCGCGATCACGTTGACCCTCGCGTTCACGTTCTACGTGCTCAAATACGGCGAGTCCGCACACTCCGGACATGGAGGGGGCCGATGAGCTCGAACGGGTCCTCCTACGGCGACATCCACCGGTACGAGCCGGCACGCGAGAGCACCGCCGCCGCGATCGCGATCGTCCTCTTGACGATCATCGAAGTCGTCTTCGTGTTCCTGTTCGTCTACGGTCTCATGTTCGGATGGGCGACCACCGAGTTCGGCAACATGTTCCTCGGCGGGCTGCTCGCGTTGGTCTTCATCGACCTCGCGTTCGTCCTCGCGTTGTACCGCAAGGAGTTCCTCCCCGACGTGATGGTCGTCAAGAAGCGACGTCGCAAGTGGGAGGACCTCTACGTCCGCGAGGAGGACGTCGAGGGCGAGTCGCTCGCGGACCCGGAGGACGCATGGGAGACGGTCAAACGCGCGGTCTACCCCTACTACAAGCGGTAACGAACGACCAATGAGCCTCGAAAAAAAGGACGAATTCGACCACGACGCCTGGCTCGAACGCAAGGACCTCACGGTCATCGAGTCGACGTTCCTGACGGCGCTTATCTGGATGGACAAGCGGCTTCGGATCGTCGATTATCTGGAGCTGCTCGAGACGCTTTATTACCGCGTCAACCTCCAGATGCCGAAGAGCCACACCGAACAGTACGATCTGGACAACAAGTTCTGGTACTGGTATCCCCTGTACTCGCTTGGGTCCCTCTCGATAATCGCCTACCTCGTCGCCGCGGTCTCCGGCGCGTTGTTGGGGTTCTACTACTCGCCGTCGACGGCGGGTGCGGCCGCGACCGGCGACCCGACCGCCGCGTGGCTGTCGATCGACGCGATCATGAAGGACCTGCAGTTCGGGCTCATGCTCCGGTCGATCCACCGCTGGGCCGCCCAGTTCATGGTCGCCGCGGTCTTCCTCCACATGCTCCGGGTCTACTTCACCGGCGCCTACAAGGAGCCGCGCGAGGTCAACTGGGTCCTCGGCGTCGTCCTCATCATGTTGACCCTGCTGTTCGGGTATACCGGCTACCTGCTCCCCTGGAAGCAGCTGTCCTTCTGGGCCGGCCAGATCGGCGTCGAGATGGCGCTTGCGACGCCCATCATCGGCGAGTGGGCCGCACAGCTACTGTTCGGCGGGTTCACCCTCGGACAGGCAACGCTCGTTCGGATGTACATCCTGCACGTCTTCCTGTTGCCGTTCATCGTGACCGCGCTCATCGCGCTTCACGTCGGCATCGTCTGGGTGCAGGGCATCGCGGAACCGCACTGAACCAATGACCGAAGACACCTCATCGACCGACCGAGACGACCGCGACGACCGCGACGACCGCGACGATCGCGGACCGGCGATGGCTGACGGCGGCGCCACGGAGGGCGGCGAGCCTCGAACGGACGGCGGTCCGCCGGCGACCGTCCCGCCGGACGACGAAACGCCGACCTGGAGCGAGCGCAAGGAGCGCAGCCAGGGACTCTCGCGGCTCACCTACGAGTACTTCGAGCGCTCGCGCCGCGAGGACCAGGACCTCAGACAGGAGTCGACCTACGTCGAACGCGACGTGCTCGGCTTTCCGGCCTGGCCCCACGAGACGATCCGGAACCTGGCGATCACGAGCTTCTTCGTCGGGATCATCATCCTCGTCTCCGCGACGATGCCGGCCCACTTCGGGGAGCCCGCCAACCCGAGTTCGACGCCGTCGATCATCCTGCCCGACTGGTACCTCTACTGGTCGTTCGGGCTGTTGAAGCTCAACCCGATCAACCCCGAGCTGTCGGTGCTGGGCGGCCGCAAGGTGATGTCCCACGAGTTCTTCGGCATCGTCGCCCACGGGATCATCATCGGCGTCGTCGCGCTCGTTCCCTTCCTCAACAAGGGGAACGCTCGCCGCCCCGTCGAGCAGCCGTTCTGGTCGGCCGTCGGCGTCACCGGCGCCGTGTTGTCGGTGACGCTCGCCGCGCTCGCGATCCAGAACTTCTTCCCCGTCGAGCTCGAGCTCCTGTTCACGCTCTGTTTCGTCCTGCCGGCGCTCTCGGGCGTGATCACCTACGCGGTGCTCAAGACGATGCGGGAGGGGTACATGTACGACCTCAACAAGCGGTACTACCGGCTTCGACCGCCGAAGTGACGGCCTCCGGGTTCGAACCCCGATCCGTCGCCTCGCCTTGCCTCGATCCGTCCGTCGACTCGAGATCCGATCCGCCTCGACCCGATCCGCCTCGATTCACCCCGTTTCCCGTATCCGAACCACATGGTCACCGATCGTTCCGCCGACGACGATCCACGAGACGACGAGGAGCCCGTCCGCGGGACGGACGCGACGGGCGATCCGGTCCCGAAATCCGAACGCTCCGAGCCCGATCTCGAACCCACCGGCCCCAACGTGGGACCGGGCGGGAGGGAGATCGTCGTCCCGCTGCGGCTCTACAAGACGATCACCGTCTTTTCGACGCTCATCGCGGTCGTCACCTTCGTGTTCGGCTTCGTGTTGATCGACGCGGCGACGCTGCAGGTGAGCCTCCTGCGTTCGGCGATCGCCGGGGTGCTCGGTGCCGTCGGCCTCTCCCTCTCCGAGGGCGTTCTCACCGCCGTGCTCGCGCTCTCGGGCGTGTGCTCCATCCTCCTCGGCTCCGCCATCTACGTGCTCGGCACGCGGTTTCGCGCCCAGGGAATGGGAAAGCCTCAAGAGGACTCCGACGAAGATTAGATCGATGGCCGACGAGTTCATGAAGGGTCTGTCCCTGTCGATGGTCGGAGCCCTCGGGTGGTTCATCTTCGCCGGGTGGTACCGCACACCGGAGTACTACGCCATCCAGCAGCTGACCGTCCAGGCGCCCGAACCGAACAACGTCTATCAGGCGATCGGGATCTTCGCCAGCGACGCGTTCCTGTGGCTCATGATCCTCGGGCCGGTGACCTACTGGATCCTGATCCCGATCTTCCGGGAGCTCCGCCGCAGCATGACCGAAGAAGCCTCGAGCTGAACGCGTTCTCCGGTCCGAATCGCCCGAAACGTAGCACGTTCGTTCTTCCCTTTCCCCTTTCCGTCCGTTCTCCGCTACGGCCAACAGCCACAGCCGCGTGCTCGCGGCCCATCGCTCGTCTCGGTTCCATCTCTCCGGCTCGGTTTCGTCCCGCGACGCGTTCGTCGATCGGTCCGTGATGGGGACGTCGCGCCCGCAGTCCGTCCCGGGAGGGTCGCGGGGGCGTCCGCCTCTCGGTGCGTGGCGTCGACGTCGACGGACGGGCTCGCTGGCGACACCGGCCACGGCGGTTCGCCGGTGTGTTCGACCTCGATCCGAGGACACAGAGAATGTGAGGACGGGACGTGAGGACGGACGGGACGTGAGAACGGACGGGACACGATACGGAATCGTCGCCACGGACTCGGCCCCACGAAAAGAAGATCGAAACGGGGCGCCCGCGAACGCCCGCCCCGGTGGCCCCTACGCGAACAGGCCCGACCAGAACGTCGCGTTGAGCGCGTGCAGCACGTAGTAGATCGCGTAGATCAACACGAGCGAGGAGGCCGCGATCGTGCTCTTCGGCTTTTCGATCTCCATCTCGTTTCGCGCCTCGACGTTTCGCGCCTCGTGCTCGAAGAGGTCCGCCACGAGGATGGTCACGGCGATCACGGAGATGATCGCGCCGCCGGTGGGGTTGATGAGCGTGAACAGGAAGCTGACGAGCACCAGTCCGAAGTTGGTGAACACGTGCGGGAGATACTGGTCCACGCTGTCCGAGTCCGCGGCTTGCTCGACGTGTTTCGTGTGCGCGCGGTGGCGCGTCGCGACGTTCGCCACCGCCAGCGTCAGGATGGCGAACGGGATCGCCGGGCCGACGACCGACAGCCAGCCGAGCGGGACGAGGAACTGCAGTGGGTCCATATTGGTACCTGGGACTACGACTCTTTAGAGTTTTTCCAATCCCGCCTCGGAGTCCGCGGGAGCGGGTACCACGATCCGGACTTGGTCGTCGACGACGATCGAGACGGGCTCGTCGGTTTCGACCCTGCGACGCTCCTCGTCGTCGATCACGAGCGAGACCGGCTCCTCGTCGCGTTCCACGGAGAGCGTCACCGGACTCCGGAGCACCCACGTGTCGGTTCGCGTCGAGAACGGCGCGATCGGAACGACGACCAGCCCGGTGCCGGGCGACGACACCGGCCCGCCGGCGCGCCGTGCGTAGCCCGTGCTCCCGATCGGCGTCGCCACCGTGACGGCGTCCGCCCGGAACGTCCCGTGGTCCTCGCCGTCACTTCGAACCCCGTATTCGGAGATCCGCGCCGGCTCGCTCGTCACGAGGGTGACGTCGAACAGCGCGCTGTCGACGGGCTCTCCGTCCACGGACACCGCGAGGAGCGGGTGTTCGACGGTCGAGAGTCCGGCGTGCCCCTCACCGTCGGCGATCCGATCGAGGGCGTCCGCGATCCCCTCGATGTCGACCGCGTATCGCGATCCTCCGTCCGGGAATCCGACCGACTGCGGGTCGTGTTGGCCGTCGGACGGGTCCTCGTCGAGTTCGACGGCGACGATCGGCGCTTCGGGCGCCTTGCGGGCCGCCTCCACGAGCCCGCGTTCGCCGACCGCGAGCACGACGTCCGCTCGCTCCGGGTCGACGCGCTCTATCGCGATCGCCGCGGGCGCGTCCCCACGAGACGCGCCCGCCTCGGAGGCGATCGCCTCGAGATCGACGGCCGCGACGGCGCGGTCCCCGCCGACGATCGCCACCCGCGTTCGCGATCCTGCCATGGGCGTTCTGGTGCGGGCTGGCTCAAAAACCTCCCGACACGACGAGGAAGCGTACCGCGATCGTCGGGCGACCGCGGACCTGCGCGGTAGTGATCGAACGGTCGGGTGAGCGTTCGCACGGTCGGCGGGGTGATCGCACAGTCGAGCGATGGTGATCGCCTTTATGCTCCGCGACGACGCGTGACACAACGACGATGCGCTACTACGAGGACATCGACGTCGGCTCGAAACAGGACCTCGGCAGCTACACGGTCCCGAAAGCCGAGATGACGGACTTTGCGGAACGGTACGATCCACAGCCGATCCACCTCGACGAGGAGCTGGCTGCGGAGACGATCCACGGCGGACTGATCGCAAGCGGCTGGTACACGGCGAGCGTCTGTATGCGACTCCTCGTCGACGGCTTCCTCGAGGACAGCTCCGCGGTCGGCGCCTTCGGCGTCGACGAGCTTCGGTGGCGGACGCCGGTCCGCGCCGGCGATACGATCGACGCCGAACACCGGATCCTCGATGCGACGGAGTCGACGACCCGTGACGACCGCGGATACATCGAGGGCGAGTTGACGGCGCACAACCAGGACGGCGAGGAGGTCATCGAGTGGCGCGCGACGAGCATCTTCCTGCGACGTCCGTGAGTGTCCTGCGTCGCCTGAAGCACCGTTCGAGGAAACCCTACCTACCCGTGAGGAGTCGATTCAAGGCCGTCGCCCGGTGGGTCCCGTGGGCCTCTCCGATGAGACGGAACTCGCCGTCGTACTCGGGCGTCCTTACACGTCCGCAGGCGGCCACTGAGAGAGACGTGGCCGGTCGTTCTCCCACGCTATCACCTCGAGAATCGACGCCACGAGCGAGAGCCGTTGCTCGAGCACGTTCACCGGATGGTTGTCGTGGAACACGGCCGGTTTTCGGGCGACCGTCTCGTCACGATGGTCGAGTTGGAAATGACACTTCCCGAGGTCGGGATGCGTTTCGTCCTGGTGCCACCCGAACGAGTAACACCCTTCCCCGTCGATCCACTGTATCTCGTAGTGATCGTACCCGGTGTCATTCGGGAAGTCGAATTTGACGCGGAGTTCGACCGTCCCCGAGGGATGTGGATCGCCCAGTAGGTGTTCGGGAGCGATCGTCGCACGGACTTCGTGTCGGCGGATGGCACTCGGGGCGTACCGGACGTCGCGGCATCCGCCCTGGTTGCCCAGCCACCTCCGAATCTCGCCGTGAGCCGTGTGCTGGTCGAGCAAACACCGGTGGGCGAGAAAGAGGAACAGCGACGCCATCGATCACTGTGCCATTCCGGTCGGCCGGGGACCGGATTCGACATCGGTGACGCTTTCGAGATCGTCGTACAGGGAGAGCGCGTGGTCGACGAGCCGGATCGTCTCCCGGGAGCGCTCCCACCGGCGGATGACTGTATTTCGCTCGCGAACCTCGTCGCTCGAGAGATCCACGTCCGTCACCGAGTCCTCCAGTTCACTCGGGGAGTCCACGTCGTAGGTGTCTTGCCACGCTTCGATCTGTTCTCGGATCTCCGCGACCTCGCTCCGTAGTTCGTCCTTGGTGTGCTCGGCCGTGAGTTCTTCCACGCGGTCGAGATAGCGACGTCGATAGTCGGGACCGTACCGGTACCGCGTCTCGCTCCCGCTGTCGTCCTCGATGCGTTTGATCCGTCCGTACTCGACGAGTCGCTCGAGTTCGTCCTTCGTGGTGTCCCACGACGCGACGTCGGCTTCGTTTTTGATCCAATTGACCGACCGGGACCGAGTAAGCGAGAGCGCGATCTTTCGGACGCGTTCTCTAGTCCCGATCCCCTCTGTCCACGAGTCCATGATGTGTCCCGTGGTGAAATACGAGATGGGTTCTATTATAATTTGGGCTAGACCAGAATATAATGGATCATTTATATGTAGCCGGGCCTTGTTTCCGGGCATCCAAGGCGGTCCGCGGACGTTTCGTCCGGGGACGTTCCCGGCTCACAGAGGAACAAGGAGGAAGCCCACGGCTGAAGCCGTGGGAGGTATCCGACGTCGTCAGTACGTGTAGGCGTAGACGTGGTTCAAAAGGAGGTAGGTCACCACCCCGAGCACGAGCGAGAGGAGCCATGACCCTGCCGCGATCCGACCGACTCGAGCGTGTGGCGTCTCGGTCCGCAGCTCCCGTTCGGTGTGGGTGAGCCCGAGGACGATCGCGTAGATGACGATGGGGACCGCCAGTATCGAGAGGATGATGTGGATCGCCAGCATCGCGAGGTAGACGATCGTGACGAGTTCGGGCCCGTCGAAGCGCTTCGTTCCGCCGCCGGCCACGCGGGGGACGTAGATCCCGAGGAAGGAGACGATCAACACGAACGAGGCGACCATCGCCCTGCGGTGTCCCTCGACGTCCCCGTTTCGGATCCGGTACCAGCCGACCGACAGCGTCACGATCGTGATCGAGTTGACGACGGCGATCGCGTGGGTGAGGAGGTCGATCGTCGACCGCGAGAGGTCCGGGAACAGCGACTCGACGGCGGGGACGAGAAAGACCCCGAGAACCACGGCGTACCCGACGACCGAACACAGCGCGGTGAGGGCCTTCGGGTGCTCCTTCGCTCGACGCCGGAGGCTGAGCGGGACTGCCATGTCGATCGATCGACGCGGCGCGGTAATGCGTCTTTGGGTCGCGGATCGGGATTCGATCGGTCCCTCGGACACCTCGGACGATCCCGGTCGCTTTGACACCTCAGATTATCCCGGTCGCCGTGGCCACCTCGATCGCGGCCTCCTCCGTGACGCCGCCCGAGAGGATCGTGTACCGGTCCCGGATCTCGTGGGCGGTGGTCACCGCCTCGATGAACTCCGCGTCAGTCACCCCCAGTTCCTCCGCGGTCGTCGGGGCGTCGATGCTCGCGAGCGCGTCGCGGATCGAGCGCCACTCGCCCTCCTCGCCGCCGTGGAGGTACTCCGTGAGTATCGACGCCACGCCGGCCTGGTGGCCGTGGAGCGCCTTCCCGGGCGCGACGCGGTCGAGCTGGTGGGAGATGAGGTGTTCGGCGCCCGAGGCCGGACGCGAGGAGCCGGCGATGGACATGGCGACGCCCGAGGAGACGAGCGCCTTCGCGACGATCCACGACGACTCCTCGAGGCCCGGCTTGATCGAGTCGGCGTTGGCGACGAGCAGCTCCGCCGTCATCTCCGAGAGCGCGCCGGCGTACTCGGAGTACTCGACGTTGCGGAGCCGCCGTGCGAGCCGCCAGTCCTTGACGGCGGTGTAGTTCGAGATGATGTCCGCACAGCCCGCGGTCGTGAGCTCCCAGGGCGCGTCCGCGAGCAGCTCCGTGTCCGCGATCACCGCGAGCGGCGGGTCGGCGGCCACGGAGTGGCGAGTGTCGCCCTCGGGGATCGACGAGCGTCCGGAGACGATACCGTCGTGGGAGGCCGCCGTCGGCACCGAGACGAAGCCGATGCCGAGGTGCTCCGCGGCCATCTTGGCCGTGTCGATCGGCTTGCCGCCGCCGAGGGCGAGCAGGAACGTCGGGTCGACCTCCTCCGCCACCTCGATCACGTTCTCGACCGCCTCGAAGGAGGCCTCCTCGACCACGGTCGTCGCCGGGTCGTCGAACTGCGCGCGAACGCGGTCGCCGGCCAACTCGTTCGGCGTGGGGCTCGTCACCACGAGCGGCCGCCCGGGGAGATACAGGTCGTCGACGGCGGCCCCCAGATCCTCGAGGACTCCGTGGCCGAGCAGCACGCTCCGGGGCAGCTTGATCCACGTCGACTTCTCGAACATGGACGGACCTCACCGGCGAGACAAAAAGGTGTTACCGCTTCGATGCGGCGTGTCTCCGACGGTTCATCCGACGACGCCGGCGAAAAACGACCCCGCGTCATAGAGGAAGTAGACGCCGAACCCGGCCAAGACGGCCGCGGAGCCGACCGCGACGATCGGCGCCAGCCGCTCGATCCGGCGCTCGGCGAACACGATCGACGCCGGAAAGCCCGTGATCCACGCGCCGATCCCCGCGAAGAAGCCGACGACGAGCGCGGGCGATCCGGTCGCAACGACGAACGTGCCGGACAGGTCCCCGCCGACGACCGGGACCCACGAGAGGACGTCGAGGGTTCCCGGCCGGAGCAGTCCGACGCCGACGGTGAGCCAAAAGAGGACCTGGTAGGGGTTGCTCAACGCGAGCACGAACGCCTTCCGGAACCCCTTGCCGCCCGTCCGCTCCGCGATCGCTCCCTCGCCGGCGTCGTTGCCGTCGGTCTCGCCCCCGCTCTCGGAGGAGTTGCTTCCGGGGCGACTGCCGCCGGGTCGAAACGACGCGCGCACGCCGTTCGCGGCCCCGTAGGCGAAATACAGCATCAAGACCCCGCCCACGCCCACCATCGTCGCCCGCAACGTCGGCAGCGACTCGACGACCGAGACGACGCCGAGGTACGCGAGGACGAAGAAGACCGCGTCGGCGCTGGCGGCCCCGAGGCCAGCCTTGAAGCCCGCGTTCCAGCCACGCCAGGCGGCTTCCTCCGCGATGATCGCGTTCATCGGTCCCGGCGGCGCGGCCAGCGCCAGCCCGAAGACCACGCCGGCGAGGAGGGTGATCGGCCCGTTCACGCTCCGTGTGAGCACGGCTGCCGTGAAAAACTCGACGATGGCGGCGTCCCGATGATCATGGATCCGCCGTGGGAACCCCTCGGTGATCGATCCGGCGTCCGCGTCGGGAACCGTGTCGACGGACCGCGAACCGTCACCCCTTATTGGTCCGCCCGCGTTCCTCCGACGATGACCGTCCCCTGCGTCGCCGTCGAGCGGGAGCGTGGCGAGGAGGTCCGCCGCCGGCTGGCCGAGGCGGGGGCGCTCGCCGGCGAGTACGAGATCGCCGTCGAGGACGGTCGGATCTACCTGCCGGTCACTGCCCGCGAGGACGTTCCGCCGTCGCTTCGTGGTTCCGTCGTCGATCGCGACCCCGATCGGCGCGAGACCCCGACCACGCCCGCGGACCTCCTGGACTTCGAGCCCTCGATCGAGCGGCTCGGCGAGGTCGTGATCCTCGACGAGGACGATCCGGAGCGCGCCGCCGGGATCGCACGCGCCGTGATGGACTCCGACGTTCCCTGCGAGACGGTCGTGAACCGGGCCTCCCCGATCGAGGGCGAGCTTCGCGTCCGTCGCTGGGACGTCCTCGCCGGCGACGGCACCGAGACGGTCCACCGCGAGTACGGCCACGAGTTCGCGCTCGACATCGCCGAGGTGTACTTCTCGCCGCGGCTCGCGACCGAGCGCCACCGCGTGGCGGAACAGGTCGAGGCGGACGAACGCGCCTTCGACATGTTCGCGGGCGTCGGCCCCTACGCGGTCCCGATGGCCGCACGCGGCGCCGAAGTGGTCGCCTGCGATCTGAACGAACGCGCGATCGCGTACCTCCGCGAGAACGCGGAGCGAAACGGCGTCGAGGACCGTATCACCCCGATCCACGGCGACGTTCGCGAGATCGCGGCCGACTGGACCGGCTGGGCCGACCGGATCGTGATGAACCTGCCTCACTCCGCTGACGAGTTCCTCGAGACTGCGGTCGCGCTCGCCGGCGACGACTGTCTGATCCACTACTACGACATCCAACACGAGGACGACCCCTTCGGCCCCGGCCGCGCGGCGATCAACGAGGCCGCCGGCGACGACTACGACGTGACCGTCGAGACCGAACACGTCGTTCGATCCTACGCGCCCCACGAGTACAACGTTTGTCTGGACGTTCGGCTGACGCGTCGGTGAGGTGTAACTGGGTGACGAGGGAGCGGTCCCACCGCCCGTGTGACGTGGTGGCCCGCGGCGTCGTATCGGGGTTTCGGAAGGCTTATTTTACTCATCCGGGTAGACGAAACCGGACGCGCCGGAGTAGCTCAGCTGGCAGAGCGATTCCTTCGTAAGGAATAGGTCGAGGGTTCAAATCCCTCCTCCGGCTTTCCTGCCGAACGTAGTGAGGCTGACAGCCGAGAGAGGAATTTGGATCAGGGAGGAGCTTTGCTCCGACCGTGGTCCACGATCTCTTCCCTGGATCCTCTCGGAACGTCGGCCGTGATCGACGCGAGAAGCGGAAATCACCCCTCGAACTGGCGTGAATCCTCCTGCCGCACGTCGACGAAGTGATGGCGGGTCGCGTCCCCGATGTCGCCGGCGAACGTGCTTCCCCCGTCGTCGCCGTAGACCTCCTCGGCTGCACGGAGGTCGTGATCCCCGAGGCGATCCACCACGCCGTCCGGGACCGTCGCGTCGGTGTCGGCCGGCTCGTCGCCGACGTCAACGATCACGAGCCGGTCGGCGAAACTCCGCGCCGGAAACGCGTCGGCGATCGCCTCGTGTTCTCGAAGCTCGCTCGATAGCTGGCGAAGTTCGGCCTTTCGCTCGCTCATTGGGCGTCCTATGTCTTCGGTTCCCAAATGGGCGCGTGCGAACGTATTCGCCGCCGAACGTCGCCTCGCGGGTACCCGATCGATGGGGACGTTTCACGTCCCGGTCGATGCACGGTTCCACCCTCCCGATCCCCACCCCGAATCGCTTCGTCCCAAACCCCATTTGTTCACGGCGGGAACTCCCGCGGGATGGCGACGGACATCGATCTGCGAGACGACGGGGAATCGGACCGCCGTGAGAGCCTCTTCGATGCGATCGACGGGGCCGATCCCGGCGACACGCTCGCGATCACGGCCGACGGGGACGTCGACGTCCACCTGGTCCGCTATCAGATCGAGCGTGACCGCAGGCTGGCCTGGGAGCACGCGGATCCCGATACGGAGCCTCGCGAACTCGACGTGACCGTCGGGGAGCCGCTCGCGGATGACGCGCTCGCGACGATCGACGTCCGCGATCTGACGCCCCAGCGGCGACACGAGGTCCTCCTCGATCTCTTCGAGGAGTTGCCCGCGGGCGAGGAATTCGTGCTGGTCAACGACCACGACCCGAAGCCGCTGTACCACGAGCTTCGATCGATGCATGGCGACGTGATCGACTGGGAGTACGCGAGCCGTGACGCGGGTGAGTGGCGCGTCGAGATACGCAGGAACGCCGACTCCAAGGGCGTCGGCTCTGAGGACGTCGGCTCCGAGGAGGCCAACAGAGGGGCCGCCACCGACGACGTCATCACCCGGTACGACGTCCGCGAGATCCCCAAACAGGAACGCCATCCCACGATCCACCACCGCTACGGCATGATCCCCGAGGGAGGAATCATGGAGATCGTCGCTGCCCACGAACCGCGTCCCCTCCATCGGGAGTTCGAACGGCAGTACGGCGACTCGTTCTCTTGGGAGGTCGTGGAGTCCGAACCCGGACGCTGTCGCGTCCAGATCACGAAGTCCCCCGGTGTCGGTGGCCACGACGTCGACGGCCGAACCGGCGATGACCGCCACGGCGGCGACCGTGACGAACATCGCGGCGACGACGATGGAGACGATCGCGACGGCGACGCGACCCAGACGACGACCTCACCAACCGACGAGGAGGCGCTCGACGTGATCAAAGAGTTCGACGTCAGGGATCTCCCCCCGGCGCAACGCCACGAGCAGATCTTCGACGCCTACGACGAGTTGGAGACGGGAACGGGGTTCGTGCTGGTCAACGACCACGACCCCAAGCCGCTGTACCACCAGTTCGAGGCCGAAGCCGGCCCGGCGTTCCGGTGGGAGTACCGCAAGCGTGACGCCGGCGAGTTCAGGGTGCTGATCGCGAAGGCCGCGACGGACGAGCCCGACGACGCCGCGAGCAGCGAGCCGGAAGCGCCGTTTTGACGCATCGTCCGACCGTATACTTGCGTCTTCAGGCGCAGGAGGAGATCAAAGACGACGGCGCCACCCCGACCGGACCGGATTCGGTCGGATCGGAACTCCGTCGTGTGCAGGCGCTCACACCTCGTGGAGGTCGACGTATCGGTGGAGAAGGAGCCACACGCCGACCGCGAGCGCGGCGCCGAGCGCGTTCACGGCCATGTCCACGACCGCGAACGTGCGGTCGGGCAGGGGTCGCTGGACCACTTCGATCGCGATCCCGTAGCCCCACGTCGCGAGGAACGTGGTGACGTTTTGGGTCGCGATCGACGCCGATCGGCCGTAGAGCGCGTACCCGATCGAGCCGCCGAGGCCCGTGTACGCCATGAGGTGAAGCCACGTCGAGTACGGGAGCATGCCGAACGGCCCCATCTCGATCGCACCGGATCCAGGCGGGGCGAACACGGAGTAGTACCCGATCACGCTCGCGACGATCACGACGCCGGCGAGGCGGAGTCGGTCCGGAAGCAAGGGGATCCGCAGTCGACTCACGGGACGTCCACCATACAGGGGGTCGTTCGGTCGAGGCACAAAACGGTTCGTGATCGACGGGCGAGTGGGTGAGCGAGGGAGACCCCACCGCCTCAAGTGTTCTTGACGACGGAAGGCCGGCTCGAGCGATCCTCCAGCGGTGGCGATACGCCTCCACCCACGAAACGTTTGCGGGGATCAACGACGCGGAGGGCCCACCGTAGCCCGGATCTTTGGCGACACGCTTTTTTCATTGCTTGTCGAACGCTGTTGGCAACGATCACTCCGCATCGGAGCTGGGAGGACAGCCCCTACGTTGCCCAGCTGCGGGGCTCACTCGAGTAGGATTCCGATCGAATCCGCATCGATCGTGCGACCGTGTCCATCGCGGGCTCACGTCCCGTTCACCGCGATCATTCCCTTGACCACCTCGGGATCCGCGGCCCGCTCGAACGCACGTCCGGTGTCCACGAGGGGCAGCTCGAAGTCGACGAGCGATTCGACCTCGACCGCTCCCGACGCCAGCAGCTCGATGGCCTCCGCATACGTGTTTCGGAAGCGGAACGAGCCGCTGATGTCCAGCTCGTTGTCGATGAGACCGAAGACGTCCGTCGGTAGTTCCGGATCCTGCGGGAGGCCGACGAAGACCACCTGGCCGCCCTTGCGGACGCTCTCGACCGTCCGGTCGATCACCGCCTCCGCGCCCGAACACTCCAGGACGACGTCGACGCCACCGTCGGTGAGCTCGTCGACGGCATCGACCAGCGATCGCTCGTCCGTTCGGATCGCGTGTGCTGCTCCCCGTTCGGTCGCCAGTTCGAGCTTTCGCTCGACGATGTCGGCGACGATCACGTCCTCGGCCCCCGCGGCGTACGCGGCGTCCATGCACAACAGCCCGATCGGGCCGCATCCGGTCACGAGGACGGTGTCACCCGAGCCGACGTTTCCCCGACGGTTCGCGTGGATCGCCACGCTCAGCGGCTCGCAGAGCGCCCCGGCACGCGTCGAGACGGACTCCGGGAGCGAATACGTCCGTTGGGCGGGCCACGCGACGTACTCGACCAGCGCGCCGTCGTCGGGCGGCGAGGCCATGAACCGCACGTCCTCACAGAGGTTGTACTCGTCGATATCACAGTATCGACACGATCCGCATGGAACGCCCGGTTCCAGGGCCACTCGATCGCCGACCGACGATCCGGTGACGTCCGCGCCCGTCTCGACGATCGTGCCGGCGGATTCGTGCCCCATGATCGTGGGCACGTCCAGCTCGTTGTCCCCGTTGTGGCCATGTTCGTAGTAGTGCATGTCGGACCCACAGATTCCGACGTGTTCGATTCGGACCACCACCGCATCGGCCGCCGGCGTCGGTCCGTCCCGCGTTTCGATCCGTACCGTCCGTTCGTCCTCGAGTACCGCGGCTTGCATCGTTCATCCATCGGGAACCGCTCCCATAATGAATCCGATCATGGGATTTGGTGACGGGGATCCACTCAGTCGGGTGTTCGGGTCACCGAGTACAGTCGTCGTTCGGTTCCTGCCCCCACCGTGTCGAGTGCATTCCGGTCAGTATTGCTCGACGTCGATGACCGTCTTCGTCTCCTCGTGCGTGAGGTCGCCACGAACCCCGGTGATGACTCCGAGGTGCTCTGTGATCGACTCGATCGGGTCTGTCGGCCCGAGAGATCATCCACGTGCTCGAGGGGTGAGCTGTCTCACGCGTCGGCATCAAGGTGACGCCGTTGGTCATCCAGGAATTGGACGACCGTCTCGACGTCCTGCTCCGGGGTAGTCCCTTGTTCGAAGACCCCCTTAAACGCATCCGCGAACCCCTCCGAGGTGAGTCGTTCAAGCACGGTATCGATACGACCCACGAGTTTTTCGAGATCGCCGCGATGGAGGTGGGTCGCGATTCGATCGAAATCCACTCCTGCGGCGAGCGCCACCAAATCCCGGGAATCCGCCTTGCGGCCGCTGTGGAGTTTCACGGCAAACAACAGTTCTCGCTCCGGGATCCTGGCCGTTATCGGTCGAACGGTTCGCAGCTCCTCCGCGACGGAGTGCTGTACCAGATAGCGATACGACCACTCGGCCGCCGTCTGTCGACAACCCAACACGTCGACCATGGCATCAAATCGAACCGGGTTGCCGATGTCCTTCTCAAACCGGACGGTACGGCCCTCGTAGAGATCGTTTCGTTCGACGTCGGCAATTTTCTCGTAGCCCCGGTCAGCGAGGAGTTCAGCGTAGTCGTCGATCGCTTGCGCCGGAATGACGACGTCGACGTCCGTGGTGAAGCGCTGATTGAACGCCGCTATCGCCCATCCGCCGACCAGGACGTACGGCAATTCGGCGTCATTGACTGTCTCCAGGGTGTCCAGCAGCTCGTCTTCGCGTTCGCCGAGGCTCATGCATCGAGACGCGGATCCTCGTGGGACGCGTCGATATCGCGGTCGTACTCATCGCCGATCATCTCCAACGCCGGCTCGTAGTTCACCCGATACTCCATCATGTGCTCGATCGTCTCGTCCAACGGCACGGCCGGATTGCCGTCGACCCACTCGCGAGTGAGGTCCCCCGATTTGGGAATTAAGACGTACGAGACCGGCGCGTCGTGGTCGGGGACGTCTCGTCGTTCCTCGATGGTACTCGGTATCCCGAACTCGTCGAAAAACGCCGTCCACCGTTCGACGTCCTGATCGGCGACCTGGATGAAGATCGGGTAGTCGTCGTGGCCGCGGGCGATCTGATAGCCGCCGTGGGTCCAGACGTAGACGCCGTCGATTTTCGTGTACGCAAAGGGCATCCCGGCGAAGTGCGGAATGACGTAGCCGTCGTCGATCGAGGGGGGAACGGCGCGAGAGATGGCCGCGACGAGATCGTAGTAGCGATCCCTGACAGCGTACTTCTCGATGTAGACGCCGTCCTCACGCCGGATGAAGCCTGCGTCCTCCAACCGCTCGATCCAGTCGTAGACCCACGAGTAGGAGCCGTCGATCTTCTGGGCGATTCGACGGATCGAGTCGCCCGGCCGGGCCGCAACCATGATCTTCGCCGCGGTCTCGTCGACGTACTCCATCATCGCTAGTTATCGGTATCACATCTAACTGTAATAGTCTTGTCCCCCGTATTTCCTATTGAGTTATCTCTATACAGATATACAATTCTTGGCTCCGGTAGTCCGATCCGGCGCAGCATTCGAGCAGAGAGAGATTAACCAACAGAGGATACGAATGATCGCTATTCGTTGGTTAAGTTTTTCTGCGCCCGCGGAGGGGTGGAGGCACACTCCCGTCTCCACCGACCCATGACCCACCGATATCTAACGACAGTTCTCGACGAGGCAGAGCGAGTCGCAGAGCACCATGACCAAGTTGCCCAATCTTCAGACAATCTGAATCACGAGTATCTCCGGTACGCCGTCCTTCGGCTGCTCGAAGGCAAGGCTGACGAGACATCGGTGAAGGTACCGCAGGTCGACAGCGTGACCGTCGGCTACGGGGAGGACAACGCGATGTACGAGAGCTGGGACGACGACGACGTCGAGTGGTGGGAGACGGTTCCGCCGCAGGCGGAATGTACTCGCTTCCGTGAGTCATCGTCGACGTGATGGCAGCACTCGGGGCGTGGCGTGTCTGGACTGGGAGTGCTGCCGCCTGTGGCTCCTCCGATCATCGCGAACGGCGGGAAGTCCACTACCTGTGGCTGGAGGGACATCCGGTCGAAACTCTACTTGCGGATCGTCTCTAGGGTCCCGAGGCTGCGGTTGCTCCAGACGGCGGCCGCGCCGGCGACGTACGCGATCGGATGGTCGTCACGGAGCACTCGACCCAGCACGACGATCTCGAGCCGCGATCCACCCACCGCTCCGTACGAGGTGCGCTTGAGCGTGGTTCGACGTTCCGATCCGTGTGGGATTCGTCGGAGACGAATGGCTCCCAAGGCCGAAACCCATCGCAATGATGGTTCAGATGTGGTCGCCACCGTAATCGAGTTCGATCTCGAAGTCGTGAAGGACTAGGGGACGACTTTAGCGGTGGTTGTTGAGGACTTCACTCGGTACGAGGTGTGTTCTCGTCGAAGAATCTTGGCCACTCGCAGTTGAGTTAAGTCACAAAACGGTTCATGAACGCCGGGTGAGTGAAGGGGACTCCACCGCGTCGACTGTTCGGGGCGCCGAGTACAGTCGCCGTCTTGGTTCTTCCCCATCACCCCACTGTGTCGAGTGTTTCTGTCGGGAGCGATCCGGTCTCTGGAACGAACAGTCCCTCCCACCCACCCCACCATGTCGAGTGTTCTCAGCGATTTCGGGCTCGGATCGAACGAGCGACCGTTCGGGGGAGCGTCACGTTCTCAAAGTCGTCCACAGCGTCGATGACGAGATCGAGATCGACGCTGAACTGGTACTCGTAGTATTGCCCGCCGGAGCGTCCCTCGTTTCGACCGTGTCGGTCGAGAATGCCGAGCATCGCTAGGTCGGCGAGGTGATCATGCATTCGACGTCGAACGAGAGGATCGACGTCGGAATGTCTCGCGATCGCCCGATATCGCGGGAAAATTTCGCGTACTCTGGTTGGAGTCTCTTCCTCCAATGCGAGCTGAAGCGTCGCTACCAGCGCAAGATGACCGTGTTTCGTCAGCTCACGCATGCCCTGTTCGATCTGACTCTGCTCCAGTTTGTTACGAGCTTCATACACGTCGGATTCGGCGATCCGAGATTGATCGCCAGCCCGAGCGATCTCTCCGGCCTTATACAGGAGGTCCAGTGCTTGCCGAGCACTCCCCGTGTCCTGTGCGGCCGTCGCGGCACACAGCGATATTACGCCGGAGCCCGTCGCGTCATCGTAGAGCGCCTCCTCAGCACGTCGATGGAGTATCTCCTCCAGCTCGACGGCGTTGTATGGCGAAAAGTGGATCTCCTCCTCGCAGAGCGTATCCTTGACTTTCGGAGAGAGGGATTCTCGAAATCCGAAATCGTTGCTGATCCCGATGACTCCCGGCTTCACGTCGGTTAGATAGCCGTTCGATCGTGCTCTCGGGATCTCATAGAGAATCTCGTCATCGGTTCCGATGTGATCGATCTCGTCCAAGACGAGCAGAACGGTTCCGCCCACCGTATCGAGTTCCTCATACAGCAGGTCGAACACGCGTTGTTGTGGATAGCCGGTCGTACTGATCTGGTCGTCGACGGAGCGGAGCGTGTTCACGAGATTGACCGCCACTTGATACGACGACGATAGGTTTGTACAGTTCAGCCAGAATACGGAGAGATCGACATCGTCGTACCGCATCGTGTCCTGTTGCAATTCATCGAGTAGATACCGAGACACGGCAGTTTTCCCGACACCAGTTTTTCCGTAGAGAAACACGTTTCGTGGTTGTGCACCGTTGACCACCGGCTGCAACGCGGTCTTGTAGGCGTCCAAAACCGCTTCTCGTCCGGCGATCGAATCCGGTTGGTAGTCCTCCCGGAGCATATCCTCGTCACGAAATATCTCCGTGTCCCGCGTGAACGTCGCCATCTGATGCTTTCCCGTACTCTGGACCGGCTAATAAAACCACCGCGTCGAATGCGTCGGGTGAAATGAATATCGCAAGACGAAATCAGCGTTTCACACGACATCATACAGGGTGTGGGACCAGCGTTCGAAGGCCCTATCGGGATGTTCACCCCCCTTCGGTTCCGAAACACTCGACACGGTGGGGTGGGTGTGATAGTGCGTTCGCTCCGATGATCGCGACGATCGTCAAACCGGATCGAATATCTCGAGAGAACACTCGACACGGTGGGGTGGGTGTGATAGTGCGTTCGCTCCGATGATCGCGACGATCGTCAAACCGGATCGAATATCTCGAGAGAACACTCGACACGGTGGGGTGGGGGAGGTGGGGAATCATAATTGTTCTATCCGATTGGGAGTCTCTAGGACTACAGAGAGATTTCCATCCGCAAAGTGTTCGTTAAGGTCATTTGTACGGGTCTTCGCTCTAGCTGTCCGAACGCTGTTCCGCTGCTGTCGCTCTGGGCTGTCCACCTGCCGCTCCGTCTTACGCTAAACCGTGGGCTGTCTACACGCCGATCTGTTGGGCGGGCCCTCCTGAACGTCGATCGGCATAGCTCGGTCCTACATCCCTGTTCGAGCGATCGCGATCCGTACAGATCGAACCACATCTGTCCGAACGGTATCCCGAAATGGTCGCACTCTGGGCTGTCCACCTGTCGATCCGTATGGGACGGCCTTGGGTGTCCGAACGCCGATCTGTTTGCGATCGTGGCTACCTAACCGTCGATCGGCCAATGGGAGCCTGCTGAATGTCGATCGGCTTCGGTGCCCTAAACTCTAGGCTCTAGACACTCGATCACCCATTCGGGGGCGCGTTCGCGAGTGGACGTGTCCGAACACGCTGTCCATCCGCTCTGGGTCACGAACTGGGTGGGTATGTCTCGATCGCTTCGACCTCGAGAGTCGCCCATCGCTTCGTTCACGAGCACGCCGGTCTACACGTATCGACGTCGACGTCCGACCGATTCCGAGTCGATCCTCGGTCTCCTTCTCGTACGGCTCACCACGAGCATTTCGCGTCGAGCCTCTGGGCGCCTCGTCACAGTCGTGACGTCGCCTCGGACGTGACGTCGCCTCGGCGTCTCGTGTCGATCGCTCACGCTCCATCTCGAAGTCGTCGACGTCGCTCTCCCTCTCTCGGCTGCACGCCCATCTCGATCCAACTACACACCGGTGCAGTCTGTCGGTTTTGCCGATAGACAATCCGCACGAAACACCAGTTCGATCATCAACACGGTGGGGCCGACCCCCGTGTGCTCGCTCGCTTGACGAGGGATCAGTAGCCATGCGCTCGTGACTGCCCACACGGGCTCTCGACGCCGCGATCCGCCTCCACATCGGCGACGGCTGTGGGTTTCACGATGACGACGTGCAAATACGCGATCGTTCTCACCGTCTCGAGTCGTCGAATACCGGCCTCGGAGCATTCCCTGTTCGATGATCGGGTCCTATGCGCCCGTGCTCGCTCTCCGATCGTCGTCGACGAAGCCCCACACCAAAACGACCGATCCCCCACAAACGGCCGTACAGCAGTAATTGCGGATGAATCTCCCTCTGTAGTAATCTGTCACCCACGGTCACCTTGCGATCGAGTTCGTGGGGCCGTCGTCGGGAGAATGGTGCTCGACTCTTTCGATATGGTCGCTTGTCGGTGTCGTTCGACATCCGTTCACGACCGATGGGTCGAACGACACTCGCCGTCCCGGACGTTCGGACCGGGTGACGTGTGAATCGTGGCCGAGACCGTCGTCGGTACTCCTCGGTGGTTCAAAACTCGAGGACGTCGTCAGCAGCCGGTTCGGACGCCTCGAGGAGCGTATCGCGGGCGTATTCGAACGTGTAGACGTCGGTGAGCCCGGCGGTGTCGAGCCGGTAGTCGCGTGGCGGCATGTTCTCGCTGTAGGTTCGCTCCACGCGTGGCTCGTCGTCGGCCGGATCGTGAAGCGCCTTCAGGAGCCGGTGGGCGTCGCTGCGCGCCTTCACCAGCCACCACGACGTCGTGGGGTCGCACGCCGCCATCTTGTCGAAGTCCGCGGGGATCGCCTCGGCCCGATCGTTGTTGATTCGCTCGGCCTCCAGCGTCGCGACGATCTCCGCTTCCTCGTCGAGCACCGCGACGTCGAGGCGACCGTCATCGATCCCGTGATACCGGGCGACGCGCGCCCCGGGTGCCTCCGGGCCGACGAACTCCTGTTCGAACAGCCGGGCGCCGACCTCGACCATCGCGACGTGGAGGCTCGACTCGGAGAGGTCGCCCGTTCCGTCGCCGTAGGCGATGCCCTCCCGATGGCCGATCCCGATCGCGTCTCTGCCCGCCGGCGTGACCGTGTAGAGCTTGTGTGGGCGGCGACAGTCGACCCGCAACAGGTCGTCGTCGAGCAGCTCCTGGACCTCGTCCGTCTCGATGCCCACGTACGCCTCGAGCAACGTCATGGAGTCCCAGACGATGTCGTACTCGAGTATCGGGTCGAACCGCTGTTGGTGGGCCATGTACACCGCCGTGAGCAGCCGGAGTTGCGCGTCGCTGTAGGCGCTTGCGGCCCGCTCCCCGCTCGTCAACTGGAGGTCGAGCGAACAGACCGGGATGTCGTCGCGGTCGACGTCCGCGATCGCGTTGTGACACTCGATCGCGCGTCGCATCCCCTCGGGCGTCGACGCGTATCGCGTCTCACACGTCGAACACACGAGCGGATACGGCGGCTCGTCGATGTAGGAGAGTTCGTCCGGGAATCGCTCGGTGTGTGGAATGGTCGCCGTGGCGGCCGCGAGGGCGGCGACCGATCCCGTCATCGGCCCATCGAGCGAGGTCGGATCCGCGCTCCCACTGGCCGGCTGGCCGACCGGAACGCCGTGGTGGTCTCTCGCCCGCTCCTTCGCGTTCTGGAACGCTCTGGTGTATCCACCTTCGGGTGCGGCGCTCGAGTCCGTTCCGTCCGGATAGCCCGGCGGGAGCGGCGGCGAGGCCACGACGAACGGTCGCGGCTTCCGTTCGGCGAACGGCGCGGCCGGCTGGACGAACCACTCCCCGAGGTCGAGCATCCCGATCCGTGTGGTCACGTCCTCGACCGGCATGTCGCTCGTGGCGAACCGTTCGGCGAGCCGGTCATCCACGGCGATGTTCCCGGTGATGACCGTCCCGACGTCGTTGAGTAACTCATCGTAGACGCGGGGGTGGGAGGTTCGAAGCTGGCCGGGGAACTGCATCGCAAGCGTGAGCGACAGGTCGAACCCACGACCCTGGGAGAGCAGCGTGTCGAGGATGCCGGTCGCGGCGAGATCCGCGGCCTCCTCGATGTAGCAGTTGACGAGCGGCAGGCTCGTCCCCTTCGCCGCCTCCGCGCGTCGTCGCTGGAGTGCACGCCAGAGCTGTGACAACACCACCATGGACAGCAGCGTTCGCGAGCGGTCGAGGTAGCCGCTCATGTCGAGAACGATGACGCAGTCCTCATCGAGCGCCGCGCGCAAGTCGAAGGTCGAATCCTCGTCGGCGTGTCCCTCGAACAGCGGTGCCAGCCGCCGATCGTTGGTCAAAACCCCGAGACGCCGAACCACCGCACCCATGATGCTGTCGAACGTCTTGTGGGCGTTGGCGGCCGTGCTGGCCAGCTTCTGGTAGAGCGCGCCGTCCGAGACCGGCGGTGGCGTCCCCGTCTCGTGAAACCGTGCCGCGGCCGCCAGCAGGTCCTGCTGGTCGATGGAGTCCGTCCCGTGGACCGGATCGAACAGCGCGCGCACGAGCTGTTCGATCACTCCGACGGCGGCCTCAGCGCTGTAGAACTGCTCGTGTCCCATCGTCGCCGCGAGGAGGTCGATGTAGTGTTCCGTGACCGTGTTGACCGCCCACTCGCGGTCGAGGCCGTCAGACACCATCGGCTCGATGGTGAGGAACGGCAATCCGGGCAGCGTCTCCGAACAGTCGAAGTAGTAGACGTCGTCGAGTCCGCCGTAGCGGGCGACATGCATATCCGCGTAGTCTCTCGGACCGCCGTCACCCTTCGAGTCGATGTAGATCGTCGCGCCGTCCGTCGCCGCGTGGTTCTCGAGATGCATGCCCTGTCCGAGGACCGTTTTCCCGGCGCCGGTCGTTCCGAAGAGCCCGACGTGCAGTGACTGCATGCTCGGCGGCAGCGTCAGGTCCGCCTCGAGGGTGACCCGGTCTGCGGTCTTCGGCCGACCGATGGTCATCCCCTCGGTGTCGAGATACCGTTTGAGCACCCTCCCCGGCGGGAGTTCGATCCCGGTTCGATCCTGCGGTACTGGGGCAAGTGCGCTGCTCGTCGCCGGACTCACCCCGGATCCGTTCACTCCGATGAACGCCCCGGCCGCGTATCGGTCGGCGACGATCGCCGGGCTCGCGTTTCGTCGCCACGGCAGGATGTGTGCCCGGCGTTTCGGCGAGGTGTGACACGTGCGGTCACAGACTCGCTCGAAGAGGTCGGCTGCCTCGCTCGTGCCGTAGTCGTACTGCGTAGATTCGATCCGGTAATACTCGCCTCGCATGCCGGCAAATCCGGATGCGAGTTCGTGGAGCGTTTCGTGTGGTTGCCTGCCGTCGCTTCCGAACGCGACCGCGCGGGCGTTCACCGTGAACGATTCGCGGGTTTCGGCCGTCTCGATCCCCTCCACGCGCCGGGCGTTTTCGGCAGCCATGGTCGTGTCGTCACGTCGTCTCGGTTCCGGTCGGGTGACGGGCGACGCGTTTCCCGTTCGCCGGACGCTTCTCGACGACGTCTTCGTGTCGGTCTCCGTCTCCGTGACGGCGTCCGCGCCGAAGAGGAGCGGGACGATCACGGTCTGTGCAAACGCGTTGCGTCGGAGGTCGCTGTGGAGCTCCAGATCGATGATCCGATCGTCCCGTTCGGCGGTCCAGTCGGGTTTCGGCGTGACCAGTATCTGGACGATCGCGGGCGCGCTGGTCGTTGCCAGCCCGTGGAGGACGTTCGTCAGCGGCCAGTCGCCGTCGAACGACGCAACCGACGGAAGCGGATACTGCCAGTCGTCCGGCCGTGATCCGACCCCCTCCCACTCCAACCCGGCCACGTCCCACTCCGCCGATCGCTTCACTTCGTCGATGTCGTCTCCGTCTTCGCCGAGATCGTCTCCGTCTTCGTTTCGTTCATCGTCTTCATCAGTTTCGTCGATCCCAAGCAGCTTCGGATTCGGGACGTCGAGAATGTCGTCAAGCGAGAGGTCGAATTCAATTAGATCGACCGATGTCGGGAGTATTTCTCGTAACCCGCGTTTGAGTCTGCTGAGGGCGTCCTCGTCGTCGACGCCAACGTACCAGTCGATTCGACGCTCGCCCGTCAGTCCGGCCCTTCCGTTCGCGACGAAGAGCCATTCGTAGGTCGGTTTCGTCGCCGATTCGAGAAATCCGCCTTCCTCGATGTGATGTAGCCGGCGAAGTGTCCGAATCAACTGCTCCGGCTGGAGGGGTTCATTGCTCGCGTGGACGTATACGTACGTCCGTTCCGTCGTGAAGTTTTCTCCCGTCGACATGTGTTGTTGAGTATCGAGACGATTCGTCTGCCGATCAGCGATCGTTCCGATCTCGTGATCGAACGCTGAAAGTTCGACTCATTAAGTGTGTCGAACGTCGATCATATGTTGTGTTTTACAAGCATTTATAGTTGATATATTTCGTTGACAGATAGTGTGATCGACGATCGGTTGGTGGCTGTCTCGTTGCGTGTCTCGATACTCTGGGGGACGTCCGCTCTCAGAAAGCCCTCGACCGCTCGACGCCCCGCGACCGAGCTGCGCTCCTCGTGCCTGCGGTGCTTGCGCGGTCGGGGGACATCGAGTCGACCTCGCCCTTTCGAAGTCCACCAGGACGCCGGCTGGGTGGCCGGGCGTCCAGTCGGTTGGACGGGTGGTTCGTGACGGCACGCCCCGCTCGCCGCGTGCCGCCCGGCGCACCGAGGCGCTCCCAGGGTCGCGCCTCGCTTCGCTCGCGACCGACCATTCCGGGCGTGCGGGCGCTCTCCGCACAGCGAGCGCCCGTTCCGGGCTAAAGTGCATGTGCCCTCGACGCCAGCGGGTAACCGCAGGGGGCTGCGCTGCG